>NZ_JBPVIR010000007.1:0-214651 GCF_057373025.1 Sporosarcina sp. AD_1
TGTGCTCTTATAAGTTGGATACCGGAGTAAAGCGCTTTGCCGCTTTGCGATAATTTACACCGGAGGTGCAAATTTCGCAGGGCTTCCCCTTGTGAGAGTAGCACGTCGCTGGGCAAAGGCCATCCCTTGTGGGGGATGTTTTTTTTGTGTATTAAAAAAACAGATACCGCAAGGTATCCTAATAGATCTTGTTAAAAATTTTAAAATTCTTGCATGAATAGATGGCTAGTAAAGCGGATTTGCCGCTTCCCTGTGAGAGTAAGATATCAGATACCGCCAACTTGTAAGAACCGATGGTAGTAAAGCGGCAAAGCTGCGTCCCTATGAGAGTAGGACGTCGCCGGGTAATGTCCATACCCTGTGTAGGATGGATTATAATATGGCGAATGAGACTTGGTGAGTTGCGATAGAGATCGTTGATTAGCAAAGCCACTTGGCACCTGATTAACATCAGCTTAGACAGTTGTAATATTATCCGTGTCAAAAATGTTCTTCATTATATGTATTGTTTATCACGGCCTAAACGGAATGGCTCACTGCTTGAGAACAATTCAGGTAGATTTGCCATGGCAATTCTTCTTATAAAGATAGCCAGGCAGGTGCTGCAGTCTTAAGCTGATAGCAGACACGCTGGAGAACCTCAGGCCACGCAAAACATGGTCTCTCCTGTCATAATCCCCATGGCCAAAAAGGTCCCCATGACATCGTCTATCCCCGATTAAATCCATTCTATCACCGTCTAAACGGAATGGAGATCACATATTAAATTATCTCCTCAATAGATCTTCAGCTATGTGCAATCAGTAAACGAACTACAAAAGTAATTCATACTAACCATGCCTACCTAAGCTATCTCCCGAAACCTGACTATCCCAGCTGATCGGACGTTACTATAATAAATGCTCCAAACCAAATCTCACGACCTCTATATTCACACAAAAAAACTGCAGCCTCATCAGAAATCTGATAAGGCTGCAGCTTGCATCGATAGACAAATTCAATTTGTAGAAAGCTCTTGTTTCCTCTTGTAAACCATTGTTCCCGCGATGACGAGCAGCAGGAGTGATTGGCCAATCAATGTTTCTTGAGTTGGGTAGAAGCCGATGAGGTTGATGATCGGCAGCCCCGTGATGATATGAGTTGGTAAGACATCCGTCACTTGTAGCATGTGCAGGCTGACGCCTATGATTTTAAAGGCTAGCAAGTAAATGAGCACGGTTGCTACGGCGAAGAAACGGTGGACCGGGATCCGTCCGGTAATCCGCAGCAATACGACGGTCAGGATGGCTAGGATGGCAAGTGCCACTAGAATGCCTGCAATGAACTCACTGGTCGGCATCTTAGGCGCGATGCCTGCGTAGAAGACGATGGTTTCGGCACCTTCCCGGGCGATGGAGAGGAAGCTGATGGCTCCCATAGCCCATACGCTTTGCTTGGAGATGGCGTGGTTTAGGCGCTTGGAAATGTATTGATTCCATGATAAGACGGTCGATTTGCTATGCAGCCAGACGCCTACGCCAATCATTAGAATGGCAGCGGCCAGGCCGGTGTAGCTTTCCATTTTCTCGCGGCTCGTACCAATCGTCACGGACTGGAATAAAGTCGACATGAGAATTGCAACTAATATACTTACGAGAATGCCTGCAATGGCGCCTCCGTAAATCCATCGCTTTCCTTGTTCTTGGTTGGCGCGTTTGAGAAAGGCGAGCAGCCCGATGATCACTAGAAGGGCTTCGACGCCTTCGCGCAGCATGATGAGCGCGGAGTCCCAGAAATGATAGGAGGTGTCTTCCGTCAACAATGATAATTCGGTATGCAAGGTATCAATTTTCTTGGTCGCCTCCTCTGCCTTCACGGGTTCATTACTCAGATCGCTGATAATGAACGGCAGATCGTTTTCAATCTTTTGATACAACGTGGCGTTCTTTGTTCGAATTTCACCTTCGACATTGGGCCAGGTGACAATAAATTCACGGAGGATTTCCGCCGCTTCGTCATATTGCTTCTGCTGGATGGCTTCTTTACTTTGCTCCAATTGGCCGATCAGTGTGGCGACAGTATAGGTACCTGTCGTTTTAGAAGCTTGTTTACCTGCGGCAAAATCGTCAATGGCGGCTTTTAATGCGTCGTATTGGCCGCTGATTTGCTCGAAATCCGTTTCGTCTGCTGCGAGTGCAATCCGCATAAATGACATTTGAGTTTCGATTTTACCGTAAGCCGCAATATCCTGCTCGCGGACCGGTCTTTCATTTTTAGTCCAAGATGCGAGAAACTTCTTGGTGGCTTCTTCAATTGTCTGCTTGTCATTCGTGGAGATGGCTGTCTCCAGTTCAGTAAGGGCCGGTTGAATGGCCTTCTTGAATGCTGCGCGCTCCGCGGCTTCATCGACCGGGTTTTCCTTTTTCTCGAATGCATGCAGTGCTTTTGATAAATCAGTTAGTGCGGCAAGCTTTTGCTCCTCGTTCGATGCTGCCAATGCAGCTTGGAGCTTATCCGAGACGCTTTGTGACGCTTCTTTGTCAGTCGGCGTCATCGTCTTCCATGTTTCTTCAAATTGCTGAAGTGCTGCAGTCGCTTCTTGGTCCTCACCTGCTTTTGTGCTCATGATGGCGTCTCCAATGGCGATATATAAATCGCTGAACGACGTTTGCTCCGCAAATACAGGCTTTTGAGCGATCAGCAGCAGACAGAACAAGAAGAGGACGGGAATTCGTAAGTAGTTAGTTGAAAAGTGCTTCACCAATATAACTCCCTTTTTGAATACCAGGGAAGCAAGCGAACAGCGCACTGCCTCGGTGTGTGATGTATTCATTTAATTTATCGGCCCGTCCAAATTTCCGCTGGATCTTAATGAATTGCTCCGGGTCTTTTTGAAATGAAATGAAAAGCAGACCCGCGTCATACGTTCCTGTAGAATCGATGATACCGGATGAATAGGAGAAGGAGCGGCGTAAAATGCGCGTGCCTGCTTCTTTCGCCAGGCGAACATGTGAATCTGCCGGCATGACCGGCCGTCCGGAGGCATCCTTTTCTTCCAAGTCGACCTCATCGAACTCTTGCTGTTTGCCGAGCGGTGCACCGGAATCACGATGGCGTCCAAATGTCGCTTCCTGTTCACCTAGTGCAGTACGGTCCCACGTTTCCAAATGCATTTGAACCTTCCTTGCAACTAAGTAGGTTCCCCCTGTCAGCCAAGGCTTGGATTCATTCGGATTGATCCATACGACTTCGTTCATGTCGGTTTTGCTTCCAGTATTTATATTGGCAGTGCCGTCTTTAAAGGCGAATAGATTCCGCGGTGTTTGTTTTTTATTTTTTTTCATCGGGAATGAGTTAAAGCCAGCTTGCGACCATTTCAATGAAACCTTGCCGGATACCGCGCGAATCAGGTTTCGGACTGCATGGAATGCGACTTGCGGATCGTCAGCACACGCCTGGATGCATAGTTCGCCGCCTGTGAAGGCTGGATCCAGTTGATCCTTAGGGAAGTGAGGAAGATCCTTCAATTCTTTCGGTCGCTTGGATGCCAAACCGAATTCAGGACGGTCGAAAAGGGAAGGGCCGACCCCGAAAGTAAGTGTCAGGTTAGCTGCATCCAATCCTTTGGCTTCCCCTGTATCCTTCGCAGGAACGTATCCATTTGTCGAGGTATCTCCCACCGGTTCTCCATTCATTAGACGGACGGAAAGCGGTGTCCATGTTTTAAAGATGTCCTGAAGCTCCTTCTTGGTTTTAACAACGACGTCCAAAGAGGCAAAATAAATGTGCGTCGGGACGTCTGTCGCAATACCGGATTGATGGGCGCCGTAAAATTTGATTTTATTCTTGGCGGTTTCATCATCATCGGGCATTGCCATGCCAAATACATTGAGAACGCTGCCGATGCCGGATGCGCCAATCATGACGCCTGCAGCTCCAACGCCGGTATACTTCAGCATTTGGCGGCGGGATATCTTTTTCTCGTAGAACTTTTCTTCTTTTGGTTCGCTCATGTATTATCCCTCCATGATGATGCCCATGTTGCTAAGCGGTTCACCGAGATGATTAACAGCTTCTGATAATGCTTTTGTATCTTCCGCAGTCAGTTGTTCATAGGAAATAAAACCGCCCTTGCCATCTTCATATTTTGATAGTAATTCATTGATAGCGGAAAATTTCTCTGTCAATTCCTCGACAAGTGCAGGGTCCTTCTTGCCAATCTTGTCTTGAAGGATTGTAAAAATCTTTTCTGCTCCTTCGATATTTGCTTTGAAATCATAGAGGTCAGTATGGGAATAAATCTCTTCCTCACCTGTAATCTTTGAAGTTGATACTTCATTCAATAAGTCTACGGAACCAGTAATCATCAAATCTGGCGTGACTTCAACAGTTTCCACACGGGCCCGGAGTTCTTTCGCATCTTTGAGTAATTGATCGGCAATGTCTTCGTAGCCAGCTGTTGTGTTATCCACCCATAGGCCGTATTCTATTTTATGGTAACCCGTCCAATCTTCCTCTCCCTTGCCTTCCTCTTGTAAGTCGGCCAGGCGTGCGTCAATCCGAGGATCAAGATCTCCGAAGCTTTCTGCAATCGGTTCAGACCGTTCAAAGTACATGCGGGCAGTCGGATAAATTGCTTTCGCTGTCTCCAAATCACCTTCTTTGACAGCAGTTACGAATTTCTGCGTCTCCAAAACAAATTGATCCATCTGCTCTAATGCGAATTGTTTGTATGCGTCTGTTTCAGCTGTTAAATCTACCACAGCTGTCTCTGTTGTATTTGAACTTGGCTTAGCTTCTTTTTCCGTACAGCCCGCCAAAATGATACCTACTGTTACGATAATGGAGGCAAGTCCTTTTGATTTCATAGGGTACCTTCTTTCTATTTTTTTGTACATTATTAATGATAATCATTCTCAACCAGTTGTCAATGCAATTTTAACGTCCTTTTTATGACAATTAGCTGAGATGAAATTGATAATTCATGTAGTAGGCAATTTAATGGAAGGTATTTTGCAGTAGAGCACTAGATAACCGGCTTGAGCGCCAGGGAATCAATGTGACCGCCAGAAGTCCGAAGCGAACTCCAGAAACCCGGTGCCAATGCCAGAAACCACGGATGAACTCCAGAAACCCGGTGCGAACGCCAGAAAACCAGGATGAACGCCAGAACCCCGCCGCGAACGCCAGAACCCCGCCGCGAACGCCAGAAAACCAGAATGAACGCCAGAACCCCAGCACGAACCCCATCCAAATCCCAAGCCAGAGGCATTTCATAGAGTCGCTCTCAATGAGTTGCCATGGTCACTGAAGAAAGAGTTTTTCATTGAAGAGATGATCCTTAATTTCATAAAATAGGGAAAAGGGGGATTTATCAAGATGCGTTATTCTAATTTGGATGATGTGGATGTAACTGGTTCGTTCAAAGATTTGCTGCAATGGCAGTGGGAGCGCCGGAAGAAACGAAAAGATTTGTCTTATCAGCATCCCCAGGCGGAAATCAAAGAGGTCAGCTGGCTGAAGGGGAATCGGGATGTGCCATCCATTACGTTCATTGGACACTCCACTGTGTTAATTCAGCTTGGGGGCGTGAATTTAATTACGGATCCGATGTGGGCGAACTGGCTGGGCATGTACCGGCGGCTGACTGAGCCAGGTTTGCGTCTTGATGAATTGCCAGAGATTGATATTGTGCTGCTTTCCCATAGTCATTATGACCATCTCCATTATCAGTCGATCAAGCGGCTGCCGGGGAAGCCGAAGTTTTTTGTGCCAGCGGGGCTGAGGCGTGCATTTGAGCGGCATGGTCTTTCCGATGTGCAGGAGTTTCACTGGGGAGAGCGTGCTGACTTTAAATCGCTCTCGCTCACATTTGTTCCTGCGCAGCATTGGACCAAGCGTACGCTGTTTGATACGAATCGGTCACATTGGGGCGGTTGGGTGATTGAGCCTGATAATGGGCCGACTGTCTATTTTGCAGGAGACAGCGGGCATTTCCGAGGTTTCAAGGAGATCGGAGAACGGTTCTCCATTGATTATTGCCTTATGCCGATCGGGGCGTATGAGCCCGAGTGGTTCATGAAGAAACAGCATGTGAATCCGGAGGAAGCAATTCAAGCGTTCCTTGATACGAAAGCGTGCCACATGATCCCAATCCATTTTGGCGCCTTCATGCTGGCCGATGATACGCCGAAGGAAGCGCTGGACCGGATGCATGCGGAATGGAACAGGCTGAAGATGGATCCCTCCCGTCTTCATGTGCTGCAGCTCGGGGAGTCACGAAAACTGACATAAGGTTTTGGATGCGTTCGAAGCGGATAGTGAATGTTCAATGGAATGAATGCGTACACTTGTTTCAAGGCTTTTTCATAAGAAAAGGAGACGATGACCATCATCCGAAACGTAGCGGTCCGCTTTTTCAAAGAGCGATTTTTCGACCAGGCTGCCCAGACGGCCTATTATCTATTGCTTTCGATGTTTCCGTTCCTCATTTTCCTCTTTTCGCTTCTCAGCTATTTGCCGGTGAATGAACAATGGCTGCTGGCATTCATTCGTCCATTTGCGCCAGAAGAGGCGTATGTCATCATTGAACAGAATGTCAAAGGCCTACTTTATAAAGTGCAAGGCAATGTCCTCTATACCAGTCTCGCTGTGGCGTTCTGGCTGTCTTCTGTGGCCGTCCAATCGCTTGCCCGGTCACTTGACCTGGCGAACGGCTACATCCGAAAATACGGCATTCTGCAGGCGATTATCCGGGACCTGGGGGTGACGCTGCTGTTTATGGCTGTCATTTCGTTATCGCTATTTCTGCCTTTGATCGAACGGTCCCTGCATGAGGTCGTGTCATACTACGATACCCTGGAGGATTGGCGAGGCTGGCTCTATGTATGGCCTTTGCTGAAATGGGGAATCGGGACGCTGTTCCTGTTCAACTTTTTTCTTCTCTTTTACAAGGTAGTGCCGACGGGGAGAATGACATTGATGGAAGTGCTGCCCGGTGCAGTGTTTTCGGCACTCGGCTGGCAATTGTTCTCGCTCGTATTTGACGGGTATGTGCAAAAGGTGGAGTATAATCGATTATATGGCCAAATATCGGGTGTCATTCTGCTCGTCCTCTGGTTTTATCTGACGGCGGTCATCATCCTGGTTTCCGGGCTGTTGAATGCGGAATGGCGCAAAGCATTGAAAAGGAAGGAGAGGTCTGGATGAATATATTAGTTGTGGATGACGATCCGCATATTTTGGAGCTGGTGGCGATTCACTTGACGCAGGCAAGGTATACCGTGCAAAAAGCATTGAATGGCATGGAGGCGCTCGCCTTGCTTGAAAAGAATGTGCCAGATCTCGCAGTTGTCGATGTCATGATGCCCGGAATGGACGGCTTCACGCTGACGAAAAAGCTGCGGGAGGCCGATGTGCCGGTTTTATTGCTGACGGCAAAAGGGGAGCTAGAGGACAAGGAAAAGGGCTTTCTGGCCGGGTCTGATGATTACGTCGTCAAGCCGTTTGAGCCGAAGGAGCTGCTGTTCCGCATCAATGCCATTCTGCGGCGTTACGATAAAGCGGTCGGGGTGCAGATCGAAGCCGGTCCCTTGCAGATCAATCGACAGAGCTATGAAGTTACGGTTGGCAATAAAGTGCTACTCCTGCCACTTAAAGAATTCGAGCTGCTGTCTCTACTCGCATCCAAACCGAATCATGTATTTGAGCGCGATTTCCTGATTGAGCGTGTCTGGGGTTACGATTACGCAGGGGACGAGCAGACGCTCAATGTCCATGTGAAACGGCTCCGCGACAAACTTGGCAGCCTCGGAGATCCTGTCCGAATTACGACTGTGCGCGGCGTTGGCTATAAGCTGGAGACAGATGACGTATGAAGTCGTTATACGGAAGGTTTCTGTCTTTCACAGTCGGCATCATGATGACGAGCGCACTGGTCGCCTTTCTCGTTGTCAATACATATTACCACCAGCAGCTCAAAGGAAAAAATGACGCAAAGAATATGAACATTGCCGAGCAAATTGCGTCATTCATCGAGAACGACGAGGAACTTGACCTCGACCTGTATTTGCAGACGCAAGCTGCGATCGGGTACAAGCTGTATATTGTGAATGAAAATCGGGAGGCGGTTCTGTACGGCGCGCCTTTCAGGAAAATGGACCTTCCGGCCGCTACATTGGACGACGTGCTTGCAGGTGATTCCTACCACGGGATGCGCGACTTGAAGACGGAGACATTCATGACGGGATTCTTCTCCGATCAGCTGGCGAACACGGTCGGCGTGCCGTTCACGCATGGCGGGAAGAATTATGCATTGTTCATGCGGCCGGATATTAAGTTCCTGTTCACGGAAGTGCATTATTTGCTGGGCGGCATGGTCATTGTCATGGCGATTTTCAGTTTACTGTCGATGCTAATTGTCGCAAAGAAGCTGATCGAACCGATTACCATGCTGACAGCTGCCACGAAAAAAGTAGCGCAGGAGCGTTTTGATGAGCCAATCGATATTCAGCGGAGGGACGAAATTGGCCAGCTGGCGAGTAGTTTTCAAAAGATGGTCGATCGGCTCCAGCAGAGCGACCGAATGCGGAAACAATTCATCAGTGACGTGTCGCATGATTTTCAGTCGCCGCTCTTAAACATTAAAGGGTATGCGACGTTGCTCCTGGACCCGGCTGTCCGTGAAGAAGAACGCACGAACTACGTCAGCATCATCAATTCCGAGACGGATCGGCTGTCGACGCTCACAAAGCAGCTGCTTCTCCTTACGTCACTAGACCAATTGGAATCCCCATTGCGCTACAAACGGTTCCGCCTGGATGAGCAATTAAAAGATATTGTCCGGAAATATCGATGGGCGTTGGAGGATAAAGTGCTGTCCTTGTCCATGGATATTGAGGAGATCGAAGTCGAGGGGGATCCTGCATTCCTCGAAAAAGTATGGGAAAACCTGCTCTCCAACGCGGTGAAATACACAGAGGAAGGCGGGGAAATTGAAGTGGCGGCAGTGAATAGGGAAGACTGTGCCACAGTCACGGTGCGTGATACAGGCATCGGCATTCCTGCGTCTCATTTTGACAAGCTTTATGAACGATTTTACCGGGTCGATGATTCCCGCACACGGAATATCGAAGGGACCGGACTTGGGCTCTCCATCGTCCAACAGGTCGTCACACTCCATAAAGGAACGATCGAAGTGGCTAGTGTCGAAGGCGAAGGAACGACATTTACCATTACCATTCCGAAACTGTAATGTCTTGTTCATGTTCCGTTCATGTTGAGGTTTTATGATAGCCATATAACATGAACGGAATAGGAGGAAAATAGAATGCAAGAAAAATGGAGTTTACGGTTGATTCGGGTGGCGGCGATTTTTGGTGTAATCGGTGCGTTTTTAGGTTCCCACATGGCAGGTTCGGGTTCCTATGCATTCCGGCCGATCCACGCTCATATTCTCGTAGTCGGTTGGTTGTCTGTCTTTGCATGGGGTGTATTTTATAAGATTTATAAAGTGCGCGCTAAAAAGCTGGTGACCGTCCACGGCTGGTCTGCTATTTTAGGATCGATCGGGTTAACGGCGGGAATGTGGTTTCAATTCATCCAGCCATTCGGTGTGAATGAAACCTTCTCTCTCATTTTCTATATCGTCGGTGGAAGCATTCTCTTGCTAAGCTTTGCGCTCTTTGTCATTGTGATATTGTTTGTCCAAAAGGATGGCGATAAATGACAAAAGCGAATACGAGAAAACGGTTCTGGTGGCTCTCCGTCGCGGTTTGGATTCTTCTGGCAGGCGTGCTGTCTGCCTTAGCTCCAGGAGGCAAAGAGTTTGTCGTTGCCAATAAAGACGGCGGGCTGCCTTCTGATGCGGCATCCATCATCGCCGCTCACGAAGTGGAAAAGTATTTCCCGAATGACGGCGGGCTGCCATTATTCGCTGTGTTCCATACGGACCAAGGGTTTTCAGAAGAGGAGATTACAGAGACTGCGAAAGCAGTTGAATCTGCTCTGGCAAGCGATGAACAATTCAAAGACATTGAAGTGCTGCCGCTTTCCATGCTGCAGAAGGAGCAACGGCAATCGTTTGTTTCAGAGGATGAGAAAACGTTTTTCATTCCGCTCTCCCTGCCTGAATCATTGGAAGGGAAGCAGCTGAATGAGCTGGTCAGTGCTGTGAAAACGGCTGCAGAAGCCGATTTGAATGATAAAATCGAAGCATCCTTGACGGGGCCGGCAGGGATTGCATCGGATGCGGTTGAGTTATTCAGCCGGGCGGACTTGGTGCTGCTTTTGTCGACAGTCGGTTTGATCCTTGTGTTGCTGCTCGTCATCTACCGTTCTCCGCTGCTGACGCTCATTCCGCTCGTTGGCGCAGGCATCGTCTATGCCTTGGTGGATCGAATCATCGGATTTGCGACGAAAGAGGCATGGTTCGGAGTCGACAGCCAAGCGCTGTCCATTATGACGATTTTGCTGTTTGCGGTCGTAACGGATTACTCCTTGCTCATCTTCTCCCGGTATCGGGAAGAGTTGAAACGGCATGAAAATGCTAGTGCGGCCATGCGCGAAACGATGCGCCATGTGCGGGAGCCGATTTTCTTTAGCGGCAGCACGATCGTGTTAGGAGTGGCGACGCTCTTCTTCGCGCTTTATGAACCATACCGCAATTTTGCACCGGTCTTCGCGATTGCTGCCGCTGCCATGTTAATAGCAGGTTTGACACTGCTGCCTGCGTTGTTTGCTTTGATTGGCAGAAAAGCATTTTGGCCGGTCATTCCAAAGTACGGAGAGGAAACGATCGAGAAGAAAACGGTCTGGGGGAAAGTGGCGCGTGTGGTGACAGAAAAACCGCTCCGTTTCATGATTCCCATTATCCTTCTTCTTATCTTAGGAGCTTGGAATGTCACGAATATGAAGGAATCCTATGATTTGATCGCTTCCTTCCCGGAAGATCTCTCTTCCCGGGTCGGATATGAACGGCTCGGTGATGCATTTTCGGAAGGCAGCTTGGCTCCAGGTTCACTCCTCATCGTATCTGACAAGGAGCTGAATCAAGAGGGTCTCCAGTCCGTCGTCAACGAAATCAAGGAAACTCCCGGTATTGCGAATGTGACGGCGCAAGGCAATCCGCTCAATGCGGATGGGAATGCTGCAAAATTCTCCATAACATTTAAAGGGAATCCATATGACGCGCAAGCGTTGGATACCGTGCTTACGCTGCGGGAGAATGCAGCTTCTTTATTGAAAGACGCCGGGCTGTCTGGCGCTGAGTTGCATATTGCGGGAGAGTCCGCAATCAATGCTGACGTACGGGATGTCAATGACCGGGATACATGGGTTGTCATGATTTTGATGACGATTTTGATCACGATCATGCTTGGATTGCAGACGAAGTCAGTTGTGGCCCCGATTTATATGATGGGCAGTATACTTCTATCATTTGCGGCGACGCTCGGACTTTCGTACTTCCTGTTTGGGGTTTTTCTAGACTTAGATGGCATCAGTTACCGAATGCCGCTCTATGCGTTTGTTTTCCTCGTGGCACTTGGCGTGGACTATTCGATTATGTTGATTGCGCGAATTCGGGAGGAAATGAAAGCATTGCCGTTTGATGAAGCGGTGCGGAGAGGTCTGGAACGGACGGGTGGCGTCATCAGTTCGGCCGGTTTGATTCTCGCGGCGACATTCCTCGTCTTAGCGACGATGCCTATTTATGAATTGAAGCTGTTCGGGTTCATCATGGCACTTGGGATTCTGATTGATACGTTTATCGTCCGTCCTCTGCTCATCCCGGCAATCCTCGTCAAATTAGGCAAGTGGAGCTTCTGGCCGAAAAAAATGTAAAAGTTTTCATGAAAGGCATCTCTGTTGGAAGGACAACAGGGGCGCCTTTTCCATTTGATAAAACAGTTTAAAAGCAATCCGCTTTTTCCGTTAGAAGAAGACTGATCAAATGAAGTCCTCTGCCTAACTTTACCGCACTTGAACCTATATACGAGCAGTCTGTGAACGAGCAAGAGAACTTCTCCATTTTAGTGTTTCTATTATGGATAAATTTCCTTTTTATCATAACCTTGTTTTAATTTACGACCGAAAACTAAATGGATAGATGTTGACTACTAGCAGGCTAGGCATATGTTACCTTCCTTAACTTTCCCGTGAAAAAGTGGTTACTTTATATAAAAGGAACACTCTTCAGAAGGTTGAAACTAAAAAATGTTTCCTTTCGTCTAATGATTAAGTTGTCCCAGGGAGAGGACGGAAATGGTTAATAAGCGGATGGATCTGTTGAAAGTGGCGGAGTAATTAACACGATCTCCACATATTTTTCTGATGCCAAGTATGTAGAGGACTACTCTAAACCAACTGAACAAGGAGTTGATTGCGGCTACTATTTGTCACTAAAGAACGTGAAGGGGAATGGCTCTTGATTGGAGTTGTAAGAGATGTTCATAGCCGTTAATAAAAATTTATTACTTTAAAGACAAATAGGTAATACTTCCTGTTTGTCTTTTTTAATCACTAGGTCTATTGGGTTTTATTTTAAAAGGGTTGTATTTAGTCCTTTTTTTCCACCTTTAATAGTTATAATAAAGAACACAGACTCTATTAATTGGGGGGTATTTATGTTAATTAATGGTCGTAGTATAAGAAACCCTTTAATAATTGGATTTTTAAGTATTGATAGTAATCGACAATTGTACAATGAGTATCTCTTGAGCAATTCAATAGAGTTAAAAGAAAAAATCAATAAAAGATTTTATATTTATTGTTATAAGGCCAGGTTAGTGTCATATTTCTCCAAAACGATTTATTTTGAAGCAATCAATTATGATAAAAAGATTCGAAAATTCTCGGAGAATACTCTTTTAATCCTGGACAAGCCAATCAGTGACGGAAATTCGAGTTTAATTGAACAAATAAAAGATGATAGTATCAATAAATATTCTCTGGAGAGTAACAATATTGAAGATTATATAAACGACTCTAGACTGCTTAACGCAGTCAAAAATTTAACGGAAAGGCAGAAACAAATACTGTATTTAGCCTATATTAAAGATTTGAAGGACACGGAGATATCAAAATTATTATTAGTTTCCCAACAATCGATTAGTAAAACAAAAAATAATGCCTTGCGTAGAATTCGAGGTGAATTGGATGCTAGATGAAATTACGATTATTCAAATGATAGGTAATGGAGCTTTTCCTATTCTAATTACAATATATTTGTTACAACGATTTGAAAAAAAGATAAATAAACTTGAATTGGAAATACATGAGTTGATTCATGCAATAGATGTAACGAAGAGCTTGGAATATAAAAAGGTAAGGAGTAAAGTATAGTTAATCGAGGTCTGCTCTACAACGAATCAATTGTTAAGCAAAAAAACTAACCACTCAGGAACCCCTCAAGACAAAAAACTTGATCATCTCACTGAGTAAGCGCCTAACTTCAATAATGTGAAAAATTTTGCTTTAACATAACAGGAAAACCTGGATTGGGCACGTTCTGCGTGTTCTTTCTGGGTATTTTTTTGTGAAAAAAAGGAAAAGAAAACGTCCCTACTTGAAAATCTCAAAGAAGGGACATAAATAAAGTAACATAAATTACGAAAAAAATTTAACGTAGGTTGTAAATTTCCTCTTAACTCCCCTTTAAGTAATAACAAAAAATAATATGAAAGAGGGGAAAACCCATGGCTAAAACTTATCAACCAAAACCTTCTATGACTACTAGAAGCCAATGGGGGGCAACAGCACCTAGTTGTACTCTTCCTAAGTTAGCAAAGAGTTCTGTTACTCAAATCATAGTTCATCACTGTGCTTCTAATAACACCACTGTTTCTAAACGGACAGAAAATCAGCATCAGAAATGGTTGCAAGATTATTTTAAAAGCATTAATTACTGTGACTTGGCTTATCATTTTACTATTGGGAAAAACGGTACGATCCTTGAAGGCAATCCTAGTATTAAAGTGGGTTATCATGCAGGTAATGCTAATAGTTATTCTATTGGTGTTTCCGTTCATGGTAACTACGAAGAGCGGTCTTTTACTGCAACCCAAGAATCTAGATTAGTAAATCTATTAGCATGGCTTTGCTACGATTACAACATAGAGCCATCTAAAATAGTTGGTCACAAGGATATATCTGCAACATTATGTCCAGGTAAAAATATTTATAGCAGAATGCATGCTATTCGTAATGCCGTATTTGCTAAACTTTACCCGGACTGAGTTCAGTAACAAATCTAAAGAAAGATCAAACAGACTACGAAAAATTAATCCGTAGTCTGTTTAATTTAGAGCTATGAGATCTAAAAGGGGGCCAAACGATAATTGGATATGGTGGAAGCTTCATTCTTATAGAAAGGAGAAGAGGCCATTGGGGCATTATCTAGTGCTCTCTTTCCTCTACAGCAGCGCTTTCTATTTCAAGTATTCCTTTCCCAAAACCGTGATTGCATTCTTAATAGGCTAGAGGATATGATCTTTTCTCTAGAGGAGTTACACAGACCTCGTTTCGATAATCGTGGTGAAAGATAGTTCCTCCGAATGAAAAAAGGGTTCGGTCAAAGGTTGAGCGTTTTGTAGTTTATTATGGTTTTCGTTATGAATTCTGCCACCCGGGCGGCGGTAATAGGAGAATCGATAGTCAAATACATACGAATCACTATCTGTTGCCTGCCACTCTTTGGCCATTTTGAACAAGCAGGCACTGACTGCTCGGTAAACTTTACAAGCAAATGGGAAGCTTGAAGTTAATATTTGACGAACTCGTTACCTTCATAAAGAGAGTTTCCTCTTTTACGAAGTATAGTGGTAAGTCTGGGCAATTGAACTACGTCCTTGGAGATCTGATTCTGACAGAGGAATTAATTGATTGTTTATCCTAAAATTGAATGAAGTATTATGAAACTGAAGATGGATATGTCTTTTGGAATTATGGAGGAGAACAAGGAGCAAGGACCAAACATGTGTAGGTTCAGTGTCCTTTTCCATTCGTCAAGTAGTCATTTTCTTTTTATGGATATGATTTTAGCTAATTCTTGTATTACTTGTTCTAATCTTTCTATTTTTTTTTCGAACCGGTGTAATAAGTAAACCGTCATCACAATCGGAAAACCGAAATTCCCTATCAATTGAAATAAATCGACGTCACTCATTTTACATCCTCCTCTAATGTACGTATTAGTTTCACTAGTTCTTTTTTTGTTATGAAGGAACTGACATTGGCTTCGTTTTAATGTAAAGGGATAAAAATAAAGAATACTACAACCAGTAATATAAAAATCCACAAAAAAGAGCTATTCGGTTGTGAATAGCTCTCAGAGCGTAGACAAAAGCATATTAATTTGTTGTGGCGTATAAAAATAATATACAACCGCTACTTACATTTAGATTCCTAGTAAAGTTGATTTACGCTTCTGGCGTCGCTTTCCGGGGGGCGGGCGGTGAGCCTCCTCGTCCGCTGCCCTCCCTGTGGGGTCTCACCTGTCCCGCTGATCCCCCAGGAGTCGACGTCTTCCGCTCCAATCAACGGATGTTCTGCTAACAAGGTATGTTGTTATTAATAATTAATATGATAGACCTCGTATAAAAGAAGTTTAGAGAGTCTTCATGTATTTACTCAACAATTAAGAAATTGTATTAAAGGCAGGGAGCGCAACGAAGACTCCTATGGGAATAGCTTGAGCTGAAGACCCCGCAGGAACGGAGTGACGAGGAGGCTGAAGCCAAGCCCATGGAAAGCGAAGTTGCGCTCACTGCCGATTGGTATATGCAATTCTATTCATCTCAAAGTGACTTTGTCTACAGTCTGAGAGCTATTCGGTTGTGAATAGCTCTCTGTTTTGATTTACTTTGGGATAATCTCTTTATCAAGAAGCTCAAAAAAATTGGGGATATTTACTTTGTTGATATTCGGTAATTTGGATAGTACTTTCAATTTTAGTTCTTGTTCGAGATCATTTCTTTCCTGGAAGTTAGTTTTTGACAAGACACTTTGAATCTTAGGCTGCAACATTTCCAATACTTCGATATCTTCAAGCATATCAATATCCTCCTTTTTATTAGTTACAGTATTTTTGGGAACACAGGTTCTTATTAAGTGTAAATTAAAAGCCTTTTATTTTAAAGGCTTTTAATTTACTATATATACAAAACAAAAGATTGTTTATTTAAATAGAACGTCTTGACGTTTTCTTCCTCTGGGGAATTTCCGTATATTCACAAGTGGATAAGTGACAAAATTTGAAAGGGTTATCAAAGGGGAGTATCAATATTTCGTTGTACAACTATATCAACTATATCACTACTATATCATATTAAAGAAAGCTAAAAAAATTTGTGTGCCGACAATTATTTAGCACTTTTTAATGCGAAGAGTTGTTTTTATATTTTTATGTTTTGATCAAAGACAATAAAATGGATATACGAATAGTTTTAACTATGTTGTTAACATTATTTTATAAAATTAATTAAATTAATATATTATTTAAAAATATATTTGATGAAAAAAAGATGATATTTTGAACCATGGCAAAAGAATCAAGAATATTAGAGAGTTAGCGTATGATAATGTCCTAAATAAATTCATTCCCAATGCCGGGGGCTACCGGGGAGCCATCTTATTTGCCATTTTCGTGAGTATGTTTGAAACCAAAACAGCACACCATATTCACTTTCCCTTATTAACGAAGCGGTCGGCAGATTGCCGTTCCGTGAAAATGAAATGCTTGGCTTGTACCGGCGATTGTCGGGTTTATTACGGGATTGATCTTGCACGCGATCTTTTCAAAGAAACCAGTTGAGGTGGCTGTTGTGGCGGAGACGGACAGAGATGCAGAAGTAGAATTGAAACTAAAACGACGGAGCCCTATTACAGGGGGTCCGTCGTTTTTAATTGCTGACTTACTGAAATACTAAATTTAGTTTGCCGTTTTCAAGCGACAGACTGGCATTGAATTGATTGCCATTGTTGGCGGTGAAACCTTCGAAGAACTCGCCAGCAAGTTGCCTTCAATTGCTTGGTAAAGGACTCGTCCTTTAGTCGTCAGGGAAACAATATTCTTCGTCACGGAAATATAGCCATGCTTTTTTATCATTTCGATCAACCTGCTTTGTGTAACTTCCGTCCCGAACCCCTCAATTTCTTTCGGGATATCAGTTTCATCCATTTGATAAAACATTCCAAAGGCAATCCGCTTTTTCCGTTAGAAGAAGACTGCTAAAATAAAATGAATTCAGCGTAAGCAAGTAGCAAATAATAAAAGGGAATCTGCCATGTCTTGTGGAACAAACAAGACAAGGAGGGATTGCTTGTGGTGAAGAAAATTTTGTTTTATGTCGTTATGCTGGCCATTATCATTGCACTGCTTCTGTTCTTTCGAAATGTGTAAGCAGTGATTAAACAGCGTGGAGTAAGGTGGGGTTAGATGATACGAGACTTGGAAAATTTCAAACGGTTATCGGATTTTGATAATGTTCTGGTCGTTGATAATAAAGGGAAGACGCTTTACTATGACTTGGCTGACTTGAATGTGTTGTCCAAGTTAGGCCATCGCCCGGAGGATTTCTTAGGCAAGAAAGTCACTTCGTTTTATACGAATTTAACAGATGAGAACAGTACCATTATGACGGTATTACATACGGGTGAAGCGATGACGATGGTCCACCAGAAACTCGTAACGAAAACAGGACAAACCTATGATTCGCTCAGTTCCACATATCCGATTGAGGAGAATGGTGTTGTGGTCGGCGCCATAGAATTTTCCAAGCATTTTTATTCAAAAGAGCATATGCACTACTTGGATCACTACTCCACCCATAAAATTTACCGAAAAAACAATACAGTTTATACGATAGACGATCTCATTACGCAGAATGAGGGAATGAAAGCGATCAAAGAAAAAATGGAGCGCATTGCCCAGCATGATTCAACTATCCTGATCTATGGAAAGACAGGAACGGGAAAAGAGATCGTGGCACAGGCGATCCATAATCGAAGCAACCGTTTTGGCCAGCCGTTTATCACGTTGAATTGCCGTGCCTTGTCTGAAGATCGGGCGGATCAGGTTCTATGGGGAACAGAGTATGACGGAGAAACACAAATCGGCATTGTTGAACAGGCGAATGGCGGTACGTTATTCCTTGACGGTATTAATGAATTAAGCCCTCAGCTTCAAGCCAAGCTATTGCAGGTAATCGAAGAAAAGACAATCCGCCGCTTAGGAGGAACAACGGATATCCGTTTAGATGTCCACCTCATTTCTTCGACCAATGAAGAGCCGGAAACATTATTACAAGAAAAGCGGATGCGTGAGGACTTTTATTACCGTGTCGGTGTTATTCAAATCGACTTGCCTGAGTTGAAAGAACGGAAAGAGGATATTGAACTGCTCGTCTGGCAGTTTATCCGTTTTTATCAGCAACATATGAATGTAGCGATTGAGGCAGTGGTGCCAGAGGTCATCCAATTGTTCCATCAATATTCGTGGCCGGGCAACGTTAGAGAACTGAAAAATGCCATTGAGACAGCCATTAATCAAATGCAGGAAGGTGTCATTTCCGTAGATGATCTGCCAAGAAAAATTCGGCATCACGAAAACCGGCTGGATGTACCGGGAGAGCGGAAAATAATGGACTTAAAAGAGAAAGTCGATGAGTATGAAAGAGCGATTATTGCAGAGGAATTGAACAAGGCAAATGGCATAATTGCAGAAACGGCGCGGCGGCTGGGCGTTTCCAAGCAGACATTGAAATACAAGTTAACGAAATATGAATTAAGGTAAAAATTTTTTGACGAGAGAGGGAAAAAACTTCCCCTCTTTTTTTTATGGAGACGTTCGGTATAGTGAAAGAATAGAAAACATTCTTATTACAAGGACAACAAATGATGGAACGGTCGTTAATGAAAGATTTGAAAACGGTTCCATCCAAGAGAGAGACAACGAAGAGGTGAACAGAATGGGACAAACGATTCGACATAGCATCATTTTAGGCTTTGCCTTGTTTGCGCTTTACTTTGGCGCAGGGAATCTCATATTTCCGCCGAGCATTGGTAATATGACAGGGACGGATTGGATTCCGGCGTTAATCGGATTTTGTATTACGGGCATCGTCCTGCCATTACTTGCGGTCATTGCAATCTTAAACGCAAACGGGAAATTTGAAGAGCTGACTAGACCAATCAGTCCTTGGTTTTATGCTGTATTTAATCTGGCTCTGATGGTCGGCATCGGAATGTTTGTCACGATTCCTAGAATGGCGGCGACTACGCATGAACTAGGAGTGGGCATTTTATTTCCTCAAGTACCTCAAATTGTTACGATTGTCTTGTTCTTCGCCATCAGTTTTTACTTTGCGATGGACAAGTCGAACGTCATTGATAAAATAGGGAAAATCCTTACACCGCTTTTGGTGATCATCTTATTATTCATCGTCGGAAAAGGGATTTTCTCGCCAATCGGAACGCCGATTGACACGGGTTCCAAGGCTCCTTTTTCAGATGCCTTTATCAGCGCCTACCAAACAGGTGATGTCGTAACAGGTATTTTATGTGCGCCGATCTTTATTGCGGCAATTATCGGTTATGGATATCGAGGAAGACAAGTCCGTAAAGTCGCATTGACGGGGACGGTCATCGCAGGAATCGGGCTGTTGATCGTATATGGCGGCTTGTTGTTTATCGGAGCGAGCGGCAGCTCGGTGTTTCCTTCCGATATTGAGAGCACGGCGCTTGTTTCAGAAATTGTTCAGCACTTGCTTGGAAACTTCGGTTCAATAGCATTAGCCATTGCCGTTGCGCTGGCATGTTTAACATCTACGATCGGCGTGATGGCCGTGATTGCAGACTTCTTGCATAAATTATCGAAAGAAAAAATCAGTTATCGGGTATGGGTATTCATTATCAGTGTAGTTGGAATCGCAGTTGGCTCCATGGGAGTCGGTAAAATTGTGGACTATGCGATGCCGATTTTCACAGTGCTGTACCCTGTCGCGATCGTGTTAGTGTTCTTAGGTGTCTTCAATAAATTCATCCCCAATGCCGGGGGCTACCGAGGAGCTATCCTGTTTACGATTTGCGTGAGTACGTTTGAAACGATCACAGCCCATCATATTCACATCCCTTTCATCAGTGAAGCGGTCGGCAGATTGCCGTTCAGTGAAAATGGATTTGCTTGGCTCGTGCCAGCACTCATCGGGTTTATTGCAGGGTTGATTTTGCACACGCTCTTTTCAAAGAAACCAGTTGAGGCGGATGTTGCTACTGAGCCAGACAGCGAAGCAGAAATAGAATAAAAACAAAAACGACGGAGCCCTATACCAGGTGCTCCGTCGTTTTTAATTGCAGATTTATTGAAACACTAAATTCAATTTACCGTTTTCAAGCGAAAGACTAGCATTGAATTGATTGCCATTGTTGGCGGTGAAACCTTTGATTACGTTTGTTTTTCCTTTAGTACAGAGCAGTTTCACTTGAGCGGGCGTCAGCTTTTTCTTTAAATAAAGGCCCGGAAAAGTTTGTTTGCAGCCATTTTTATAGTTGCTGCAGCCATAGAAGCCTTTACGAGCTAAAATCATGCCGGTTTTGCAGGCTGGACACGGCGCCACTTCAACCGTTTGATAGGAGCCGCGGGATTTGGATGGGCGGGGAGGCACTGCTGTTGCATCTATTGGCTTCGCCTCCAATTGCCTTGGCACTTCCACTAATAATTTGGCAATGAACTTCGCAATATTATCGAGAAAATGCTGGCTCGTTCCTTCGCCATTCCCGATTTTTCGCAAATACGCTTCCCATTTGGCGGTCATCGAAGGGCTCGCCAACAAGTTGCCTTCAATTGCTTGGCAAAGGACTCGTCCTTTAGCCGTCAAAGAGACAATATTCTTCGTCACGGAAATATAGCCGTGCTTTTTTATCGTCTCGATAATGCTGCTTCGAGTCGCTTCGGTCCCGAGCCCCTCAATTTCTTTCAGAATATCGGTTTCTTCCTTATCTTCGACGAGCTTCCCACATGTTTTCATCATCGTAATGAGCTGGCCTTCCGTGTACGGCTTCGGCGGCATCGTCTTGCCTTCTTTGATGCCAATTTTACTCGACACGGGTTCCCCCTGTCGAAGTGGCGGCAAAGCAGGTTCTTCCTTGTCATCTTTCGAGCTTTTGAATAAAGACTTCCAGCCGATGTCACGCTCGGTCTTCCCGGTTGTGAAGAAAGGCAGACCGTTCACATCGGTTGTCACTTTCGTTTCTGTATAGAGATAATCACGGTGGAACATGGCGAGCGTGGTCCGCACAATTTCTTCGTATAAATTCCGCTCGAGCGGCGACAAGCGGCCAAGGACGGCCTGCGTCGGCACCTTTTTCGTCGGGATGATCGCGTAGTGCTCCTGAACTTTAGAGCTGTCCACATAACGCTTACTTGGCGAAAGGGAAGCGACCTGAAACGGCTCGTTAATGAGTTGTTGATAGGCCCCGACCTGATCTTTCAAATAAGCAAATTCATTCGGCGTAATATGCCGGGTATCAGTACGGGGGTAGGTGACGAGCTTTTTCTCGTATAGCCCCTGCATGATTTTCAAGACATTCGCAGGGCTCGTCTTCCACCTGCGATTTGCCGTCGCCTGCAAGGTGGAAAGCGAGTGGAGCTGCGGTGGCGGCGTCCGTTTATCCGCATGAGTGACGGACATGATAGTGCCGGGTGAATCCGGCCGGATGCCATGCTTCGCGAGCAATTCCTGTACAATTTCCCGCTTCGGCTCTTTCACTTTCGCCTTGCCTTTATACGTGCCATGCTCCGCCCGAAACTCTGCTTCCACCTCGAAAAACGGCTCCGACACAAACGTCTCGATCTCCCTTTCGCGTTGATAAATCAGATAAACTGTCGGCGATTGCACCCGGCCAATCGGAAAAACTTCCTGCACTCCTTTAGCCTTTAAGAGCAACGTATACAGCCGGGAGCCGTTCATCCCGACAAGCCAGTCGCTGATCTGCCGGGCTTTCGCCTCCTCATACATCATCAAGTCCTTGCGATTGTCCCGAAGATTCGCAAACCCTTTGCGGACTTCGTCGACCTCCAGCGAATTAATCCAGAGACGCAAAATCCTCTGATTGCGGGCGCCCGTCTGGTTGTAAATGCTATAGAAAATATTCGAACCTTCCCGATCCACGTCACAAGCATTAATAACGGTATCTGTCCCGCGAATTAATTTCTTCACCACTTGAAACTGCTTGAACTTCCCTTTCGCCACTTGAAACTCATAACGGTCTGGCAAGATTGGCAGGCTACCGAGCGACCAACGCTTCCAGGATGGATTATATGCATGCGGCTCTTTCAGTTCGACGAGGTGGCCGACACCCCACGTAATATAGGCGCCTTCTGGAAAGGTTGGGCATGGGTTAATTTCTAAGTAACCTTCGTGTCGACGTGTGGAAAAAGCGTCTGCATATGCTTTGGCTTGGGACGGTTTTTCCGATAAAATAACTGGCTTCACAATAGGCCCTCTTTTCTTTATACGATGAAACGTTAGTTCTATTATTATCGCATAAATAGAGGAAGTATACGAGTTGAGGGCAAGAATCTAAAGTAAGAATAGTTTTCACGAAGGTTTAAACAAAGCGGATGTCTAGGAGGTGATATAATAGCCTTAATTATATCGTTTTGAAAATAATTGAAAACTTATAAATAAAGGGTGGAGTATATTGCAATTTATGCTGGACCGTTCAATAAAAAAACCTATGTATAGGCAACTTGTAGAACAAATAGAGAATGGGATTATATCGGGAGATTTATCTCAAGACCAGCCATTGCCATCTGAACGTGAGTTAGCAAAAAAGTTACAGATAAATAGGAGTACAGTTGTGACTGCTTATGATGAGCTAGAGGCGATCGGATTAATTGTCAGAAAAAAAGGAAGCGGCACTTATATAAATACGGATATATGGGGACTAACTCAAAAAAGGGTCCCCAATTGGGGGAGATATGTAGAGGATGGCTCATTTCTTCCAAATCTTCCGTTAGTACAGAAACTTCGTAATGAAACGGATCAAAAAGGAATGATTAACCTATCAAGCGGGGAACTTGCGGCAGATTTACTACCTAATGTCCAATTCGCTAGGATTTTTAAGGAGCATGCGTTTGATGAGCACTTAGGTTACGATCATCCTTTAGGCGATGAAGGATTACGGGAGACCATTTGTAAGCATGTAAAAACATATAAAAATATGGATGTTGAGCCGGATTCCGTATTGATTACATCGGGTGCTCAGCAAGCAATCCACCTCATCGTTCAATGCTTGTTAAAACCAGGGGATACTGTAGCGATTGAAGACCCATCCTATGCATTTTCTTTACCGATCTTTCAATCATTTGGTGTTAGAACTCTATTACTACCAGTTGATCAATATGGCGTAAATCCTGATGATATTGAAACTTTACAAAGAAAATATCGAATTCGCATGCTCTTTTTAAATCCTGATTATCAAAATCCTACGGGCACAAAAATGTCTCTGGAACGCCGAAAGAGAATATTGGAATTATCCTCAAAGTACGGTATTCCCATAATAGAGGATGATCCTTATAATTTGACATCTTTCGACGGATGCATTGGACCTACGTTAAAGTCAATGGACGGTAATGAAAATGTTTTATATATTAGTTCGTTATCTAAAGTTGTTGCATCAGGACTACGCATTGGCTGGATTATTGGTCCCGAAAAGGTGATCAAGCGTTTGTCGGATGGCAGACAGCAAATCGACTTTGGCCATAGTGTTTTTCCTCAATGGATAGCGAATCAATTTCTAAATTCCCCCCAATTTGAAAAACATGTTTCAAATTTACGGATTCAATTGAGGGAGCGTAGGAATGCGTTAATTTTAGCATTGGACAGCTTATCTAATGAGGTTACATATTTAGTGCCACAAGGCGGAATTCATTTATGGTGTAAAATAACTGACGAAATTGATGAATATAAGCTACTTGAAGAATCCATGAGAAATGGTGTTTCATTTGTACCTGGGAGAATAATGGGCTCAAAAAGTGGGTACGCCCGATTTACTTATGGCAAAGGTAACGGAGCTTCAATACAAGAAGGAATTTCAAGGTTTGTCAAAGCGCTAAGAAGTTATGGGGTTTAATGTTTGAAAAGTATCTACATTATTCCCTAGAATTGAGTTGCTGTGGTACATATTTCAGGGAACGAGTGCCTGGTCAAAGGGTTTCAAGGGGATCCAATAAGCATAATAAGAACTTTTTAGACGGCTCTTGGGACATGAAAAAAATGATTTTTCACTGTTCACGAACCGTCCTCCGTTGTTAATAAAATATAGCTATCGCTATAAAAGTCACTATAATAATAAATGGAATTGTTAAAACATAAACCCATAGTAGACTGGAAAAACTTTTTCCCCCGTTGTAATCTCTATTCATAGAGTTAGCTACGGATATGGTCACAATTAGTCCGATAGCTAAAACAATGAATACAAAAATGGCTGCAACTATAAGAGCTACCTTCATGCCTTACTCCTTTTTATAAATAAATTTTTTATTCTATACGTTATAATTTTAAAATATAAAACGTTTCCGAGAACCATCCACTTAAGCATGATTTAAACCAACCACTTTTCAAGGGAATTGTATTATCTTAATAAGGATAAGATTGTTTATTATGTACATATGATTTTACGAAGATATGTCCACATCACACAAATTAATAGCGGTATCCGTCCCGCAAATTAATTCCTTCACCATTCATGTAAAGAAATGAAGTATTGGTGGAATTAAATCATTTTATCACAATGAACTTGCAATGCTCGGTTAAAGTTAGACACTAAGTGGGACCGATAAAATCAGGGGAAGAAAAAACATTTACGTAATGTTTTTTCTTCCCCTTTTTATTTCCAGTCTAGAAAATTATTTATCAAAACGATGGACGTAGTCTATGTAGCCATCGTCTACAACTAGCCCAAAGGGAATATCATTTATTAGATTGACACATATATCACTTAATGATATATTTCATTTATTGATATATCGTTAAGTGATATATGTGAGCAGGAGGAAAATATGGCTAGAAATCGTTCATTAGAGATGGGAGAGCTTACGGATACGGCTTATTACATTCTCTTGTGCTTTGTGCAAGAGAATCATGGATATGTCGTAATGCAGGCGGTGGAAGAGATGACAAAGGGCCAATTCTCCATTGGACCGGCATCTCTGTATTCCACGATTCAGAAGCTGCAGGCCGCCGACTTAATCGAAATTACAGAACTGGGGGATAAAAAGAAGAAAACCTATCGGGCAACGGGAAAAGGGATTGAGCTGCTAAAACAGGAAGTGGAGCGCAGACGGGATATGGTGCAACATGCTGAGGAAATTTTGAAGAGTGCG
The DNA here is from genome assembly GCF_057373025.1 of Sporosarcina sp. AD_1. NCBI lineage: Bacteria > Bacillati > Bacillota > Bacilli > Caryophanales > Caryophanaceae > Sporosarcina > Sporosarcina sp. AD_1. The sequence continues at coordinate 25,364 of NZ_JBPVIR010000007.1, forward strand.
GGTGAATTGTAAATGACAAAAACTAAATATATTTTTAGCGGCGGCTTGGCATTTACAGAACATAGCGATATGGAACGATTACGGGAGCTTGCTAGTGAGGGGTGGCTGCTGGAAAAGATGCATTGTCTTGGATATGTGTTACGGAGTGGAAAACCGCAAGATATCGAGTACTCGCTGGATTATCAAAAGAGGGCGGATGAGGAGTACTTTACATTCTTTGAGATGTCTGGCTGGACACATGTTTGTTCAGTTGGTAAGGAAATTCATATTTTTAGTGCGCCGGCGGGAACGACTCCCATTCATACGGATCAACTGACCACTATTGATAAATACGAGACGCAAAAGAGATATATGGGGATCATTGCGTTGCCGACTTTGGTGATTACACTTTTGCTATCCATGGTCGCTATGCTGAGTAATTACGGCTGGGTGCCTAAAGGGATGGGAAATGCTTCCGGAATATTGAGCTACCTGTCCTCCTTGGTATTAATTTTCACGGGGATGCCTTACATCGGATGTAGCTATAAATTAAGCAGACTGCGAAGGGGTTAATGAATATACAAAGAGAAGGGGAGGGGTTCAAAGTGGAAACTGTTTTAACAGTGACAGGCTTAGGTAAATCATTTAAGAATAGAAAGGTGATCGAAGATATCTCCTTTGAGGTGAAAAAAGGGGAGATTATGGCGGTTTTAGGGCCGAATGGAGCCGGAAAGTCGACAACCATCCGAAATATAATGGGGATCATGTATCCAGATGAAGGAACAGTTCATTTTCATGGCTGCCAGCCAGGTGATATTCCCCGCCATAAAATCGGATACTTGCCGGAGGAACGAGGCTTGTATAAAAACGTGAAAGTAATGGATATGATTTTATATTTAGCGGAGCTGAAGGATTATCCGCTAAAGAAAGCTAAGCAACGGGCGCTTGACTACTTGAAAAGACTAGGTCTGGAAGGAAAGGGGAATGTCTCGGTTGAAGAGCTCTCCAAAGGAATGGGGCAAAAAGTGCAATTTATCGGTTCCATCATACATGAACCCGAATTGCTAATTTTGGATGAGCCATTTTCCGGTTTGGACCCGGTTAGTCAAGAAGTATTTAAGACGGAAATTCAGAACTTGGCCAACAATGGTACAGCCATATTGTTGTCTTCGCACCAGATGAACATGGTGGAACAAGTATGTGACCGTTTGTTTATGATCAATCGAGGCAAGAAAGTCATTTATGGCACGCTGGAAGATGTGAAAAATCAGTATGCTAATTTTAAATGCACAATCAAAGGGACAAATGCCCTTCCTATTTTGGAATCAATCCCTCAGGTGCAACGAGTCGAAACCCGAGACGAGGCTACGATTTTATATCTCGAACAAGATATCAAACCGGCTGCATGGCTGCGCTCGCTTCCCGATCACCTGAATATTCAAGAGCTGTCGATCGATCGGATTTCATTGCACGAGATTTTCATTGATGTCGCGACAGGCAACCACTCGCAGCTGGTAATTGAGAAGGGAGAGGAAGTACATGCGTAATAGTTGGAAAGTGGCCCGTTGGGAAATCAGGCGGAATTTAAAAAACAAATCCTTCTTGATTTCATTAATTAGCACACCGATTATCTTTATGCTGTTTGCATTTGTCCCTTCCTTTTTTAATAAAGAGTCGAATGAGAAGATTACTGTACATGTGCTGGATGAAATCGGTGTTTATAAACAAGTCGTACAAGCAGCGACTGAAAACGAAGCGAACTGGGATGTTCAAAGGACAGAGGCAAGCGAGTCTGAATTTCCAAAGCTTGTTAAGGAACATGATCATACAGCCTATATTGCATTAACAGAAGAAGGGCTGGAGAACGGAAAGATTCGTGTATATACGAGCAAAGACATTCACGACCGTTTCTTAAACGAAACAGGCATACTGGTCGAGCCGCTCCGTCAACAACAGTTAAATCAATCGGGACTGACCGATCAACAATTGACTATTGTGGAAAAGGGAATTCAAGTGGAAGCTGTTTCGTCCGGAGAGGAAGCGGCGGCTGCAGTGGGAGAAGCCGACAGGATGAAGCATTTGATTCCAGGAGTGGTAGCCGGGATCGTCCTCTTTTCAATCGTCATGACAGGCATGATGATTTTCACGTCAGCATCACAAGAGAAGAAAGAGAAGGTTGCAGAAATCGTCCTCTCCTCGGTTACGACAACTGAACTCATGCAAGGGAAAATTATCGGTTACTTTGTCCTGGGAATTACGCAAGTGACAGTCTGGCTGCTCTTTTTAATTCCGATTGCGTTGTGGAAAATCGATTTTCCATTATTGGAATACCTATTGGTTCCGCAACTGCTCGTGTTATTGTTTATTGCTTTGACGGGTTACCTTCTCTTCGCAGCCATCTTTGTCAGCATCGGGGCTACGGTTGAAGATATGACAGCGACAAGCAATTTCCAAGGAATCGTTATGATGCTTCCATTCTTGCCGTTTGTCTTTGCAGGACCACTTCTTAGCGATCCAAATGGGCTAATCGCCAAAGTGCTGACCTTTGTTCCAATTACGGCACCCAGTGTATTGCTATTCCGACTGGCTCAGCTGGAACAATGGCCTTGGGTGGAAATTATGATCTCCATCGCCGTACTACTGCTATCTATTTGGTTAGCAATGAAAGCAGCGGGGAAAATCTTTAAAATCGGTATTTTGATGTATGGTAAAAATGCGACACCGAAAGAGATTTGGAAATGGATGTGGACATGAGTGCCATCTCTTGAGGGATAATAAGTTCTGCAGATCGGCTTTCCATACTGCGACAGCCGCTGTAGCAATAAGCAACCACCATTTGTTGCAGATGGGCAGGGTGGTTACTCTTAGCAATAAACCGCACTTCATGCGGGTGTTAGTTGCAAATGACTGGGTGTTGGCGCACCTGGTCTTTTTTGTATATACATATAGCAGCGGGCAGCTGTAACAACACGACATGTGAAGGTTGGAAACTCCCAACCTACTTTCGGGCTTATAAAACATCCCACTCTGCAAAAGTACGTTGAAACCCATGATCGCAAACTGTGTGGAAAGAAATTTGTATATGAACCCCTTGGTACCAACCTCACCCAGCTGTTTAACATCCCCTGACTTATCTCTGGCACTCTGTCGGAGAAATATTATGAATCCTTCTCCCTGTAGCACACACCAACTACTCGAATCCCAACTATCTCTACTAAAGCCTTACTTCATTTACCGTCACCTCCATTCAGGCGGTTCTTCTTTTCTCTTACTCCTTCAACTATATGAATACGATTGGATGGTTTTGGAAAGCATGGATAGAAAGTATGCAGTCAAATAAGGAGGAGTCATGCAGTGTCAGAGAAACCAACAGAGACAAACGGCAATAAAGGGATGAGCCGGCGTACATTTATTAAGAATACAGGGCTTGTGGCAGGGGGGCTTGTCGGGGGCGGCCTGATCGGTGGATTGTTGACGAATCAGCTGCAGCAGAAGCCGGAAGTGGCACCCGCCATGGAGAGTAGTGGCGGCCTTCAGGAAGCCCGGGTATTTTTTAGCCGTGTCGAGGACTTCGATATCCTTTCGGCGGCAACCGAGCGCATTTTGCCGAAGGACGAGCTGGGACCGGGGGCTATTGAGCTGGGGGTTCCGTACTTTATTGACAAGCAGTTGAATACGGACTGGGGCAGCAATGCGAAGGAATATATGAAAGGTCCGTTTGTCTTGAATATGAAACATACAGGCAATCATAACCAAAACAAAGACCAGGACAGCCAGGGGCCGAATGCGGATACGCAAGTCCCAGTGCCTTCCCCGCGGTATCAGACAAAAATGACAAGGTCAGAAATTTTCATTCTCGGACTCCGGGAAATGGACCGGGTCGCCCAGGAGGAGTTCGGGACCCGATTCGTGGAGGCGAATCCGGATCAGCAGGATGATGTGTTAAAGAAGTTTGAAGCCGGAGCGTACGAGCTTTCGGGTGTGGGCTCGCAAAACTTCTTTAACCTGCTCCGTTCGTGCACGTTGGAGGGCGCTTATTGCGATCCGGTATACGGCGGGAACAAAGACATGATGGGATGGAAGATGAAGGAATATCCAGGGCCTCGGGCAAGTTATGCCGCTCAGGTCGACGCAGAAGAGTTCATCGTGTTGGACCAGCAAAGCTTACGGAATTATCAAGGACATTAAGGGGAGGTATTTGATATGGTAACAAAGTTGAAAAAAGTAGATGTAGTTGTCGTGGGAACTGGCTGGGCAGGCGGTGTCATTGCGGCGGAATTGTCGAAGGCAGGCTATAAGGTGGTTGGACTGGAGCGCGGAAAGAATCAAGTTCGTGAAGACTATATCGGCGTGAAAGATGAACTTCGTTATACGAATCGTTATGAAATGATGCAGAATCTCTCGTCTGAAACGATTACATCCCGGAATTATCTTGACGAAGTCGCATTGCCAGTGCGGACACGCCATGAATTCATGGCGGGGACCGATCTTGGTGGCGGAAGTGTCCACTGGGCAGGTGCCACGTATCGTTGGAAGCCGTACGATTTTGAAATTCGAACAAAAACGATTGAGAGGTACGGCAAGGATAAAATCCCGGAAGGCATGACGATCCAGGATTGGGGCATCACGTATGAGCAAATGGATAAATACTATGATAAGTGGGAGAAGACGGCGGGGATTTCCGGAGAACCTGATCCGCTTGGACCCGAACGCTCAAGCGATTATCCAAATCCGCCTATGAAGGAATCTGTTCCAATCAAGTTGTTTAAAGAAGCGGCAAAGAAGCTGGGCTATCACCCTTATCAAGTACCTGCAGGCAATCTATCGCAATCTTATACAAATCCGGACGGCGAGGCGATGAACGCTTGTATGTATTGTTCATTTTGCACGCAGTATGGATGTGACTTCGGGGCCAAATCTGACCCGCTTGTCACGGTATTGCCAACGGCCATGAAGACAGGGAATTATGAGGCAAGGGTATCCGCTAATGTGCGTCGTGTTCTCTATAAAGGAGGAAAGGCGACAGGAGTCCTCTATGTAGATACAATGACGGGTGAAGAGTTTGAACAGCCTGCGGATGTCGTCGTGCTGGCAGCATTCTCCATTACGAATAACCGGTTGCTCTTCCTGTCAGGAATCGGCCAGCCCTATGATCCGAACACGAGAAAAGGAGTCATCGGCCGGAATTTTAACGGCCAGTTTGGCATCACGTTCCTTGGGGCCAGAGGGTACTTTAAAAATCAAAAGTTTAACTACTATGCGGGAGCAGGCGCTTTAGGCGGCACACTCGGTGATTTCGCAGGTGATAATTTCGATCATACAAATCTAGATTTCATCAATGGCGGCGGCATTGAGATGCGTCAATATGGACAAGGCGCCATCGCAGGAAACCATGTGCCAAAGGGAACACCGACATGGGGACCGGAATTCAAGAAAAACTCCATTTTCTATACCAATCGCTCACTGATCGTATGGTACACGTCTGCCATCATGTCGTGGTGGCATAATTATACGAGCCTTGATCCGACGTACAAAGATGAACACGGCGATCCGTTGCTTCGAATCACGAATCGGTATACGGACCAAGACCGAAACATCGCCAAGTTCGGTATTGAAAAATGCCGGGAAATCATGGAGGCCATGGGCGCGGACATTATTGACGAGGATGAAGTGCCGCAGGAGTTCGACCATGTGTATGACGGCGGGCACTATGCCGGAGGGGTAATCATGGGAGCCGACCCGGCAACATCCGCGGTGAACAATTACTTGCAAATGTGGGATGTCGACAACCTGTTCGTCGTCGGCGGATCCGCTTTCCCTCAATTCGCCGGCCACCATCCGACCGCGACAATCGGTGCTCTCGCATACCGGGCGGCAGAAGGCATTGAATTGTATTTGAAGAACGGCGGCCAATTGGCTGAGCGTAAACACGAAAGCAGCACGGTATGATCAAAGATAGGCACGTCTCCTAGGAGGCGTGTCTTTTTTATCGCTCCTAGGGCTATCAAATAAATAAATGCTGCACTCATAGAATAGGATAGTCATAAAGGAAAGGGGGAATTCTGCTTTTGAGCCTGCTCGACATGCTGCTCCTCGAAAACCTGACATGGCGCTGGCACTGGTTGATCATCCTTACATGCCTTGCCGTTTTATACAGCTTTCTATTACATCGATTTGGAAAAAACGAAGTGGTGCGCATGCAGCCCATCTCCTTTTCTCTCGGATGCCTTCTTTTGTTTCTCATGCTTGGAAGCCCCTTTGCAACACTCAACCATATCTCCTTCACCTTGCATATGGTGCAGATGAGCGTGCTGTTCTTCTTCGTGTCGCCTTTGCTGATGCTGGGCATCCCGGAACCGTGGCATGATTTCATAATAAAAACGAAGCCTGCGTGGTGGCCCTCCATCCCTTTCACTTCCGTAACATTCCTCTCCACCTTCTCCATCCTTTTTCTTCTGTACCATATTCCCAGCATCCTATCCATCCTTGTTGCCTATCCCGTTTTTCAAAAGAGCTATCTGCTTCTTCTCTTCCTCTTATCATTCGGCATGTGGCGGCCGCTCGCTTCGCCTGATCCGTTAATGCGCTTCTGTGAATGTAAAATGAAAAAGTATGCGTTTTGGAGCGGCCTGGCCATCATGCCCGCCTGCTTGCTATTTGTGGCATCCGCCTTTCTCGAAAATGCCCATAATCCATTTCTACTCCAACTCGTCGCCCACCTATGCGGTCCTGGCTTCCTCGACTCCTTTCAGCTTCCCGTCCAACCGAAATACGACCGCCTGCTAGCCGGCACACTCATGCTGGTCTTGCACAAAGCCTCCCTCGTCTTCACGCTAAAATGGCAACGCCTTGTTTCGGCAGATTTCTACGATGAATTGGATAAGGAAACCTCCACGAAGTGCTAGCAAGCTGAGCTTTGCGGTCTAAGCGTGGAGAGGTGGGGAAAAGACAAGCCTTCCGATGAAAAGTTTCAACTTCTTGGGGAATGAGCATCGACTTCCAGGTGTTTTCTATGGCCTCTCACCAACTCGGTGATGGACGACGTGGGGCATTCCTCTGTTCATAGTCAAGCCGGGAAGCATGAATTGTAGTCAAGTGGTGATCAATTCAATTTTGCCGGTGATAGACTTGTTTCAGGCGGTGATAGCAGTGATTTACCCGGTGATAGAACCCATTTACCCCGTGATAGCGACCTGGCAGCTTTCGCAGCGAAATACGATCGATTCACAATAATAAAAGGGCACCCACCGCTTTACCACCGAGTTGAATGGCGTTACCACCGACTCTAGGTACTTTACCACCGACCTGCACCCCCTTACCACCGCCTCTCACACGATTACCACCGTTTCTCGCCATGTTACCACCGACTCGCCAATTTTTCCGATCCAAATTAACTTGTCACACACCTCATTCCAATAAAAAACGCCCCCCAGGGCTAACAACCATTAAAAGGACAACCTAAGATAGAAGGTTGTCCAGATTTTCTATTGCGAACTTGATTCCTATTGAAAAAGATGATGGAGCAAACGATCTTTGTCATCAAAAAATTGTTTCATAATCGAATAGTGTTCAGTCTCCTCCAACGTCGTTTCGTGCATCCCGTCTTCCGTAATTTCAAGTATTTTGGAAAGCGGGTGCGCCATGACAATGGGTGAATGAGTGGAAATGATGAACTGTGACCCCTCTAAAACAAGTTCATTCATGCGTGCCAGTAAAGAGATTTGCCGTAGGGGTGACAACGCGGCTTCCGGTTCGTCCAAAATATACAAGCCATTTCCACTGAACCGTTCTCTAAAAACGGCAAAAAAGGATTCTCCATGCGATTGCTCGTGCAGTGACACGCCTCCGTACGAATTGATAATTGGAGGAGCCGAGGTTAACTGTCGATCCAATTCCTCAATATTAGTGGCAACGTTATAAAAACTTTCGGCACGAAAGAAGAAATGATCAGTCGGCCGCTCAATTCCTCTCACTAGTTGCAAGTATTGATCGAGTTGCGAGTGCGAATCAAAGCTGGAGAAATTGAAATTCAACGTACCGCCTTCTGGATTAAAACCATAGGCAACCGCGATCCCTTCCAACAAGGTGGATTTCCCCATCCCGTTCTCCCCAATAATATACGTAATATTTGGATGAAACTGCAGTTCATTCAAGTTCCGTATAAAGGGGAGGGTAAAGGGGAATGTGCCATGAGGCAGTTGTTCCTGCCGCAAGCGGACGGACCGGATATATTGAGAATTTGCGTCTAATTTTGTCACAGGAAAATTCACTCCTTTTCAGTAGGGATTTTAGCAATCCGGATAGCGGCTTCATCCCGCAGCTGAGCTACGAATTTGTCAACAGAAACTCTATCTGCATTTGGTTTGAGCGGATTCCAAATGTAATGGCGAGGGCTACTGCCACCCCGATAAGAAAAAGTATGATGTATTTTCTCATTCTCTGCCTTCTTCCAAATAATCTCTTTTCGTATTGTACGAATGAGGGGGAAGGAAGTTCCAGTATTTGTAGGGAAGAGATGAACCTTGAAGAGGTGAGCACGTGGTATGAGTTGTTTATTTTACGAGAATTGTAAATGCACTATACACCAATAAAACTGCCATCAAGAGATTAAACGGTTTTTGATATTGCTTTACGACAGTTTGCAAAAGGGAGCCAAGTAAACTCCATGTAAATGTGCTTAGAATGCCGACGATACCTAAAAAAGCAGACAGCATGAGATAGCTGCTCATTGACGAATAGTAGGGAAGAATATATGTAGATACGACCGCAACACCATATAGAATGGCTTTCGGATTAATAAATTGCAGTAGCGCGCCGATTAGAAAAAAATGCGTATGCTCCTTGCCGTAGCTATCGTTGCCTGCGTCTTTGCTCGTCAAGATTTTATAAGCTAAATATAACATGTAGCCTACGCCAAAGAGGGATAATGGCAGTTCGATCGCAGGCATGAGGTTTAACAGCAAACGATTAAACAGTAAACAACACAGGATAATGATAAAAAATCCTAAACCGACGCCGACACAAAAGGTTGTCGTTTTTTTTAATCCATGCTTGTTAGCAAACGCCATGGCCATCAAATTATTAGGACCCGGCGTAAAACTGGTAACCACTACAAACAGTAAAAACGATAGAACTGGCATCAAAAATCCCCCTTTAATTAGTTTTGTATAACGTCTATAATGATCTTTATAACGTATTCGTTTTATTGTACAGAATAGACGCTATATTGTAAATAGAGGAGGAGTGAGTTTGATGGAAGACATTCAACGCATTCTTGCAAGAAATTTAAAGGCGATCAGGGAGAGGGAAAAGCTCAGTTTGGAAAAGGTCTCTGAGTTAAGTGGAGTCAGTAAAACCATGATTGGACAAATAGAGAGAGGGGAATCGAGCCCTACGCTGACAACAATTTGGAAGATAGCCACTGGGCTGAAAATCTCTTTTACGTCGCTCATTCACAACCCGCAGCCTGACACGAAGGTCGTTGCACGAAATGAAATTCAAGTCTTAACTGAAGACGAGGGGAAGTACAGAGTCTATCCCGCTTTCCCCTTTCAAGAGGACAGACGTTTTGAAATATATTCGGTTGAAATTGACGTGGAAGGGGAATTGAGTTCTGCCTCCCATAAGCCGGGTACGGAGGAATTTATCACTGTTTTTGATGGCGAGTTGACGATACGGGTGAACGATTGTGAGTATGCCTTGAGAAACGGAGATTCCATCCGATTCAAAGCAGATCGGCCTCATACGTATTGGAATTCTGGAGACCGGGTAGTTCGATTAAGCATGACAATTTATTATCCAGAATAAAGTGCGATCCAAAAGAAAGGGAATTGACCAGAAGAACATTCCGATCAATTCCCTTAATGCTTAGAAATCATATTCTTCATCTTGTTTCTTGCGGATACCCTCGAACGCTTCTACAGTCAATACGGTATCCTCCACTAGCCGCTCCAAACGGAACAGGACATCGTCATTGATAATCTCTTTGCGTAAGAAGTCTTTTTCTTCAATAAAGACATAGGTGGGGACGATGTTCGCTTTCATATAGGCTAAAATCGGTTTTAATTGTTGCTCGACCATCAAGTAGTGCTTTGATGTGCCTGCTGTGACGATCATGCTTACGACTTTATCCCGGAAGGCATTGACAGGCAGCAAGTCGAAAATATTCTTTAGGGTTGCGGGAATGGAAGCTTGGAACGTAGGTGTGCCGAGAATAATGGCATCAGCTCCCATAACCGTCTCAGCAACCAATTTGGTATCCCCGTCGTACTCAAAGTAATTACGACCGTCACTGAACTCGACTGTATAGTCGGCCAAATCAAGTAAGGTGACCTCATGCTGCGGGTATTTATTTTGAAGCATCTCGACGGCCGTTACTGCGGCTGTCCTTGTTTTTGAGCCTACAATAGAGCCAGCCAAAACAACAATTTTCATTTGAATCCCCCTCGTTATTTGGCAGTATATTTTTTAATCGCCGGTATGATCTCTGTTCCGATTATTTCTATGTTTTTCATAATCTTATCGAATGGCACGCCGCCAAAATCAATTTGCGCCATGAAACGCTGCATGCCATAGAGTTCATATTGATACAAAAGTTTTTCAATGATTTGCTGCGTGCTTCCAACCATTAACGCGTCACGTGTATCAGGAGCTTGAGCGAATTGCTGTTTTGGATAGCCTGCACCGCGGATGGCAATGAAACCACCATTAATATGTGGATACATACCTTGCAACGCTTCTTTTGTTGTGTCTGCGACATAGAACAAGCTTGTTGTGGCGATTGGCAATGTTGCGGGATCAAAACCGCTTTGTTCTGCCGCCTCACGGTAGGAGTCAACAGAGTGTTTGAAATTGATGGCTGGTCCACCTAAAGTCGTCAGCATCATCGGAATCCCCATATACCCGGCTTTAATGGCACTGGCAGGCGGTCCGCCGACTGCGCGCCAGATGGGAATTGTCCCGTTCACAGGCTGCGGCAGGATCTGGGCATTTTCAAGGGGAGGACGGAATTCGCCATGCCATGTTACCCGTTCCTCTTCATTAATCTTCTTAAGGAGCTCTAATTTCTCTTCGAAAATCTCCTCGTAATCCTGTAAATCTACTCCGAGCAAGTGGTATGCACCGACACGGGAGCCTCGTCCAGCAACGATTTCTGCTCGTCCCCCTGAAATCAAGTCGATGGTGGCAAAATCCTCATAAACACGAACGGGATCCGACACACTTAAGACGGTTGCGGAGCTCGTAATTTTAATGTCAGTTGTCGCTTGTGCGATAGCCCCTAGCACGACCGTATGGGCTTGCGTTGTAAAGTATGTTTGATGGCTCTCGCCAACACCGAACACATCGATTCCTGCTTGTTCGGCTAGTTTTGCTGCCTCGATTAACTCATGAATTCGCTGCTGGGCGGACACCCGGTCGCCCGTTAGCGGGTTAGGAATGTGATCGCCTAGAGAATATAGTCCAAATTCCATTCCGTTTGATGGATTGATACGATATTGTTCCATGCTTATTCCTCCTCAATGGGTTGTAGTTTTTGTTCGATTTCGTGGCGGCGTCCCTCTAAAAATGGCGGCAAATCCAGTTTTTCACCGAGCGTTTCGATCGGCCCGTCGATTGTGAACCCCGGTCCGTCCGTAGCAATTTCAAACAAAATGCCGTTTGATTCGCGGAAGTATAGGCTTTTGAAATAAAACCGATCCACAATGCCAGAAGAATGAAAGCCGCGTTTGCGCACTTGCTCATCGTAGTAGGCGAGTGCTTCTTCATCTTGTACACGAATTGCCAAATGATGAATGCTACCACGCCCTGGTTTTTCGGCAGGTCCATCCATGGCTTTCACGACGATTTCGCCGAACAGTTCACCGTTAATTGATTGGTAAATAGCTTCTTCTTCCGAACGCGATACTTCGGTATAGCCGAATATGTCCGTAAGCGTACGTCCTATCTTCTCGAGCCGGCGCACCGTGATTTCAACGGGACCCATGCCTTGAATTTGATGTTCAGCAGGAGCGGATGATTGTTCCCAAGTTTCCCAGTGGTCGATTTTTTGTCCATACGACGGTACCAGCACCATCCGCAAGCCTTCTGCGTCTTCAAAGTGCAGGGCAGGTCGGCCGGCGTATGTTGTGATCTCGCTATGTTGTACGCCAAATTCTTCAAAACGGGATTTCCAAAAAGTTAAACTCGCTTCAGAGGGAACAAGCAAACCGATTCGGGTAATAGCGTTCGTACCTCGGTGCGTGCTGCCGACAAACGGCATTTCAAAAAAGGATAACTCCGTTCCAGGACTGCCTGTTTTGTCTCCGTAAAATAAATGATACATTGACGGATCATCTTGATTCACCGTCAGCTTCACCCGGCGCAACCCAAGTATGTCGCGGTAAAAACGATTATTTTGCTTGGCGTTTTTCGTAATCATTGAAATGTGGTGATGGCCTGGTATTGGATACATAGTATGTTCCTCCTTTTTCATTTGACTAATCAAGTGATTTGGTAAAAAAATTACCGGTCCGGCAATTTCTTCTGCTCACTATTTTTATGCACACGTGACATGAGCGTATATAACGTCTTTTTCTCTTCCTCCGATAAACATTCATCGAAAAAAGAGGACTGGAATGCAAGCTGAGCATCAAAGGCATTTTCTAATTTGTTACGGCCTTTATTTGTTAATGAAATCGTTTTAGTCTTCCAATCCTGTTTGCGTTCAATGAGTCCGTCTTTTTCAAGGCGAGCGAGCATACGCGAAATACCCCCTTGCGTCACGGTCACCTTTTCAGCCAACTCACTTTGTGTCAAAGGCTCGTATGTTGAGATCTGCATGAGTACATCAAACTGGGCTGTCGTTAAATCATAGGGCTTTAAAAATTCATTGGAGAGCAAATTGCTCTGATGGGTGAATCGAGTCAGTCTCAGCCAAATTAATGATCCGCGTGTATTTCTTTGCATATGTGCATCACTCCCTTTCCTTAGTTTCACTTTACTACTCAAGTGATAATTTTGCAAGGATTTTATCTTGAATTCAATATAACTATTACTTACCTATTATTTTATTCGTACCCAGCGTGAGATGAACGATCAGTTCAACTGATAAAACCGCTAGTACAAGAAAGAACCACGAGAGCAATTGGAGCCCATATGTCGGTGATTGCTTTAATAGGAAAAATATTAAAAGGGAGCCAAATAGGGAAAAACCATAAAAAATGCTTAAAGTCCGCCGAGTTCCTTTACTCAACCAGCTGACCGCCTGCTGCAATAGCAGAATACTTGAAACTAGCATGAGCAAAGGGAAGAAAGGGGAAAACTTAGCTGCATAGAAGAAGTGATCAATCGGCAATATTGTATCCGGGGATTCGATGGTTCCTTTCAGCAGACTTGTGAAGATCGCTGTATGTTCCCATTCCCAAGGTTTGGATAAGAGGGCTGAACCTTCGTACCAAGTTACGAAACTTGAAAATAGGAATACAACTGAGCTGATTACGACTATAACTATACTCCGCATCCTGTTGCCTCCTTACTGAAAAGGATACTATTGGTTAGACGTTTGCAGATTGGAAGAGTTACTCCTGCAAAGTTACAAATTTACATAAGTAAGCTGATTAAGCTGATTGGAAATTAGATTCCTATGTTAATGTTATAATATAAGACAATTTCGAAACTTAGAGTGAGGGATGCTGCTTGAGAAGAAGCGTATTATATATTGAAGATAATGAGAAGATAGGCAGTTGGGTGAAAGAAGAATTAGAACAGCGAGGATTTTCCGTTCAATGGCTGCTTACTGGAGAAGGAGCCGAAGAACAAGTAAAACAGCATGAAATTGTTATTTTGGATATCATGTTGCCTGGCTTGGACGGATTTACTGTAGGTAAACGGCTAAAAAAGGCAGCTCCTGCTGTTCCAATCTTGCTGTTATCCGCTCGAACATCGATACATGATAAGGTAGATGGTTTACAATTTGCTGATGATTACGTTACGAAACCATTTCATACAGATGAATTAGTGGCAAGAATAGAAGTGTTAATCCGTAGAAACGGTGGAAACCATTCCGAACGTATTTCATTAGGAAATCATATTGAAGTAGATCCAGAGATTCAAATGGTCTATGACAAACATACAGGAGAGGAAATTATTCTAACAGGGAAACAACATCTAATCTTAATGTATTTCTTACGCCATCCGAACCAAGTGTTACCGAAAGAACAAATTTATGAAGCGATTTGGAACGAACCTTATATGACTGGCGATAAAACAGTATTGGTCCATATCAGTCGGTTGCGCCAAAAGCTGGAACGGTATCCCGATTCCTCGGAGATTATTGAAACGTTGAAGGGAATTGGCTATCGGGTGAAACTATGAAACAGAATAGATCATTATTTCATCGTTTTCTAATGGGTCATTTTCTATTTATCTTTTTTCCTCCCATTGTGCTCATTCTTCTCCTTATGCCCATTGGGTTTTCGGGTATTAATGAAGAAGATCTGAAAACGGTAAACCAATTTTACTTTATCCTGCTTTTGTTTGGTTTTATTATGATCGCGTTTGTTGTCATGTCTTGGCTGTTCTTTTTAAGACTTCGTAAGCGTGTTACCTACTTGCAGGAAGTCATGTCATTTTCAGCTGCAACTAACTCATTTCCTAAACCACTATCTGTTCAATCGGATCGGATGGATGAAATCGATCAGTTAGGAAGTTCATTTAATTGGATGATTCAGCAGCTTGAAGACAGTCAAAAACGCGAATATGAAGAGGAATTATTACGACATCGGCTCATTGCAAATTTATCTCACGACTTGCGAACACCTCTTACCATTTTGAGAGGGCATGTCACGAAATTAAATAAAGAATCAATGAGTTTAGAAGGTCATAATTCATTGACAGAAATGAACTATACGATTTCAAGAGTCGGAGAACTCATGGATGATTTACTTTCTTATACATTGCTTACTTCGGGGAAACATCCATTTCACCCTACTTCAACAGACATAGGACGCTTGGTACGAGCATCTGTTGCTTCGTGGTATCCCGTTTTTGAAGAAAAAGAAATTCAGCTCGATGTTGAGTTGCCAACAGAGGAAACGTTTTATTGGGATGCAGATCCTGCCTGGATATCACGGGTTTTGGATAATTTATTTCAAAACATTCTTCGCCATGCAGCAGATGGGAAATATGCAAACATTGTAGTGGATATAGAAAAAGAACAGATCATTGTGGCAGATAGAGGGCCAGGTATGGATCACTCTTCTTATGAGCAAGGGGCGGGAATTGGTTTATCGGCTTCCCATTATATGTTGAAAAAAATGAAGCTGAAAGCGGAATTTACATCAAATGAAGTTGGCACAAGAGTCGTGATTGGCAGAGCTTTACCTAAAGTTAACCCAGAAGTAAACAACATGATAACCGAGATGTAACTTTGCTTCCTTATAATGAGAGCCATAACAGCAGAAAGGGCGTGTTATGGTTGCTTACAATTACTAACTTAGTCAAACATCGCGGAAATCATGAAATCTTATCAGGTATCAGTTTTGAAGCCAGGCCAGGCAGAGTAACTGGTTTTTTAGGTCCAAACGGGGCAGGGAAAAGTTCTACACTTCGCATTTTGCTTGGATTGGATCGTGCCACCTCTGGGAGCGCACTAATTGATGGAAAGCCATTTGCAGAATTGCAGAATCCACTTTCAACGGTAGGTGCTGCACTTGATGGATTTGGAGCGCATCGTATGCGAACGGGACGTGCACACTTGCGATGGATTGCCCGAGCTGCAGGATTGCCTCGCTCGCGTGTCGAGGAAGTTCTGGAAATAGTAGGTTTGACAGACGCAGCGGGGAAACGGGTCGGCACTTATTCCCTTGGTATGGGAAGAAGACTTGGGATGGCGGCTGCATTACTTGGAGATCCTGAAATATTGATTTTGGATGAACCCGTAAACGGGTTGGATCCAGAAGGAATTCGCTGGATTCGGACATTTTTACGTGAACGTGCTGCGTCCGGAAAAACGGTACTGCTATCCAGTCATTTAATGGGCGAGCTAGCAGAGACTGTGGATGATGTGGTGATCATTAATCGTGGAAAAGTCGTGGCAAATGGAACTTTGGAAGAAGTAATCGGTAGCCATTCCACACTGGAGGAAGCCTTTTTTGCCCTGACTACTGAGGATGCAGGTGCTGTTGTATGAGAGCATTCAACGCGGAACTATCCAAATTATTCTCCCTGCCGGGCATATGGCTTGCCTTTCTCATTGGCGCTTGTGCCCCCGCAGTCATTGCTGCGCTGGACTGCATGGCAGAAAAAGATGATATTCTAGCTGGAGTCAGCACGCGGCTATCAGAAGTAGGCTTTATAGGATTAGGTGCTGGTGTCCAAGGGATTATTATTCTTGGAGTGCTTGCTGTCAGCAGTGAGTATTTGACAGAGAGCAGTGAATCTGGCGGAGGGAACCAGATTACAACGAGTTTAACCGCTGTTTCATCCCGTCTCCAATTTTTGCTCGCAAAAGCAGGTTCTGTGGCAGTGATCAGCATACTCCTTTTCGTTGTTGCTATTGTAACAACTATGTCAGCAACAAAGCTTATTTTGGGTGAATATGCCCCTGTATTTGAAGGATCGAAACTAGTCGGGGTTGGTTGCTACTGGACATTTACTGCTCTACTAGCATTTGGAATGACTGTCCTGACAAAGAATGGTATTATTCCGCTTACTGTGCTCATTATCAATTCATCTGTTGTAACAATCTCATACCTATTAACGAGGGTTACAAAGTTAGCGTTTTACTTACCGGATCGAGCTGGTATGGATATGTTTATGAACGAAGGATATCACACCCCAATTACAGGCGGGTTCATCATGTTTGCATGGGTAACCGTTCTTTTCATAGTAGCAGCCATTGTATTTCATAGGAGGGACGTTGCATCATGATGGTCTCTTCTAGTAGAAAAATAACATCGATTCTTGGCGCAGAACTGGATAAATTAGTTACACTGCCATTGATATGGCGCACTTTGATGGCTACATTCATTGTAAATGTAGTGTTAACCGCAGCTTTTACTTCTGCCAACCTCCAAGGGGCAACAGGTACGCAAAGTATACTGGATACAGGACTTGCTTCTATGGGTTATCTTCAAGCGGGGTTCATTATTCTTGGCATCTTGGCCACTTGTTCGGAGTATACGGGAGGACAGATCCGAACTACTTTAACTGTGATACCTTGGCGGGGATTTCAATTATCAACAAAGCATTTGGCCTTGGCAGTTATAACGGTGCCTATGGCGTTTCTCATGGCTGCATCAGGTGTACTCTATGCTTTTATTATGATGAAAGACACAGCAGCAGGGATTGAAACAGGCACCGTTATAAGAACGGTAATTGGTGCAACAGGCTACTTAACATTAACTACACTTCTCAGTGCCGCTGTAGGGTCTTTATTCAAACGAACCACTCCTGCGTTAGTGGTATTGCTTGGTTACTATTTCATTGTCAGTCCGTTGATGAGAAATTATTTGCCACGGATTAAAAATTATTCTCCCGATACGGCAGGATCTTATATGTACATGCCGCTTTCCCCTGACGAGATAAATGCTCTGACAGTGATGCAAGGGACAGGTATTTTACTGTTATGGACACTGCTCTTTATTACAGTAGCTATCATACTTTACCGAAGACGAGATGCCTAAGTTTTGAAGGGAAAGAGAAAAACGAGAGCCGCATAATAGGCTCTCGTTTTCTTCAGTCCAAAGGAATATCCACAACCTTTTCCCTATACTCGATCATCCGGTACCCGTCAATCGACAGTTTGGCTGGAATGAAGTCTGCTCCATCTTCCCTAGAAATCTGGATTTCATGCTCGGTTGGATAGAGGATCGGTTCTTCCAGTTCATGAAGGCGATAAAAATTTTCATATGCTTTGTATTGCTTGCCGTTTTTATCAATGATATAGCCGTCCGCGTTACTAACAGTGGATTTACTGTGATCCTCTGCATCTGAGAAATGATAGTCGAGTGATTGGTAAACACGATTTGCATTCAGCTCTTCACTCATCATAATCTTTGTCGGATGTCCGATCTCCACGTTATCAATGGAGATTGTAGTCCCCAAATAATTAAATGTTTGAGGTAACGGTTTAGAAGGATCGATAGAGAAGTCGGCTTTTTCTTTTACGGTAAATGCCATACTCCCGAAATGGACTTTTATATGGGACGGGTTCTCAAAATAAAGGGATTCAAATGTTGCATTCACCTCACTCCATCCGTTGCTATGCCATGTTGAACCTCCGACACCCCCAAAATCAAATGCACTTCCTGTTACATAGTTTTCTTTACTTTCGATCCCGGCAATCGAGATGGACAAGCCATCTAGCTTACGCTCTTCATTCTCGTTGCGGTAACGATAGGATAGAACTGTCACGGTCGGAGCGATTGTCAGTTTGTCGATGATCACCGGATTCCCCTCATACTCTGTCTCCACGTTAAGATCATGAATAATTGCAGGGTGTTTTTTGACGGGGATCTTAAAATGCCAGTCCCCTTCGACATATTCGGGTTCTTTTATGCTTACATCTACTTCTTCAGTTCCGTCCAGACTTTGGATTTTATTCAAAGATAGCTGAATGGTTCCTTTCTCTTCGGATAAAGGTCTCAAGCCCAATCTGCCTTTGGAAATATGGGGATTCTCTGAATGCAACCGCAGGTGGTTACGGACAGGAGAATAATCTCGTTCTTCTTTTGAGTTAAAAAGTTCTTCCTGATTGTCGACCTTGAGCCCTTTCGGAAAGTCAATCAAATATTCGTTTTCTCTTTTCTGATCTTCTATTTCATAATAGACAAGCGTTTGCATATCATCTGCTACGACATTTGTGATAGTAATTTTGATGCCATTACTTTCAGCACTCACATTCACTTTGTCGCCCAAGCCTTGCTGCACAAAGTTCTCCACTTGCTCTTCCTGCTTGTGGCCAAAGTCTTTCCACCAGTCCGCAAATGTAGCAAAACCATTCGTCGCAATCGCTGTGCCGACAAAGACGGTTAGAAAGAGAGCTGCGGCGGCGCCGAGTAAGGCAGTACGCTTAACTGTCTTTCGTTTATTCCATTGCGTGCTTGCAACAGAAGCCCGCACGTTCTTCATAAGATTCTCTGGCACATGAATGGCCTCGCTCTCTTCTTCCAAGGAGGCGATCAGCTGTTTAAGCTTGATCAATTCCTCTTTGCACGCAGCGCATTCCTTAATATGAAGTTCAAGCTCTTTTCTTTCCCATTCATTCAAGTTGCCTTCAAGATAATCTATCATTTGGTCCTGTGCATGTTTACACTCCATGCTTTTCACCGCCTTCAAATAGTTTCCGAAGCATCGTCAATCCTCTATATAACCTCGACTTTACTGTCCCTACAGGCACGTTGATGATGTCTGCAATTTCTTTCTGCGAATAGCCCTGTATGTATTTCAAAAGGATAACTTCCTTATGCTGGCTATCGAGCTGGTCCAAGCTTTCCATCAGTTCCAGCCGATGCTCGATCGGTCGTTCATCTGACATATCCGGCGGGCTTTCGACCACTTGCTTACTTTTCTTTCGATGAATCGCTCTGCATTCGTTTATGAAAATCGAGGTCACCCATGTTTCAAAGTAGCGATCTTGCTTCAACTGACCGATATTCTCATGAACTTTTAGAACGGTATTATGAAAGACATCTTCAACGTCGTGATAATCTTTCAAGTACGCCCAACCGATTTTAAAGAATTTCGACTGCCGTTCCTCAAACCAATCCAATAGGGCGTGCATGTCTTGCTTTTTAATTCGTTTTAAATAAATTGACCCTGCCATCGATGTTTTCACAAATGGTGCTCTCTCCTTTCCGAGTGGCCCTTTTCCAATTAGAGTAACGACAGTGGAGAAAAGTTCCCTTTTTAAAAAAATTAGTTTTGTAGATGAGAATTCATTAAACTTTTCTGCCATAAAGGAAGAGTATTCCGCTGACAATTGGTACAATATTGGTAAATGGTGAAAGTGGATAAAAAATCGGGGGAAGGGGAGTTCTTTTTGAATAACTACATGTATTCGTTGTATGCCTTGATTCTAGGTGTCGTATCTTTTTTTACGGGTGAAATGGTTACGTTTATTATGCTTGGTTTTATATTAATTGCGCTTATTAATATTAACACGACTTTGAAAAAGATTTTTTTGAAAGAGGAGAAGTAAGGTTTGGAATCATAGGTTGGCTAATTTCAGAACTGCGAGGGAGATTGGATGTTTAGTTTTAAACCATATAAAGATAAGCGTTATTGGATTCTGCTAATTCCATTCATGATCTTTTTAGTAGGTTTTATTGTCTTTAGGCCAAGTGATTTTTTTGAAAAGACTTTGAATTTGGTTTTATTCTTACTTCTATATGGAGCCGTGTTTTGGTCGTTATATTATCTCTGGACGTATTTGGGGGATAGAAAAAAGGAGAAGTAGGGTTGGTTTGAAGAAACTCATTGTGCAAACTATTGAAATTCAGTATGATGGAAATAATAAATCCATTCTGAACGTAGATAACCAGCCATTAAAGGAGGCATCAGACAGTGGATAAATTATGGAATATCTCTTCAAACTAAAAATTTGAGGAGGAAAAATAAATGGCGATCAGTTTACAAAGCAGTAAAGAGATAAATATGTATCAATTGGAGAAGTTATATAATGATGTGGAATGGTATGCTTATACAAAAGATTTAGCTGTTCTGCAGCAAGCGCTATACCAATCATTAGATGTTATTTCAGCTTGGGACGGAGATGAGTTAGTCGGCCTCATTCGGATTGTTGGTGATGGATTAACCATTATTTATATCCAAGACATCCTTGTCCTGAATGCTTATCAAAATCAAGGAATCGCGACTCAACTCATGCAGCAGGCTTTGAATAAATATAAAGACGTTCGGCAAAAAGTTCTTTTAACAGAAGAAGCACCGGATGTCAGACATTTTTATGAAAAGAATCGCTTCCAATCTTGCGATCAAGGGACATTGGTAGCATTTGCTTTGTTGAATTAATCGGGGAAGACGTAAAAATGTTGCATCCTAAAAGTGGGGTGCAACATTTTTTGTTCAACTGCAATTACTGCGGGGATAGCTTTGTGAAACAGCTTATACAGTTAATTGTGGAATGGTTTAATTAGAATAGAGGAGAACGTTATGAATTACATTCAATCATTAAGAAGTGTAATAGGGACAAAACCAATAATTGCTCCAGGTTCTGCCATAATAGTGCTTAATGAGGAACAGGAGATTTTATTACAGCTACGTTCAGATACACATGATTGGGGCATACCAGGTGGTGGCATGGAGTTGGGGGATAGTTTCGAAGAGACAGCCCAAAAAGAGCTGTTTGAAGAAACAGGTCTTATCGCAGAACGATTTGACATCTTGGGATTAGCCTCTGGAAAGGATTTTTATTATAAATTTCCTCATGGAGACGAAATATATAATGCTACTGTTATATTCAAAGCCAAAGAAGTAACTGGAGATTTAAAAAAGGGCGATGAAAGTTTAGATTTAGCTTTTTTTTCATTGGAGTCTTTGCCAAACTTAAACTATACAACAAAAAAGATCCTTGAAAAGGTCTTATTAATATGGTAGAGCAGCACTTCCTCTCAATAAATGAGCTTGAATCAAAAAATTTAACTTATTCATAAAGAAGTGAGGTGTTTTTATGGAAATCAATATAATCAATGATTTTTCCAAAGTGAATATCAGCGAAATGCAAGAGGTGTATGCGTCTGTTGGGTGGACAAAGCATACGCCGGAAGTTATTAAAAAGGTGTTTGAGGCAAGCCAGGTCATCGCAATCGTCACAAGTAACGAACGAATTATCGGGTTTGGACGGGCAATGACAGACGGCGTATTCAACGCAGCCATTTACGATGTTGTCGTTCATCAGGAGTACCAGCGACAAGGCGTCGCTAAAAAGATTATGGAGCATTTGCTTGAAGAATTACGAGATGTATCTTGTGTGCATTTGATAGCAACTAAAGGAAATGAAGAGTTTTATCGAAAGCTTGGCTTAAAAAAAGTGAAAACTGGCATGGCTAGATATTTAAATGCTGATTTAAGCGATGCATATTTGGAATGAAATCAATTTTATTAATCATTTACTTTGTTAACTCCCATACATTTATTCAATAAAAAGAGTAAGCCAGAACCCCATTACAGAGGGCTCTGGCTTTTCTTTCACGCATAAATATAAAACAAATATTCCTGTCCATTCTTCACGGGTTCCTGGGCAAATGTGTAACCATGTGCCTTGGCTTCTTCCGGCACATTGCGGAACGAGCCGGGACAATCGGTAATGACGAGCAGCAGCTCGCCGTTGTTCATGCCTTCAAGTGCTTCCAATGTGTAGATGACGGGGTACGGGCAGGATTCTCCCCGAAGGTCGAGTGTGAAGTTGGGTTCCAATTCAGCCTGCATGGTCTGTCGCTCCTTTCTTCATTGTCCGTTTTTGATGGTATCGTTTTTCTCGATAAATAGTCAGTGCATATAGCAAGCCGAGCATAGCAAGGGTGGCGAGAATAGCACCGGCGGGGTGGAGCGAATCCAATAGGTTGATGGGTGCTCCGCTTTGCACGAGCGTCGAATAAATGCCGAGATGATCCCAAGCGTAGGCAAGGAATGTGGCGCCGATAATGTTGCCTGCAAAGACGGGCAGGAACAGAACCTGTCCTTCCATCAGCCGGTACATCATGCCAGTTTCACAACCGGATGCCATCACAATCCCGAGGCCGAACAAGAGGCCGCCTATAAACGTGCTTGGTGCAGCAATCTGAGTAATTGGCGTCAAATCATAAACGGAAATGATGATGATCGTCAACACAGAGCTGACGGCCATCCCAAGGATGATCGCTTTTGCCATAAGGCTCCGTCCGACGAGAAATAAGTCGCGGAAAGCGGAGGTAAAGCAGATTTGTCCACGTTCAATGAGAATGCCAAAGGCCAGTCCAAATAATGCACCAAGTCCAAGCAATTTCTGCCCGGTTGCAAAGAAGTAAACGATCCATCCGATATAAAGAACGGCAATAACGCTGCCTACATACGGCTGGATTACACGTTTTTTGACCGTCGACGGCTTCGCAGCGCCTTTAGTCAGTGTAGGGCGTCCTTTCCACCAGCGTGTTTTGGTCAATTTGGTCCCGAAGAAGGTACCAATGCCTGTTGCTACAATAAAAATCCAGGAGTGGAACGAAAACTGAGGTACGCCTGTAAAGAAAGCAGCCAAGTTACATCCGAGTGCCAGGCGGGCGCCGAATCCTGCAATGATGCCGCCGATCAGCCCTTGTACATAACGGCGTTTTTGCTGTGGTTTGCGGATTTTAAAATTATTGCTCAGCAGCACCATAATCAAGGCACCGATAAACATGCCCCATACCATCCAGCCATCAGGGCGACTCCACGTCGTGCCTTGCAAATGTACCTTTTCATAATAGTCCCAGCCAGATATATCGACTCCCAATAATTTTAGAAGATCGCCTCCAAGGCGGGTAAATTCACCGGTCACCGCCCAGACAGTTGACGTGAGACCGAAATAGAAAGCGCTCAGGATTCCCGCAATCACAAGGACGACGTAAGGATTCCAGTAGCGCATAAATAGAGTATGTTTTTTCATGTTGTGGGTCCCTTCCGTAAAGTACTTTTCTATTGTATTCCTAATTCAATAGAAATCAAGAGTCTGGGACTCTTTGGAAGGAATCTACAAACGGATGTAATACGTAGTTATTTGACCTATTGCAATGTAGAAAGAAACCGCCCTTCTATTCGAAGATGCGGTTTCTTGTCAGTTGTCGATAATCATGAGCCGTTCACGGATGTCAGTCCGTTCTTGTGGGCTCGGAATATGCTTCGGATAGCCGATCATCAGCGTAGCTACGACTTTTTCGCCCGGTTTGACACCGATTGCTTCTCGGAAGATCGGATCGTAAATCCAATCATTTGAACGCCAGATCATACCGATGCCACGTTCCCACGCAGCAAGCTGGAAGTTTTGGATCATGGTAGAGACGGCGCCGTAATCTTCATCCCATCTTCTTTGCCGCGG
This sequence comes from Sporosarcina sp. AD_1, assembly GCF_057373025.1. Lineage (NCBI taxonomy): Bacteria > Bacillati > Bacillota > Bacilli > Caryophanales > Caryophanaceae > Sporosarcina > Sporosarcina sp. AD_1. Next base: position 49,389 of record NZ_JBPVIR010000007.1, read on the forward strand.
GTCTTCGGGCATGATGACGACGAGATGGAGCGGGATATTGCGGAAGTACTCGGATTTCCGCTGCACTTTCTCTGGGATATCTCCATCTGTTTTCGTTTGGGAATCAACATAAGCTTGGACAAATTTGTCTTTTCCTTCTTCCGTGTATAATTGAAAACGCCAAGGCTCCGTCAGTTTATGGTTTGGTGCCCATTTCGCAACGTTCAGTAATTCAATAATTTCTTCAACGTCCACTGGGTCTGGCTTGAATGCTTTAATCGTTCTTCGGCTGATGATGGCCTGCTCGACTGGATTTTTTCCTTTCATCTCTCATACCCCTATCTGTTGTTAATGAAAATGAAAATCATTCTCATTAAAAGTATAGCACAAAGAGTGCTGGTTTTCTTACTTCCTATACAATTGATTAAATTTAATATTAATTGGAACTATTTCACTTCTCATCCGTAGCATTACAGGGAGGTGAGGATATGTTGGATCAGAATGAGCCCCGCCATGTAATGATGGCTATTACGTTCGGAGTTTTTCTGTTATCACCCGTATTTCTAATAGCAGCCCCTATGTTTATCGCTATTTCCATGCATGGTGTACCACACTCTTGGGTAGTGCTTGCGCCAGCGAAAGCCTATCTATTCTACGGAATTGGCCTGCTGTCCTTATTCATTGCTTGTTTCATACTATTTTTATTGCGCCTAAATAAAACTTCAAAGTGGATCAGTGTGGTCAGTGTGTTAGTATGCATTCTATTCATAGCCGAAGGGACTCAGCATTATGTGGGCGTGTCAACGGATGATGTATCCTTTAAGCGTGGAATGTTTGCGTCTGAACAACGGTATCCATGGAGTGAGGTGGAAGTGGTGACATACCGGGAATTCCCGAAAGAAGGAGGTTTCCCGAAGTTCGATTTTCATTTTACGGACGGAGATGTCATGACGCTCCCGGAGACCGAGCACGTCCGGCTGCTGCATAATGCAATCAGAGAGAAACTGGAAAAGAATGATATTGAATTTCAAAGAAGATAATTCGTCCGAAAAAAGCCGCCAGCTGGTGGCTTTTTTTGTGTGAAACTTTCTGTATGAAAGCATATTGTATTTTTATATTATAATATGTATAATTATTCAGTATTACATTTAAAAGGAGTGAAGGGCATGGAACATATGGGTTTGCTCTCCTTAATTCCGCCACTTGTAGCCGTCATCTTGGCTATTCTTACGAAAAACGTCATTATTTCTTTATTTTCTGGTGTGTTTGTCGGCATTCTTCTGCTTGTAGGCGGGAACCCGCTGACCGCTACGACCGGCATGATTGGGGATTATTTATTCCCGCAGCTGACGGATGGCTATAATGCGGCTGTACTTGTGCTGTTATTTTTCATCGGCGGTTTCGTTGCCCTGATGGAAAAATCGGGAGGCGGCGCGGCATTGGCTGCTTCCTCGGCAAAATACATAAAAACACGCGCGAGCGCCCAAGTATCGGCGTGGTTCGGGGGAATCCTCATCTTTTTCTCGGATCTCGGCACACCACTCATCGTCGGTCCGGTGTTTGAAAAGATTTTTGATAAGGTGAAAGTGTCCAGGGAAAAGCTGGCCTGGATCATTGACTCGACTGCTTCTCCAGTCGCGGTGCTCATTCCGTTCATCGGATGGGGCGTCTATATTATGGGGCTGATCCGCGCCGAATTCGATAAATTGAACATTGCAGATTCGGAGTTCAGCACGTTGATCCACGTCATTCCGTTTCAATTCTATGCGATTTTGACCGTGCTTCTCGTACCATTGATCGCGTACACGAAACTGGATTTTGGCCCAATGGCGAAAGCGGAAAATCGGGTGCGCCAGACGGGCCAGCTTTATTGGCCGGAATCAAAGCCATTGCGGAAAGCAGAGGAGATGACGGAGTATACGAATGGCAGCCGTGCCATCCTTATTTGGCTTCCTTTGCTTGTTCTTTTCGTCACTTTATTCGGCCTGCTGATCTCTAAAGGTTTTCCAGTCACTCCGGTGCCGGGCGGCGATTTCCGTGTTGCACTCAGCACAGCGTATTTGTTCGCAGCCATTACCATTATCATTCTGATGATTGTGTACAAGGTGAAAAAGTTCAATGAGATTTTTGATATTTATACAACGGGCATGCAGAAGATGGTATATGTCGCAGCTACGCTTGTTTTGGCATGGTCTCTTGGCAAGGTCATTGCGGAAATGGGAACGGCGGCTTTCATCGTTGAAGTGATGAAAGGGAATGTGCCGGCATTCATCATCCCGGCCATCCTGTTTGTTGTCGGGGCGGTCATGGCACTCGCTTCGGGCACCTCTTGGGGAACATTCGCCATCATGCTGCCAATCGCGATACCGATGGCTGTGTCCCTCGATGCCCAACTGCTTGTGTGCATAGGCGCCGTCTTATCGGGCGGTATTTTCGGGGATCACTGCTCGCCTATTTCAGACACGACGATCCTATCGTCCACTGGGGCCGGGGCTGATCATATCGATCACGTCAAAACTCAATTTCCTTACGCTTTGCTGAATGCGTCTGTCGCGTTCGTCGGCTTCATAGTGGCAGGAATTACGGGTAGTGTGTATACATTGCTGCTGACGGTTGCTCTGCTTGTTATCGCAATCTTCTTGTTATCGAGGAAAAAGGCGATGCCAGTGGAAGCGAAGGCAAGTGCATAATAAGAAAATGAAGCTCCAGGGTTGATTTTCCCTGGAGCTTCAGAGCGTAGACAAAAGCATATTAATTTGTTGTCTCGTATAAAAATAATAATCAACTGTTACTCACATAAGATTCCTAGTAGAGTTGATTTCCGCTTCTGGCGGTCGCTTTCCGGGGGGCGGGCTGTGAGCCTCCTCGTCCGCTGCGCTTCCTGTGGGGTCTCACCTGTCCCGCTCATCCCCCAGGAGTCGCCGCCTTCCGCTCCAATCAACGGATGTTCTGCTTACAAGTTATGTTAGTAATAATAAAAATGATGAACCTTGTATATAGGAAGTTAAAAGAATTTTCATATTTACTTAAACATAAAGAAATTATTTCAAAGGCAGGGAGCGCAACGTAGACTCCTATGGGAATAGCTTGAGCTGAAGACCCCGCAGGAACGAAGTGACGAGGAGGCTGAAGCCAAGCCCATGGAAAGCGAAGTTGCGCTCCCTGCCGGTTGGTTTATGCATTTCTATTCATCTCGAAGTGACTTTGTCTACAGTCTGAAGCTCCAGGGTTGATTTTCCCTGGAGCTTTTCAGGTCCCATACATATCATGTTGAATCAATTGGAAATCAAATCGAGCGTTAGGATTAAGGGAAATAAAGTAGATAAAACTGCCGTTCCCGTTGAATATAAGCTGCTGAATCTAAGGGCAGTTACAAGGAAGGAAGAATCGTCTATCACCTCTCTAGGAAAAGCGTTATACTAAAGTCAATCTATTCTGGAAGTGATTGAGTGTTTAAAAGCAAATTACAAAGAAAAATACTGCTTGCTGTCATTTCATTGCTGTCGTTTATCATTTTACTCATGCTCTCTTTGTTTCTGGTCTTGGATTACTTGAATTTAATGGACCGTAGTAAAGTGGTCGGTCTTCAGTCGGCCAAGATGCTTTCCTTTATGGATGCTGTGCAGGACGGAGTGACCCACAGTGATAGTGAATATAAATTGTCAGAGCTGCAAGCGCTGATTACGTACTACGAAGCACAAATTGATGCAACGTTCATTGTTATACATAATAAGGCAGGCGAAGTGCTGGCCTCTCCTCAGCTAGAGAAGATTGGCAGAGAGGAAGAATTTGATGACGGGTTCAAGGCGATTGTATTTGGAGCGAATTATTCTATGGAATCAAGTGAGATTATTGGTCCGTCTGTCGTGAGCAAAGCCCCGATTTATAATGAACAAAAGCAGATCATTGGCGTGGTTACTGTTGGATATTTGCTTTCGGATCTGCGTGAAATCGTTTATGAACGATCGTTTAAATTGTTATATTTCTCGTTGTTTATTTTAGCGCTCGGCATTTTGCTGAGCTTGCTGCTGGCAAGAAGCATCCGAAAAGATACATTCGGTTTGGAGCCGGAGGATATTGCGAAGTTTTATATGGAACGAAAAGCCATTTTGGCTTCTATTGATGAAGGTATTATCGCGGTGAATCGAAATGGTGAGATGACCATCGTCAATACGGCTGCAAAGAGGATACTTGGTGTGACGAATGAAATTAAGGGGAAGCAAGTGTCAGAAGTCTTTCCTGATTTCCCCTCTCCTGTGAACCATGATGGTATGGCGGTCAACAGAACACTTGAAATGAATTACAACGATAATAAATTAATTGTCCAAGTGAGTCCGATGCAGCTGCATGAAAATGTCAGGGGAGCTGTCTACACCGTGCGTGACAAGACGGAGATCATGGAGGTCGTCAATACGCTATACGAGGTAAGGAAGTATTCCGATGACTTGCGTGCCCAGACTCATGAATTTACAAATAAACTGTACTTGATATCGGGCTTGTTGCAGCTGGGGAAATATGAAGAAGCCATTTGCACCATACAGAAGGAAATGGAAATCAATGATCATACTAGCCAATTTATCTTGGAAAACTTGATAGATACGAATGTGCAGGCGATTCTATTTGGGAAACTGGGCAAGGCGTCTGAGTGGAAAGTTTGTTTCGAAATAGATGAAAACAGCAGTTTGGAACCACTTCCGGAATTTATTAGTCCCGGTGCTTTGACGACCGTGCTTGGCAACTTAATTGACAATGCCTTAGAAGAGACGTCTGGACAACCTGATGGCCGTGTTACATTCTTTACCATAGACCTTGGCGATTACATTATCTTTGAAGTGTCCGACAACGGTAGAGGGATCCAGCCGGGCAAGGAGGATGAGCTTTTTAACCAAGGTTACTCAACGAAGAACGAGTTGAACCGGGGATTCGGACTTTGGAATGTCAAACGGATCGTAAAGGATCTTGGGGGAGATATTCAAGTGAGTTCTGAGGATGGGGCGGTGTTCACCGTCTATATACCGAAACGGGGAAACGTGGGGGATGAACAGAATGATTAATGTATTGATTGTAGAAGATGATTATCGAATTGCCGGCATTCATCAGCAGCTGCTGGAAAGAATAGAAGGTGTCAAGGTTGTCGGCCAGGCACTTCGTGCGAAAGAGGCATGGGAATTTCTCGAGAAAATGCCTGTCGATTTAATCGTACTTGACATATATATGCCTGACCAACTCGGGACGGAGTTGATTCGTGAGGTGAAATATAAATATCCGAACACGGATTTTATTATGATCACGGCTGCAAGGGAACGGGAATTGGTAGCAAGCAGCATGGCGGCAGGAGCCTTTCATTATTTAGTGAAACCGATTGAGTTGTGCAAATTGAAGGCAGTGATTGAACAATATATGAAAAGGCGTGAAATGATTCAAAATGGAGAGATTGAAGATCAGTCGTCCATTGATTTGCTATTTGGACGGCCTGATTTTCAAAAAACGGAGAGCATCGATTTGCCAAAAGGAGTCAATCCTCTGACATTAGAAAAAGTCCAGCAAATTTGTGCGTACTTGCCCGAAGGAATGACAGCAGAAGAAGTCGGGGAAAAGCTCGGTGCTTCTAGGACAACCGCTAGGCGTTATTTGGAATATCTAGTTTCCAAGGGGGAGCTGCGCGCCGAATTGGAATATGGCATTGTTGGTAGGCCAGAGAGAAAGTATTTTTCTCTATGAGCATAAAAGAAAATGGCTTAGAGCTTGGAAAAATACGAGAACGGCAGTACTTTGCGGTTTTATTCTATTACCACATAGAAGAGCTCTAGCAAAGTTGAATGCCGTTTTAAGCAGACTTTGCAGAGTGGGAGCCAATTACTTGGAAAGCATAGTTGCGCTACCTGCCAATTTGTCATCCACGTCTACTCATCTTTTTCTACAGTCGGGAAGCATCTGAGAAGATGCTTTTTTGTGTGAACAAAATGAACAAAATTAATTAAAAATATTTAATAGACTTAAATTTGTAAACGATTACAAGACGAAAATGAAAATGTATTATGAACAAAGAGACTTTTAAGTTAGGAGAGGATTTCATGAAGAAAACGCTTTTGTTTTTAGGAATGTCCTTGCTTTTGGTGTTGGGTGCTTGTTCATCTGCCAACAGTGATGGCGATAAGTTTCCAAAGAAGAATATTGAATTTGTCGCTCCTGCAACACCAGGTGGCGGATGGGATGCCACTGCTCGTGCAATCCAAAAGATCTTAAAGGAAGAGAAAATTGTTGACCAAAGCATGACGGTTGTCAATAAGCCGGGCGGAAGCGGTGAAGTGGGCTGGCAGTATCTATCGAAAAAAGATGCTCATACACTTGCGATCGACTCTAGTTTGTTGGTTACTAATAATCTATTAGGCCAAAGTGATTTGACTTATGAACAATTTACTCCTATCGCGACGTTGACGACTGAATGGATTTCAGTTGCGGTGCCGAATGATTCGCCTTATCAGGATGCCAAGGCGCTTATGGAGCAACTCAAGAAAGACCCTTCGTCTGTGAAAATCGGTATTGCACCGGGGCTTGGAAACAATGACCACTTATCGTTTGTGCAAGCTGCAAAGACGTACGGCGTTGATGTGACGAAGTTGAACTTCCTCGTATATGAGAGCGGCGGTGACGTCGTTACGAGTTTGCTAGGTGGACACGTCGATGCAGCGACAATGGCTGTATCGGAATCTTCGGAGCAGCATATTGCAAAGAAATTTAAAGTATTGGCAGTCACTTCCGATGAGCGGCTGGAAGAGCTTCCAGATGTCCCTACGTGGAAAGAGCAGGGTGTCGATATGGTATTCCCTCACTGGCGCGGAATTCTTGGACCGCCAGATATGACGGAAGAGCAAATTGCTTATTGGGATGAAGCCCTTTCTGAAATGGTGAAGACAGATGCTTGGAAAGAATTACTTGAAAACAACGGTTGGGAAGATTTCTACAAGGACAGCGCCGATACAAAAGCTTTCCTTGCAGAGCAAACAACGATGTACCAGAATTTGATCGAAGAATCCGGCTTGAAAAAGTAAGCTTGCATGAGGTCGAGTCCTGCATTTGCGGGCTCCCTTTTTTAATTCATCTTCCAAAGGAGGAAAAAGAAAATGGTACGGTTCATTACCCCTTTGTTTACTGTTGTACTCGGTATCATATTTTTAATTGCATCCTTGAACCTGCCGAAATCGAACCTCGGTAATCCAAATGGGCCTATGTATTTTCCGGTATTGATCGCCATTATTCTAATTGGTGGCGGCCTCGTCTATTTATCCCAGGAGTTTAAGGCGAGAGGAGTTGCATTTAAGGATTTTGCAGGGCTTCGAGAAGGCAAAGCGCCGCTCTACCTCGGCGTATCACTTGTGCTCATGGTTTTATATACGTTGGTGTTTGAGCGTATTGGCTTTTTGATTTCAACCATTTTATTCCTCGGTGGCCTATTGTTCTTGCTGAACGGACGGAAAAAGTGGATTACCAATGTATTGGTTGCAGTTATCTTTTCATTTGTCACGTGGTATGCATTCGGCACGTTGCTGCAAGTAAGCTTACCGTAAGAAAGGAGGATAAAAGATGGGTCAAGATATGCAAGTGATAGTGGATGGGTTTTTGACCGCAATACAGCCAGCCAACTTGTTTTGGATTGCGCTCGGTGGATTTTTAGGAACGGTCGTCGGCATGCTGCCCGGCCTGGGACCTGCAACAGCAATCGCGTTGCTGATTCCAATCACGTTCGGAATGGATCCGACCAGTGCGCTTATTTTAATGGCTGCGATTTATTACGGAGCGATGTATGGTGGATCGCGCAGTTCGATTTTGCTCAATACACCAGGGGATGGCTCGGCGATCGCAGCGACGTTCGACGGGTACCCGATGGCGAAGAAGGGGCAGGCGGGACAGGCGCTTGCGATATCCGCAATTGCTTCTCTTATTGGCGGTATGATAGCGGTTGTTGGTTTCATCGTGCTTGCGCAGCCTCTCGCAGGGTTTGCGTTGAAATTTGGTCCGGCTGAGTATTTCCTCTTAATGGTATTTACGTTGTCGGCTATCGTATCCCTTGCGAAGGGGGCAATGGTAAAAGGTTTTATTTCCATGGGGATCGGTCTCATGATCAGTACAGTCGGAATCGATTTGCAGACAGGGGTATACCGCTTTACGATGGGCAACCCGCATCTTAGTGAAGGAATTGACTTCCTCGTCGTTATCATCGGAATTTATGCGGTTGGAGAAGTGCTGTATAACTTCTTGTCGATTGATAAGCCGGTCGGTGAAAAGAAGAAGGTCGGAAAGATCTGGATTACGAAAGAACAGTGGAAACGGTCCAAATGGCCGATTATCCGGAACGGTCCGCTTGGCTTTGTAGTCGGGGTTCTTCCGGGGGCTGGCGGCGCAATCGCGTCCATGCTGAGTTATTCCATGGAAAAGCAGATTTCTAAAAAGCCGGAGGAATTCGGAGAAGGGGCAGTCGAAGGCCTCGCTGCGCCGGAGTCTTCCAATAACGCTGCTGCCGTGGGTGCCTTTATCCCGATGATGACGATGGGGATTCCAGGATCGGGTACGACCGCGGTCATCCTTGGCGCAATCGTCATGCTCGGCATGAAGCCGGGTCCATTGTTATTTGAGAACAACCCGGATATGGTTTGGACGTTCATCAACAGTATGTTTGTAGGTAATATTTTCCTTGTTATTTTAAACATTGCGCTTGTCGGTTTGCTTGTAAAAATTTTGGATACACCGCCTCGTATTTTGTATCCGATAATTATGCTTCTTGCATTTATCGGTACATATACACTTGGTTACACGACGGTGGACTTCGTCATCCTGATCATCTTCGGCATAATCGGACTCGTTATGAAAATGTTGAAATTCCCAGTGGCACCTTTGATTTTAGCTGCTATCGTCGGCTCGGACATGGAGCAAAATTTCCGGATGAGTTTGGTTTCGTACCCGAATGTTTTCGGAATGCTCACCGCATCGCCAATCACGATCGCGCTAGTCATCATGACAATCATTTCTCTCGGGTTCCCATTCCTATCGTCGTGGCTTAGGAAGCGCAAGATGGAAAGAAACTTGAGCGAAAACTAATTCTAGAGGAAGTGTTGGCAATGAAAAGCAGGAAAACGCTATTGTTCTTTAGTTGTCTGCTTGCTTACGTGTTCACCTTCCTCCCGGTTTTCCAAGTGCCGCTAGTCATAAAAGCGTTTGCATGCCTCATCATTATCCAAGCTCTTTGGATTGGTGGGGTCTTTCCATTGGCATTCAGTTCCGTGTTGCTCATGCTCATGTTATCCTTCCACTTTTTTACGTATGAGGAGACATTGTCATTCTTTGCTTCAGAAATTGTCTGGCTGCTTTTTTCGACTTTTATCATAGCCGGCGCATTCATCGAATCCGGCCTAGCCAGCAGGCTGTCCTTGAAACTTCTTGCCTTGTCACGGGGATCCAGCCGGCTGCTTATATTTTTCTCCTTCATCCTAATGTTTGTCCTGTCTCTCTTTATTCCATCCAATGTGGGGAAAGCGAGCCTGGTCGCATCCGTTTTGGATGAAATCGTTGAGAATCTCCGGGCTATGTGCAAAGTAGAAAACGTGGCAAAGTCGCTGTTCATCGGCCTGACATTCATGGTGCCCATTTCTGGAGCTTTCGTGGCCACGGGAGCTAGTTCGACGATCTATGCATATGGACTGCTTGGCGGGTTGACGGGAGGGCTTGATTATGTAAAATGGCTTGTCTTTATGGGACCGCCGATCCTGCTATTCATCCTGTTACTGTATGTTCTTTTCATTTTCATCTTTCCACCTGAGCCGATCGATAAGCAACTCCTAAAGGGACTGATGGATGACAGGATTGAGAAGCTTGGTAAGATGAGCGTGCCGGAAATCAAAGTGCTGTGGATTATAGTATTCGTTGTGTTGCTCTGGATGACGGAAAGCATTCACGGGTATTCCGTTTCGCTTGTTGCATTGCTTGGTGCTGCGTTGACGATGCTGCCGTATTCGGGTGTCTGGAGATGGGAACAGGCGAGTAAAAAAATTGGATGGGATCTCATCTTGTTTTTCGCGGCAACATTAATGCTGTCAAATATGTTGATTGCGACTGGTGCGGTAAATGCATTCGCAAACATGCTCGTTACACTTTTCGCGACCGATTCCTATGTATGGATTGTTCTTTTGCTACTTGCCGTAACGGCATTGTTGCGCTTGGTGTTCGTGAACGTTCTCGGCTTTTTGACGATCATTTTACCGATTGCGGTTACCGTCGGGCAAGCATTTCCTGATCAAAATCCGCTTTTCCTTGCAATGGGTGTGTTTTTAATGGGAATTCCCGGGTTTCTGCTTGTGACGCAGTCGCCTATCCATTTGATCAGTTATGAATACGGTCATTTTTCGAAGAAGGATTTATTGAAAATCGGTTCGCTATCGATGGGAACATGGTTTGCCATTTTGATAGCGACCATGTACGGCTATTGGAAGTTATTTTATTAACAATAAAAGAAAGAGGGATACATATGACGTGGCTTATTACAGAACAGAAGACGCAGAAGGAACTGGCGGGGCAGTTTTTATCGCGAATTAAACAAAAGCCGATTTTAAAAATTATTGGTGCTCATGATGGGATGTCAGCGCTCATTGGAAAGCGGGTTGGGTTTGAGGCTCTCTATTTGTCAGGCGCCGCTTTTACAGCCAGCCGCGGCTTGCCAGATCTCGGCATTTTGCATTCGCAGGAAGTGGCGGAACGCGCAAGGGAACTGACACGGGCAGCGGGGTTACCGGTGCTGGCCGATATCGACACAGGGTTTGGTGGCGTTTTAAATGTCGCCCGGACTGCGAAAGAAATGGTTGAAGCGAATGTGGCGGCGGTGCAGATTGAGGACCAGGATCTGCCCAAGAAATGCGGCCATTTGAATGGCAAGAAATTGATCCCTGCAGAGGAAATGGCACAGAAGATTAAAGCAATCAAAGAGGTGGCCCCTTCTCTCGTCGTCATTGCGCGCACGGATGCACTCGCTGTGGAAGGGATGGACGCTGCGGTGAATCGGATGAAGCTCTACGTGGAAGCAGGAGCGGACGGATTATTCCCGGAAGCGCTCACGACGGAGGAGGAATTCCGAAAGATCGGAAGCCTGTTCGATGTCCCGCTGCTTGCGAATATGACCGAGTTCGGAAAGACGGATTACTATACAGCCGATGAATTTGAGTCTTATGGCTACTCCATGGTCATTTATCCGGTGACGTCTTTGCGGGCAGCTGCTAAAGCATACGAAGAAGTGTTCACGGAAATCTTCGAAATGGGCACTCAAAAGGGCAAGCTTGACCGGATGCAGACACGGAAAGCATTGTACGACACGATCGGCCTGGAGGAGTATGAGGCGCTGGACGGAAAAATCGCCAAAACTATTTTGCCGGAATGAACAGGAGTTGATTCGCATGGAACAAAGATCGATTAAATGTGCAGTGTATCGTGGCGGGACGAGTCGTGGGATTTTCTTCAAGGAAGAGGATTTGCCAGCATCCCGCTCAGAATGGAATCGGATTTTCATGGAGGCAATCGATGCGTACAATCCTTCCCAGGTGGATGGCCTGGGCGGAGGAACCTCTCATACGAGCAAGGTGATGGTAATTGGAGAATCCGATTCAACGGACGCGTGCCTTTCCTATACATTTTACCAAGTCGGCATTGGCACACCTGTCGTGGACGCAGAGGGGACGTGCGGCAATCTGATGGCGGCCATCGGGGCATTCGCAATTGACGAGGGATATGTGGAGGTGCCGGAAGGAAGCACCTCAGTATCTGTAATTGTCCACAATGCGAATATCGACCGGGATGTCCGCATGGAAGTTCCAGTGACTGCTGAAGGATATGCCGCAGCGACCGGGGATTTCCTCATGCCGGGCTTAAATCGTCCAGGGGCACGAATCGAGGTGTCCATCCTTTCGCCGGGCGGCGGCAAAACAGGTGCAACATTCCCTTGTGGACATCGAGCAGATGTGGAAACCGCAAGCGGGAGATTCACTGTGACGATTGCCGATATTGTCAATCCCTTCGTGTTCGTCTCCGCCTCGGATTTCGGATTGGACGGCACGGAGCCGAACGCAGAGCTTGCGGCGAATGAAGGGCTGCTTGAGAAGCTGGAAGCGATCCGGCTGACAGGGGCGGTGAAGGCGGGCCTTTCTCCGTCCATCGAAGCGGCAAAAGCGATTCCTTCGATTCCGAAGATCGCACTCGTTTCCCCTCCGGCTGATTATGTTTCCACATCGGGGCGGCAAATCAAGGCAAATGAAGTGGATGTTATCGCACGCATGATATCGATGGGGAAATTTCACCGGACATTCGCAGGAAGCGGGCTCTATAATTTAGCGGCGGTTCTATTGATTTCCGGAACGATTCCGGGAGATGCCTTCCGCGGCCCTTCGAGAAATGGCCGGCAAGTTGTCCGCATCGGCCATCCGGACGGGATAGCTGAGGTAGCCGTCTCGTTGACCGAGGACGGGCGAGACGTCGCAACTGTCGGGCTGGATCGGACGGCTCGCCGAATGATGACGGGCCATTGTTATATACCGGAATGAAGAACGCTTCTTGAAAGGTGTGAGGAAGATGCAACAACTATTGGATTTAAAGATAACGGAACTGATGGATGAACTGTCAGTCGGCGGAACGAAATATCAATACATATCATTGTGTCGTTTTGAGGAGCTCGGGTACACCAAGGTCAGCTCTTTGCCGTATTCAATCAAGATTTTATTGGAATCGGCGCTTCGGAACTACGACGGAACTTATATTACTAATGAGCATGTGCAATCATTGGCAAACTGGGGAAGCGGTCCGGCTGCGGAAGTTCCGTTCAAGCCGGCGCGCATCGTCCTGCAGGATTTCACCGGCGTTCCCGCGATCGTGGATCTCGCATCTATGCGGGATGCCGTTGCGTCCCGGGGCGGGGATCCGGCATCCGTCAACCCGATGATTCCGGTAGATCTCGTCATCGACCATTCGGTCATCATTGAACATGCGGGAGACCGGGAAGCATTCGGCCGCAACCTCGCACTGGAATACGAGCGGAATGCGGAACGGTATTCATTCGTGAGATGGGCGCAGAAAAGCTTCAAGAACTTTGGGGTCGTTCCGCCGTCGAATGGGATCGTGCACCAGGTGAATCTGGAGTATTTGGCAACTAGCGTTCGGACTGAGACACGCAGTGACGGGCCATGGGTTTATCCGGATTCGCTTGTTGGCACGGATTCCCATACGCCGATGGTAAACGGGATTGGCACCGTTGCATGGGGCGTCGGCGGTATTGAAGCGGAAGCTGCCATGCTTGGACAACCTCTGTATTTTGTCATGCCGGAAGTGATCGGCATCCGGTTGAAAGGCCAGCTGCGTGAAGGCGTGACGGCGACGGATCTTGCGTTGACGGTTACGAGCATGCTTCGTAAAAAAGGGGTCGTTGGCAAGTACGTCGAGTTCTTTGGAGAGGGCGTGCAGGATATTTCGGTGCCAGACCGGGCAACCATCTCCAATATGGCCCCGGAGTACGGCGCGACCATGAGTTTCTTCCCGGTGGACGAGCGGACACTCGATTATTTACGGAATACAGGCCGAAGTGAAGCCGTTCCGCTTGCTGAAGCGTACTGGAAGGCGCAAGGCCTGTTTGTTTCAGGACAAGAGGAAGCACCGGACTATACGGAGACGATGGAAATTGATCTGAGCAGCATTGTGCCGATCGTAAGCGGTCCGAAACGTCCACAGGATACGATTCCGCTAGCCTCGATGAAAAATGCGTTCATTGATGTACTCAGGAAACCGGTGACAGAAGGCGGCTATGGGACAGACCAATTACCTTCTGCGGAGCCAGACTGTAACCAGATCGGAACGGGTGCTGTAGTTTTGGCCTCTATCACCAGCTGCACGAATACATCAAATCCTTCCGTTATGATTGCTGCGGGTTTGCTCGCTCAAAAAGCGGCGGACAAAGGGGTGCGGCCCCCTAGCTACGTCAAGACGACACTGACGCCGGGGTCGCGGGTCGTGACGAAGTATTTGGAGAAAGCCGGCCTTTTGGCACCGCTTGAACAACTTGGCTTCCATATTGACGGATATGGCTGCGCCACATGTTGCGGAAATAGCGGGGCGCTGGCGCCTGAAGTGGAACAGGCGATACAGGACAAGGAACTGATCGTAGCTTCCGTGCTGAGCGGAAACCGGAATTTTGAGGGACGCATCCATCCGTCCATTAAGGCAAATTATCTCGCATCGCCTCCGCTGGTCATCGCGTTTGCTCTCGCGGGCAGAGTCGATCTCGATATGGAGATGGAGCCGCTTGGCATGGATGCCGAGGGATCTCCTGTTTATCTGCGTGACATTTGGCCGTCCGCTGAAGAAGTGCAAGCCATTATTTCAAATACAATTGACGCATCCTTGTTCAAGGACGAATACAGCCGGGTGGATTCCAACGAAACATGGGAGTCGATCGACGCGCCGGATGGCTTGCAGTATGAATGGAATAAAGAGTCGACTTATATTCAAAAGGCTCCTTATTTTGACAAAGGCTATGTGAAGACATCTATCGAGCAGAACACAAGGGAATTGACGCCTCTTGCGGTGCTGGGCGACTCGATTACAACTGACCATATATCGCCGGCTGGGCAAATTCCCCTTCATAGCGAAGCCGGAAGATTTCTGAGTGAGCAGGGAATCGAGGCGCGCTCGTTCAACAACTATGGAGCAAGGCGGGGCAACCATCTTGTCATGGAACGTGGTACGTTCGCCAACATCCGCTTGCGGAACCGGATGGCCGGCGGGAAGGAAGGCGGTTTTACGACACACCGGCCGACAGGAGAAGTGGTCAGCATGTTTGAAGCGGCGCGGCGCTACAAGAAAGAAGGCCGCAATTTGATCATCATCGCCGGGAAGGAATACGGGACGGGCAGCTCGCGCGACTGGGCGGCAAAGGGCACCTCACTCCTTGGGGTGAAAGTTGTCTTGGCTGAAAGCTTCGAACGGATCCACCGCAGCAATCTTGTTGGAATGGGCGTCCTTCCTGTCCAATTTGGGGAAGGCCTATCCGCAGAAGCACTAGGCCTGGACGGCAGCGAAACATACTCCATTTGCGGTGTGAACGATCAATCCTTCATTGCCGGGCAAACAACCGACATGAAAGCGGTCCGGAAAGACGGCACTGAACTCCATTTCCCGGTCATCTTGCGAATCGATAATGAAGTGGAAAAGGAATGCTACTTGAACGGCGGCATTCTTCCATCTGTCGTAGAAATGATAGTAAACCAGCAATGAATAGATGAGTGAGACAGTGGTGAGCGTGAAAAGGGGCGCTCACCATTGTTCATTTTATGGGTTTGTCGTGTGGATTTGGCGGGTTTGCAGGATAATTTGGCGTGTGGGAGGTCAGATTTGGCGAGGTTGGTGTGTTATTTGGCGCTTGGGTGTTCGGATTTGGCGCAAAAACCAATGTATTTGGCGGATCCCCTGTTTCATTTTACAAAAAGATAGAATAAGTCAATCGATTCACAGATTCGTCACCCCGTGCCGTCTTTTTGCCGTTCGTGACTTATGGTACGATGTGTTATAGCGTTTTAGTAGCAGGGGGGAGTCTGTCATACATATTCGTCAAACGGTTGAACGGCATCGCTTTTGGGTGCTTGTTCTCATCGTGTCGGTCGCGGGATTTTCGCAGGGCATGCTGCTTCCGCTGATTTCGACCATCTTTGAAAGGGAAGGGGTCTCGAGTACGTTAAACGGGCTGAATGCGACCGGATTATACATCGGCACGTTGCTCGTCTCTCCATTCATGGAGGCGCCGCTGAGGAAATATGGGTACAAGCCAATTATCATATTTGGCGGTATTTGCTTGCTGGTGTCTTTGCTGGCGTTTCCGTTATGGAAGAATGTTGTTTTTTGGTTTGTCCTCCGCATGCTTGTCGGGATTGGGGACCATTCTCTCCATTTTGCGACGCAGACGTGGTTGACGAGCACCGTTCCCCAGCATAAATTAGGCCGGAGCATTTCCATTTATGGCCTGTCGGTCGGGCTTGGTTTTGCGATTGGACCTATGTTTGTACCGCTTGTTGATATTTTTGAAGGTTTGCCGTTTATCGTTTCGGCCGGTCTCAGCGTTCTAGCATGGTCGTCTGTATTTCTGTTGCGCAATGATTTTCCGGATGTGCTCCCTCGGGACGTTTCAACGGGGCGTCCCGGTTCGCAATTTAAAGCGACGATTCTGATCTCCGGCATTGCTTTTCTTGGGCCGTTCGGCTTCGGCTTTTTGGAATCATCGCTCAATGCAATGTATCCCGTCTACGCTCTGCGCAATGGAATTCCTCTTTCGATGGTGTCCCTGATCATTCCGGCTTTTGCGCTTGGCGGTATACTGACGCAGATTCCACTTGGTGTGTTGTCAGATAGAATCGGACGGAAGCCCGTTTTATTATTGGCATTCGGCGGCGGGAGTTTGTCATTTCTGGGAGCCGGCTTGGTGGGAGATCATGCGGTCCTCGTTATGGTCATGTTTTTCATGGCCGGCTTGTTCGCAGGTTCTGTCTTTTCGCTTGGCGTATCCTACATGTCCGATTTGACGCCAAAATCGCTCCTGCCTACAGGCAACTTGTTATGTGGAATCTTTTTTAGTATTGGCAGTTTATCAGGCCCAATATTAGGCGGCTTCTTCTTAGAGCTGGATACGGAAGTAAGTTATCTTTTCTTGTACGCTTTGTTTCTTGGTGTTTTATTTCTTGCTACGTTGTTCGGTAAGAGGAGGACGCCTGTTGCTGCAGCTGAATGACATGGGGACAATTTCCTCGTTCCGCCGCCCGAGTAAGGGTGGAAAGCTGGCGATGAAAAGGGAGCGAATCCAGCTCCCTTTTTTTATGCAAAAAATCCCCTGCCTATCAGCAGGGGACTTCAACTTCTTATTGAATTAAGCTCTTCACCACTTTTGACATCGTGGCACCATCTGTCTTGCCCGCGAGCAATGGTTTGGCGATCTTCATCGCATCGCCCATATTCATTCCTTGGGAAACACCCGCTTCTGTCAATAAAGCCGCGACTTCTTCCTCAGTTAATTGCTTTGGCAAAAATGATTTCAACAGGGTCAATTTCGCTTTCTCCTGTTCGATCAAATCATCCCGCTGTGCACTTTGTGCCCCTTCAAGCGCCTGGTTGGTCTGCTTGATTTCCCGGTTGACGATCGCTGTCTCTTCTTCCTCCGTAAGTGGAGCCCCTTTTTCCTTCTCAGCTAGGTCAAGCGCCGATTTCAATAAAGTGAGCACGCCTTTTGATAACGTATCTTTCTCTCTCATAGCCGTTTTCAACTGCTCAAATACTGTAGTCTTCAACATATATAAAACCTCCCATTGATAAGTAACGAAAAAACATTTTGTGTAAAAAGTATAGAAGAGCGGCATCGGAAAAGCAACTGTATGAATTAATGTGAATTCGTCTGCTAGAATAGTTTGTATAAAGAGGGGGACTGTTTCATGAAATCTATCTTATGCTTTGAAACTGCGGAGGAATGCGAACGGCATGCAGCTTTGATCAAACGCCAAATGGAAAGGCTGGGGGAATACGAGGAAGTACTGCGCTCCTCCTATCGACTGGAGGAAACGCCGAAAGCTGTTATGTGGACATCGGCTGAACTCGCGACGACTGTGTTTTCCACTATTCCGATTCCAGCATATACGAATGAGGAGTTCATTTACCTATCGCCGGAGCTCGAGCAATGGCGGGACTTGATGCTTCTTCAATTGGATGGGAAGGAGTTGCCTGAGATCCAGGCTTATTATGAGAAATTTGGCGAGGATCATCTGTTTGAAATCTTGGCGCATGAGTTGACTCATCATAGTGAGCTGTTTGTGGATGAATTTGATGAAGAAAGGGAGGATTCCATCTGGTTTGAGGAAGGCATGTGTTTTTATTTGCCGCGACGCTTTCTTGGTGAATCCTATTTCAATGAAGTGACGAAAGTGGAAGATGTCCTAGTAAAGGCTCATCAAGTAAAGTATGGCGGTCATTCGTTGGATGACTTCGGATCAGGTACATATGAAGGTTCGATACCGAGCATTATGTTTGATTACTGGCGCAGCTTTTTGAAGGTGAAAGACATCGTTGAGTTCCATCATGGGGATGTCCAGCAGGTATTCCGCCTTTATCACGAGTGGCATGAGACCGGGCGCAATCAATCACTGTCTGCCTATTTTGACGATATTTGCACAACTGTATAAACGCGATTGTATATGACAATCCTATTTGGTATAGTAGAGTCAATATGAAATCCATGAAGTGGCCGAGTAGATGGAAATTGTGATACAGAAAGCATAGCGATAGCTGAGAGTTATGCCACCGCTTTTCATTGAAACCTACCACGGAGATGTCATGCAAACATGACCGGGTCGTTCCGTTACGAAACGTTTGAGGGCTTATGGCAATCATAGGCTGAACAAAGGTGGTACCACGTCGACCCAGCGCAAAGACGTCCTTTTTAGTGAGGACAGCTTTGCGCTTTTTATTATGCAGAAGGAGGTTTTACGTATGAGTAATCAACAAAATGATTTTTCAAAATGGTACATTGATACGATCCAAAAGGCAGATTTGATGGACTATACGCCAGTTCGCGGATGTATCGCATTCAAACCGGATGGCTTTGAGATTTGGGAGCATATCCAGGAAGAGATGAATCGTCGTTTTAAGGAGACGGGCCATCGCAATGCGTATTTCCCGATGTTAATTCCTGAATCGTTTTTCCAAAAAGAAAAGGACCATATCGAAGGCTTCTCGCCAGAGCTTCCTTGGGTGACCGAGGCAGCAGGTGAAAAATTGGAGGAGCGGCTGGCACTCCGTCCGACGTCCGAGACGATGATCGGTCATTTGTATTCCGATTGGATCAAGAGCTACCGCGATCTTCCGGTTTTGATCAACCAGTGGGCGAACGTCTTCCGTTGGGAGAAAAAGACGCTGCCGTTCATCCGGACATCTGAATTCCTATGGCAGGAAGGGCATACTGCACATGCGGATGAAGAAGAAGCACGTCACGAGACGATGCAAATGCTGAATATCTATAAGGAAGTAGTCGAAGGACTTCTTGCTATTCCTGTATACGATGGTCAGAAGACGCCATCCGAGCGGTTTGCGGGAGCGGTCGATACGTATTCCATCGAAGCGATGATGAAGGACGGCAAGGCAGTTCAAGCCGGGACTTCCCATTACTTAGGCACAAAATTCGCGGAAGCGTTTGATATTAAGTATTTGACGAAAGAAAACCGTCATGAGTACGTTCATACGACATCGTGGGGTACGTCCACTCGCCTCATCGGATCGGTCATCATGGTGCATGGGGATGAGCAAGGATTAGTCTTGCCGCCACGTATTGCACCAACGCAGGTCATTTTGATTCCAGTCGGCCCGTGGAAGAAAAATCCGGCAATCATGGAGAAGCTAGATGAAGTTTACGCGGCACTGAAAGCGAAAGGGATCCGCGTCCGTTTGGATGATTCCGATCAATCTCCTGGCTTCAAGTTCAATGAGTGGGAGTTAAAAGGAGTACCGGTCCGTCTGGAGCTTGGACCGCGTGATCTGGAGAACAACCAGGCATTGTTGAAAGCTCGCGACGAAGCGGATAAAGTGGCAGTTGATCTTGCGAATGTCGTGGAACGCATCGAGCAGGAACTGGAAACGATGCAAACGCGCCTGCTTGAAAAAGCACGGAAATTCCGTGAAGAGCACTCCCATACGCATATCGACAAATTGTCGGAGCTGAAAGAGCATATTGCCAGCTCTCAAGAAAAAGGGGAAATCCCAGGCTGGATCCTTGCCGGCTGGTGTGGTGACGATGCGTGTGAAGAGCATGTGAAAGAAGAAACCAAATTCACGACGCGCAACATACCATTCAACCCGCCTGCAGAAAAACATGTATGCATCAACTGCGGTAAAGAAGCGAAGCATACAGTTTGGTTTGCAAGAGCGTATTAATCAAAAGAGACAAGCATGTATAGGTTGCCCTATGCGTGCTTGTCTTTTTTATCATAAAAATGCAGCCAGGCCTCATGGATGCCGGCGGCGCAATGCGTTTTGGCACGGAATAGATTGGGATGATCGTTCATATTCCATAACTCCGTCTGGGCGTTTCCGACAATGACAGCAGGATGTCCGAGTGACAACATGTCAATGTCGTTTCCCGAATCGCCTGCGATGAGCAGCTGGACATCTGGCGCCGCATAGTGCTCGATGACATACTTTAGTGCCCGGCCTTTCCCGGAAGAAGGCGGCAGCACATCGATGTCCCGATTGGAGCTGAAGATGAACGTGTGGGGGACACCTTCTTGCTCAAGTCTCTCCCGGAATTTCTCTACTTCGCACGAATTGTCATGCACCGTAAATGAAACTCGGCGATTATTCGGAAGTTGTTGCCGCTTTAACCCCGGGAAGTCAGTGGCAATCTCGACAATCCGATCAGGCAGCCAATGCTCATTCATTTTCTGCTTCCATTCGGAATCTTCGCCGTCCTCATGGTAGATTGCAGTCCCGACATCTGTAATGAGCAGGTCCGGATCAGGCAAGGACACTTCTTTGATCAACGACCTGGCAGATTCGAGATGTCGCCCCGTTACATACACAAGGGCCACCTCATAAGGCGCTTCTTCGTAATAAGCAAGCAGATCTGCAAGTCCCTCCTCGTTTCCGACAAGCGTTCCGTCCAAATCAGTCGCCAGCATATATTTTTTCTGTTTCACGTATGACCACCTCATATATGTTGTCCATCTTCTTGGCAACAGTTGGCCAATTAAACGCCCGCCTTGCAAAAGAAGCGGCTTTTCGTCCAAGCAGGCGGGCGAACTCTTGATTGGCCGCTAAGAACTTCATAGCGCGTGCCAGTTGCAAGGGGTTTTCCCGTTCCACATGAAGGCCTGTTTCCCGATGTTGTATGACATCTTTTAATCCGCCAACAGCTGATGCGATGACAGGACAGCCGCACGCTTGCGCTTCCGCAGCAACCATGCCGAAGGATTCGTATGTGGAAGGAACGACAACAGCCGTTGCTCCATTAAACAATTGAGCCAATTGGGACTGGGTGCGTGCGCCTACGAATAGGATATGATCTTCCACTCCATTGACTGCTTTTTTTAATTTAGGGCAGATGGGTGTTTTGTTCTGTGGATCCACTTGGTTCGTGTCGCCTCCCGCAATCACGAGCTTTGTAGATGTAGGAAGTTCGTTTTGTTCTTTTAATAAACGAAAAGCGCGGATAAGTGTGAAGATCCCTTTTGTCGATTCCAAGCGGCCGGCAAAAGCGAAATAGGGGGAGTCGCTTTGTGTAGTAAGCGTTTTGGATTCAAAGCTTTTATCAACCCCGATTGGAATCACTTGGATCGGTGCAGGGTCCGTCACAAATCCTTGGATTAGATTCCGTTCCGTTTTAGTTGTAGCGACAATTGTGTCTGCGTGCTCCAAGATGACCCGCTCCGCCTGAAGGCGCTCTTGCTCGCGCTGTCCTGTCGCTTGGGCTTTCGCAATTCCGAGTGAGTGAGACGTATGGATCCACGGCATTCCGAAATCTTTGGCCATGTTTAAGCCGAGCAGGCCGGAAAGCCAATAATGGGTATGCATGGCGTCATATGACGACGGATCGACCGTCTCACACATCTCTGCGTAAAAGGCAGGAAGCATGTCATACAAATCGCTTTTTGGCACGTATCCTTTCTTGCCGCCAGCGATGCGAATTACACGGCATCGATTGCCAAATGATTCAACTTGTGGTTTTGATTCATCCGCCCAATGTGTGAGCACATCAACATGATGTCCTTTTTGATCGAGTGCCAGGGCCAGTTGTTTCACATAGTTGTTTTGTCCGCCTGCTTGTTCACCACCAAGGGCTGCCAGCGGATCGCCATGATCGGAAATAAATAATAGCTTTTTCCGCATGAAATTTCCCCTTTCCAATTTGGATTCTAGTGAACGTCTATCACTATATCTTTACCCTATTGATTGTGACAGTAACATTACGTCTTGATGAAGATAGAAAAGAGCCGAGTGGTATCAAGTAAATAGGAAAAATGAAGAAGAATAATGAAAATGTTAGAAAAATAACATAATGTTGTTTCAAATTTGAGAAATCATGCTAGTGTGATTGAGCTAGTAGAAAAGAAGGGGGTAAAATGAAAGTAACAATAGGACAATAGGAGGCGATGGAATTGAAACGTACGACATCTCTAGTACTAGGCATCCTCTTCGCAGGCGCACTGCTCATCATTGCGTTAATGGCGAACCAACTGCAGCACGTCAAAGAGGACGCGGAAAAAGGTCCTGACGTAGAAACTGCTGGCGGAGAAGAAAAAGGCATTGTCCATAATCCGCCGTCATTGGAAAACGTGCCGGAAGGGCCGCTGGGCGAAGCCATTTTACGGGGGCATGCACTGGTCGACAATACGTCTGAAGTGCTTCGAAGCGAAGCATCATCTGTTGAAGAAGGGGAGGCCCGTGTGAATGAGCTGTCGTGTACGAGCTGCCACGCCGGAGCCGGAACAGATGAACAAACATCTTCCTTAGTCGGGATGACTTCGGTATACCCAATGTATATCGGTCGTTCAGGACAAATTGTCACATTAGAGGAACGGATTAACGGTTGTATGGTACGAAGCATGAATGGCCAGAAATTCGCAGATGACGATGAAGACCTGGATGCAATGGTAGCCTACTTACATTATATTTCTGAGGGGATTCCGGTTGGAGCGGAACTTCCTTGGCGAGGTAAGAGCGATATGAAGGAAGTGCCGGTCCCAAATATTGAGGATGGCGAACAATTGTATCAGCAGTCTTGTATCGCCTGCCATGCAGGGGATGGCACAGGTACAGGCTCGAATACAGGGCCTGCCCTTTGGGGAGATGGTTCATTTAATGATGGAGCAGGAATTGCGCGTATGTCCAAAATGGCCGGTTATATTCAAAACAACATGCCTGTAGGCCAGGCAGGCACTTTGACAGACCAAGAAGCAAGTGACTTGGCAGCCTTCATTCTGTCAAAGGATCGTCCGGAATGGAAGAATCATGACAAAGATTGGCCAAAAGGCGGCCGGCCAACTGATATTATGAATAAAGAACGCCGTGACCAGATCAAAGACGGCACAATTGACTGGAACGAAGTGTTAGGGAAAGAGTGAAAAATAGGCGGTCCTGGATATCCAGGCCGCCTGTTTTGTGGTTAATTCGTTGGTGATTATTGCAAGATTGCCTTCTCCATAGCTTCCAGCAATTCCTCCGCCAGCATCGTACGCTCGCCGCCGCCTTGGACGAATGAATCGCTGCCGCCCCCTTTTCCATTTAGAAGAGGAAGTACGTCCGATGCGACTTGTTTCATGCTAGTCGAAACAGCTGCGCCTCGTGCCGCAACAAATTGAAGCTTCGTATCATTTTTGGCTACGAGGAAAACAATTGCAGATTCGTCTTCCTGCGCGATGAGCCGTGCCAGTTTTTGCAATTCTTGAATGGTCCGGTTAGTGAAAGCTGCCTTGATGACAGCTGTTTCCTCTTTGGAAGACGCCAGCTCTTTCGCTTCGACAGCTAATAACGTCTCTTTCGCATCTTCCAATGACTTTTCGAGAGTGTGATGGGAAGATTGCAGTTTTGCAATGGCTTCGCTGACGCCATCCTCAGGTGCGCTCAATAACTGGGATGCCTCCCGCAACTCCGCATTTTTCTTCTGTAGCTGTTTAAGCACCCGTCCGCCGCATACGAAATGAACCCGAGTTTTCCGTTTTTGTTTTTCTGTGCCGAGAATCGAAATGAGACCGACTTCTCCGGTCGATTTCGGATGAGTTCCCCCACAGCCGTTATAATCAAATTCAGGGATGATAACGAGACGGATCTCATCAGTGACAGCGAGCTGTTTGCGCAAAGCGTATTGGTCCAGCTCTTCCTCTGTCACCCATTTGGTTTCAATCGGCCGGTTTTCCAGCAGGATGTCGTTGGCCAACCGTTCTGCTGCACGCAATTGTTCCTCCGTCACTTCTTCAACATCCAGGTCGATGC
This sequence comes from Sporosarcina sp. AD_1, assembly GCF_057373025.1. Taxonomy (NCBI): domain Bacteria; kingdom Bacillati; phylum Bacillota; class Bacilli; order Caryophanales; family Caryophanaceae; genus Sporosarcina; species Sporosarcina sp. AD_1. The sequence continues at coordinate 73,404 of NZ_JBPVIR010000007.1, forward strand.
TGACGAGCTCTTTTCCAAGGTGGAAACTGACAGTAGGGAATCCGAACAACTCTACAAATGACGCAGTTAAAATATGCTGGCCCGCATGCTGTTGCATATGATCGAAGCGGCGCTCCCAATCGATGACGCCTTCCACTTGACCGGATTCTTGGAGCGGTTCGGCCAGGTAATGATGTATTTCGCCTTCGACTTCCTCTACATCTACAACCGCAGTGCCCTGGATCGTGCCCGTGTCATGAGGCTGCCCGCCGCCGGTCGGATAGAAGGCGGTATTGGAAAGGACGACATAAGGCCGGTCATTCTCATCTTCCGCTTGCCGCAAAACTTCCGCTGTAAATTCCGTCTGATACGCGTCTTGGTAATAAAACCGTTCATGAAGTGCCAAATTGAACCACTCTTCTTTCCGTTATGTAATACAAATATTGTAACGCGGCAAAGGATGGATTCAAACAAAAAAACTCCTCGCTTATTTCAGCGAGAAGCTTCGTTCGGTCTTGAAGGTAATAATCCAATCCAGCATTTTTTCATATTGCTGGTGCCATAATTTTTTCATGGCGAGCGTTACGAATAAAAGAATGACGATCAGGACGAGCGAGATGATGGTCGTCAGCTGGAAAAACAGGAGCGACTCTTCGAATCCGCCTGTACCAAAAAAGATGGCAAGACTCGTAATGAATGTGAGAATAAAGACAGGAATCAATTGAAAAAATATATCGTAGTTCCTTTTTTGCAAGACTTTCATTAGGATGGGCGTGATAAAAGCGATCAATGCGATGTACAACAGGATAATGAGCGTGTCGAAAGCCGCGAGGATGATATCCATCGATTGTACCTCCTTGTCATGGTGAAGTTCCTGCCAAGTTATAGATAGATGGCGGAATGCGGAATACATATCAATCTATACCCTAACTGACTTGTAAGTATGCATAGACTCAAAAAAATAGTTATTTTAGTTTATTCAAAGGCGAGAAGAATGTCACAGCACTGGCATGGATTTCAGGTGATGAGACCAGTTCTTATTTTGTATAATGAAATTGAAAAGAAAGGGAGTTATCGTTGGCATGAAACAAGTAGTAGTGTATGGTGATGCGTTCGTTGATTATGTAGCAGATGACGCAACAAATCGAACCTTTACAACGCATGTGGGCGGAACGACTGTCAACGTGGCAGTCGGAGTCTCGAGGCTCGGTGTTCCGGCGTCTTATATAACGGTGACAGGGGATGATGAGACCTCGTCTGATGTCAGGAAGAAGATTGAAGAAGAAGGCGTCGACTTGTCTTACGCTAAACGGGTTCCGGAAAAACGGGTAAGTGGCGTGGTCGTCCATTTAACAGAAGGATTTGAACGGATTTTCCATTCGTATATCGATGAAACGCCTGATATTCAAGTGGAGCCTGATGACTTGCAGGAAGAGGCATTTGAGCAGGCGTCCGTTTTTCATTTTGCATCGGGCACCATGTTTCATCCTACAGCGCTCCGAACGACTCAGGAAGCCGTCAAGATGGCAAAGCAAAGAGGGCTTTTCCTTTCCTTTGATGCCAATATCCGGCTGAAGCGATGGAAAAGCGAGATGGAGTGCCGGGAGACAATTGCTTCTTTCCTTTCGGATGTGGATTTATTGAAAGTGACAGAAGAGGAACTGTCCTTTCTAACAGGTTTCAATACAGTGGAGGAAGGAATCCGGCGGCTTGCGGTTAATGAGATCTCTGTTATTCTCGTCACAGCGGGTGAACGGGGCACGACCGCGGTTATCGACGGGGAACAGTATCACGTCGGCGTGGAACCTGTCGAAGTTGTGGATACGACAGGAGCGGGAGATGCATTTATGGCAGGCATCCTGCGGGAAGTGTGTGAAAAAGGGATACCGGAGAATTGGAAGGGGTGGATTGAATCCATTCGCTTCGCCAATCGAATCGGTGCGCTGGCAACGACAAAGCAAGGCGCATTGACCGCTTTGCCGAGATTACATGAACTATAAGAAGCAGAGGAGAGAGGCGGATTATCGTCGCTCTCTTTTTTATTTTTTATTTTGTTATATACATAATAGAACAGTCGTATTATACTTAAGATAATACAGAATTGAGGAAAGGTTGTGAGGGAATGGCTGAATTGGCTAATATCCCGTGGAATCTCATCTTGCCGATACTTGGCTTGCAGTTGATTCTCATGATTGTTGCGTTAGTTGACCTAATTCGGAACCAACGGACGAACGGGCCGTTTATCATGTGGATTTTCATTATCCTCCTGCTGAATCTTGTCGGTCCGATTCTATACTTCATATTCGGGAGGCGGCAAGCATGAATGTCCTGTTAGAAGCAACGGGTTTATCGAAACGATATGGCGAGCAAACGGCGGTCGATGCAGTCAGTTTTACATTGGATGCCTATACGGCGACAGCGTTGATTGGACCGAATGGTGCAGGCAAGACGACAACTCTGTCGATGCTGGCGGGCTTAGTCACGCAAACAGAAGGAAGTGTTTCATTCGAAGGATCAGCGGATCAGGAAATTCGTTCCCATATTGGTTTCCTCCCGCAATATCCGAAGTTCTTCCCTTGGTTGACGGCAATCGAGTTTACGGAAATGGCAGCGAAGCTCAGTGGCTTAGGAGCGCGAGAAGCCCGAGCGGAGGCGCAAAAGACGCTTGAGTTCGTCGGTCTTGGGAATGCATTGAATAAGCGGACGGGTACTTTTTCGGGTGGGATGAAACAGCGGCTTGGCTTGGCGCAAGCCATCGTTCACAAGCCGAAACTTCTATTGCTGGATGAGCCGGTTTCCGCCCTTGATCCGGTGGGAAGGCGGCAAATCATGAATTTATTGAAAGAATTGCAGCACCAGACGACGATCCTTTATTCCACTCATATTCTGAATGACGCGGAAGAAATGACGGATCAGCTCTTGTTTATGCAGCATGGAAAGTTGATTGAGCAAGGTTCGCTCGATGAGTTCAGGCAGCGGTATGCGGAGCCGAAAATCCGGATTGAATTTGAAGGAGCGGAGGAGTCGCAGCGATTCGGGCAGGCAGCTCCGTGGAAAGTGGAATTGACAGGTTCTGTCGGTTGGATTGATTTGACTGGGGAACAAGTATCGATGCCGGACGTGATGTCCGTATTAAGTACCGGGCGTTATGGCGTCCGAAAGGTGGAAAAACAGTCCGCGAGCCTGGAAGAAATCTTTATGAAGGTGGTGCAATGATGAAGGGATTCGGTGTGTTGCTTCATAAAGAATGGCGTGAACAAGTCCGCAACTTCAAGTTGCTTTGGATTCCTCTCGTCTTCATCATCTTTGGAATTATAGAGCCGGTGACCAATCATTTCTTGCCTGAAATCATGAAAAGTGTTGGGAATATGCCGGAAGGAACGGAGTTTCCGTGGCCAGAATTGGCTCCAAAAGATATCCTCGTTTCGCTCATGGGACAATATCAGACAATCGGTCTGCTGATCATCGTGCTGGCGTTTATGGGGGCGATATCAAGTGAACGGAAAAACGGGACAGCGACGTTGTTATATGTACGGCCAATTTCTTATTCAAGTTATTATCTAAGCAAATGGACGATGATCAATATTCTCGTGTTGGCTAGTGTCTGGGTCGGCTTTTTTGCGGGTTGGTACTATACGTCCCAATTGTTCGGCTCCATTCCGGCAGCGGACGTGTTTGCCTTTCTTGCAGCTTACAGCTTATGGATCATCTTCGTCGTGTCGATCGTGTTGGCCCTCAGCGCATGGTTGCCGACGGGCGGAGTGGCGGCGCTTGGCTTATTCTTGACATTGATCATGGCGATATTAGACTCCGTCATAGGTGCCTACTGGACGGTAACGCCTTGGAAGATTTCTACGTATGCCTCTTATATTTTGATGGGAAGCATGGATTACCCGACATTTTGGAAAGCGGCGGGGCTGACGGTGTTTTTGATTATTTTGCTCGTCCTCTTTGGCTCCTACATGTCCGGGCGAAATGCAGCCAAGACAACAGTATAACGAATAGAAAAGAGCAGCGGACTTGGTTGTCCGCCGCTCTTTCTTTTTGAGGGATTCTAGGCTATGGGTATTACTCTGGATATTTTTCTTCTGAAGAGGAATCACTTTTTGTCTTATGGTGATTCTCCTGCTTTTCTTCGTTCCATTCCATTTTGGCATCTTCGAGAGCGACTGTATCCACTGTCTGCATATCTTCATGCATATCGTAAATACTTTCCTTGTCCGTCTTCATGTTTTCCGGATTGTCCATGTACGGCCCTTCCGCATCTTTTCGGTCGTGCTCCGTAAAAACTCTCTTTCGATTCATGAAAACCACATCCTTTCGATGTTATGCTTGGCGAACTAATTTCAACAGCATATGCGCAAGCGCATGTTGCTCTTCCTTATCGCCAGCATTCCATAATTCCTGCAAAAGATACTGCTCACGGTTACGCGGTTCTTCGTGCTTGGATAAATAATTGGCTACAAACTCTGTCGTCTTGGCAAGCTGCTCCTCGCTCAATCCTAAGCTCTCGCCTTTGCTTACCTTATCTGACAGATACATTTTAAAGCGATTGAAGTTTTCCAAAATATCTTCTTTCTTCTCCGCGTCCATTTGATTCAATTCCTTAGCCACACGATCTTTCGCGTCCATCTATCCACACTCCTCTTAGGTGATACTCCAAGTATTGACCTTTCACATCATGTCTAAACATCCAATTTCGACTTGCTTCGCCAAAAGCCATGCCGAAGAATGAAGACTGGAATTTCAATGATGGAGCGTGGAAGCAGGTGGATGCCTTGAAGATCGGCGATGCCATGGGAGTGGTTGCTGTGAAATGCAATCGCTTAAACAAGCGGTTACCGGTATATACGAGAGGTACGAAAGCAGAAACGAGCGGTTGTCGGGATATACGAGAGGTACGAAAGTGGAAACGAGCGGTTGCCGGGAAATACGAGAGGTACGAAATCGGAAACGAGCGGTTACCGGGATATACGAGAGGTTCGAAAGTGGAAACGAGCGGTTACCAGGATATACGAGCAGTACGAAAACGGAAACGAGCGATTGCCAGGATATACGAGAGGTACGAAAACGGAAACGAGCGATTGCCAGGATATACGAGAGGTACGAAAACGGAAACGAGCGGTTACCAGGATATACGAGAGGTACGAAAGCAGAAACGAGCGGTTGTCGGGATATACGAGAGGTACGAAAACGGAAACGAGCGGTTGTCGGGATATACGAGAGGTACGAAAGCAGAAACGAGCGGTTACCGGGATATACGAGAGGTACGAAAACGGAAACGAGCGGTTACCGGGATATACGAGAGGTACGAAAGTGGAAACGAGCGGTTACCAGGATATACGAGCGGTACGAAAACGGAAACGAGCGATTGCCAGGATATACGAGAGGTACGAAATCGGAAACGAGCAGTTACCGGGATATACGAGAGGTACGAAAGTGGAAACGAGCGGTTACCGGGATATACGAGAGGTACGAAAGTGGAAACGAGCGGTTACCAGGAAATACGAGAGGTAGGAACTCGGAAACGAGCGGTAGCCGTGAGATACGAGAGGTACGAAAGCGGAAACGATCGGTTACCAGGAAATACGAGAGGTAAGAAATCGGAAACGAGCGGTTACCGGGATATACGAGAGGTACGAAAGTGGAAACGAGCGGTAGCCAGGAAATACGAGAGGTGCGAGATCGAAAACGAGCGGAGCCAGGAAATACGAGAGGTAACTCATTCCAACAGGATAAAATGCCGGTGTGTGAATTCCATATTACTGGGGTACAGTGAATAAAAAGGAAAAGGAGTGTGTCAGGATGGATATGAAATATGTCGGAACGTTTCATTCGGTTAATGTCGCTTTAGATAAGATTACCCAACTCAAGTCGGAAGGCTATGAGGAGTCTGCTATTCATGCGGTCGCCCAAAGGGAAGATGAGCTGGACCAGTTGCGAAATCAGTCCTATGTGAGGGTAATCAGCCGGGAAAATAATCAATTGATAAGCAAATCCGGGATGGAAGATGCGAATACAGTCAATGCACGAGTGGATGAGGACATCCGGAAAGGCGGCATTGCTCTATTCGTAGACGGTAATCCAAAAACCGATGGCCAAATTGAACACGACAGCCAGGCAGCATTGTCTGAGAGTGGGGAGTCGTTGCAAAACGATGCGGATTACCAGCCAAGAAATGATAATGAAGGAACCGTACCTAGGCTTAATACAGATGGGTTATAAAAAATTCGTATTCTTAGAGCTGGTATAGTGCAAAAAGCAAGGGCGCCGGAACTTCTTTTGCGTAAATGCAGCCGCCAAGGCTTCGAACGGCTATTTTGCCGTAGGAAGTCTTGGCGGCTGATCTCTCTAAAGTGGCCGAAGCCAATTTGTGTTGTTTATCAATAGGCACCTTCCGGCAACCGGTTACCATTTATCGTCATCGTTTGCACGGTCTTTCATGTTGCCGACCTGCTTTTGCACTTCGCCTTTCATCTTATCCAATTTTCCTTCTGCTTGAAGCATCGGATCATCGGAAGCATTGCCGACCTGGTCCTTCACTTCGCCTTTCGCTTTGCTTACAGCGCCTTTCACCTTGTCTGAAAATCCATTGTCTTTCATAAGCAATCCCTCCATTTTTTGTGGTTATTACTATATACCCGTCACGAATTATGTTTAAACGAAATGAAAAAAGGGTAAAGTTTATAGTTAGTATAATTTTTGTAGGTACAATTAACTGGTTAACTTTGGTAAAATGCATCTAAATCATCTATCTAAATTATCGGTACATTCGTATAATGAAGGTAATCAATAATTCGGGGGTGACGGAATGATTCGGAAAGGACGCTTTGCCATTTGGAATGGAAAAGAATATGCACTCGTATCCTATCAACGACAGTATTATTTGCAGACTGAGGAAGTTTTTGAGGAAAGTAATGGATTTGAACGGATGAACGGAAAAGAGCATGTATTAATTCGTTCTGTTTCGTTAAAAGAGTTGCAAGAGGCCTATGAGATAATTCCGTATACAATGCTCGAAGGGTATCGTTTCGCAGTGGAAGGCATCAACCATGCAAATGGAAAGGTCGCGCTCGTGACAAATAATCCATTTGTGAAAGGAAAAGTCGATGTTCAGCCGTATGGCAGCCTTGAGTATATTATCGAGTTGCCGGTCGATCAAGTCGACTTTCTAGAAGAGCGTTTCCCGCTTTACGGAATGTAACGCGTAAACATATAAAAGATCAACTTGATGTCGAAGGACAACTGTTGATCTTTTTTCTTATGTCTTTAATAGTTGCAGAACCGACTGGGCTTGCTGCATATGGAGCGATAATACATACTGGCTCGCCTGTAGCAGGATATTTGCTTTTGTTAGAGCCATCATTTCTTTTGCGATGTCTGCGTCCCGAATGCGGGATTCAGCTGCAGTTAAATTCTCTTCCATGGTCATGGCGTTGTTGTAAGCATGCTCCAGCCGGTTGGCGTAAGCCCCCAGTTTGGAACGCTCGGAGGATACATTGTCAATGGCTTTATCCAGCTTGGAGATTGCCTCATTTGCTCCCTCTTGGGTGGCTATGGAGACATCGTCCAAGCCTAGATTATTCAAATTCCCGATATTCAGTTCGATCGTTTGCCCCGCATTCGCCCCTGCTTGAATTTTAATGGAAGTTTGGCTGCCATCGAATAAAGGCTTCGTATTAAACTCCGATTGCTTAGCCTGTCTTGTTATTTCATCTTTCAACTGCTGGAACTCCTGGTCAAGCATCTCACGGTCTCTGTCAGACAATGTTCCGTTTGAAGCCTGCACACTTAATTCACGCATCCTCTGTAATATGGCATGCGTTTCATTCAATACGCCTTCTGCGGTTTGCACCATGGAAATGCCGTCCTGGATATTCCGTTGTGCGACTTGAAGACCCCGGATCTGGGCTCGCATTTTTTCTGAAATGGCTAGGCCAGCTGGATCATCTGCAGCCCGGTTAATCCGTTTTCCTGTTGAAAGACGTTCCATGGATAACATCACTTGATTATTATGCATCGTCATGTTGCGGATGATGTTTAACCCGGTGGCATTCCATTTACCGAGCAAGTTTATCCACCCCTTTTTGTGCTGTTAATCCTTCTATCGGCCTGTTGGGAAAATTATGAACCGTTTTCCAGTAGAATTTATCCAAATTGAAAATAAATATACAATCGTTTATTGCTGGAAGACTCACCATAAAATTTCGTTACCCGGTATGAAACGGGATTAAAAACGGACATGCTGTAAGGTAGTATCTCCATTGGGCTTGGACAATAAAGGAAATGGACATATTCCATATCTGCAGACTATGGCAAGCAGTATCACCTATGGGATTCCTGCAGTTGTCTAAGGGAGCAGTATGAATATCAGGCGTTTCAATCTCTTAGAGTGGAAGCAAGAGCCATGGAGGAATTTATTCAGAGGAACGAAAGGAGAGTGCAGTATGAGTTTAGCAAGCATTGGGGTTCCGGGACTCATCATTATTTTGGTCATCATTTTAATTTTGTTCGGTCCACGGAAATTGCCCGAAGTCGGTTCTGCAATCGGAAAAACATTGGCTGAATTCAAGAAATCGGCGAGGGAAGTTTTAGACGAAGAGGACAAGCCTGAAATACCTGCGAAAAAAGATCCTTCCTAAGTGGGTGAATGGTATGGATCCAGTTGAGCACCAAAATCGCAAAATTGTCAGTTCCTTGGATTCGAGTGAGTTGCCTGATCAGAAGCAAGCGACTCCAAATGATCATACGGAGAATGACCCGACGCTTGTCGAGCATTTGACGGATTTACGGAAACAGCTCATCAAAAGTGCGTTTGTTTTCCTCTTTTTCTTTATCGTTGTATTCTGCACAATCAACCTATGGTTTCCGTTTATTACAAGAGGGCATGAATTGATTGTCCTCGGGCCTCTTGAAGTGGTGACCTTTTATATGTCCATTTCGACGGCATTGGCATTTGGTTTATCGTTGCCCTTCCTTTGCCATTTTCTCTGGCAATTTGTTAAACCGGGGCTGCTTGAGAGGGAGAGCCAATTTCTCAGTCTCTATTCGCCCATCATGTTTCTTTTGTTTATCGGTGGTCTTTCATTCGGCTATTTTATCGTCAATCCGCTTAGTTATGATTTTTTAGTCTCCATCGGTAAAGTGAATTTTTCCGTATTAATTTCCGCACAGGAATACGTAAGATTCCTTCTCATGACAACGATGCCGGTCGGGCTTCTTTTCGAATTGCCCATTGTTGCAATGTTTTTGTCGGCGATCGGCCTGTTGACTGCAGATGCAATGAAAAAAATCCGGAAATGGTCGTATGTGGTGCTGGCGGTTATCTCCGCTCTTATCACGCCTCCTGATTTTGTAAGTCAATTAATTGTCCTCCTTCCGATGATTTTATTGTATGAGGCGAGCATTTTCATTGTCATGCAAGACGAGCGGCGGGCAAAGAAGATGGAAGAAGTGAGCGTGGATTAACAAAACGAAAAAATCGGAGTCCTGGTTGAGGACCCCGATTTTTCGTTTTCCGGGCGTTAGCTGCTTTTCATCATGCCCATTGCGCCCGTAAGCGATCCAAATTGTTTCATCAGCTTGTCACGGGCTTCTTTATTCCGCATTAAATACGCAGCACCCAATCCTATAGCGGCTATGGCCATTTTGTTCATGGGACATACACCCTTTCGCTTCATGATTTTTGAATCGACTTATCTTTACCGTTTTGAAGAAAGTTATGCAGTTTAAGTAGAGTTATGATAAAAAAGTCTTATGAATTTCTAATTACCTCCGATATAAATAGTCAGGAGGGATTATAATGAAAGCTTCAATTCGAATAAAACTAATAGTCATTACGTTGGCTCTTTTGATCTTACCGAGTGTGACAATAGGCATATCAGGATACTGGACGGCCAAAAACAACTTGGATGAGCTTGGATCCACAGGACTTAAAAATAATGTCATGTCAGCTCTAGACTTAATTGCTATGCTGAATGAACAAGTCGAAAACGGTTCCATGACACTTGAGGAAGCGCAAAACAAGGCGAAAGAGACATTGATCGGTCCTCTTCAGGCGGATGGAACGCGCTCGATTGAGAATAAGGTCGATATGGGTAAGTATGGGTACTACTTCGTTTTTGATAAGGAAGGAAACGCACTCGTCCATCCTACGATGGAAGGGAAAAACTTATTTGATTCCCAGTCGAACGATGGGCGTTATACAACGCGCGAAATGCTGAAAGCCGCAGAGGGTGGAGGCGGTTTTGTCACATTCGATTTCAAAGTGCCCGGTGAAGAAAGGGTAGCACCGAAAATCGTTTATACCGAAACGGATCCTGCATGGGGATGGATTGTCATTTCCGGTACATACTTGAGTGACTTCAATAGCGGGGCGAATGATTTGCTAATTACGCTCGCCATTGTACTGGCCGTTTCGATCATTTTAGGAGCCGCTCTTATTATTTGGTTCTCCGGCCATTTATCAAAGCCCATCCGGATGGTGACTGAGCAGGTCGGCAAGGTAGCGGATGGCGACTTGTCGTCTGAGCAAATGGCAATTAAAAATAAAGATGAAATTGGTGAACTGGCTCGCTATGTGAACCGGATGTCTGGGAATTTGAAGCAGATGATCGAGCAAGTATCGACGGCATCTATGCAAGTGGCGGCAACATCAGAGGAACTATCCGCAAGCAGCGAGCAGACAAGCCGCTCCGTCGAACAGGTTTCAGGGGCCATTCAGGATTTGGCCTACGGAACGGATGCCCAAATGGAAAAAATGGAACAATCCAACGAGGCCATCCACCAAATGACTGACGAAATGAAAAAGCTGTCGGATGCCATGGGTCAGGCGAATGAGACGTCCAAGAAGACAGCGGATATAGCGGGTAATGGCGAGGAAGTTATCTCCAGAACCATTAACCATATGCAGACCATTCAGCAGGAAACCGCATCCACTGCTGACTTGATTAACGAACTTGGCAATAAATCCTTGGAGATCACAAAAATTCTTTCCATGATTACCGATGTTGCCGAACAGACAAATTTACTCGCTCTGAATGCAGCGATCGAAGCAGCACGGGCAGGAGAACACGGCAGAGGTTTTGCAGTTGTCGCAGATGAAGTAAAAAAATTGGCGGAGCAGTCCGCGAATTCAGCAAGCCAGGTAGGTCATCTCATTGAAGCGATTCAACAGGACATAGACCAATCTGTCATCGCGATTAACCGAGGCCATTCTTCTGTCAATGAAGGAATTGACTTGGTCAACGGAGCGGGGGATGCTTTCCGCAATATTTCCACAGGTGTCGAAGAGGTGCTTATGCAAATGGAGGACGTATCCAAGTCATTGCATGCGAATGTTCAAGAGTTTGAGACTGTTTCGATTTCTATAAAAGAAGCTTCCAAGATTTCAGTCGACTCGGCGGCCCATACACAAAATATTGCCGCCGCGGCGGAAGAGCAGACGGCTTCCATGGAGGAAATTGCAGCTGCCTCGGATACACTGGCGAAGATGGCAGAGGAACTTCAAGAATCGGTCCGTGCGTTTAGGTTATAAACAAAAATAGACATCATCCTCTCGGCACCTATTATAATAGGTGCATGAGGGGGTGTTTTTTTATGGAAAAACAGAAAGGGTATACGGCACAGGATGCTGCGTTTTGGAGAATCATATTGGGCACCGGCATGTCCTCGGTCTTCATCTTCGCAGCGATGTATGCCATGCAGCCCCTTCTCCCCGTTTTTACAGAGGAATTTTCCATTTCCGTTTCCTATGCAAGTATGGCGATGTCCGCTACGACAATCGGTTTAATTCTCGGCCTGGTCGTATTAGGTTTCATGTCAGACCGGAAGGGCCGGAGTATATTTGTCAAGTTATCCTTATTATGTGCTGTTCTTCCGTTTTTGATTATCCCGTCGGTAGACGCATTCTGGCTGATCGTCGTGTTGCGTTTTATCCAAGGATTCGCATTGGCAGGCGTACCTGCAGCTGCTCTCGCCTACATTAGTGAAGAGGTGGACAGACGATATGCCAATTTGGCGACTGCTTTATATATTTCATGCAACAGCCTCGGCGGAATGATTGGCCGCTTCCTGACAGGCTATATGGCAGAACAGGTTTCCTGGCAGTTTTCTTTATATATTTTGGCCGCTTTCGGAGCAGTGCTTTTTGGCTTCATCTGTTTCTTGTTGCCGAAATCGAAAAACTTTACATCGAGTACCGTCCGTTTTGCCGAAGACTTAGAAGGATTCTTCTTTCATTTGAAAAATCCTTCGCTGCTTCTTGTTTTCGGTTTAGGCGTGGTGTTGCAATTATCGTTTACCGGTATATGGACGTATGTGCCGTTTTATTTATTAGCGCCCCCGTATTCACTGTCTCTTGAAACAATTTCCTATTTGTATCTGGTCTATAGTTTCGGAGTGGTGGGCGGCCCGATCGGCGGCTGGCTTTCTGGAAGGTTCGGTTTGCGGAGCGTCCGCCTTGTCGCGATCCTCTTATTTTCGATTGGGATTCTGTTGACGCTGGCATCCGCCATCTGGCTGCTAGTCGTCGGTTTCTGTCTCATCTGTCTCGGATTTTTCACGGCCCATTCCTTGACGGCCGCCTCGGTCAGCAAGGAAGCAACCCATCATAAAGGCAGTGCTTCGAGTCTGTACTTAGTCTCTTATTATATTGGCGTGACACTCGGAAGCACTTTGCTCAGTCCGTGGTGGGGCGCGTTTGGCTGGAGTGGCCTCGTCGTGCTGACTGCGATGTTGCCCGTGCTCTACGTAGTTTTTATTCAAAGCCGCCAAGGCAAACAGAAAAAAGGAAGCGCAGTCCAATGACTACACTTCCTTTCTTTATTTGAATGAATCCGGAATGGATGTCAGGTCAATTCCCCAGACGAGCGGCAACAGAACATAAATGGCGACCGTCACGAGAATGACGCCGATGATATTGAGCGCAAATCCTGCTTTCGCCATATCGGGAATACGTAAATAGCCCGAGCCGAAAACAACAGCGTTCGGCGGTGTGGCAACCGGAAGCATAAAGGCGCAAGAAGCGGCCACACCTGCGGCAATCATCAATGCGTAAGGATGGAACCCGAGAGCGACTGCAAGCGAAGCCATGATTGGATACATCATGGAGGCGGTCGCCGTATTCGACGTAATCTCCGTCAGGAAAATGACAAGCGTTGTAACAATAATAATGACAACGAGTATATTAACACCTTGCAACCCGGACAACTGCGAACCGATCCATACAGACAGTTCGGAACTGACGAAGCCTGCTGCAATGGCCAGCCCGCCTCCGAATAGAAGAAGGATGCCCCACGGCAATTTCACTGCCGTATTCCAGTCCAGCAGATGATCCCCTTTTTTCTTGACGGAGGGGATGATGAATAAGAGGATGGCAAAGGTCATAGCGATGACGCCGTCTGAAACGCCAGGTATTACCTTTGCAATCAGGAAGGTGCGTGTGATCCATGACAAAGCCGCTAAAACAAAAATAATGAAGACCAAAACTTCCTCGACGGAAGCGCTTCCAAGTTTGCTTCTTTCTGAATTGATGACAGCCCTGCCTCCAGGGAGTGTCTTCAGTTTGGAAAGATACGCAAATTTGACGAGATAAAACCAGGCAATGAAAATGAAAGTCCATGCCAAGGGAACGCCGAACAACATCCATTTCGCAAACGAAAGCTCAATGCCGTACATTTTATCAATCGCCCCTGCGAGCAACGTATTAGGAGGTGTTCCAATTAATGTGGCGATTCCGCCAAGCGAAGCGGAATAGGCAATGCCGAGCATAAGTGCCTTTCCAAACCCGAAATTTTCCTTCGATGTATCAATGGATGGGTCGTCCTTCAACGCATCAGAAACTTGATAGATAATCGCCAGCCCAATCGGCACCATCATCATGGCCGTTGCCGTATTGGAGATCCACATGGATAAAAAGCCTGTTGCGACCATGAACCCGAGTACAATCCGGTCCATATTTGTACCGATTAGAGAAATGATCGTCAAGGCAATCCGGCGGTGCAAATTCCATTTCTCCATCGCCAACGCAATCATGAAACCGCCCATGAAAAGGAAAATGGTTTCATCCCCATATGCTGAAGCAGTCGACTTCACTTCCATCCCGCCTGATAACGGAAAGAGCACAAGCGGCAATAAAGAAGTAACCGGAATCGGAATCGCTTCCGTAATCCACCACGTCGCGATCCAAAGCGTACTCGCTAAAATGGCAACTCCTTCTGGTGAGAGGTCCGCCGGATGGAAAAAGAGAAGCGTCAGGAAAAATAAAAGCGGTCCTAAAACAAGTCCAATCAACTGAGCGGGTGAATAACTCCGAGGCTCACGTCCCCCACCCTCATTATTCACTCCAATCGGCTGTCCACCGCCGCCACCCGAAGCCATTTCCGAGCTGTTCGGATGAAAGAAGAATCGGAAAAGATCTTTCACCTGATCGTGCATATCCCACATACGCTGCCAAGCAGTCGAAAACATCATGTTCTCCTCCTTCAATAAAATGATGGCCCCTTTTCCAAATAAATGGAGCCTCAATGATTTCTATGAGTATACTAATAAAAGAATAATTAGACAAGTTAGATAGGGGGAATCTGTGGAAAATTGTCGTTTTATATATAGAATGGCTGATACATTGAGATTTGGACTTGTGAAGTGGGTTCGACGAGAGGTGACTGACAGAAGGAGCATAGGAATTTGGCGTATGTCGAGATGATTTTGGCGCCAGTCTTGAAGCATTTGGCACTTATTGAGTTTATTTGTGGGTTCGTAGAGATGTAATGGCGTTCAGATCGTTATAATGGCGTTCATAGGGATTTAATGGCGTTCAGGTCGTTATAATGGCGTTCGTTCGGATAATCTGGCGTTCAGGCCGTTATACTGGTGTTCCTCCTGGTCATGGGTTCAAACTTCTGGCAATCAGGCTACTAGCGGCCATCCATAATTATTTGGCGCTTCACGCATGGGATTTGGCGTATTTTCGATTTATTTGGCGCGTCTCGCACAGGTGCTGGCGTATAGTAGGAGTAATTTGGCGCGCCGCCGGCAATAGGGGAGCGTGGAATCAAACGTAATCACCAGTCCGATCTTTTACCAGATAAAAGCTTTTAATTATTCCATACTATGTCCGAAAGCAACAGAGCATACATTAAAATAAAAAAGGGTCAGTCTCGTGGACTAACCCTGCTATCACTATACTGCGGTCAGCCCAGCAGATTGCCGAGCAATCCTTTGCCGCGACCGGTATTTTGTGTTTTTGTTGCTGTGCTCGATTTCTCGCCTCGCATTGGCGTGGAACCGAATGAATCAAATTGGTTTGAAAGTTTTTCCCGGGCTTCTTTGTTTCGCATGAGATATGCAGCCCCTAGTCCGAGTGCAGCGAGTGCCATTTTCTTTTTCATGAAATGCTCCTCCTTCTCGAAATGAATTTCGTGATACTTGTTTTCCCGATTTCTGCATAGCTAAACTAGCGAACCCTCTCGCCGCTATCAGTTCACGTTCATATACTAGTAGAACAATCGTGGAATGGAGGGGTGACATTGATGTGGATTGAAATTTCTGTAGCGAATCGGCAACTGCGGTTATACAATGATCAGCTCGTGAAAACGTATCCGGTGGCTGTCGGGAAGATGGTGACGGCTACGCCGACTGGGACATACCGAATCATTAACAAACAACCGAATCCCGGTGGCCCGTTTGGAGCATTTTGGATGGGGTTGTCCAAACCGCATTACGGGATTCATGGAACGAATAATCCGGATTCAATCGGCAAGTTTGTATCGCATGGCTGCATCCGGATGTATAACAAAGATGTCCTTGAACTGGCATCGAAAGTGCCGATTGGAACAGTCGTCATCATTCGGGTCAACTGAACATTCCATTTGAAAAAAGGGTTTTGATTGCCATCCATCGAATACCATTAATAGAAAAGCACTAAAGAAAGGAAGAAGCGAATGATTCAAGGAGTAAATCACTTCCTCTTTTCCGTCTCGAATTTGGAACGAGCCATCGCATTCTATGAAGATGTATTCGATGGAAGACTGCTCGTGAAAGGGAAGACAACTGCTTATTTGGACGTAAACGGAATGTGGTTCGCATTGAATGTTGAAACGGATATTCCGCGGAATGAAACCAGGCAATCGTACACGCATATCGCTTTTACAGTAGCTGAAGAAGAAATGGATGCATTGAAAGCCCGTCTGCAAAAACTAAACGTACACATCCATCCGGGAAGAGAACGGGATGCACGGGATCGGCGTTCGATCTATTTTGAAGACCCTGATGGCCACCAATTTGAATTTCACTGTGGCACGTTGAAAGACCGGATCGCCTATTATAAAGAGGCCAAACCACATATGACGTTTTTTGATTAACTACAATTCATACAGTGATCAGGGGTGACAGGTGTCACTCCTTTTTGGCTGGAAGAAAGGACGATCATACATGCAACCATATGAAAAAACGAAAGAATGGTTCACAGAATACGACCGGCCGTGGGGATTTGCAGGCGGGTGGGCGATTGACCTATTTGTCGGCAGAAATACGAGAGAGCATTCGGATCTCGAAGTCGCTGTACTGCGGTCGGATCAACATCATTTGAAGACGGTACTTGCCGATTGGTCGTTCCGAAAAGTGGTAAAAGGAGAGTTTCATGAATGGGATGGGGAGCAACTCGAACTTCCCGTCCATGAAGTACATGCGGTCCATCATGCAACAGGAGATCCATTGGAAGTGCTACTAAATGAAGTGAGCGCTGCTAAATGGGTGTTCCGCAGAGATCCGACCATTACCTTTCCGGCGTCTTCCCTGTTTCTAAAGACGAAAGAAGGTCTGCCGTATTTACATCCGGCCATTGTGCTCCTCTATAAAGCGAAAGGGACAAGGCCAAAAGATACGATGGATTTTCAAAATGCCTACCCTTTGCTGGAAGAGCAGGACAAAAAGTGGCTGTATGAGGCTTTGCAAACCCATTCACCAGAACATGAATGGATCTCCCGAATGGAAGGGGAATTAAAATGAAACGTGTCATGGTAATCGGTGTTTCGGCGGGTGTCGGAAAATCTACTTTTGCGAGAAGGCTTGGTGAAAAGCTCGGGATTGAAGTGACGCATCTGGATCGCCTTTATTGGCAGCCGGGATGGAAGGAAGCTCCGGCTGCGGAGTTTTCACAAGCGCAAGAGCAGATTGTCCAAGGGGAACGGTGGATCATGGAAGGAAACTACACATCTACATTTCCCATACGCGAGCCACATGCAGATACGGTTATCTATTTGGAGCTTCCGCTATCAATTTGTCTGTACCGGGTCCTCAAGCGCCGTATTGAATTCCATGGCAAAACACGCGACGATTTGACGGAAGGCTGTCCAGAAAAAATTGACTGGCCTTTTCTCCGCTTTATCCTAACGACCTACAGCAGGCGGAAAAAGAAAATGAAAGAGCGCTTGGAGCGATATACATCCGAGGGGAAAACAGTCTATTACTTACAATCCTCCAAGCAAATCGAGGAATACTTGAAAAACGTGTAACTGCACAATAAAGAAAGGGGAAGATGGCTTTCATCATTTGGTTCCGCCACTTACCACACATACATATGAATTTGGCAGAATGGACGCCCTTCATTCAAAATGATTGGTATCGAAAACATTATATGAAGTTTGTCTATCTGCTTCAGGTCATCCTGTTTCTATTGCCGAATTTCTTTGGAGGTCGCTTTACTCATCAAGACATCTTTTTTCTCATAGCCATAAGCATCCTCGTCTTTATCATTCACGAATGTTTGCACATTTTGGTCGTGTACAAAGAAGGGGACATTAGCTTAACGTTCAGAGGCGTATTCTTTTGGTTGCATACCAATGCCGTTCTATCCAAGCCGAGATTTTGGATATTTATGACCTTGCCTTTTATTGGATTGACGATCGTGCCTGCCGTGTTGTCGTTCTATGTATCTGGGAATTTGAAATCTATCCTATTATTTGTTAGCTGGATCAACGCCATCATTTCCGCTGCAGACATTTATAATTCCGTTTTGATTGCAATAAAACCGAGGAACTCCATTTTTTGCAGGGGGTATTTTCAAGTAAAATCGTAAAATGAAAAAAGACCGATGGCGTGATCGGTCTTTTACTAATAACTCAACTGACTGCGCCTGTAGCGTGAAAAGATAAAACTGCAAATCATACCCCAGAGGATAGAAAAAGCAAATTTAATCACAAAATTATCGAGGAGTATCGTAACCACAAATCCTTTGATTTTTTGTAAAAGTGTAGCCTCCGGCACCCAGCAACTGATTGTGGACAACATAGACGGAAGGCAGAGCAATACATAAGCAAGAATAAAACCGATTAAGAACGATTTGATATTCAATCTACTCACTCCATATAGTGCAAGTTTTTTCGTATTCATTCGTTCCTATTACTTACATATCACTATATACTATATTTTCCATATTGTCATCGAAATGATTAAACACAAAAAAACTGGAAAGGACAAGTTTCACATTATTTGTCCAATATCCGGAATGGAGGGCTACGCAACTTATTATTGCTATGCCCTAAAACGATCTAATGATTAATACCATCGATTGCGACAAGTGGCTCGGTTTCTACAATTAGGTCGTATGTTGAACTTCTCATTACGTCTGCTTGTAAGTTGATGATTACTAGAGGTTATACGCCTTCTTGATGTAACTCGAACTCTTCTTCTTTGTCCGCAACATCCTGCCCGTGAAGTGACATTCATCCTGCCCGTACGGTGACGGTTCTGTGAAGTGACATTCATCCTGCCCGTACGGTGACGGTTCTGTGAAGTGACATTCATCCTGCTCGTACGGTGACGGTTCCGTGAAGTGACATTCATCCTGCCCGTGCGGTGACGGTTCCGAGAAGTGACATTCATTCTGCTTGTACGCCGTTGATTCCGGGACGTACCTCTTACTCTTTGCCCACAGCATCCGAATCGAGATGTGCGTCGAACCCGGCTTGTTCTGTTATTTTTTCGAGACGTGTGACGTCGTCTGCTTGTACGGTGCCGGTTACTCGTAGGATCCTGAAACATAAAGTCATTTAACCCCAGTTGATTCGCTTTTCCCAAGGCTCTTCGAATCTCATCCTCAAAAAAGAGTGACATATATCAACACCCCCTTTCCGCTTGGTCGAGGTGAAACGCGTAAAAAAACATGGCTTTTCAACGCATACCGCCCTCCTATCTACCATACGCTCGTTTTTTTGAGGGAACAGAGTGAAGTGCACACCTTATCATCAATTCTGCATAGAAATGGGATAACGAGCAAAGGAGTGGTGTAGATCGAGAAGTTACGGGAGTACCAGTTATTTATTCACCCTCTAGACATGAAGGAATTGAGGAGGGATGTTTGGATAGATGATTCTGTCCCTGCCAAACTAACGATAAATGGGAAAAAATATGAAGTGGATATTGCGTACCGCGGATCCCACATCCGTGAGTTTCCGAAGAAATCATATCAAGTATCATTCTATAGCCCAGCAAAGTTTCGAAACGCAAAAGTCCTCCATTTAAATGCGGAATTTAAGGATCCCTCGTTGTTAAGAAATAAACTATCTTTCGACTTCTTTCATGAAATCGGCTGCTTGGCGCCAAAAGCTCGTTTTGTTTCCTTAAAACTAAATGGGAAATACGAAGGCGTCTATTTGGAACTGGAATCAGTGGACGAAAACTTTCTCGTTCATCGAAAGTTGCCGGAAGGGCCAATATTTTATGCGGTGGATGGGGATGCTAATTTCTCATTAATGAGTGACTTGGATAAACAAATGAAAAAATCTCTGTTAAAAGGATATGAACAAATACACGGGACTCAGAAAGATGAGGATTGTTTACGAGAAACGATTATTCATATCAATACAATTCCACGGGATGAGTTTGAAGAGACTATCATTAATTATGTGAATATAGATGCTTATTTACGCTGGCTAGCGGGTGTTGTATGCACGCAAAACTTTGATGGTTTTGTGCATAACTATGCGCTGTATCAACGCAGACAGACGGGTCAATATGAAATCATTCCTTGGGATTACGATGCAACATGGGGCAGGGATGTGAATGGGGAAGAGATGGAAAGTGATTATTTACGTATTGAAGGTTTTAATACATTGACAGCCCGCATCCTCGATTGTAAAACTTTTCGTGACCAATATAAGATCATAATGGAGAATATTTTACAGAATCAATTCACAGTAGATTATTTAAAACCTAAAATACAAACGATGCACGAGCAGATTCGGCCGTATGTTCAACTCGACCCTTATAGAAGAGAAGGTTTGGATCATTTTGATCAAGAGCCGGACTATATCCTAAAATTTATCGAAGCTCGATCGGCCTATATCCGAAAGGAACTGCAATTTCTTTAATTGTTTCACGCTTACGAGACTTCACTAGTGGAGTCTTTTTTATATGCGTCTTTTAATTTCTTCAATGAGCAGACTTAGAGAAGCTTCAACTTACTGCAATCAAGATGTTAACTAATTGGGCAAGTACCCGAAACAAACGGTTGCGACCATTTCGGGTACGTAAGGTTAATTATCAAAGTGTGCAGTTTTAGGTAAATCTGATTTACATCCACTGCTTCGACCACTCTTCAATCGCCGTCATTATCGGAGCCAAAGCCATTCCTTTTTCCGTTAATGAATATTCAATCCGGACCGGAGTCTCCGGATAGACCGCGCGGATGACAAACCCTTGCTGCTCCAATTCTTTTAATCGCTCGGTTAATGTTTTGCCGTTTACGCCAAGTTTCTCGGTCATCGTACAGAAGCGCTGGGGACCGGACATTAGCTGGTATAAAATCAAGGCTGTCCATCGTTGGCTCAACACCCCGACTGCTTTTTCAAATCTAGGGCATAATTCAAATTCATTCATGGGTCTGTTCCTTTCCAAAAGATCTTATCTTGTTGACAATCCTAATTATATCTTATAAAGTTAGTTACATAAAGTAAGTAACTTACCTGGAGGAATTAACAATGAACTTTCATACATCCCCATTCACATATACAGGCGAAGTGCATTTATACGTAACGGATTTGGAACGCTCTCTCAAATTTTATACGGAGGTCATTGGGTTCAGCATACTGGAACAGGGGCCATCGGGTATTGTCCTGACAGCTGACGGGGCGACGCCGCTGTTGATCATTGAGCAGCCTGCAGGCGTAAAGCCGAAGGAATCCCGCAAATCGGGCTTGTACCATTTTGCACTCCTGCTCCCGGCGCGCGCAGATCTTGGCAAAGTACTGATTCATTTATCTAACTGTGGCATCCCACTTGGCGCATCTGACCATAAAGTGAGTGAAGCTCTCTATTTATCCGACCCAGATGGCAATGGCATAGAAATCTATTGTGACCGGGATCCGGCTGAGTGGGAATGGAGCAACGGACTCGTATCCATGACGACTGATCCACTTGATGCTCAGAGTATTGTAGCGGAAGTGGACGGTCCTTGGGAGGGGCTGCCTGCTGGAACAGTCATGGGGCATATTCACCTGCACGTAGCGGACGTAGAGGAGGCGGAAGCGTTCTATCGGGCGCTCGGCTTCGCGACTGTCAGCCATTACCCGAATGCCGTGTTCATGTCGACGGGCAATTACCATCATAATATCGCCCTGAATACATGGAATGGCAAGGGGGCGCCGCAGCCTTCAAAAAACAGTGCGGGTTTGCATGCTTTTACGCTCATCTATCCGGACGACCAAACTTTGAAAGACGCGGTGAATCAAGTTCGCGGGTTGAATAGGGAAGGAGAGCAGGTAGGCGATTATTATGTGACAGCGGATCCATCTGGAACAGGTATGATTCTTCGGGTGAATTGAATAGAGGAAAGGTAGCATATTCAATTAGGGAGAGGATATCCCATTTTCATTGATCTATAATATCAATTACCGATTGTTACCCTTGTTGTAAGTCCAGATGTTTTAGAATAAGGTCTATACTGAAGTATTATCCATGTATACGCTGAATTACAACTAGAACGTTGGTAGGAGTGCTTTCATTTACTGTTTAGGCGACACGAAACTTCAAAATATAAGTTAATCCATTCATAAATGAGAGAAAAGTCTTGAAAACTTTATTTTTTCTCGTTCTTTATAATCCTTTCTGATTTATTACATTTATCTATTTATTTTAGCCGTGGATTATTGTATAATTTAGAAGGAAATTAACAATAATGTACTTGTATTCACATTCTAAAGAGGGAGGTAATTTTCTTGGGGCAAAAACAAAAGCTGTTACACTATTCCCTAATCATTGCGCTTTCGTTAGTTTATTTCTATATTATTAGTTTAATCTATAATTATTTGCCGTTTGGTGTAGGACATTCTATAATTCTTGGAATTTTAACTTTAGCAGTAATCATACTATCGATATTTCTATCAGTTATATCAGCAAACAAAATTAAAGATTTATACACAATAAGAAACAGCTGAATACTTTTAAACTGGAAAACAGGGTAGCAATTTAGGACCCTGTTTTATTCTATTTAAATAAAAAGTCGATATATCCTACTGGACAAATCGACTTTTTACATATTAGAAAAAAACTATTAGTTAGATACTTTTGCGTTTGACAGATGGGACACTAAGAAATCTCCAATTTCGGGATACATCCCCCCCTGGGTGATTACACTGTAATCTAAATTTGTATAGCTATAACCACTATGCAGATTTACAATATTAAAATTAAAACCTAAACTATCTCCAACATCATATTTGTCAGTCAGATTCCCTTTGAATGCAAGATATTGGGGACCGTAATCGGTATCAAATTCAAAAATAGTTGCATTTGCAAGAGGATCAAATTCTATATTCTTTACCGTGTCAGTGACAGTGATGGAATCTCCTGCTACTAAGTTTTTAGCTACGTCGACTTTTTCTTGAAGTACATCATCATAATATTCAACATAAAGGTCGTTCATAGTAAAAACGTTTTTCCCGCGTTTAATACCCTGGCTGGATGTGAATTGAAGATGTTCGTCGGAGGGTATTAGATATCTAAATTCCCCTACTGTCTCAAAAACGACCCCTTTACCGTCTTGATTTTCAGCAAATAGCTTACTCTCGGAGTCTACGTCAGGCTGTGAAGTTGGGAGAGCACAGTTTCCTTTACTGTCACAGTAATTATGCAAATCTCCCCAATGGTAGTATGCCTGCCATAAGTTCCAGGAATGTTTACTAGCTGTTGTCCATCTAGCCACATGAATGCCTGGTTTTTCCACCGTGAACCAAGAATATTGATTGTGTCCTACGGTTCTATTTATGGCATCTGTGCTTGATCCAGGTTTAGATAATGTAACTGCAATGGACCCTAGCCAACCAATTTGCCCAGAGTTTGCCCACATTTCAATTTCGTGTCCTTTCTTGACTGCCTCAACGTCTTTTCTTACTGAGGCAGCATTCTCGGTACCTTGATTAAAATGAATTGTTCCAGAACTGGCAGTGTCTCTGCTATTACCTAGAGTTATCTGTGGTGATTTGCTAGTAATTCTACCTGTCACTCTATTGGCAAGTTGAAACAAGCCTTTTACAGCAACACTTCTAACAATAGGAGGTATTGCCTGTGTTTCAACTTCAGACTCAGTTACATTGGGAGAAACTGCTTGTAGTTGTGCTGATGCACTAATTGGTACTTGTAGCAATAATGCAAGTGTTAGAGCTGTTGCGAATGTTTTACTAACCTTTAATTTCATTCCATCCCACTCCCTAATAGTATTTGGTTATAGGTATACTGGTTTGTCCTAATTCCATTAGAATAAACATAAATTGCATTGAACTTCATAAACCTGTTCTTACATAACAAAAATATAATTATTATTAATCAAAAATCACCACCTTTTAATATTTAATTCTCTATAATTAATAGTGGACCAGAAAAACATTGTAGTTTGATTTTTAGTTTCCCTGGTCAACATTATAGCTTACCCTCTTATTTTTTCACCGGGGTATGCGGAGGCCCTACGTCCCCTTCACCGCCATTGGAAAGTGTTTCTATAATGTCGGTAGGTTGAAAACTGCCTGATGAATCTTGAATGGGATTTCCGAATAATAGACATGACAACAAAATTATTGTTAAATTTTTTTTCATTGCTATTTCCCCCTATTAATATTTTCTAATGCTAGGTTTCAGATTGATGGTAATCCTCCATTTCCCTGTAGATTACCGCGATTAAGTTATAACAATCACCTACTTTGTCCCACTTATGCTCCTTTAAATACAGCTCATTTGCTGATTTAGCATAAAATAGAGCATTTGAAAATAATCCTTGGATATAAAAGCATAGGGAAATATTGTAATAGAGTCTGCTTTTATAACTTTTATCTAGGTCAATTGTTTCTAAATAAAACTTTATGCTTTCTTTATAATTTCTTTTATAGTAGTTATACAATCCGGATGCATAAAGGTATTTTTTATACACTGAATAATTTAAAGAAGTTGTGTCAAAGTCTGATAAGTTTTCTTCGTAATGAACTACTGCATCTTCTATTTTGTTTGACATTGCGAGCTCAAGAAATTTCAATATATTAAAGTGATATTCTTGAAAAATAGATTCAATATACTGAAAACTTGAGGTGGAATTGGACATAAGTTGCTCGATACCTTGCACATCATTTAAATCAATTAATTTCTCATACTCTAAAAGAATTTTCTCTAATCTGGAATTATAAGAATTTGTATTTGTCAAATAGGTATAAGGAATATCTAATCGTTCTGCAATTAACCTCATAGTATCAATTGAAGGTGTAAATCTACAAGCTTCAATATTGCTATAATGGGATGGGGACACGATTCCATGGCAAACCTCCGACTGCTTCATTCCCCTTTTCTCTCTAATTCTTTTTAGTCTATTGTGTAATACCAAAATAACAACCCCCTTATATAGAATTAAATCGAAATTCGTTTAAAACTTTTCTCTTTATCTCTCGTCATGAAATTTAACTTTTTTTAGGTAAATAGAGTTGTGGAGACAGAATGAGCTATGTTAGAAAATAAAAAATACGCCCCGAAGGACGTTTTGCAGATCATGTTAATGAATATCCGAGATGTCTGACTTGAATAGAAACTGGTGCAATGCACTGCCCATTTGCACAAATCTCGGCGATCTTTTCAAAAACATACGTATATGAGTATCCGTTCATTACTTCGGTAATAAAAATTCGTCTTCAGTTGTTATCGTAACTTCACAATCACTAGCAGTTGCATCTCTGTAATAAATATTATTTTGATCGTTATTTAACAACGAATTAACCTCCTTCTCTACCGGTTCAAGGACAACTTCCTTTCCTCTGAATTGGCTGTAGGTGGATCAGCATCATCTATGTTAATTAAAACTTGGACAACTTGAAAAATGAATAGCCGTCCTCCTCTTTAACAGAAAGATATTCTCCCGCACGTGTAATTCCTTTTATCTTTTGGATTATGCTCCGACTCTCCTCTCTGAGAAATAATTACTAATTCGTAAGTTAGCATTGCAAATTCACACTATATTAATTAGTCCAAGCTTATATTCGACAAGGTTCCAGGTTTCTCCTTCTTTACCGTACAATCTCATTTTATCTCCCACCAAGCTCTTGCTTTAATATCGGTCGAATACATGGATTATTTTTTGGGGGTATTGGTGGAAGTATTGCATCAGTTGATCGGTTTGGGATGAAATTGCATGCTGAAGTTAATTCGATGATTTAATAAGGAGCTCTGAAGCTACATTTATTTTCTTAAATAGAAAGAAATCTTGGAGGTTTGGCTGGGGATAGATAGTTTTTTTGCCTGGATTTCGGTCCGCTAATGGAAGAATCCTTTTTTTTCTATTCAGTAATGTTTTAGGGGGTAAAAATCCCTTCACATAAAATCCAATACTTTTGACGAGTGAATTGTCATTAACTGGACCGCTTTTGAGAGGAGTGCGATTGCTCTCAGGCAATCGTTTTTTTATTTCACCCACCCTTTCTCACCAATCTCTAATCTAGTTCACAGCAAGATCCAATTTGAAAGGTTTAGGATTAAAGAACTTAGTAAAGAGAGGTTGTTGACAGAAGGAGGAGGTTCCATGGCAATCGAGATTTTCTGCCGCAAGGAACAGAAGTATTTGATTACCCGCAAGCAGTATGAGCAGCTCATTGAGGAGATGGGTCCTCGTATGCGGAACGATAAGAATGGAACGGACGGACGGTATACGGTGACGAGCTTGTATTTCGACAACCGGGAGCATTCCATTTATTACGAGACGAAGAACAAGCTGAAGTATCGGCAGAAGCTTCGGCTGCGGGTGTATGACGAGGCGACGTTGTCGAGCACGGCGTTTTTTGAAGTGAAGCAGAAGCACAACAAGGTTGTGAATAAGAGACGCCTGCTCATGCCGCTTCAGGAAGCGTACCGTTATTTGGACGAGGCGGATCCTGACCCGGCCGACTTTCAAACGACGAATGGCCAGGTGCTAAAGGAAATCGATTATTTCCGGCGTTTCTATCACTTAGAACCCGACATGGTCGTCAGTTACGATCGGCATGCGCTGCACGGTGTGGACAACGCAGATTTGAGGATGACATTCGATTTTAATTTACGTTGCCGGAAAGAGGATTTAGCGCTGGAGCATGGACCGTACGGCGATCATTTCATTGATCCGGATCTTGTCGTGCTTGAAGTGAAGGTGGAGCATAGTGTCCCGCTTTGGCTGGCGCGTATTTTGCAGAGACTGGAGTGTGAGCAGCGGAGCGCTTCGAAGTTTTGCACGAGCACCGAGTTGCTTCATGATGATGTAGCGGTTCCACAAACGACAAAAGAACAGACATTTATAGGAGGAATGGAAGATGCAACAGATCAACAACTTGTTTTCATTTAACGGAGTGGCGGGCGATCATTCTATCTGGATGAGCCTTGTGGCTATGATATTGGCTACGATTCTCAGCTTGGTAATTACAAAAGTATATAAGGTAACATTCAACGGAGAACGCTATTCCCAGTCGTTCGTCCATACGATTGTCATGATGAGCGTTGTCGTCTCAGTCGTCATGAACGTTGTCAGTAATAATGCAGGGGTTGCCTTCGGGTTGTTCGCCATCTTTTCCTTGATTCGTTTCCGTAGTGCTGTCACGAATGCCAAAGACATTGCGTACATATTTTTTGGACTATGCGTCGGCATGACAGCGGGTCTCTATCAATTCGAACTAGCGATTGTCCTTACTTTCTTCGCCAGCCTCGTCTTTTACTTGCTGTTCAAGTTTGATTATGGAAAAGGGAAGGACACGCAAATTTTAAAAGTAACCGTACCGGAGAACTTGAATCACGAGGACCTGTTTGAGGACATTTTGAATGACATGACAGAATTCCATCAGCTTCGCCAAGTGGAAACTACAAATCTTGGCACGATGATTCTTTATACATTTTCCATTCGCAGCAAGGTGGATACGCGAGATCAAGTGCTGCTCGATGCGATTCGTGAGCGGAATGCTAATTTGAAAGTATCATTATCGTATTTATAACAATAACAATATTATTAGGCTCCCGACATTTCATATGTCGGGGGTTTTTTTGCCCAAAAATCAAAACACGCGCGAGAAAAAATTTTCTGGTACGTTGTATAGAGTGTAAAAGCTTTTACGACGTTGAAGGAGATTGCATATGAAATCGACAAATGACAATTTTATTAGGCGGCTGAAAAAAGGGAAAGAGGATGCGCTGGAATTCGTCATTGATCAGTATTTGCCTTTGGTAAAAGGGGTTGCACATAAGGTGCTCGGCCCAGTGGGGAATCAAGGCATGATTGATGAATGTGTAAATGATATTTTTCTTTCTGTCTGGCATAACGCAAAAAAGTTCGAAGGGGACGGGGTTGATTTTAGGAAATGGATTTGCGCAGTCGCAAAGTTCAGGGCGATTGACTATTACCGGAAAGCAACGAACCAAAAGGAAATTTCTTCAGATCAGATGGAGATGAACGCTGAACGGTCTGTTGAGGAGCAGCTGATGGACAAGGAAGATGAGAAGGATTTGATCCGGCTCATCAACCAGCTCGAGCCGATTGACCGGCAGATTTTCATTATGAAGTTCTTTTTAGGATACAAGACGGATGCGATTTCCGAAAAGCTTGGGTTAAGCAGGACCGCCATCGACAACCGGGTATACCGCGGCAAAAAGAAGCTTTCGGAAAAAGCGATGAAATTGAATCCAGGAGGTCATGCACTGTGAAGGATAAATCAATTTATGAGTTGTTAAATGAACTAGATCTGGATGATACGGAAATTGAAGAGGTGGACGTGACGGAATTCGACAGGGCGAAAGTGAAAAAAGAGGTGAATCGATTGATTGGAAAAAGGAAAAGGAAAAGCTGGAAGATGAAAGCTGCGGCAGCGGTTGCGGTATGCGGGCTTTCCGTTGCGACGCTTGGCTTGGCGTTTCCGGCCTATGCAGGGAATATTCCGGTTATCGGCGATATTTTCAGGTTTTTAGATAATGGGAAAACCGGTTTATATGACGACTATCAGGCCTATTCCAGTGCGATCAACATGACGAGGGAAAGCAATGGCGTGAAGATTACATTGAATGATGCAATTTACGATGGGAAAACGGTCTCGTTAACATACACAATTGAATCGGAGAAAGACTTAGGGGACGATCCGTGGATTAGTGACTGGCTGGATATAAAGGGATCCGAAGGGATGGCGGGTTCCAATCACCTGGCGAAAGTGGGAGATCGCCAGTATGTTGGACTAATTACGGGCAGCAACCTCGGAACGAATGAACTTGATACGGTCAAGGTGAAATGGAAAGTGGAAGGAATTACAACGGAACAATCGGATGAGAAAATAAAAGGGCATTGGAATTTTGCACTCAATCTTCAGGCATCAGACAACAATGTGCAGGTCGTCAATCAAAGCGTACAACAGAATGGTGTCGAGGTGGAAATTGAGAAGATCACTGTGACACCAATGTCCTTCATCGTCTACTATGATCAATTAGTATCGAAAGAAGTTAGTGAAAAATGGCACGGCATCGATGCTGAAATTGAAATCAAGGATGATTTGGGCAATGTGTATCCAGGCGACGGAAATGGTGGCTCTGGAGATGGCGAAGGCAACATGAGTTGGAGTAAAACGTTTAAGAAATTAGATCCGAAGGCAACCAAGCTATATATCACTCCAACCGTCAGTCTATGGGAATACACGTCTGAAAATCATGGTGGCGTTGAAATTACAGAAGACGGAGAAAAGGCGATCAGGATTCCGACGAAGGAAGGAAAAGGCAGGGAAGAGTTCACACTTGATGAGATTGTCGTAGAACTAAACAAGTAATACAGTAAACGGGAGCAAAGCGATCTCAAGGAGATGCTTTGTTCCCGTTTTGATTGGAAGTGAAACTTCCTTTCGACAGTAGACGTATTAAACCGTATACTTAAACAAAAGACGTAGACGGTAAAGGAAGTGAGACATTGACGAAAAAATTATGGTTCCAAGTAGGCGTCGGCACGCTGCTCGCCATACTGATCATCAAATACTTCATGGAAATCAGCTTTATCTTCGCACCAATCGTCATTATTATTAAGGCGATCATCCTTCCCCTGCTGCTTGGCGGCGTCCTGTATTACATGACCGAACCGATTCAGCGCAAGCTGGAGGAACGAAAGGTGCCTCGGTGGGGAAGTATTCTTATTATCATTGTCGGATTGGTATTGATACTTTGGGCATTCGTCTCCATTATCGGGCCGGTTGTGACAAAACAGGTGAATACGCTGGTTGAAAATGCTCCGGCACTAACAAAAGAGATCAATGAAATTAGAGAAACGATCTGGGATCAAAGAGATGAATTACCGCCTCAATTGAAAACGTCGATTGAAAGTGCGGTCAATTCCTTGCAATCAATTGCGGTGAAATTTGGCGTTTGGATTGTCCAATTCCTGCAGTCCTTCTTCCAGGCAATGTTCCTGCTCATTCTTGTGCCATTCTTCTTCATCTTCATGCTGAAGGATCACGAGAAATTCGCACCGCGGATTTACAATTTGTTTTCCGGTGAGCGCCGTGAGTGGGTTAAGAAGACTTTGAGCGATATTAACAACGTATTGCGTTCTTATATCCAAGGCCAATTTTTGATTAGCGCTATCTTGGCTACAATCATTCTTATCGGCTATTGGCTTATCGGCTTGCCGTATGCACTACTGCTTGCCATTTTTGCGCTCTTCATGAACCTGATCCCATTCATTGGGCCATGGATTGCTGTAGCACCAGCTCTTGTGATCGGCTACTTGGATGATCCTAAAATGGTAATCTGGGTAGGGCTCGTTACACTCATCGCTCAGCAGATTGACAGCAATCTTATCACGCCGAATGTCATGGGCAAAACACTCGACATCCATCCGCTCACTGTTATCACTATTATCTTGGCGGCTGGTAACATCGCAGGTTTTGTCGGCATTATCGTTGCCATTCCGGTTTACGCCGTCATCAAAGTTATTGTAATGAACATCTATGAACGGCGGAAGGAAATCCGTCGGGCCGCTACGAAGAATGTGTAGACAGGGTTTGTGTGGGGGCTTCAATCCATTAAATTGAACGGATACTGTCTCTCAAAGATAGAACGATCTTTTCAAACATAGCTTAATTTTAATTACACGTAAGAGCCGTCATGGGGTCAGTTTTGCTGATTTTATGGCGGCTTGTTTTTGTACGTAAGTAAGAGAGAGTGGCTACTCGTTGAGAGCTGCTGTAAATGATATGTCTTAACTACTATTCACTACTACTGATACTGCTGATCAGCAGAGAAGTGTCGAAGGATTATGCTACAATAAAAGTAAGAAATTATTTTTTATTATGAACATTCAGGAGTGAATATAAATGCCACTGACCTTCGCTCATCCTGCAGTCATCTTGCCTTTTTCGAGAAAGAGCCAATATGTGAATTTCTTAGCGATGGTATTAGGGAGTATGTCGCCGGATTTTGAATATTTTTTGCGTGGCAGGCCATATGGT
The DNA here is from genome assembly GCF_057373025.1 of Sporosarcina sp. AD_1. NCBI lineage: Bacteria > Bacillati > Bacillota > Bacilli > Caryophanales > Caryophanaceae > Sporosarcina > Sporosarcina sp. AD_1. The sequence continues at coordinate 104,342 of NZ_JBPVIR010000007.1, forward strand.
GAGATTGGCCATACCTTTTGGGGTTTTCTCGTTTTTAATCTTCCTATTGTGATAATCGTTTATTTGATTTACAAGGCATGTATACATGAAACGTTATTTAGACATCTTCCGTCTGTTTTGCAAGACATCTATTCTACGAAACCTAGCTCGAACCGTTTTTTAAAGGTGTCCGTCTTTTTCTATTCAGCCTTATTTGGAATGCTCACACATGTGGTTTGGGATTCATTCACCCATGCAGGAGGTTTTATGGTAAGGAACTTTTCCATTCTCACGTATCGGGTTTCTGTTTTTGATTTTGCGATTCCGGTCTTTAAGTTCCTTCAGCACGGGGGAACCCTGGTTGGCATCCTTGCAATTATTAGCTATATGTACATTCGGGCAGCGAAGTATGGGAGGCACGATGACCGTAGTGCAGAGCCAAAACAAAAATGGCTGTATTGGGGTCAAATAGCATTGTTATCACTACTTTTGTTTGGTTTATGGTATCTCATTGATGCTGTTTCGATTGAGTCCTATGGCAGTATTGTTGTACGGATCATCGATTCCGCTTTGGTCAGCTTATTGCTTGTCTCCATAAGTGTTCACCACTTTTATGAGTGGAAGCAAAACCGAGGCTCTTTCCAAGTACGATAATTAAAAAGGTTTTCAATAGAGCGTGGCGAATAAGTGAATATAAGAAATCGTATGGGGAAAATGAAGGAGAATGGGAAATGGATCAATTACAAAAACGATTGATTGAGTTTACGAGAATGCATGATGACTTCCTTGTTTCTTGGAACGACGCAATGAAAACGGGTGACACTTCCCGGCTTGATAGAATGACCGATGATTATTATGTGGCTTTCTTTCAACCCGGCACGAGTCAACCACTACTATTCGCTAAACAAGAGGCTCTTGAAGGAATGAAGCAGTCGGTCAGCCACTTTATCGGTGCGGCAAAGAAGTTTGAAAATCGGGTCATTCGAATGAGAGACGGTGAACATGCCGTCGTCTTCTATGAACTGCTACTTGTTAAAGATGAAGAAGTCGCAGCTAGGCTTTTTACCATTGAAAATTGGAAGCTTATTAACGAAAGATGGATGATAACGAGGGAAACAGAAGAACCGATTCATTGATGTGGAAATAGAAGTTCAAATGAAACGGAGGTATTTAGTATGAATCAAAAAACCACTCTTCTATTGATTTCTCTTCTCCTTGCCTTTATCATAGCCGGCTGCACGAAATCATCTGGTGAAACGGTGGCCGACGAGACAGAGAAAAGTGAAGATGCTTGGGAAGAGAGTGCTTTGTTTACGATCGATAATTATACCCTGATCGGTGAAGAAGGACGCATAGGTTTTATATATGATGACTCTGAAGTTGTCCGTTTTTATCCGGATAAAGTCCAAAAGTATATGTGGCATTTTTGGGGTGCAGAAGATGAACTGGATGGAGATTTGAAAGTAATTGGTACGCATGAAAAGGATCAAGACGCCATCGTTGTATTGGAAACAGGTCTTGGTGGACCGAACAATGGAGCGGACCGGCATGCTCCATCGAACATGTCACTGCCGAAAAGTGGCATGTGGAAGTTGGATGCGTACATTGAAGAACAGCTATTTGGCACGGTATTTGTAAGAGTGCATGAGGAGGATCAGTGAATAAACTGCTGCTCTTCCGCGCGTTCTATTCAAAATACAGTTCCCAATGTAACCCGCATCCCGGATTGAACTTTGCTGCGCAGTTTGGACACGCCGATTGACAGGCTTTGTATTCATTCACTGTCAATTCATACCCGCACGCGCCGCACAGAACAGCCTTCTCATCGAACTGGTCAGCTGGCCATACAGCTGGCTTGCCGCAGCCTGATTCTTCATGGCAATCAAAACAAGGGTAATACGTGTTGCAGCAATAAAATTTAATGGCGATGATGTCGAGTGGGGAATGGTAATGGGCACAGCGTGTTTCCGCATCGATTACATTCCCTTTCACAACATGTCCGTGGCACATCATTTTTTATTTCCTCCTTCGTGCATAAAGTCAGTCCACACGGCTATCCTATGGATAAAAAAGGACTGATGACAATTGATGAACGAATATCCGATTATCCATACGAATATTTGGGATGCCATATGGGCAGTACCGGTTATTTTACTCGTTGTGCTGGCGGCCAAGTGGTTCTTTAAAGTTCCCTCTTCTTGGTTATCGACAGTTGCTACGGTGTTTGCCTTGATTTTATCTATTTTTATCAGCCATCGTGGCAATCTGCCTGCCGGTATTTTTATGGGCTTCTTTTACAGTGCCGCCACGCTCGGTCTTCTTTATTCTGTGAAACATAGTTATTCGGCATTTCGTGAAACTTGATTTGACTGGAGACTCTTCCATTCTTGGGGAGTCTCCATTTTTCATTTTAACGGGCAGAAACCGCATTGTATAAGTCCGGGGACGTCCTTGGAAAAGCAGCAGGTCGTACGGACGGTTGTATTCAACAGGGCGGACGGTTCGCTGCCGTTTAAGTATTTCGCAAAGCGCGAGTAGGGTGCGATGCCTGCCCAGGTTTGATCGTCTTTTAAGATATTCAAGTCATGACGTGCCTCTGATGCGGTTGCAGGATGATTCAGCATAACGTGGTATTGCCACAGAAGAAAACCGAAGATGTTCTCCCATAAAGTGAGTGGCGAAACGGCCGCGGCTTCACGGATTTGCTGAATTAAGGAGTTGGCTTGAAGAAGAAGAGAACGGATGGCCTCTTCCCGGTGATCCACCAGCTTCCAATCGCCCTCGTCTGTATATGTGCTGACCGTTCGGTTCCCGTATTCCACTTTTGCGCCAAATGTTAGACGGCCCGGCGTTCCTTGCCACATCTCATCGTACATCGTCAGGTTGGTCAGCTGCATCGCAGCAAACATCCCATATCTTCGCATGAAGAAAGAGGCGGCAACCACGCTATTGGGACTTCCGCTGATCACTTCTACGGTTTTTAAGCAGTCTGCCGTTTTAGCTGCATCCATGATTTCCTCTAATGTAAATACAGGATGGTCTGGCTTCTCGGCATACACACTGTACTGATTTAATTGGATAATTTGGTCGTTTGATAAATTTTTCATAATTTCATTATATAATTCGGGGAACTTTACAACAAGTTGAGCGGTCGCTCAGGCTACGTTATACTAGGGGAAAACAGGCCAGGAAGTGTACACAATGACCCGTATTTTGCAGGATGAAGAATTTATTCGTTTAATTGAGCCACATACCGACCTGATCTTGCCTTTGGCGAATGGTGAGCCGCATCGACTTTTAGATATAGTGGAAGAGAATAACAAATTATTGGACGATGTGAACGTGCACCAGATGCTTGCCTTGCAGGAGCGTGCGTATATCAATGGGGAAATGAAAGGGCATGTATCGCATATTTCCTATTTTCTCAGCGGTGCGACACGCAAAGCATTCAGGGAAGGGCATGTCGAGCTGATTCCAAACGTTTTTCAGGAAGTGTCCCGCCTGCTGGAGAAGACCGCGAAGCGTCCGATGGTGTTGGCGACCGCCTCCCCGATGGACCGGCATGGCTATTTCTCTCTCGGCACACAAGCGGATTATGTCTCTGATTTCATCGGGAAAGTGCCCTTTGTACTGGAAGTGAACCAATACATGCCTCGCACATTCGGCGGAAACCAGATTCACATCAGCCAAGTGGCAGGTTTTATCGAAAACAATCGGCCGTTGACGGAAGAGAGGATACCTGTTGTTACGGATAAAGACGTGAAAATCGCTCAGTACATTACGGATGATATTAAGGACGGCGACACCTTGCAGATTGGAATAGGCGCCATTCCGAACGCTGTTATGAAAATGCTGAAAGACCGCCGCCACCTTGGAATTCATACCGAAATGCTGACAGATGGCATTGTGGATCTCGTCGAGGCGGGGGCAGTGGATGGCATGCGGAAATCAACCCGTCAAGGCAAAATTGTTACGACGTTCGCCTTCGGTTCCCAGCGTCTCTATGATTTCTTGCATGACAATCCAGCTGTGGAATTTTTACCGGTCCGTATCGTGAACGATCCATATGAAATTGCGAAGGAACCTCATATCGTTTCCATCAATGCTACAACAGAAGTGGATTTATACGGTCAGTGCGCTTCGGAAACGGTCGGGGGGAGCTATTATTCATCGACAGGCGGACAAGCGGATTTTGCCAAAGGAGTTCACTTGGCGAAGCATGGAAAAGGATATGTCTGCATGCATTCCACTGCGAAAGACGATATGATCTCACGAATTAAAATTCATTTGACACCAGGTTCAGTCGTGACGACTTCTAAAAATGATGTCGATAACATCGTGACGGAATACGGAATCGCGCGCCTCCACGGCAAATCATTGTCGGAACGGGCAAAAGCATTAATTCAAATCGCGCATCCGTCCTTCCGGGAAGAACTCACATTTGAAGCAAAACAATTCGGCATCCTGCATTGAGAGAAGCAATTGCGCTTCTCTCTTTTATATTGTCTTCTCAATACCCCTTATGGTATATTAATACCTACAGGGGTAATAAATAAGAAAAAAAAGGATGATATAGATGGGCTGGATACTATTTTTTATAGTTGTTGCTTTCCTCGTATGGCGAATGATGCCTGCCAAAGGAGTGCGTTCAATTTCAACAGAGGAGCTGAAAGGGATGCTGCAGGACAAAACGAAGCAATTTGTGGATGTCCGGACGCCTGCAGAATACAAGGGCCGGCATATTAAGGAGTTCAAGAACATTCCTCTTCAAGGGTTACATGCAAAATTGGATCAATTGGATAAAACGAAAGAAGTCGTCGTCATTTGCCAAAGCGGCATGCGTAGTTCAAAGGCGGCAGCCTTGCTGAAGAAAGCGGGTTTTGCCAACGTATTGAATGTAAGAGGCGGTATGAGTGCCTGGCGCTGAGCTGCAGTTATGCTTAGTGCGTAATACAAATGATTTCATTTCGGAATCATAACAAAGCATCGTTACAGTCGAAATCTACTGAACGATGCTTTTTTTGTGTATAGATCATTCTAAGGCAATTGCACATCCGCATAATTCCCGATATCTCGACGTTTGCCTATGTCGACCCATAGGCATAAACATATCATTTAGATGAAGAGGTGGTGGACATTGGATAGAAGAGGAACCATTGAAAAACATGATCCGTTTGAAATCGAGCAGCAAGAGTGGAAGCGGAGACAGTCGAAGGAACGGTATAAGCAACTGTTGACCATTGTATCGCCCATCTTCCTATTGTTGCTATGGGAAGTGTTGTCGAGAACCGGGATGATCGATACCCGTTTCTTCCCTCCGCCTTCCGCGATTATAGGGACTCTCTTTGATATGGTGGCAAATGGATCACTCGTAAAACATGTTGGGGTTTCATTGTATCGGATTTTTGTAGGATTTCTGGCAGGAGTCATCCCGGGTGTCATCATCGGCCTTTTAATGGGTCTTTATTCGCCGATCCGGCATCTCATGCAGCCGATTGTTATGGCGTTGATGCCGATTCCGACGCTCGCGTTGCTCCCAATGATAATTATTTTGTTCGGAATCGGTGATTTATCAAAAGTAGTGACAATTGCAGGCAGTGTTTTCTTTCCGGTCGTTATCAATACGGCAGCCGGTGTAATGAACATCGATCAGATCTATTTGGACGTTGCGAATAACTACGGAGCCGGAAAGCTGCAGTTCTTCTATAAGATTGCTTTGCCCGGAGCCCTGCCCGTTATGCTGGAAGGGATCCAAATGGGGCAGGCAATTGCGCTATTAACGATTGTCGCTGCGGAAATGATGGGTGCGACCTCGGGGATCGGCTACTTGATTTGGACGTCGTATAAGGCATTCCTGCTGCAAGAAATGTATGTCGGGCTCATTCTCATTTCCTTCTTCGGCTATTTGTTCTCTGTACTGTTGCGAGGGTTCCAGAAAAAATTGCTGCCATGGAGGTGATCGGATGAAAGGGAAAATTGCGATTCAGCATTTGACGAAGGCATTTTATAAAAAACAAGGCAGTGTCACCGCTCTTGACGATATATCCATGACAATCGATGAAGGAGAGTTTGTGTGCATTGTCGGTCCAAGCGGCTGTGGAAAAACGACGCTGCTCCGGATCCTGGCAGGCTTGGAGCAGCCAAGTGTCGGTGAATTCAGTATCGCGACCGATCATGAGGACCGACCACTTCAATCAATGGTCTTTCAAGAACGGGGCGTCATCCCATGGCTGACAGTTGAAGAAAATGTCGCTTTCGGTTTGAAGATGAGGCGGCTGCCGAAGAAATTGATTGAGGAACGGACGAAATATTACTTGGAGAAGACAGGGCTTGCAAAATTTTCGAAGCTATATCCAAGGGAATTATCGGGCGGAATGAAACAGAGGGTCAGCATCGCGCGGGCATTTGCGAACGATCCTGAAATCTTGCTGATGGATGAACCATTTGCAGCGTTGGATGAACAGAATAAATTCATCTTGCAGGAAGAATTATTGTCCATCTGGTCCGAGACGAAAAAAACAGTGATATTCATCACCCACAGCATCGACGAAGCATTGCTGCTAAGCGACCGGATCCTTTTGATGAGCTCGCAGCCAGGCAAAATCATCAAAGAAATCAAGGTGACGACTCTGCGCCCGAGAACAATCGAAGATATCCGAAAAGATCCGGACATGGCGCAGCAATTCATTGAAGTATGGAAGCATCTTCAAAGGGAAGTTCAGCAATCGAGAGAACAAAAAGCATGAAAAGGGGAGAACATATGAAGAAGCGGCTGAAAGCAGGATGGATACTCTTGCTAAGTTGTATTTGGGTGCTTGGGGCATGCGGCAAGACAGAGCCGGCCGCCCCGCCGACATCCGAAACGAAACCACCGGGTGAAGCTGCCGCAGAAGCGCCGTCTGGCGACTTGGCACCACTCGAAAAACGTACGAAAGTTTTTATTGCCGAAGATGGCGCTGCATCAGGTGCCGGATTTTATATCGCTAAAGAAAAAGGATACTTTGAGGACTATAACATCGAAGTGGAATTTGCTGATTTCGCGAACAGCGATGATATGCTCCCAGCCCTTGCCGCAGGGGAAGTAGATATAGCAGGCGGTGTATCGACAGCATCGTTCTTCAACGCTATTGCACAAGGCATCGACGTGCGGATCATTGCGGATAAAGGCCATAATGTACCAGGCAATTCCTATTTCACCTTCGTCATAGGCAATCATATGGTCGATGAAATCAAGGAATACAGCGACTTTAAAGGGAAGAAAATTGGGGTTTCATCTCGCAACTCAATTGATGGCTATATTTATGAAGAGATGCTGAAGCATGCCGGCTTAACAGAAGAAGATGTCGAGTATGTCCACATCGCGGATTTCGGTGCGATGCTAGGTGCCATTGATTCTGGAACAATTGACGCAGCGCTGAACATCGAGCCGCTTATTACCCAAGGAGTCGAAAAAGGGTTCCATGTACGTTTTGGTGACGCAACCGATTACGCGCCAGAATCACAAATTGCCATGGTGCTCGCCTCCCCGAAATTCATGGCGGATGATGAACTGTCACTCCGATTCATGCTTGCCTACCTGAAAGGATTGCACGATTACAATGATGCCTTCTTTAAAGACATCGGCAAAGCGGAAGTCATCGACATCATGGTGAAACATACAGCACTGAAAGATCCTGCACTGTGGGATAAAGTACATGTCACCGGACTTAACCCGAACGGCGATATGTACGTTGAGGACATCAAAAAACAATTTGATTCCTACAAAGCAAACGGCGCCATCCTAGGTGACATCGACTTCAATATCGCCATTGATACATCACTCGCGGATAAAGCAGTGGAAATACTAGGTGAATACGAATGAGTCAAAGCCCGCGAGTTGTCGCGGGCTTTTGTCTGTAGATCAAACTCGAATAATAACGGAGTTTGCCTACAGTCTTTTCTTTTACTAGGGAAGTAATACTAAAAAATGTTGATTTCCGCTTCGGTTGGACGCTTTCCGCGGGCACGGCTTCAGCCGCTTCCTTCGCTGCGCTTCGTCCAGGGTCTTCAGCTCGCGCTGTTCCCGCAGGAGTCGCCAGCCTGCGCTCCAATCAACAGTGTCTCCATAATAAGGATTAGGTAATTGATATGATGACGAAGAATCAGATGAATCAACGGTGAAAGTTGGAAATACGGACCAGGTGAACAGTTGGTGCCTCCTGTTCATCTGGTCCGTAAATTGGATCGGTCATTGATTTCTCGTTTATCCATCCATTGGTGGAAGACCTAGTATCGACCCCGTTGTGTTGGCCAGATGGACATCGAAATCGCCAACCGTGGTGTAACCAGAAGAAAAATAAAGAAGAGGTAGGGCTCATTCTCACAAAAAGCAGGAAAGGGGTTGGAAATCCATTTGATTTCCAACCCCTTTTGTCTACAGTCTAAGCCTTTCAATTTAGAAAGGCTTATTGAAGTTTTGGAACCAATATTAATTTCGAATTAGTAATTAAATAAAGCACTATTTGGTTTTTCGAGGAGGAGGTGGTGGTGGTGTTATTTTACCAGTTTCAGTTTTTCTAGAGCCGTTGGTAATCCGACTTCCGTGGCGAACTTCAAGATTTTTTTGTGATTTGTTCATAATTATCTCCTCTTCTGGATTCATCTATAAAGTATGAACCTATTTCTATTGACATTTCCTGGTCATAAGGAAAGCTGAAATACATTTTATCCTGGCTATATAAATATTTACTGGTTTCTTTTTCATAAATAGCGACATTCAGTAGAGTGAGTTCCCGTAAATTATTTTCATCAGAAAAATGTTCAACTTCACCCATAAAGTATTCTTCGCAACTCGATGGTCGTAAGGTAACCCATACTGTAGAACGATCATTGAATAAGGTTAGCCAAACATCATTGCTTCCGTATTTTGCACTGAGATGCATTTTTCCAGCTAATTTATACATTAGTTTGAAATTAATTGTATAGATGCAAGCGATAGATAATAAAAGGCTTATAGAAGTCGCGAATAAAATTTCATTAGCTGAAATATTTAAATCTCCTTTTAAGAGGAAGTTTAAGAAAGTGTATCCACTGAAACATCCTAACTAAATATGAAACTAAGGATAGTAAATATACGTAAATAACAAAAACTTTAAACTCAGATATTTTTACCGTTGTCAAGGATCCGATTAATAAAACTCCTAGTATTCCAGGTAAAAATAAAAATATTACTGTTAATGAAAGTTCTGTAATGTTCATTACTTTTTATCCTCTTGGAGGGTATGGATCGTTACCATAACTATTTCGATCTCGAATTTGTCCTTTACGATTGTGAATGAAAAGCTCACTCTTTTGATTTTTTGCGATTCCTTTTGCAACATCTATTGCCTGCTGTTGTGTTTGATGAATACTAGTAGCTCTTGAATTTCCTGAGCCTTTAACTTGCCATAAACCATTTTTTGGTGTTACATGTTGATTTCCCATTCAATTCATCTCCTTTAAATTTTAATCTGCTATTTATCCACTATGTTTTTGTTTAAAATCCTTTAATTTCAATACAACTCTGGATTCGCTATTATTAATAAATAGAGCAGGATCAACGCCACAAATCATTGCAAGCATTTTGGGAGTTAAGTATAGGTTGTACTGCTCTGCAATTTTAATAGGGATTTCATGGCCTTTTAATATATCCTCATCTATCAATAACTCCAAAGATTGTTTAAAAGCCACTGGAACAGTCGTTTTAGTTTCTAAGTCAAATGGCTCTGGATTTTTCCATTTGCGATAATGCATTTGTTTATAAAGTTTTACTTCTTGTTCACCGTTAATTAAGGAAAGATCTCTTGCCCGTTTAATCATAGCAGCCATCGATACATTCCATCTTCTCTTTAAGCTGTAGTACGTGTCAATTTCATCTGTAATCCTGGTGGCTAATTCGGCACCGAATGTATCTTCTGGTAATAGAAAAATAGATGCTAACCGATTAGCTTCATCTTCCATGATTTTATACTCCTCTTTATCCAATTCCTGCGGGTTTATATTTTGATGCAAAACCCAATGTGCCATTTCATGCGCAATGCTGAATTGCTGCCTGTAAAACGAACTTGATTCCCCTGTCCCCGTGACAATTACGAAATAAGGGGTAACCTCTCCGAGACTATTTTCTATAGTATTCATACTACTAAAAGCATCCACTTTACTTTCGTTATAATCCATACTAATTACGGTAAAACCCATTAGTTCGGCTACCTCAATAATATCTGGTATTGGTCTGCTATCTAGTCCGACAAAATTGCGCATTCTTTTTGCAATTGCATTATAATCCTCAAGATGTTCATAGCTTTCTCTTTCTTCTAGTTGGGGAAAATCAATATACTGTTCTAAAAAATCCCGGACAATTACCGAGTATTTTAAAGCGATTGAAGCAGGATTTTTTGCTTTTTGGGTAGCTGTAAGTCTTGAACGGAAAAAGGTCCCTTCATTTTGGATATTAAATTTGTCGTTTGTATAAAAAAATTCTCTAGGGTAGCCCAAAATTGTTGCTATTTGTAGTGACTTTTCAAAACTAGGTTCTATATTTTGATTTTCGTACTTTGAAATCATTTGCTTCGTGACATTTAATTCGGCGCCTAATTCGGTAATCGTTAACTTATTATAAAGTCTCGCTTCCTTTAGCCGTTGTCCATTAAATATCTTATTCATAATAAAATCTCCAAACTATTTAATCTTTTTTAATTGAACGATCTGTTTCTTTTTATTTACAGTAGTAGTGCTTTCTTTCTTTTCCGTTTTAATCTCATCTGATTTTAAGGCGAATGTATAATTTCTTTCGATTAGGGCCGTGAAATCTTGATGCCAAATTGCTTCATGTTTACTGTTAAAAATGTATGCATTAACTGTACTAGTAAAAGATTTATCGAACGCAAACACTACAACGCCTGAAGGGTCTTGTTCTAACATTTTTATGATGTCACGGGCTTGGCTTTCTAAGGCATCATCTGAAAATAGTTCCTCCACTTCTTCTATATCCAATTTTAGTTGTTCATTAATTGGTTTATGATCATCCAAATGTCTATTAAAGAAATTAAGTAATTTTAAATAGTGATTACTTTTCCCTTGTTTTATTATGCTTTTTAAGTTTTTATGGCTAAAGAAAACGTATATAGAATTATCTTTTCCAACAATAAAAATGGCCTTCCATAGGTTTCCTCGTTTTATAATACCGAATCTCAAATCATACTTTTTTGCTACTTTTACTAAAGAGTTATAGCGATGATCCCATTGGGCGGTTGCAGAACTGTTTTCTACTCCATCACCGTCAACATTGTTAATAGCTTCTCTTAATAAAGGCTTTAATTCAGGGTCATCATGTATGAGAGTATTGACAAAATCCTTCAAAATGTCATCATCTAGATTGATCAATAGAAAATGCACCTCTTTATATGTATTTTGTTAGAAAAAAACTTATATTTGTCTACTTGTATTGATTATACATCCAAATAAGTATAATAGCAATTAAAATAATAGTTAAAGAGGTTATTGCAAATTGGTCGCCTACACTACCCCTTCATCAAAAGCAAACTCCCCTGTTGTTAAGGAATACGTGTTGCTTTGGTATTAAACGCTTTGATAATTACTAAAGCAGGTAGTGCCGGTACAGGTGAAATAGCTTCTTTAGCGTCTGCCTATCTACTGAATGCAGGATTTATCTGCAGCAACGATTATTCAATTGAAGAAGTGATTCAAGAAGTACCGTTACATATTTTCGCAGATGGAGATGATTCGTAAGAACCGGTATTAATTATGCATCACAAACTATTGGATTTCTGTAAGCTAGTTGTAAATGGTAGAGTATTGCCACGCAAAGCTGTCAGGAAGTTTTTTCAAATTGCGCATAGCGAATTGAAAACAAAAAATAGGAAACTGTTCGATGAGCGGATGGAAGAATTTGATCAATTGATACCGGTGACATAGCATTTAAATATTCAATCAAGGATTTTGAATATAGATTTGTCAGAGAATCTTATTAAGATTAAAACGCATTACACCATCCCGAATAGGGATGGTGTCTGACACTCGCACAAACGCAGAAAAAATCCTTACAAAACAACTCCCACAGTCAACACAAGAACACAACAAAAGAAAAAACGCACGGAAAGCCTCTGCTTCCGCGCGCATTACATATTTGAGTAAACTTAAAACCTCACAAGCTTCAATACCCCTGCGGAAGCATCCACCAGCACCTCTCCGCCAATCGGGAAGGTGAACATGGGCTGGGTATGTCCGAAATCCACGTCATATAAAACAGGAATTTCCTTTAATATCGGATGTTTATCAAGAATGAACAGCAGTTGCTCCTCGGACATGTTCGATGCTCGTTGAAATCTCCCGATTACAAGGGCTTTGAGGGATTTTACAGTTTGCAATAAAGATGTTAAATCCCTTGCAAAGGTCTCGGGGATGGTCATCTCATCGTCCTCGACAAAGAGAACGGCATTCTCAAGCTTTGGCATGTAGGCCGTTCCTTGCAGCAAATTCAGTGTACATAGATTGCCGCCCCACAGTGTGCCGGCAGCCGTCCCTGCCTGATATGTTTTCCAAGCAGTTTCTTCGAAGTTCCGTTTTTCCTGATCCAAATACCAAGCATCGTCACTCCACTGACTGGACGGTTTCAGTTCAAAAGGGGCGTCCTGCATAAGGCATTGCTTAAAGAAATTGGTTTGGTATTCCTGTCCTTTCACCATTTGAAAACTGGAGAAATGAGGTCCCGAGTACGTAACCATTCCCGTTTTAGCCGTAATTGCATTTGCGATGGCCGTAATATCGCTGAAACCACAAAATATTTTCGGGTTCTTTTTGATTAATTCATAATCAATATAAAGCAGGAGTTCATTGGAATTAAAGCCGCCGATGACGGATAGAATCCCTTTTACCTCCTTGTCGCTAAACGCTTCATGCAAGTCTTCCACTCTATGTGCAATGCTCGTGGAATTTTGAAGGTCCTTTTCAAAGACGTGGCGCCCGAAAGAGACGGTAAACCCTAGCTGCTCGAGCCTTTCCTTCGCCATTTGTATGCCTTCCTCGGATAAAATGCACGCACTGCGGCTCGGCGCGACAATCCGTATTTCATCACCGCTTTTTAATTTCCCCGGTATTTGCACCATGTTTCTCTCTCCCTTTTGATCCTAATTCAATCTCAAAAAAAATTAAGAATCCAGCAGCTTTCCAGAGATGATATGCCAATGAAGATGTTTGGAATCTTGATAATTTCCGAGGTTAGTAATCACCCGGCAGGCTCCATGTTCTTCTGTCACCGTTGCTGCCACTGTTTTCACTACATGCATTAGCTCAAGCAAAAGTTCGTTATCGCCTTCCTCCAATGTTAGGAGTGAAGGGATATGTTTTTTGGGAATCGCCACAATGTGGACAGGATAAGATGGTTTTGTATGATAAAACGCCAGGGCGTTTTCGGTTTCTAACACCCTAGTTACTTCTGTTTTGCCACTCAACACTTCATCACAATAAAAATCAGAGCTCATAAAAATCCTCCTCACTATCTACTTTTTAGCTGATATGCAAGTCTGGATGTATAAAAATCAAGCATTACTCGCCTTCAATCGCTTCTTCCCCGCAACGGCCGTCTGATAGCTATGAAGCGCCATTCCAATTATAATGACCCCAATCCCGGCAAGCGAGAGAGCGCCAGGCAAGGCGATATGTAAAATAATGATTTCACCGATCATCGCAAAGATCAATTCCGTCGATTGGGTCGCTTCAACGGCTGCTAGTTTTCCCTGGTCGCCTTGCACCAAGTCCGTCGCCATGAAGAACAGGGAAGTGGCGATGACACCCGAGCTGACGGCGACAATCAATGACTGAACGACTTGACTCATCGATGGAAGTCCAACGGTCATGATCGCATAGACGGCAAACAATGCCCAGACGGGTAGTGTCATAAGTGTCATGGCGAGAACCCGTTGAAATGTATCCAACCGGCCTTGCAATAAATCCATCATCTTCCGATTACCGAGCGGGTAGGCGAAAGCCGCGATGATGACCGGTAAAATGCCGAGCAGCAGGGTTTGTAGCTCTACACTTTTCGCATTCGGAATCTGAATCAAGACGACTCCTGCAAAGATAATCAGCGAGATCCCGAGTGAAATCAAAGGAATTTGCTGTCTCACCTTTTTATCGCCAGCCGACGTTTTCACGACAATGACAAAGAATGGAGCGAGCAGTACGCCTGCGACAATCGTCAATTGCCATGTGCCGGCCAGCAGCCAGCCTGGACTGTACGCTGCAGAGAAAGTAAGCGGGGCATAAAACAGGACGAATGCCACAACGCTCCATATAAAAAAAGGCGCAGGACGCGCTGTCATGGCGTCTTTCATATCACGAAGCCCGCCGCGCCAAGCGACGATCGCAATCAAAAAAGGCACCATGAAAAAATAACGGAGGGAAGCGCTCCAAAGCCAACTTCCCCCTGACATTTCCATTGATCGATTCAAAACGAACGTCACCGCAAAAAAGAGGGATGAGAGGATTCCAAGCCAAATCGCTTTCATCGAAACCCCTCCTTATGCCCGTTGTTCGTAAAGTTTCACTGCCGCGATGATGACTTCCGTTGCTTTCACCATGTTATCGACAGAGATGTATTCATACTTGCCATGGTAGTTTTCGCCGCCTGTGAAAATGTTTGGAGTCGGCATCCCCATGTAAGATAACTGCGAGCCGTCCGTTCCACCACGTACTGGAACGATATTAGGCTCAATATTCAGTACCTTAAATGCATCTCCGATAATATCGACGATTTCCATGACCGGTTCGATCTTTTCACGCATGTTGTAGTATTGATCTTCCAGATCCAACATGACCGCTTCTTCGCCATGCTTCTCTCTCAACTTCGCAGCCGTATCGACCATCAATTGCTTCCGCGCTTCGAATTTCTCGCGGTCGAAATACCGGATGATATAGCTTAACGTCGTCTTTTCGACGGATCCTTCGACATCCATCAGGTGAATAAACCCTTCGTAGCCGTCCGTTTTTTGAGGAATTTCATCTGCTGGCATCGCTGCTTGGAATTCATTCGCAATCAAAATGGAGTTGATCATTTTATCCTTTGCGGAACCTGGATGGACGTTTGTTCCATGGAACGTCACTTTTGCTCCCGCTGCGTTGAAGCTTTCATATTGAAGTTCACCGATTGGGCCGCCGTCCATCGTATAGGCATATTTTGCGCCAAATGCTTCCACGTCAAATTTATGTGGGCCGCGGCCGATTTCCTCGTCCGGTGTGAACGCGACGCGGAGCTTGCCGTGTTTAATCTCCGGATTGGCAATCAAATATTCCATAGCCGTCATGATTTCCGCAATCCCGGCTTTATTGTCAGCCCCGAGCAACGTCGTTCCGTCTGTTGTCATGAGCGTGTGCCCTACGTAATTTTTCAATTCAGGGAACGTCTCAACCCGCATTACAGTATTGCTGTTCAGTTGAATGTCGTTGCCGTCATAATCATGGACAAGCTGTGGATTGACATTTTTTCCTGTGTAATCAGTCGCTGTGTCGACGTGCGCCAAAAATCCGATGACCGGAATGTCTTTATCGGTATTGGCAGGAAGTGTGGCGAATAAATAGCCATTGTCGTCCAGTGTAATGTCTTCCATCCCGATGGCAGCCAACTCTTTTTCAAGCTCATGAAGCAAGTCCCATTGCCCTGGCGTAGAAGGCGTCGTTGCGCTATTTGAATCCGATTGTGTATCTATTTTCGCATAACGGGTTAACCGTTCGATCAATTTATCTTTCATTCCAAAAACCTCCTCAAAATAGTGGTACGATTCTTTCATCTTATCAGATTGTTTGGATTTACGGAATACTTCACGAAGCGGTTTCCGATGCTCGAGACGATGAGGACCTGTGCGGCATAATAGGTGACCATGACCAACGCATCACGATACGGGAGCGTTGTTACGAAACGGTCGATCGCCAAAAAGGAATCCGAACAGATGAAGAGGAGCGCCCCAAAAATGGCGTAGGGCAAACGTGTTCGTATGGCCATCCAGCCCATGACTAATATGACGGCGATATAAGCGATGATTGCTGTGCCTAAGATTGTTTGACCTGCGGAATATTGAGAACCCGCAATCCAAGCAGCCATAAACAGTCCGTAAGCTACAAGGGGGATGGCTGCCCAAAGAGGCACCGGCTTCCGGCTTGCTTGGCGGAATGCCGCGATGTAAAAAAGATGTCCGAAGAAAAAGGTCACAAGCCCAGCCATAAACCAATAAATCACTCCATCCGCGACCATGCAGACAAATAAACCTGCCAAGATAGTCCGCTTGTATGAAGTGGATACGAGCGAAGGTGTGGCAAATCCGTAAAGGAGGATGAGAGCCATGGGCAGAAGTTTCATAGCAATCTTCACATCCACGATTTCGTCAGGGCCAAAAAAGAGATAGATAAGTCCGGTTAAAATGATAGAGGCAAGCAAAAATTTCCGCATTGATGTCCAGCTCCTTCCATTCCCATACCCTTCAATAGAAAGGGAGGGAATTCCTTCTCTTTTTAATATTCAATGGACAAATTTTCTTGAGTCTTACGAAATATTGTGAAATATATGGAACTCCGGCATAATGTATTCGTCTTGATTAGAACGTAAAGATGGAAGGGGAAGGGTGTATGGGTAACGAGAAGCAAGTAAAGGATTGGGGAGAGCTGAAATTGGTCGGCTACAGAATTTTATGCGAAGGGGATCAATACATAACCGAAATACCGAAAGCATCCCTTCGTTTGCAGGGTAAGCAGGAAGATATCCCGCATGTCGTCAATCCGTCACAGCAGATCGGGGCATTTGTAGTGGAGGGCGTGCCGGAAAATGACGGCTACTGGATTTGTATGGAAGTGAGGGAATTCGGGGATTTGCCAGATGATCTCGTCCAGCTGACGATTCCTCCGCAATCATACGCCGTCGTGAGATACAACGGTCCAAACGACAAGATCAGGGAAGCCTATTCCGATTTGCATGCCTGGATGGAAGAAAACCAGTATTCGAGACGTCTGGATGCTTGGCATTTGGAGAAGTTTCATAGCTGGGCAGATCGTGAAAACGTTGATGTAGAGCTGTTTGATACGATTGCTGGCAGATAGGGAGGAAGCAAGATGATATGATGTCCTTCTCAATTTTATTCATGCTCGTTATGCTAATCCTCTTCCTTCTTACTGTTGGCTTGGGCATGACGTTATTTTTCCGGCATCGTGAGGCCCAAAGAAAGCCTTCAATAACAGCGTGGATCGCTTTTTTGCTTCAAGTCGGCATGTTCATTGCATTTGTCATGGGCAGTTTCGCCAATAGTTCGGATCTCCTCCTGGATATTCTTTGGTGGAGCATTGTGACCTTGGGTTTGATTTCTGGAATCAGGGAGTTTCGAAACAATGTGCTTGCAGCCATGCTACTTATTTTAATCAGTATGTTTATGGCAGCATTTATGCTTCTTGTATTATTCATTACTTCTATGTAACTAGCTGCAAACCATGTGGAATGACGAATTCACAGTAAGTGGAGGCGGTTTGTAATGAAAAAATGGCAATGGATGGTTGTGCTCGGTGTGCTCATGACGGGTGTGTGGATTACTATCGTTTTTAGCAAATCAAAAATTCACCCGGAAGCAAGGCAAGAGAGTGAGTCTAATTTCGGAGCGGCCGAGCAGATAGAGAAGCTTTTTTCGATTAAGTACGGCATGGAAGATGGGCAAATCGGGAAGCCCCAGCGGAAACTAGAGGGAACTGACCTTGCGACCATGAGTTTCTTCGTGAAAGAAAATGTCTTTTATATTTTGGATAATGCCGCTAAGAAAGTGGTTGTTACTGATGGAACTGAAACGATTCTAGATTTAAAGCTGGATCACGATGCCTGGTTAAAAGATATTTTTGTCGATGCCGCAGGAACAATCTATGTATTGGATGAAAGACAAGGCGTCTTAACGTATGACAACGAAGGCGTATTAATAAATAAGTTTCCGTTGCAGCATGACAACTTCATTCCCACAAGCCTTACGGTGAATTCGAAGGGAGACATCTTCGTTCACCAAGGGGGAAGTCGAACTCTTTCTCTAGCTGAGAATCAAATTGAGCCATTCCTCATGACCTTTGGTGATTTGACAATAGCACCAAGGCGAGTGGACGAAAAGAACGGGCAACTCATTGTAACTGAATCAGGGCAAGAATCGGTTATCGACATACCATTTGAAGAAACGTATGGGGCCCTCAACATTCACGATTTACAGGCAAACCAAATCATCTATGAAAAGTTGGAAGTAAAGGATGAAAGCCCAATCTCCACCGTTTCACGCATCTATGTAATAGATACGAAGGGGAAGGAAATAGGCAGCGTCCAGGTTCCTTACGAACAATCCATTTATTTCGCAGAACATCCCATCCGGGTGGACAATCAAAGAATTTATTTCATGTCACCGCAGGAAGATGGCGTTTCTTTTTATGAATTGAAGCCTGGAATAGGGCGGTAAAGGTTTGCAAAATAATAAAGGGGTTGGATACCGTGTCGATCCAACCCCATGTACAATAAACCTTTAGATTTTAAATTGTTGTACCAATCCATTCAATTCTTCCGAAAGTGTTGCAAGCTGTTCGGAGCTTGCTGCAACTTCATCCATTGAGCTGGAGGCTTGCTGGACAGAGGCAGAAGTCTGCTCCACTCCGGCTGCCGCTTCTTCAGAAACGGAGGCAATATCATCAATCGTATTATTAATGCGTTTTGTACTTTCCACAATATCAAGTAGATTATTGGCCACGTGTTTAATGTTCTGATCCATTTGAGATACCGTTGTAGTGATTTTTTCGAAAGTTTCTCCAGTGGTACGGATCTGATTCGTACCGAGCTCCACTTCCTTATAACCGGCAACTAAGGATTGACTGACTACTTTTGTTTCATCTTGGATTCCTTCTACGATGCTTGAAATATCAGAGACAGAGTTGGTTACTTGTTCTGCGAGTTTCCTCACTTCATCCGCTACAACCGCAAAACCTCTACCTTGCTCTCCTGCTCTTGCCGCTTCGATTGCTGCATTTAAGGCGAGCAAATTCGTTTGAGCCGCGATGTCATTGATGACGGTAACAAGTTTAGAGATTTCTTGGGATTGGATGGCAAGTCCTTCTACTTTTTGCACGGAATCTTGAACAAGTGAATGGATTCTAGCCATCTGTTCTGTTGAAGAAGCCATTAATTGTCGGCCATCCGCGGTCATTTCCAATACTGCATTGGAATCTCTTTGAACAATTTCCCCATTTTCATTTGATTCGTCTACCTTTAATGCAAAGTCACCCATTATGGAAGCAAGATCGCTCGCGCTGTTCGCTTGTGTCTCGGAACCAACAGCTAATTCTTGCATTGTCATTGCGACTTGGGATGTTCCTGCTTTCACTTCTGAAGCAGACTGTGTCAATTCTTCACTATGCGCGGCTACAGTACCGGCCACTGTATTAATCTGCTTAAGCAATTCATTCAGACGAGCAGACATATGATTTGTCGCTTTTGTCAATTGACCTACTTCATCTTCTGTCGTGATAGGGAGGGGGTCCTGACTGACATCCCCGTCAGCAATGTCATCCATTCGGCCGACTAAGCATTTGATTGGTTTGGAAATGGATTGAGCTGTCAATAACGCAATCGTAATGGAAAGCAAGCTAATGCTAATGGAAAGTATGACGCTGATCACCATGTTTTTTCGGGTCATGGCAATCATATTGGCTCCAATTTCTTCGATTTCAGTCCGACTGTCCTTCGCGAACTGTTCATATGCAAGTCGAATATCGGTCGATTCTTGGTTCATCGTAGTCATATTAGCAATCGCCTGATCTTTATCACCTTTCGCGTATACATCAAATACATTTTCGGAAATATAAGTGCGCCATGCGACAGTCCGTTGAATCAAAGCATCGAATTCCTCACTATCTTGCAGTTCGCGGATAATCTTCTCGTTTTCTATACCGAAGTCGATGTATTCCTGGAACGCATCCAGCAGCCTTTGTTCGCCTGAAAGGAGATACCCACGAGCCGCAGAGACTCGAACGGACATAGAAGTAGACATATTTTGATAAGCATCAAGAAGTGCAACTTGTTTAGTCACAATTTGTTCAGTTCGTTGAATAGACTCCTTGTTTACAAAATAAATATACCCGCTATACATGCTGGTGAGCAAAAAGACAACCGCAAATCCGGATAATATCCGCATTCGCAGTGTTTTGAAACGAATTATTTTTTTCACAGTAGACACCTCGAATAAAATAGTAAAATAGTAATAACTTCTAGTTAGTTTAGCCCTTAAATACATGAATGTAAATTATACTATTAACTTTAATGTGTCAAATAGGTGAAGGAGAATTTATGAAAAAAAGTACGTTATTTCAATATAATGTGTTTAATGAGATGAAGGAAAAAGTAATATTCTTTGCAAGATAGAGTTTGAAGTGAGATAAAAGTTGGGATTTGAATAGTAAACTGAACAGCTAGCTGAGGAAGAAGTAAATAAAATACAAAGCTGAAAAGAATGGAATAGACATCATTGTATGATAGGTAAATTAACTATTGAAATAAAATATTATACAGCTTTTGCGTTCATTTAAGAGAAGTGTTTGGGGAAAGGAAGGAGCCAAATGAGCAATAAAAAATTTGATGAGTTTATTAGCATTGCAAGAAAACTAAATGATTTTGCTATAGTTCCCTTATTAATGGGCTCAGTCGGCATGGAAATTGTCACGGGGACGAGTTGGGATGCGCAAGATATAGATATTCACGTTCCTGGAGATAAACGAGGTTGGGAAGTCCCTCCCGAATTATCTATTTATAACTGGGACAAAATAATGAAAATCATGGAATCAATGGGATATGACTTAATTAATTTGCATGAACATGAGTTTTCTAAAGATGGCTTATCCGTTGCATTTGGTATTATAGATACCCTTCCAGACTTTGCAGGAATACAAATGGATGATTTAGAGTTGCATCAATCGGGAGAGGTAGCCTATTATTTGCTAAATCCTGAGCAATATCTTGCTGTTTACGAGGCTTCATCGAAAGATAGCTATCGGGCAGATAAAAATAATAATAAAGATAGTAGCAAAATTGATTTTTTAAAAAGTATGGTATACGATGACTAATTCATTGCATTAAATAGAGTCTACCTATACGAAGAAGCCAAGAAAGAAGAGGAGCTAAGTTACTTCTTCTTTCTTGGCTTCGGTTGTCTTTTAATTATGCGAACAGTCCTTCTTGGGGTCTACTTGCTCAAATTCATGTTGCTCCCCACCAAACGGAGCTAACAGCTTACTCTCCCGCAACAAATCGATAAATACTTCAAGCGCTTTTGTCTGAAAGGGGGTGCCGGTTACAGCAGAGAAAGTTCTAACGTACGGCAGTCCTTTCACATTGAGTACGCATAATTCCCCATGCTTTAATTCCTTCTGAATGGACCAATAGGAGAGCAGGCTGATACCGAGCCCGGCCTCGACAGATTCTTTGATCGGCTGGGTGCTGCTGAAGTGCATGACGGAAGCGGGGCTTAATCCATGCTTCCCAAATACGGTATCCATGGCTTCGCGCGTCCCAGAGCCAGCTTCCCGGATGATCCACGTTTCATTCTCCAAGCATTTCAAGTCGATCGGTTCTGTTTCCTTCCGTAACTCGGCAAGTGGGCTCGAAGGGGAACAGACAACGACCATCGTATCTTCTGCCAACTCTTCTGCAATCAATTTGGATTCCTGAAACTGACCTTCCACGATGCCGACGTCGAGTTTATGTCTTGCGACAAGCTGGGCGATGGTGGATGTATTGCCGATTGTCACGGTGGGTATGATAGCAGGATAGCGCGTCTTCAAATCCGCAAGAATATGGGGCAGGACATACTCGCCGAATGTATAGCTCGCACCGATTGACAACGCACCGCTCGCTTTATTCGTAAGATCGTCGACTAGATGCTGCATCTTTCCGTAGAGTGCCATGATTTCCTTTGCATGATGATAGACGATGTCTCCCGCTGTATTGAGACGTACATATTTATTTGTTCGTTCGAGCAACCGGACGCCGATTTCTTCTTCTAATGAGCGGATATATTGGCTCACGGCAGGCTGCGTCATATGGTGGATTTCTGCGGCACGGGAGAAGCTTTGTTTCTCGGCCACCGTAATGAAAATCTGTAATTGCGTATCCATTTCAATCCCTCCGATGTACTATCATAACCTTTTACTTATCATAATAATTATTATAATTTATTTTACTTATATAAATACGGGTATTATCCTAAGACTAGGAGGTGTACCAATGAACGGACAATCAAAAAACAAGGCGGGTCTTTGGATTGCAGGGATCGCTTTTACATTCTTTATTGCATTTTTAGGATTTTTATTAGCAAAGGTACCGGGGTTCGATCATATTGGCCAATTAGCGAGCGCCATTATTATCGCTGTCGCCTACAGGCAGTTTTTCGGTTATCCGGATATTTTGCGGCCGGGCATTACTTTTTCTTCAAAAAAGCTGTTGCGGCTCGCGATCATTTTGTATGGACTGAAATTAAACATTGATGTCGTTTTTCGTGACGGGCTTGGCTTGCTCGTGCGTGACGCGTTTATCATTGCATTTGCCATTGGAATGACGGTGCTTCTGGCCAAATGGTTGAAGGCAGATCAAAATATTTCCCTCCTATTAGGGGTAGGTACCGGGGTATGCGGAGCAGCTGCCATTGCTGCAGTGGCGCCCATTTTGAAGACGAAAGATGAGGATACGGCTATTGGCGTAGGAATCATCGCCATGATGGGAACCGTATTTGCGATTGGCTATACAATTTTACGGCCGGTTTTGCCGCTCATTCCAACAGACTATGGAATTTGGTCTGGCATGAGCCTGCACGAGCTTGCCCATGTTGCCATCGCAGCTGCGCCAGCTGGAGAAGATGCGCTTGCCATTGCATTGCTGGCGAAACTCGGCAGGGTATTCCTGCTCGTTCCTCTCTGCTTCATCTTCATCTACTTCATGAAGCGTAAAAGCAAAGGGAATCCCGAGGAAGAACAAAGTAAGATCGAATTCCCGTGGTTTCTCGTTGGTTTCATTTTGCTCAGCTTGTTCGGAAGCTATGTACTCGGCCATTCCATTCCGGTATCGGACAGCGTGATGGCTGGAATCAGTACAATTACCACTTGGTTATTGACGGCTGCCATGGTCGGCCTCGGACTTAATGTCAGCTTGCGGGATCTTCGAGAACGTGCAATGAAACCGCTGCTCGCCATGACCATTACATCCATCGCTTTATCGATATTAGCTTATCTGATCATTTAATAAAAAGAAGGACTGCCTCCGTTGCCATTTCGGCTAACGGGACAGTCCTTTTCAATCGCCTGCCTTAGCAGACAGAGTAGTTCTTATGTGAAACAACCGTAAGATCGGAGGCAGCGCCAATCCGTTCTGCATCCTCTTCGGAAATCTTCACGATGACAGAGTTCTCGAGAATCTTGTGAATCGTTCCGTTCACCTCGTAATCATTACGGACAAATGAAATCTCTTCGTCAATATGACGAGCTGCGACAAAATCTGAAATGTCTTTTTCCTTGCGTGGAAATGCCAATCGAAACCCTCCCATTGTGATTTTCATCTTTCTAGCAGGCTGAGTAGTCTTTGGCAGACTGTCATACAGCAGTAGAAGATGGAAAAACAACTAGTCGAAGTCGATCTATTTCGAGTTGTCTAGTACTAGTATACCATAATTTGTCGAAGTTTGCAGAAGCGGAGATTTTATTAAAATTGATGTGTTGACAAAATACCTTACGGGGTATAATATAAGCGTAGAGCTGAACAGAAAGGAGGTTACGACGTGGAGTATGATGATAAAATCAAAAACAGATTACGACGGATTGAAGGCCAGATTAAAGGCATTCTGCGGATGATGGAAGAAGAGAAGAACTGTAAAGATGTCATTACCCAGTTGTCGGCTTCCCGGACGGCTATTGATCGGACAATCGGTGTCATTGTCAGTTCCAATCTCATCGAATGTATACAAAACAAAGATGAAAACGATCACCGGACACAAGAAGAGATTGTGAAAGAAGCAGTCGATCTGCTAGTGAAGAGTCGGTAAGATGGACTCTTTTCTTTTAACAACATATAATACCCCATAGGGTAGGGGTAATTAAAAAGAGGAAGGAAGATGAATTTGTCAGAAACAAAAAAGACGACCATTGTGTTATTCAGTGGCGATTACGATAAAGCGATGGCCGCCTATATTATCGCGAATGGAGCGGCCGCTTATGACCACGAAGTGACGATATTCCATACGTTTTGGGGCTTGAACGCACTTCGGAAAGAGGAGCAGGTACCTGTCAAAAAAGGTTTTCTTGAGGGCATGTTCTCCAAAATGATGCCGCGCGGCGCGGATAAAATGGGCCTTTCCAAAATGAACTTTGCCGGCATGGGACCGAAGATGATTAAACAAGTAATGTCAAAGCATAATGCGATGACATTGCCCCAATTAATTGAATTGGCTCAAGAACAGGATATTAAACTTGTCGCCTGTACAATGACGATGGATTTGCTTGGACTGAGCCAGCAAGAACTGCTGGATGGTATCGAATATGCGGGCGTTGCGGCGTACTTGGCAGATGCCCAAGAAGGAAACGTCAATCTATTTATTTAAGAGAAGGAGAGAGTGGAATGAAGGAAATCACGGCGGCAGAAGTAAAAGAAACATTGTCGGCAAAACATATTATTGACGTACGGGAAGTAGATGAAGTGGCAGAAGGCAAAATTCCAGGAGCGATTCATATTCCGCTCGGCTTGTTGGAATTCCGGATGCATGAGTTAGATAAGAACGAAGTATACACAATGGTTTGCCGTTCTGGCGGGCGCAGCGGGAGAGCGGCGCAACTATTGGAGAGCCACGGATACAAAGTGGTGAATATGGCCGGAGGTATGCTTGCGTGGGATGGTCCACTTGAATAAAAATTTTTATTGAAAAGTATACCCCCATAGGCATAAAGGAGAGATGAAATGATACAAACAGATATGAGATTGGATGCGAAAGGACTCGCTTGCCCGATGCCTGTCGTGAAGACCAAAAAGATCATGCAGGAGCTGGCTCCGGGGAAAGTGCTGGAAGTGGAAGCGACGGATAAAGGATCGATAGCAGATATTAAGGCTTGGGCAGAGAGTGTAGGGCATCAATATATTGGGGTTCACGAAGAAGATGGTGTCATTACGCACTATTTGCGAAAAACAACTGGTGAAGAAGCGGAGGAGAAGCGTTTCCCGCATGTCGTATCAAACGAGGAACTGCAGGAAGTTTTGGCGGCAGACGAAGATGTTCAAATCATTGACGTCCGTGAAAGTGCAGAATACGCATTTGGCCATATCCCCGGCGCGATATCGGCTCCGTTTGGTGAGTTGGAAGCTGTCCTGAACAGCTTAGATAAAGCAGCTAGCCTCTATGTCATTTGCCGTACAGGAAACCGCAGTGACATGGCCGCGCAAAAACTAGCCGATGCGGGTTTCCCCAATGTAAAAAATGTTGTTCCAGGTATGAGCGGATGGAATGGATCTATTCAAAAATCTATGAATTAAATTAGGAGGTAGAAAAGAAATGGCAGTAACTCCATTGACAGCTGGCGATATCGCTAAAAAAGTGATTAGAAAAGAACAGCTCTTCATTCTGGATGTCAGGAATGAAGATGCGTTTAAAGATTGGAAGATTGAAGGAGTATCAGTGCAGCATTTGAATATTCCTTACTTTGATCTGTTAGATGGTGTGGAACATATTCTCGAGAAATTGCCGACAGACCGTCCAGTTGTCGTCGTTTGTGCAAAGGAAGGTTCTTCAATACTAGTAGCGGATATGCTTTCAGAAGAAGGACGCGATGTACATTATTTGAAAGGCGGCATGAAGGCTTGGAGTGAACATCTTGAGCCTGTTAAGGTCGGTGATTTGAAAGAAGGCGGCGCTATTTATCAATTCGTGCGGATCGGCAAAGGATGCTTGTCCTATATGATCGTCTCGGAAGGTGAAGCTGCCATTGTCGATGCAACGCGCATGACCGATGTGTTTACTTCATTCGCAGACGAACTGGGTGTCAAGATTACGAACGTGTTGGATACGCATCTGCACGCGGACCATATTTCCGGTGGACGCCAAATTGCCGAGCAGGTGGGAGGCACGTATTGGTTGCCGCCAAAGGATGCAGCGGAAGTGACGTTTGCATACGAGCCGCTTGAGGAAGGACGCGTCATCACAGTCGGTAAATCGAAAATTGATATCCAGCCGATCTACTCGCCTGGACATACGATCGGATCGACTTCATTCATCGTGGACGGTGCTTATCTGTTATCTGGAGATATCCTTTTTATCGACTCCATCGGAAGACCGGATTTAGCGGGACTTGCAGAGGACTGGGTCGGTGACCTGCGGGTGACGCTTTATGAAAGATACCGGGCATTCGCTGAAGAATTGATCGTTCTGCCAGCTCACTTCATGATTATTGAGGAATTAAATGAGGATGGCAGCGTGTCTGAAAAACTAGGCACATTGTTTGCGAAAAACCATGGATTGAACATTGCAGATGAGAAGGAATTCAGGAAATTGGTGACGGATAATCTTCCGCCACAACCGAATGCCTACCAAGAGATCCGTCAAACGAACATGGGGAAAA
The DNA here is from genome assembly GCF_057373025.1 of Sporosarcina sp. AD_1. Lineage (NCBI taxonomy): Bacteria > Bacillati > Bacillota > Bacilli > Caryophanales > Caryophanaceae > Sporosarcina > Sporosarcina sp. AD_1. Next base: position 130,994 of record NZ_JBPVIR010000007.1, read on the forward strand.
TCACCCCGGATATCGATGCGCAACGTGAAATGGAAATTGGACCGAACCGCTGTGCGGTACGTTAATCAAAATAAAAAATAGATAGGAGATAGACAAATGAACATTGCAAAAGTATTGGACGCGAAAGGGTTTGCCTGCCCGATGCCAGTTGTACGGGCAAGAAAAACGATTAAAGAATTGGAAACAGGTGAAATCCTGGAAATCCAAACGACTGATAAAGGATCCGTGGCTGATTTGTCCGCATGGGCAAAGTCTGGCGGCCACGAAATGATTGATCAGAAAGAAGAGGCAGGCGTCTTTACATTTTGGATTAAAAAAGGCTAATCAAACCGAAAGGGTATCTTTATAAAAGATGCCCTTTCTTTAGATAAAAGGAGGAATTATCGTGGATATTGGATTTATTATCACTCTTTTCCTAATCGGGTTCGTCGGGTCATTCCTATCGGGCATGGTTGGGATTGGAGGTTCCATTATCAAGTACCCAATGTTGCTATATATACCACCCCTTCTCGGTTTTGCCGCATTAACTGCACATGAGGTATCGGGAATAAGTGCAGTCCAAGTATTTTTTGCGACTATATCGGGCGTATGGGCATACCGGAAGAGCGGATTGTTGAACAAAACGCTAATTATCTACATGGGCACCGCCATTTTGATCGGTAGCTTTATCGGCGGTTATGGGTCGAATTTAATATCAGAGGGCGCTATTAATGTTGTATACGGAGTACTGGCATCAATCGCTGCCATTATGATGTTTGTCCCGAAAAAAGGCTTGGATGATATACCAGCAGACCAAGTAACTTTCAATAAATGGCTGGCCGCCGTTTTGGCTTTCATTGTTGGGGTTGCAGCCGGCATAGTAGGGGCAGCGGGTGCCTTTATTCTCGTGCCGATCATGCTCGTGGTCTTGAAAATTCCTACACGCATGACCATCGCAACGTCACTTGCCATCACGTTTATCTCTTCCATCGGATCCACAATAGGAAAAGTGATGACGGACCAAGTACTATACGGACCTGCCGCTATTATGATTGTGGCAAGTATTATCGCAGCGCCTATAGGAGCAAAAGCTGGGCAAAAAATGAACACAAAAGCGCTACAAGCCATTCTTGCGGTATTAATACTGGCAACTGCGATTAAAGTTTGGTTAGAATTTTAAATAGATCGGCCACTTGAACCCATTCTCTTTTTTAAAAGGATGGGTTTTTTCTGACCCTCTACCTTGTAAATCATTCCAAATACTCTACTCTATACCAAGATTTTGCGGTATAGTGAAGGAAATATAAGGAATAGTTCTTACTACATTCTGACGAGGTGAGAGGTGGTCGACTTGTTGAAAAAGGTGTTCGCCGAAGAGGAAAAAACGACGCCTGAAGTAGAGAAAATTATTTTCGAAAAGTATTATGACCGTGTTTATCATACAGCTTATTTTATTGTAAAAGATCCTGAATTGGCCCAGGACATTCTACAGGAGAGCTATTTGAAGGCTTTCCGCAATATCCATCTCATCCATGAAATCGAGAAAATCGGTGCCTGGCTGACAACCATTACAACCCGGACGGCCATCGATTATTTGCGGAAAATGAAAAGATGGAATGATTTTGCTGCAGACGACGTCTTTATTAACAAAGAGCTCCTGCAAGTAGAGCAGAATCCGATCTCGTCTGTTGAGACGGCGGCGGAGCGAAAACTAATTCGTTCCCTTTTGCAGGAAGAGATCGATAAATTGAAAGCGAATCACCGAATTGTCCTTTTTCTTTATTACTTCGATGACTTGACATATGAAGAGATTTCGGAAGCTTTGGATGTCAACATTGCAACTGTTAAGACAAGGGTGCACCGTGCGAAACTGAAACTGAGAGCGGCGATCGAAAAGAAAGAAGAATTGATGGAGGCGATTCTGGATGTCGGAAAATGAAGATCGGGATTTCGATGACCTCATTCGGGAAGCACTGCAAGAGCAAATCCATCGACAGCCCCTTTCCGAGGTAACCATCGAGGAGGCTTGGAAGCGGCTTGAAGCTGGAAGAAATACGAGCCCTCCTCGCCGGAAAATGAAAGGCTGGGGCATGCTTCTGTCCTTAGCGGCCGCTTGTATGTTGCTTTTCTTCATTTGGTCGCCTGGAAACGGAATTGCTTATGGAAACTTAGTTGTATGGTTTCAGCAGATTCAAGGTTCGGTCATTCAACTGATGGGCGGAAATCCGGAGGGAGCGGAAACTGTGGTTACGGACATGCCGGATGCAACTGCTTTTCAAGTCATTGAGACCTCGGAATATGAAACAGATCAGCTGAGTGTAGAGGAAGCCCAGTCTGTAACGGACTTCCCAATCATCCTCCCTGTGGTTCCTGTTGACTTCGAATTATCACATGTGGATGTGATAAGAAAACAGAATGAGAAAAGCAAAGAAATCTATCTGAATTATACCGGTGGGGACAGGGAGTTCACCATCGCACAATTTAGCAGCACAGAATCTTTCAGCTTTGGCATTGTGGCGGACCGAGATGATGCCAAAGTTGAAGAATGGATCATCGGGACACATAAAGGGAGTTTAATCACATATAAAAACAATCTCCGCCAATTAATCTGGATGACAGAAAGCCATTATTTCAGCATTGAGGGCAACTTAACGGAGGAAGAAATCGTCAAGATTGCAAGATCTATGTAAATTAGTTGAAAGGCGGTTGCTGATTTGGAGGCAAGTAATATCTTTGGAAACATCTATTACTATATATTTGTTCTTATTGTAATCAACTCAGTCGTCATCTTTTTCCTGAAGGAGAGAATGAAAACGGTGCTGTATCTATTGTTCATCTCCTTATTTCTGCTGTTCATTTTCTCGCAAATGCTATTACAAGAAGGAATTTTGGTTGACCGATATAATGCCTCGGGTGATCCGACGTCCGTGACATTATTCATCGTGATTTCGATTGTTTTCATGGCAAGCGCGATTTTTTATTTTGTTCGATTTTCGAGAAAGAAAATAACTAAGGATCAGTAAGGGGATAGGAGAAATGGCAGTAGCAAGCAAAGGGGTTATCAATGAAGTCACCATCCAAGCGCCTGTGGAGTTGGTGTGGTTGGCTTGGACTATTTCGGATCGTGTATCGCAGTGGTTCGCACCGGAGGCGGTAGTAGAAGCGGAAGTTGGCGGGTCATATGAATTGTATTTCATTCCTGGCAACCGTGAAGGCATGAATACGATGGGATGTAAAATTGTATCTCTTGTGCCACAAAAAGAATTGGCCTTCACTTGGAAAGGCCCGGATCAATTCCAAGAGATTATGAACAAGGAAGATGAACTAACAACAGTTTGCGTGCGTTTTGAACCGATGGACGAAGAAACAAAAGTAACAGTGGAACATACTGGCTTCCAGGATGAAAGTGAATGGAAGGAAGCGGTTGATTGGCATCAAATGGCGTGGAGCGGTGTTCTTTCCAGTTTGAAGGCGGCACTCCAAAAAGGAGAAGGGAATTTATGCTGCCAGCCGGCGAATGATTGAGTGAAAAGGAGTTTTTTGATTAGAAGGGAAACGAGGTGCCAATTCCTATATGAACTGACATTCCTGTTTTCTGAGACTGGGGGGCAGTTCATGGAGGATCAGGACCATCTGAACAAACAGGACTACTTGAACAGAAAAAAAGAGGCCGATTCGCTGCGATCTATATTGGGCGAGATTGGCTTTGTCGCCATAGTCATCGGATTTTTTGTTGTGTACTTCCGGATACTTGCATACGTCTTTAAGTGATCTGATATGAGAAAAGGGTGTAAGAAAATGGACTACGAGTCAATAAGAGAAAGAATAGCTACCATCTCTGCTAGAATTCAACAAATAGGTGGAGATGTTCAGGAAGTTGTAATAGATGACCCGGTCTCACCAGAACAAATACTTCAGACGGAAGAACATCTTGGGGTTGAGTTGCCTAAAAGTTTTAAAAAGGTGCTCCAAGAGTTTTCTGGGAATTTCAGTTTACGTTGGTTTTTACCTGATAACAGCGAGCAGCCTGATGAATTTAGAGAAATTTTTTGCGGTACACCACATTGGAGTTTGAAACTCCTTCCTCAATTCGAGGAAGCCCGAATAGGTTGGATTGACAATGTGTTCCCGAACCCAGAAAATGAGTATGATGTTGTCTGGCATAACAAATTAGTGTTTTGTGAAGTTGGAAATGGTGACTACTTAGCTTTTGATATGAAAGACGATACAGACGCTGCAATCGTTTACCTTAGCCACGATGATGGAAAAGGTCATGGATATAAGCTCGCAAATAACTTCAATGAATTCATTGAGAATTGGTCCAGAATAGGTTTTGTAGGGTGTGAGGATTGGCAGTGGCTTCCTTTTACGACAAGTTCTATCAGTGGAATAAATCCCGATGGCGGGACGGCAAAAAGATTTAGAACATGGTTGGGATTAGAAATATAATAATTATAAGAGTATCAATTATCATCTAACATGTTCGGTTGATGAGGGAAAAACATACAGCATTTGAGGGCACAATTCGCATATGAATAGGTGTCCCTGTTTTGTTTTAATACAGTTAAAATGATTTATATAAATGATCTGGAATCGCAGCATAGGCATAAAATAATGAGATTTTACTAATTCACTTGTTAGAACCCATGCTAATTGGATATTGGAAAGAAAATATAAAAAAGAGTAGTATTCGACGTAATGTCTCGTAATTTTAAATGGAATTTCGATTTATTAAGGTTTATTTGCATTTGCTGATTCCGCTTTTCAAAAGTTGAATTATACATATTAAAAAGTCATAACTATATTTGGAAGGTGAGATTGCTTTGCTAGAATTAAGAAAAATTAATAGTGACAATTATGAAGAATGTTTAAACTTGCGTACAACTGATACAAGTATGGAATTTGTAGATTCTGTGGCGTATTCATTAGCCGAAGCGTGGGTATTTTATGAGGAGTCACGCCCTTTTGCAATCTGTGCTGATAATGTGATGGTAGGCTTTGTTTCAATGTCTATTGCTGATAATAACCCACAAATCATAAATTTTATGATAGATAGCCGTTTTCAAAAAAGAGGCTATGGAACATTAGCCGCTAGGCTTTGTATTGAATATCTGTGTAAAGAATTCAATGCACGTAGGATTTCCTTACCAGTTAATTTAGAAAATAAAACCGCACTAAAATTTTGGAGTAGCTTAGGCTTTGAGCAATCCGACAATATAGAAAATGGTTATCTTTATATGCGGTTGTACATAGCAGAAAAATCTGTCTGAGCATATGTTATGTTGAAAAAATGTTGTAACTAAACTGTCTCGATTGTTCTTTAAAAAGTGCTTTAGTTCAATTGGAGTTATAGAATATTATGCTAAAAAAGCGCCCACTTCTGAGCGCTTTTACTTGTTTTATATAGCTATTTCACTGTTGAAATACATGCTGATTAACCTGTTATTTTCGTTTTTAAGTTGTTAATTGCACTTCTCTCGCCATCCCCTAAACTGGTTAGATCAAGAGGACTTCTCCTTTTTCTTACTGAATGATGCACGGATGCGTGTTTCAGTTCCCGCACGAATTCGTTTTATATTTTCAGTATGCTTCCAAACAGCCATGATGAAAAGCAAGGCGGCAATCAGGATCGGCCAGTAGCCATCCAGCCAAATGGCCATTGCCATCAAGGTGACGTACAACATGAAGACACCAATGACGAGAATGTCCGTCAATAGTGCGACCGCAATGAAAAGGACAAGGCCTGCCAAACCGAATCGCCAATCGATGGCAAATAAAACCCCGATGACCGTTGCCGTCCCTTTTCCGCCGTTAAATTTCATGTAAAACGGAAAGTTATGCCCGAAAATGACAGCAGCTCCCACAGTGAAAAGAAGCAATGTGCTATATTCTGGATCTAGATTAAACTGGTTGGAAAGAAGGCGGACTGCTATGACAGCCAGAATTCCTTTTCCGATATCAATTATGGCAACGAGCGCCCCATATCGTTTTCCGAGAACGATGAGCGCGTTCGAAGCACCCGCATTTTTCACGCCGGTCTCTTTCAAGTTCACTCCAGAAATCCATTGCGCTACGACTGAACCATGCAAACAGCCGATGGCATATCCGATTATGGCAATACCGATGATCCAAAAGATCATAAAATTCCCCCATATTCAATATGGTTTTATCATACGATGTCTGAATGGACCGTTCAATGAATTTCTCAAAGATAGCCGAATGGTAGGGGAAAGAGTCGTTTCTTCAAATTTAATGTAAAAATAATTTATTGATGAAATAAAGAAAAGTCCCCGATGATACGAAACGTTCAGAACAATTTTTAATTTACCCCTTGACTTTGAAAATAGGAGTCTCTATACTGTTCAACAAGATGAAAAACTGAATCACCCATACTCTTATCAAGAGCGGCGGAGGGACTAGGCCCTGCGATGCCCGGCAACCGGCAAGTGACGAACTTGCAAAGGTGCTACTTCCTACAGAACGTGCGAACGGTCTGAAAGATAAGGGGAGGAATAAGCGAAAGCGTAACCCTCTTCTTAGCGAAAGGGGTTATTTTTTTATTCCTAAAAACCCCCAACGCCTCCGCACTGCATCACTCTGTTGCATTTTCGTCTTACACTACAACCACTGGAGGTAATTCTAATGACAAACAACCAACTTCAACCTGAAACTCTACTTTTGCATGGTGGCCAAAAGCCCGATCCTGTTACAGGGTCCTGCGCAGTGCCGATCCATCGCACCACTTCTTTTGTTTTCCGTGATACAGAACATGCCCAAAACCTATTTGCCCTTCAAGAGGCAGGGAATATTTATACACGCATTACGAACCCGACTGTTGCAGTTTTTGAAGAAAGAATTGCTTTGTTGGAAGGCGGAACGGCAGCAGTTGCCCTTTCTTCCGGTATGGCAGCAATTGCTTTCTCCATATTGAACATTGCAGGTGCCGGTGATGAAATCGTGGCAGCCAGCAACTTATACGGCGGTACGTATAACTTATTCGCAACAACTCTTCCTCGCTACGGAATTACAGTAAAATTCGTAGATGCTACCGATCCGGAGAATTTCCGTGCGGCGATCACTGACAAGACAAAAGCGCTGTTTGCTGAGACGATCGGCAATCCAAGCTTGCACGTTCTCGATATCGCGGCAGTGGCGAAGGTAGCTCATGAGAATGATATTCCATTATTGATCGATAGCACATTCGCTTCTCCGTATGGCGCAAACCCGATCGAACATGGAGCAGACGTGGTCATTCATTCGGCAACGAAATGGATTGGCGGACATGGCACAACAATCGGCGGAGTGGTCGTCGATGGTGGTAAATTCGACTGGACGAAAGGAAAGTTTCCTGGATTCACTGAGCCGGATGAAACATACCACGGCTTGCGCTACGGCATCGATACAGCGGGCGCGGCATTTGCTACAAAACTACGTGTCCAATTGCTACGTGACTTCGGTCCTTGCCTGGATCCAGACAGTGCCTTCAACTTCTTGCAAGGTTTAGAAACGCTTCACCTGCGCGTGACACGCCATAACGAAAATGCACGCAAAGTAGCGGAATTCTTGAAAAATCATCCTTCTGTTGAGTGGGTAACTTATGCAGGATCGGAAGACCATCCATCGCATGCCAACGCGAAAGTGTACTTAAAGAATGGATTCGGCTCTATCCTTGTATTCGGTATCAAAGGCGGACGTGAAGCAGGACGGAAGGTAATTGATGGTGTAAAGATCTGGTCGCACGTCGCTAATGTCGGGGATGCCAAATCATTGATCATCCATCCGGCATCGACAACACATCAGCAACTGTCTGCTGAAGATCTGAAGAATTCAGGTGTTACAGAAGAATTGATCCGTTTGTCTGTCGGCTTGGAATCCGCGGAAGATATTATCGCAGACCTCGCCCAAGCGATCGAAAAAGCAGTTCCTGTCGCTGTAGAAAAATGAAATAAAGTAATTGAAAGATAGATTTTTGATAGTAAATGGCAGAAAGACGACCTCATTTGGTGACTGCCGATTTGAAGTTAACACAGGGAGTATCTCATTTGAAACTTGCCGGTGTGTATATGCGGTTTAGGGGCCTCATTTGGCACTAGCCGGTGTGTATTTAGCGTAAGGAGTGTCCCATTTGTCACTTGCCGGTGTTGATTTGGTGTAAGGAGTGTCTCATTTGGCACTCGACGGAGAGGGTTTGGAATAAACAGTGTCTCATTTGGCACTCGACGTAATGGATTTAGCTCAAAGCGTGTGTTATTTGGCGCCCGCCGGTGAGGATTTGGCGCAAAGGCTGTGTTATTTGGCGCTAACCGGAATGAATTTGGCGTATGAGGTGTCTTATTTGGCGCCAACCGGAATGAATTTGGCATAAGGAGTGTCCCATTTGGCACTCGCCATAATGAATGTAGGGTAACGGAACGTCCCATTCGACGCCCGGTCGCATGAATGGGAGAAAAGGGTGTCTCATTTGACGGCCTTCGATAGGTTTGGAGAAATTGGCACCTCATTTGGTGCGAATTTTTCATTTTGTAGAGTCGTGTGAAAGGAAGTGGTCTTGTGCCATCCATTAAAGCGGCCATTCTTGGCTTTGGAACGGTAGGGGAAGGCATCTATCGTATATTGAAGGAGAAAAGGGAACAGATTCAAGAGCAGACGGGTTATACAATCGACATTGTCGCCATTTTGGTAAAGGACGCGACGAAAAAGCGTCTGGCGACACCAGGTGTTGTGATAACGGATGATATTCGCGATATTTGGTCAGGTCCTGCGATTGATGTTGTCTTTGAAGCGATTGTCGGTGAGGAACCGGCCTATACTTATCTGTCCGAGGCGATTGAAAAGGGAACTCATATTATTACAGCGAATAAGAAGATGTTTGCTAAGCATGGTCCGGCTTTGGTTAAGCATGCCGAGTTTCGCGGCGTCCAAGTTGGTTTTGAAGCGACGACGGCAGGAGGGGTCCCCATCATCCGAACGGTGAGCAATCTAATCAAAGGCGATCGGGTTCGGCGCGTCCAAGGGATCTTAAATGGGACTTCGAACTACATCTTAACGAAGATGAGGGAAGAACGTATTCCATTCCAGCAGGTCTTGCAGCAAGCGCAAGCTCTTGGCTACGCCGAAGCAGATCCAACTGATGACGTAAGCGGCGGTGATGCCTTCCGCAAATTGATGATTCTTAGCTCCTTGGCTTTTGACCGGCAGCCGGATTGGGATCACGTTCCTGTTGTGGGAGTGGATCATATCGAGCTTCCCCACGTGCAAGAGGCTTCAGAAAACAATCTACGCTATCGGCATGTGGCCGATGTTTGGCTCGATGAACAAGGTGGCTTGCAGGCAACAGTCGGCCCGGTGCTAGTCGGATCCGATCATCCCCTTCACAGCATAGACGGGGTAGACAACGCTGTCATCGTCGACACGGAATACCTTGGCCAGCTCACTCTTGTCGGGCCGGGCGCAGGCATGTATCCGACCGGCAGTGCAATGGTCAGCGATTTGCTTCATATACTAGGTCAGCCGAGCAAAGTGTTAGTGAGTCAATAAAGAGCGTGTTTATAAATAGTAATAAAAAAGAATTGCTTTATTTCCTAACGGGTTCGGTTGATGGGGAGAAAACAATAAAAACATAGCATTTGGGGACACTATTCGCATATGAATTGGTGTCCCTGTTTTTGTTGTTATATCAACTTTACATTTTAATCAAAATAGCAAACGAAGATGAATTTATTAAAATTCCTCCTTGGATTAGCTATTTAGCTTTAGTACAATCATTAGGTTTATTATCAACTTCAAAGAGTATTTTCATATTGAAGAAGATGTCCCTAAGTTTTGGTCGAATTCTACGAACAAAGTTGTCGGCACGATGCAGCAGGAATCAACCTTCATTTCTTTTGAAAATGCAGGATCAGTTTTGTCAGTTGGAACGATTTGTTCAGTGGTGGCAACTCATCTGAAGGAAATTGATAATGAATATTAATACTAGGACTAGAAAGATCTCTTTTTTATGATGAAGACTAAATGTATTCTACAGAGGTAGCATTTCTTCTTGAACTAACGGGACAGGTTAGTGCAATAAAGTGATGATGTTTTATGGTAATATCAAGGGAATAATTGATTCTTTGATTGGGGGAATCTTTGTGTCAAATGAGATTATTGAAAAAGTGAAAAGAGGACTCGAGGGAATCGAAATCGGCTATTTTGATACAGGTCAAAGCTTTGAAAAAGAAGCGTATTACAATTATTTTGGTGCTTCAGATAAGGAAACACGTCGCTATGCGATTGCTGTATTTACAGTGTATTTAGGAAATTGGTATAGCCTTTGTAGTTTTCCGTTTTTAGATAGAGAATCTTATTTGGAAGAGTTTATTAAGGCATTCATAGAGCATCACCAGCAAATTGAAAGTGATTTCCCTAGTATGTATGAATATATCATTTCATTTTTAATTCGCATTGAAGAAGAAAATAGCGGGAAAAATGCTTATTCAACTTTTGAAATTGACAAGGAACTACACGAACGTTTAAAAAGAGAAGTGTTAATACCTAAACGAGAATACTTAGATAAGCATACATCAATAAAATACTTTTTGAGGGAAATTAGAGTTGATCCTTTTTTTAAATCTGATTACTTTGAAGAACTGTAATAATAACATCCGCTTATTAACCTGTTATTTATTTCCAGTAGTTCTTTTTTTCTTGTATGTTAATGCGCTTTTTACTTCATATGAAAGGACGTGAAAAAATGAATTTCTATATTGCATCCAGCTTCTCGAATATCGAAACGGTTCGATATGTGAGCGGAAGGCTCAAAAATTTGGGATTCCGCCATACCTATGATTGGACGCAAAATGAAAGGGGTGCAACCATTGATCAGTTAAGAGAGATCGGCCAAAAAGAGAAAGATGCCATCATGGAAGCTGATTTCATCGTCGTTTTATTGCCTGCTGGAAAAGGGAGTCATATTGAATTTGGAATTGCGTTAGGTCAGGGTAAGACGATTTATCTTCATTCCCCCAATGGCGAAGTGGATGACTTTAACACGACCAGTACTTTTTATCATCTGCCGGGAGTAGAAAAATGTACGGGCACCATTGATGAGTTAATTAATACCATTTATGAGGCGGAAAGTGTAGTCTCCACTTAATAAAAAGCAGTACTCCCATGATCAGAGGGAATACTGCTTTTTTGATTTTTATCGACTGTTCTTCTTCCGCTGCATGCCCTTCATTTCTTTATTCAGCGCCTTGATCAGCGAGATGATCATCAGGAGCATGATAAAGGAGAACGGCAAAGCCGCGATAATAATCGTGTTTTGCAAGGCAGTCAGTCCGTTGACGGACAGCAAGATGAGCGCGATGGCCGATTGGATGACGCCCCATATGATTTTAATGTTATTTGGCGGTGTTAGGGAACCGTATGTTGATTGCATCCCGAGAACAAACGTAGCCGAATCGGCGGATGTAATGAAGAAGGATGCGATCAGCAATACGGCGATGATGGAGATGACGAAAGACCAAGGCATGTTATGGAACATTTCAAAGATGACCAGTTCCGTTGATTCCTTTGCCAAATCTCCAATTCCTTCCCGCTGGATATTGATGGCAGTCGTGCCGAACGCCGAGAACCAAAAGGCGCTTAACAGTGTTGGCGCCAATAGCACGCCGACCATGAATTCCCGGATGGTTCTTCCTTTGGAAACACGCGCGATAAACATGCTGACGAATGGTGCCCAGGAAATCCACCAAGCCCAGTAGAAGATTGTCCAGCCATCCAGCCACTCCCGATTTTCTGCGTTAAGCGGTGCAGTCCGGAAACTCATTTGCACTAAATTCGCCAAATAGCCGCCGATTGAATCGGTGAACATATTTAAGATGAGAAGTGTCGGTCCCAGTATGACGACGAATGCCAATAGTGCCAGTGCTAGGACCAGGTTCGTGTTCGAAAGATATTTAATTCCTTTGCTGAGTCCCGTCCAAGCGGACATGATGAAAAGGACGGTGACAATGGCAATGATGATAAATTGCACTTCAATGCCGATGGTTACGCCGAATAGATAGTTTAGCCCTGCATTAATTTGAACAGCGCCGAAGCCGAGCGAGGTGGCTACCCCAAATGCGGTTGCGAAGACGGCGAGGACATCGACGAGAATTCCCCAAGGGCCTTCCATCTTCTTGCCGAAAATCGGCTTCAATGTTGCTGAAATTAATCCCGGTTCGTTTTTACGGAACTGGAAGAAGGCTAACGACAGCGCGACAACTCCGTACATCGCCCATACATGGAGACCCCAATGGAAGAACGATTGACGCAAGGATTCCTTAAAAGCGGCATCCGTGTTTGGTTCAGCGGTCGCCGGGCTAATAGCGTAATGTGACAATGGTTCAGCTGCCCCGTAAAAGACTAGTCCGATTCCCATTCCTGCGGAGAACAGCATGGCAATCCACGTGATGGTTGAAAACTGCGGCCGATCTTCATCCTTACCCAATCTAATTTTGCCAAATGGACTGAAGATGAAGAAGATGCTGAGGACGAGCAGAACGGACAGCAGCATCATGTAATACCAGCCAAATGATGAAGAGACAAAGCTCTTGATGTTCGTAGTGACGGTTTCGAAGCTATCGGAAGCGAAAACGCCGTATCCGACAGCTAAGACGATCAATCCGATCGTTATATAAAAGACGTTTGATATTTTTTTCATGTTGCCCCCTATGAAGTTTGGTATTTTTACAACGACTATCAACTATACCAACCCTAGAGGAGGAATGCAAAAGAGGAGCAGGTGGATGAAATTAGAAGAAATTAAATTTTATCTTTTTATAAAACGGGCAAAAGGCAACCGCCTTCTGGCTTGAGGAACGTATTTTATTAAGTTTGTTTTGCTGAAATTAAGGAGTGCGAAATAAATAAATTGAGTCCATCTACCTATTATCCTTTAGTCTTCATCTTTAATATCTCGATCAGGCGGAAGGGGTTCATTCCAATAGTCCTCAATTAGCCGTTTTGCTGTTTCCAGTTGAGAAAAATAGAGCGAGAATTGATCTTGATTCACCAAAAATTGTTCTCCGTCATGGACGGCCCGAATTCTTCCAGTAAGGACATATTGCCGCACTTGCTCCACCGGCATGCCTATATAATCGGCAGTTTGTTCAATTGTCATATACATAAGGACTGCTCCTTCAAAGTGTAGTTATGGAGATCATCCTCCCTGCTAGAGGAGGAAGCTAGACTTTTATTGTACCAAAAACGTGCTTTGAATGAACATGAAACGGGAGGTCCGAGAATGGAAGTAAACGAGTGGAAGGAAATGATGCTTATCAAAGTTACGAATAAAGGGGAAAGGCCAATGCTCTCGCCGTTGCATAATTTTTTTATCTGACAACAAATGAAAAGGCAAAGCTGGCAGTGCCTTTCACTTCACCGTCCTAGCGAATCAGAGCGGAATAGGTGTATCTTCCGGGCTCGGTAGGTGCAGTGGGGTTGTGATTGGATGGTAAAAGAAAAGAAAGCGCCTCATCCCGTTCGAAGATGAGGCGCCGCCTAGAAGTGATCTTATATTAAATAAGCCGGTCCAAATTCAATCGCTTATTCAAAGCGTCCATAACAGGTATGCCTACCAACATGACAACGAACTCGCCAACAGCGACAAACCCCCACGTGATGAGGAAAGGCAGGCCAAGGACGATATTCAATTCCCATGCAATGAGGAACATGGTGAAGGTAAATACAAGGGTATTGAACAACATCCGCTTGTATAATCCTCGAATGAATTTAGCCGAGAAAATGGTGATTGATAAGGCAAGAATCGATTGCCCGACGCCGAACACTAAATCAATCGGACCCAGTTCGGAGAAGAGTAAGTTGGAGACAAAAACCCCAAGCACAACCCCGATCATGTACTTTTTGTTGAAAATGACAAGATGATTAAACATCTCAGACAAGCGGAACTGGATGTTTGTGAAGCCGAACGGGGCAATCAAAAACGTCACAGCCACATACAACGCAGCGATAATCCCGCTCGTTGCCATAGTTTTGACTTTCATATTCATTTCTCCTTAGTTTTTTATCGTGGGATGGTTACGAACCACGAGGCAAAAAGCCTATCTTCCAGTCTAACATAGTAGAATTCGTCCGTAAATATGTAATAGGCTTCCAACCTTTCTGACAGGCAGCATCAGCATTCTGATGTTCGTTTCGATATATTGGCGTTCACCCGGAGTTATTGGCGTTCGTTTCGTTTTATTGGCGTTCACCCGGAGTTATTGGCGTTCACCCGTATTTACTGATGATCACCCGGGATAAATAGCGTTCTGCCCCCCGAGTATATTCATTTAACAAAGCAATCCTCTTCCAACTAAACAATGTTGTATACTTACCAAGAGGTTTCTACGGATTGCTGGGGAGAGATCATTTGAAGAAATCCGGCGCCGTTGGGTAATGATGAAAATAGGAAGGAGATGCAAAATAATGAATGATATTCGAAAAGAGGTTGTCATTGAGGCGCCGATTGAGAAGGTATGGAAGTTTGTCGGAACAGCGGAGGGGCTGGCTGCTTGGTTCATGCCGAATGATATGAAACCGGTGGAGGGCGAGTCGTTTGAGCTGCAGGCTGGACCGTGGGGTACTTCGGTTTGCCGTGTGACTCGTGTGCAGGCGCCTTCTGCGTTTGCTTTTGATTGGGGAAAGGATTGGCATCTTTCATTTGAATTGGAGGAGCGGGGAGGGCAAACCCACCTGACTTTCATTCACGGCGGTTGGCAGGAAGGCATGGCGACGGAGTTTGGCGAGCCGCATGACGTCGTGCAGCCGAGAATGGATGGGGGCTGGACGGGCCTTGTCCAGAAGTTGAAGCAAGTGGCAGAAGCGGGCGAGTGATTTTTCTGTCGATTCTGTTTTGTGTTCTATACCAATTCCTTCCCTCGTGATATATTCAATAGAGAGGGAGGGTTCGGGATGTCACAACGGATCGCATTTATCATCGTTTTGCTGGGTGCTATGTTATGGGGCACGACCGGCACAGCGCAGACCTTCATGCCCCAGACGGTCCATCCATTGGCGGTGGGTGCTTCGCGGCTTGCGGTCGGCGGTTTTTCATTGCTTATTGTCATGGTCGTTATGGGGAAAATCAATTTCCGTACATGGCCTTGGAAGGCGACATTGCTCGCTGCACTCGCCATGGCCATTTTCCAATATTGCTTTTTCACGTCCATCCGGCTGACGGGCATCGCCATCGGAACGGTTGTTGCGATCGGGAGTGCACCGATGTTTTCGGGTATTGTCGAATGGCTTTTTCTGAAGCGGCGTCCGACGAAGGTCTGGCTGATGGCCACGTCTCTGGCGATTGTCGGCTGCGTCCTTTTATTTTCAAATAAAGAAGGGATGGTCGTTAATCCCATTGGTGTTTCGCTGTCCCTGTGCGCCGGTTTGCTTTTCGCTTTCTACACATTATTTAATAAAAGCGTGTTGGAGAGAGCAGATGCGATTCCTTCCGTGGCCGTCATTTTCTCCGTGAGTGCAGTCATGCTTATGCCGTTTTTATTTATATTTGAAACGGAGGGGCTGCTAACGGCATCAGGCATTTCAACGGTCCTCTATTTAGGACTGGCGACAACCAGTGTGGCGTATATTTTATTCTCCGCCGGATTGCGACACATTCCTTCCTCGTCTGCCGTTACGCTTTCATTAGGAGAACCGCTGACTGCGGCCATTTTAAGCGTGGTAGTCGTCGGCGAACGACTGGATATTATTTCTTGGGGCGGGATCGTTTTGTTGGTCGGAGGCATTCTTGTCTTGACGGTCAGTGGCAGGGGTAAAGAGAAGGTTATAGAAAGTGTGACATAAGAAAGGCGCAGCTGCAAAAAGCTGCGCCGTTTTTAATTTTTCCGTCGTGCGTACAGGCGAGTGGCGAAAAAGCCGAGGATGATCAGCAATGTCGCAAGCAATCCGCCCTCCAGTCCGAATGCACCGCCGGTCAACCAATCATTTCCGGTAGATACGGACACATTATAGAGACCATGCGGGGTTGTACCGCTCACTGCAAATCCAAAAACATTTCCTTGAAAATAGTTCCATGTCATATGATAGCCGATCGGCAGCCACAAACTTTTCGTCACGTCGAACATGTAAGCGAAAAGCAAGCCGACCAACAGAATATTGAGCAGTCCGAGCAGACTGACATTCGGGTTCATTCCGTGCGCAATGCTGAAGATGACAGCAGAAACGACATAAATGGCCCACTTGGGGTTGTTTCGACTGGCCATCGTTGACATGACATAGCCGCGGAAAAACATTTCTTCGGACAAGCCGACGAGAATGAAAAGAATAAGAAAGGCGACAGTATAAGTTGAAAATTCAGGGCTCCCAAATGAATTCAGTAAGGTGACGTTTCCGGTTGACAGTAAGAGAATGAAAATCATACTGATAGAAACCGCCCCAAGAAAAAGGCCATAGAGAAAATCGGCGATTGAAAACTTGAAACCTAGTGTTCGTAACGTGCCTTTATTAATAAAGCGCCAAAAAATGTAGGTGATCAAGATACTACCTAGAACGCCTCCGCCTTGCATCGCCAAGAAAAACCATGGATGGCTGTCGAGCATCTCCATAACATTCACTTCAACTGAACTTCCAAATTGGGGCATCTCATTAGTTAATAGCAAGAACAGTCCTGGCAGGGCGAAAACTTGTTGTGCCACCACCATGGCAATAAATGCGAATACAATAAGCCACCCGGCGCGAACTTGCCCCTTGTCGTTTTTAAACAAAATACATCCTCCTTTATACGGTGATATCCGACGTCGGCATTGGTTTCAAATTCCGAATTTGATTCAGCAGGACAAGGAAGCCGAGATCCATTACTAATAACGCAAGACTGGCTACTCCCATTAGCCAAGCCACTTCATTGCTGAGCAAGTTAGGCGTGAGCGTCATGATGAAAAGGGCCGCGAGGTGAATGAAAACATAGTACCGGCTCCGCAACTCTGTCCGGCGGGTCCATTCGCTTTGGTTGAACTTGGCCGTAATAGCTTTCAATAGGCTGAACAAATAGAAGGCGACCACTAATTTGACGAGAAGCAGCAAACTATAGTAATTGCCCGTCAAAACGCCAGACGGTAGAAAGCTTATGAAGACGGAGGGAAGCGATAGGATAACACCAGTTGCAGCGAACCGGCTTGCTTTTGAAGAGATGGAATACTCGGTGCTCAGCTTCGATGCCCCGAGGTAGATCAGGAAATAACCAAGGGGATCGGGTAGCCAGTCGATGACGATATCGATACGGAACCAAACGAAGAAATAACCGATGAAAATCCATTTGACGGCCTGGCTCATTGTCCATCTCTCCTTTTCCTCTTGATGATTTCCTGTATATCCTCCTGCTTCAAATAGGGTTGACTCGATATAGTTCCGATGGTTTGGAAGGTTTCTCCGCTATCAGTTCTTCCTGATACAGCATAGCTGCTTTCCAAGTAGTCCGTCGAGTCGCCGAAATAGGTCGTGACGTTGAACTGCTGGCCTGGTTTCAGCTGGATTGGGAACTGAAGTTCCTTTAGCGGCAACCCTTTACCGTCCTTTGCCTGCCGGGCAGGATCTCCGCCGGATAATTTGAAAGTGAGCCGATCATTCAACTGAGGGATCGCCAGCGTCATCGCTTCTACTTGTAACGGTTCATATACATTAAAGCCAGTAAAGCTATCTCCTTCAGTGCTACCACCCCAAGAAACGGGTTTTATTGGGTCGTCGCTTTCCAAAGAGTACGGCTGCTGTAGAATGACTTCCCCAATATCTGCTTTCACATCTCTGTAATCCGAAAAAAAGACTTCCATCTCGTTGAATTTGAAATCCCCGTCGCCTGCATGATATTCAAGTGCTGCTTCATTCACCAGCACAGTTATCTTACGCAATACATAATGGCGGAATGACTGGATATCAGTTGGCATTCCCGTGGAAAAACCCATATCTCTCTCCACATATCCCATCACCTTGTTTATATGAACATAATTCACCTGGGACAAATCATCTTTATTGGTCAGATAATAGAACGTCAAATAATTTTCGTCGTTCATGGTCGTTTCAACAAAATGATCGAGGAAAACAGGCTCCTCCAGCCGCTTGGCATCAGCATATAAATAATTTGCAATCCAACTTATCCCGATGATGCAGAGGAAGATCCAAAAGACTCGCTCTTTCATTCGCACTATCCTTTCCCAAACATTTCCTTGTAACTAATTGTCTCAAAGAATGGAAGGAATTGCACGGGTTCTTTTGGCTCGAATTAAAGCGCATTTTGATGCAGCTGTGACACTTCTTCATCTATTCTCTCAATGGCAATCCGTTCAAAAAGCGGTGAGATGGACTCCAATTTTCCAAACTGCGGATTCACGGCTTCCCAAGATAAGGACGGCAGATTCAGCATTTGTTTTACGGCTTCGCTTGAGAACGGCAGGAATGGAGAGAGCAACTGAGATAAGTTCGCAATGATATAGACACAAGTAGCCATAGTGCGATCACATGCTTCTGGTGTGTCCTTTATTTGTTTCCAAGGCTGTTCGTCATCAAAGTATTTATTCGCCTGGCGCACGAAACGGAAGATCGCCTCGAGTGCTTCCTTGCAGCTCCCTTTTTCAATGAGTGAGCCGACAATTGGATAGAGATCGGTTACAGCCTGTTGGATTGCTGGATTTATTTCAGCGGTGGGAACAATGCTTGCATATGACTTCTCAATAAACTTTAACGTCCGGTTTACAAAATTCCCATACGCACCAAGCAACTCTGCATTGTGGCTGTAAATAAATTCCCGCCAAGAAAAATCGGCGTCTCTGTTTTCAGGCGCATTGGCCGTCAAAAAATAGCGAAGCGAATCAGGATGATATCGTTCCAGTACATCAGGCACCCAAACGGCCCAATTCCGGCTCGTCGATAATTTCTGTTTCTCCAGTGTCAAATACTCATTCGAGATGATATGTGTCGGCAGGGCGTCCTCTTTACCGATTCCGGCTAAGATGGCAGGCCAGATAATCGTATGGAAGGGGATATTGTCCTTGCCGTGCACATAATAAGAAACCGTCTCACTGCTCCAAAAATCACCGTCGGACAAGCCACATTGCTTCGCCCACTCATGACTCGCCGACAAATAACCCGTCACCGCCTCGATCCAAACGTACACCTTCTTTTCTTCATAGCCGGCTACGGGAATGCTCACCCCGTTCGGCAAATCACGAGAAGCCGCCCGGTCGTGCAGACCTTCCTGCAAATAGCGCTCGGATTGGTGAATGGCGTTTTCTCGCCAACTCTTGGATTCTTTTGCTTCCGCTACATAGGAAGAAAGAAGCTCCTGAAAAGCACTTAATTTAAAATAAAAATGTTCCGTCTTGCGAACAACGGGTTCATTGCCGCAAAGCTTGCAAGTCGGATGGATCAAGTCGAGCGGATCCAAAATCGCTCCGCAGGCATCACACTGGTCACCGCGGGCCCGGCTGCCGCAATTCGGACAAGTGCCTTCGACAAAACGATCGGGGAGGAATCGCTCATCCGTCTCACAATAGGCTTGCTCGACTTCTTGTTTAAAAATATAGCCATTCTCCAGCAGCGTAAGAAATACATTTTGCACCACTTGATGGTGAAATGTCCCGTCCGTCCGGGTGTAGAGGTCATACGTAAATCCAAGCTTTGAAAAGCAGTCAACAAACTCGGTGTGATACCGGTCCGCAATGTCCTGCACTGGCACTCCTTCTGTATTCGCGCGTATGGAAATGGGCGTGCCATTGCAATCGCTGCCCGACACATACAAAACCTTTTCTCCCTTCAAACGGTAATACCTCGCCAACACATCCCCCGGCAAAAGCGCCGCAATATGTCCCAAATGCAAAGACCCATTCGCATACGGCCAAGCCCCTCCGATAAAAATACTCATTTGTCTTCCTCCTATGGATTGTAGATTTGATAAAATCTCCTAGTTTGCATGATTGTTTACCTTGAATTGTAGTCAAGCGGTAATCAATTCAAATTAGCCGGTGATAGAAAGCGTTCACCCGGTGATAGACTCGAATTAGGCGGTGATAGGCATGAATTACCCGGTGATAGGATAGCCGACTCCTTCGAAATAAAGCCGACCATAACAGAATACCTCTGCCCAAAATACCTCCCTTCATTTGCCTGCAAAATAAAAAACCCCGCCCCTATCGTTAAAAAACGATAAGGACGGGGTTTGAATGCCCGTGGTACCACCTTAGTTTGCAGCCGGCTTGCGCCTGCCACCTCAAGACGTACAAGCCGAAAAAAGCGTATACGCTGACGTGGATAACGAGCGCCAACCCTCGTCGCATCCTACTAATCCGTAGATGTTCAGTGCGCGGCTCCAGGATCATGTTCAAAAGATTCGTCCGCTTCATTCCCACCAACAGAAGCTCTCTAGGCGACAATCCTCTTTTTACTTTTCCCTCTCACAGCCTATAAAAAATATAATTTTGATGATTGTAAATCATTTGCTTGATTTCGTCAATCCTATGGATGTCACGGGGCGCCGGGAGTCAGCCGCAGCATGATGAAAATAGAGGACAGGAGAATCATTAAAATCATGGACCATAGCAAACCAAGCAGCAGCCAAAGATACCACCTTTTTGGCTGGCGAATTAAGAAAGGAAGTAACGTGAGTGTGCCAACGATGGGGGCGAGGATATACAAGTTGGAGCGGTTGTAGATTTCCCTTCCTTGTGAATTATAGAAATCGTGGTAACCGATGAGGCTTAACAGCCAGGGGATGAAATCGAACACACATACAATACTGACGCAGAGCAGCGTAATGGCCATCAAAAATTTAGTGATGGAAAACTCCTCCTCTCCTTGCAAATCCAATCTAACACATTTGGATAATAATTCAAATTAAAAACCCCGGAATTGCCAAAACGGCAATTCGGAGTTTACGGTTTCACTATATAATCCCGTCAACCATTTACTGGAGGACGTTGTGGATCAGTGTTCTCTTTTTGTTGCTTCTTCTGCTTCTTTGTCTGATCATTTTTCCCGATTACGTCCATATCGTCAGGGCTGATGTCAAATCCATAGCCGAACTCTTCACGGTCCAAGGTGTTGCCCTTTTTTATCTTCTTTTCTTTCGCCAATGGAATCACCTCCTCTTCGGAAGGGTGTTCCAGTACGGAAAGGTTATGCAAGGGAATTACGCTTTTTTCGTGTCCGCTTCCAAAAAAATGTTTCGTTGCTTAGGCATCCACATGAAGGCGATCAACCATAATACGCTGAGCAGACTGAGCGCGGCCAGGATAATGATGGTGAGCCGCAAGGACACAATATCCGCCATCCAGCCCATGCCGAGGACAAATATGATCTGGAATACACTTAGGATGACTCCGTACAAGCTGGTCACGCGACCCATCAGTTCGAGCGGCACCTGGTATTGATACCATGTTGTGTACCCAGTGTTCGCGAACGCATTAAAGAAGCCGAGGATAATAAACCCTGTCGATATCATGGCGAACGACTGGCTGAACGCATACATCAAATAGCCGATCGATACAAGGAGAAGTCCGCCTCCGAACAACATTCGGATGGACAGCTTCTCAGCCAGTAACGCTACAGCACCCGCTCCGAGGAGCGCCCCGATGCCCGTTATGCTAATGAGCAAGCTATATTCCATTTCGCTCAATCCGACAACCCGCTGAGTAAAGACGACTTCTTGCGCATCCATCGCAAAGGTCATTAATGTGAACAACAGGTAGATGCCAAGGATTACGATGAACAATATTTTCGATTTGCCGAAGTCAATGACAACCTTGAAATCCTCTGCAATGGCTCTGACAGATAACGGATTGAGCCCTGCCGTTTTCTCCGCATCGACATTCGGCAGCCAGCCTAAAATGAGGGCAGAGACGAAGAAGGAGGCGGCATTGATCCAAATGGCAATGTCCACGGATCCAACGATGACGAGTGCTCCAGCAATGGCAGGTCCGATAATGAACGCGCCTGATGTCGTCAATGAATAGAACGCGTTAAATCGTTTTCGTTTTTCTTCTGGAACGAGTGTTGTTGTGTAGGTAAGAGATGCCGGAGCGAAGAATGATTTCGCCATACTTATGAACCAAAGTAATATGTATACGCCCCATACCGAAGTCATGAAAGGGACGAGCGCGACCAGGATGCCTCGAATGATATCCGTCCAAATCATCATGCGGCGTTTATTCGCACGGTCGATTACGCTGCCTGCCCAAAAACGGGTTAGTATAGCAGCTGCTGGTCCTACGACCCAAAGACCCGCCACTGCCGCAGCCGAATCGGTCATATTGTAGACAAGCAAGTTAATGGCGACCAAGTAGACGAAGTCGCCGATCGTTGATAATCCCATAGCACTTAACAAAAGTATGGGAAAACGCCAGCCGGTCCATTCTTTTTTACTAAGTTCCATTGTATTCTCTCCCATACCCGTTACTCTTTCTATACTATTCGCCGACAGGCACCTCAATCCTATTAGTGAATTCGAAAAAATGTGTCAAAAAATCAAACAAAAAAAGAATTATGCAGGAAGCAGACCTAGCATAATTCCATACCCTCCTATTTAACGGAAAGAAGAAATGCATATATCGCTTCTCCGTTCACTTCTCCTTCCCATATTGCTTTGACGGACATATTATATTTCCCGGTAGGCAGGGTCTCTTTTAATGTGTCGTAATTCATGTCAACCGGAATCATTTCTCCGTCCTTATGGATAGCCACTTCATAGGAACTCGGCTGTGGAAAATCCTTGTGCTCGAGGGAACGAATAAATGAAAAACTGAACCTGTCATTGGCATCCAATTTGTGTGCTGGTTCATATCTCAAAAGTTCCTGAGCAGGTGTTGGGGTAAGATCACAGGATGTTTCTGCGTCTTCCCAGCAATGCTTATCATAAATCGTGTTTAAGGCTGCATCTCCAATCGTCAGATAGATCTCTGGCTTTAGGCGTATAGTTTCAGAAATTCCGGGTGTCTCTTTATCTGGCGTTTCAACTCTATCATCTTCTGTACAAGCGCTTAACAGAAAACAAAAGAGCAGAATGGGGAAAAAGCATATCTTTTTTATTGAAATCAATCCTTTCCTAAGATTATTACATGTAAAATTTACCCAATGACATTAGTTTAGCACTCGCAGTATTGATTCACCATCAGAAAATCTTAGTGAGTATATACTGGCTTACTATCTATTTGCCCCAATCTATACACCATCTTAAGAATTTCTTCATAATTCCCCTCCTGGAATGTTAAGATTTAGGCATTAGAATTGGTATCATAAGAAGAAGGCAGGTGGGGCGGATGGCAAAATTTAAAGTTCTCGTGGCGGATGACGATAAAGAGATCCGCGATGGGATTGAAATTTATTTGAAGAATGAAGGGTATGACGTGTTAAAGGCGGCGGATGGGCAGGAGGCACTTGATTTATTGCGTTCCAATGAAGTCCATCTGCTCATCCTCGATATTATGATGCCGAATATGGACGGAATCGCGGCGACGTTTAAAATTCGGGAGGCACAAAATGTGCCGATTATTATGCTGAGTGCGAAGGCGGAGGACTCGGATAAGATCCATGGCCTTTCCGTTGGGGCGGATGATTATGTGACGAAACCATTCCATCCGCTGGAGCTGATGGCGCGGGTGAAGTCGCAGCTTCGGCGCTATGTTCAGCTGGGAACGTATGACGGGCAGAAGAAAATCGAAGTGGACGGCTTGTCATTGGATGAAGAGGCGAAGGAATTGACGGTGGATGGGAACCCAGTCAAATTGACGCCGATCGAGTACAAAATTACGGAATTGCTTATGAAAAATGCAGGACGGGTCTTTTCTATTAATGAAATTTATGAGCGTGTGTGGAATGAAGAAGCGTACAATGCGGAAAACATCGTAGCTGTCCACATCCGGAAAATCCGCGAAAAAATCGAGGCGGATCCGAAAAATCCGAGGTATTTGAAGGTGGTGTGGGGCATTGGCTACAAAATCGAAAAATAAGTGGGGATTAATTGGCTCGCTTCTATCCATCGTTTTGGCTTTTATTAGTATCGGATACTGCTTTCCTTCCATCCTTGAAATGATCGGCAATGGCTGGGAACGGTCGACACGCACCGTGGCATTCTTTGCCAGAATCATTACTGGGGGGAATGTTTGATGAAGAAGAAGGGATTATTATTCATATGGTCAGCTCTCGTAGTGTTGCTGCTGATTGCACTCCCATCCATTATTCGTCTTAGCCCGCAGTTGTTTGGCAAGGACTTTACGAATTCGCTGGACTTTGAGCAGCGAATGGAAGAAGTGTATAACTCACTTGGGTCTGTGCTGAATCCGATTAATCCACAAGAGGCGGTAGAACATATTACCGTATCACCGGAGGAAATCGAGGAGCATCGCAATCGATATGGAACATTATCAGAACAACTTGCTAATATTCATGCTCAATATGAAGATCGAATTGCGGAAGCGAAAGAAGCTGGAAATGAAAAAGTGCTTACCGCTCTTGTGAAAGAACGAGATGCCAAAATGGAAGACATTCAGCAGAACTTTGAGAGTGATGCACATGTGGAAGAGAAGATACGGAACGAAAAGACCAAGTACTTGAAACGCTATTTAGAGGAAATGAAAAATGATGTTACGCTACCATTCCCGATTGTGTATGAATTAAAGGATGTTGCAACGGGAGAAGAATTCTCTTCAGGTGATATCCACGTGCTTGCGGGATATGAGAAGGAGTTCAACTCCTCGGAAGGGTATTTAAGGGCTTATTCCTTGCCGACTGATCTTCACACGTTAACCTTTCCTCGAAACGGAGATAGTGCAGTTGAGGTATCCGATGATGATTTGATGAGTATGCACAACCCAGTCCGTAAATTCGAAGGGACTGTCATCGTGCCGAAATCAGTTTTTGCCGAGGGGGGATTGCTGCATCAGGAATACACGCATTTTAATAAATCGAAGTATGCGGCGTATCTATTCTGGGCAATCGGTCTAGTATCCATTATTTTATTGTGCACCGTTCTGAAGTTCAAAAAGGAATGGGTCATGGAGTCGAAGTTAGTCGACCGATATGATCGGTTGAAAATAGATGGAAAGGTCGCTTTATTCGTTATTGCCGGCTTCATCTTAACCTCCTACAGTGAAAGTATGTCGTACACTCTCTTGAATTTCTTTACTTATCCTAGGCTGGAAAGATGGGTCATGGAAGCTTTCTCGTTTGCGATAGGCGGTATTCTTATGGTCGTCATCCTTGCCTTCCAGCTTGTGAACGCAAATGACCGATGGAAACAACCTGGAGTGTTTATGAAAGATTTGCAAGAAAGTTATTCAGTGCGATTTTTAAAGGCCCTGCCCGAGCTATTCTTAAAGAAATCAATTGGTGTTCAGACATTCATTCTACTGGTCGGATTTTTTCTTGCCGGAATTGGATTAGTAGTTGTAGGCTTGGAGCCAACCCTAGTTATTATCTATTTCCCATGTGTCCTTTTCCTGGGGATTCCGGCGCTTTATATTTTTGTTCGCAGGATGGCTTATTTAAATAAAATCATTATTGCGACTGATGCTATGGCGGCTGGCCGGCTACAGCAGGATATCGCTATACAAGGGAAATCGCCACTTGCCGAGCATGCGCGTAATCTCAACAATCTTCGCGAAGGCGTGCGCAATTCGATGAGCGAGCAGGCGAAAAGTGAACGGCTGAAGACGGAATTGATCACCAATGTGAGTCATGATCTCCGTACGCCATTGACGTCCATCATTACGTATACCGATCTGTTGAAGAAGGAAGGTTTGACTCCAGAAGAAAGGGCGCAGTACGTCGATATTCTGGATAAAAAATCGCAGCGCCTGAAGACGCTGATTGAGGATTTATTCGAAGTGTCCAAGATGGCGAGCGGCAATTTGGAGCTGCACAAGCAACGTGTCGATTTGACCCAGCTATTGCAGCAGGCTCTCGCGGAACATGCGGAGGACATCGCGAAATCGGGACTAGATTTCCGGACGGATATGCCTGAGGAGCCGCTCATTTCCTATGTGGATGGGCAGCGCTGGTGGCGAGTGCTGGATAATTTAATTGTCAATGCCATTAAGTATTCATTGCCAGGCACACGGGTGTACATCACCCTTCGCAAAATGGGAGATACTGCGGAGTTCGTTGTAAAAAATATTACGAAATATGAGCTGGGTGCAAATGTCGAGGAGCTGTTTGAACGGTTCAAGCGTGCAGATACGGCAAGGCATACCGATGGATCGGGTCTCGGTCTAGCGATTGCCCAATCGATAGTCGACATGCATCAAGGCACGATGAAAATTGAATTAGACGGGGATCTATTTAAAGTGACGGTCGTCGTACCTGCGGGTTATTGAGATATAGGGCTGCATGTATGCTGAAAAGCATGCGTGCGGCTTTTTTAGGTTTTGTTTATTGGCGTTCATCTGAAGTTAATGGCGTTCGTTTCGATTTATTGGCGTTCATCTGAAGTTAATGGCGTTCGTTTAGATTATCTGGCGTTCGCTTCGAAGTATTGGCGTTCATCTCCCTAATTTAGTGTTCAAACTGTTGTATCAAAAGGTTTGCGGCTTCTTGCTTACAGGGAATACATATCTACTATTGATTTTGTCCAGGAGGCGCCATATGCTGAAACGTTGGCTTGATATACAACTTCGTTATCGAAGATTGTTCATTATTATTGGAATGACTGCCATGCTTCTGATCATTTCAACGGTAGGCTTTGTCTACATTGAGGATATCTCGCCATTCAATGCTTTTTGGATGACCATTGTTTCCATTATGACGATTGGCTATGGCGATATATATCCGACCACGCAGGAGGGTCGTTGGTTTGCCCTGCTTCTTATTCCGTTGGGAGTCGGAATTATCACCTATGCACTGGGAGTCGGCTTTTCCTTTTTAATTGAAAATCAATTATCGAAGAAAGTGTGGAATCGGAGAATGCAACAGGAAATCAGCAAGTTGGATGGACATATTATCGTGTGCGGCTTCGGCCGTGTCGCCCAGCAAGTATACCGGCAATTGAAGGAAGAGGAGCGGGATGTCCCCGTTTTATATATTTGTGATGATGAGGATGCGCTGTTGGCTGTTGTGGAGCAGGGTACGTTACGGTTGATCGGTGATCCGACCGACAAGGAGATGCTCGTGAAGGCGCGAGTGGATAAAGCGCGTGCACTGATTGCAGCTCTTCCGAACGATGCGGATAATGTTTTTATTACACTGACGGCAAAGAGCCTTAACGAGGATCTGGAAATTGCCGCACGGTCGGAGCGTGAGGATTCCGAAGAGGTGTTGAAACGGGCGGGTGCCTCACGGGTTATCAATCCGACCGTAATTGGTGGACGGGAGCTCGCCATGTCGGTCATCAAGCCGAAAGGGACGGATTACATTAACGACTTGATTCGCTCGGAAAAAAAGGAACTGATGGTAGAGGAAGTCATCTTGGAAGAGGGCTCTCCTCTCATCGGAAAAACCGTGGAGCAAGTCAATATCCGCAAAACGTTTGGCATTACCCTCGTCGCCATCATGCGTAACAGCAAACTGATTAGCAATCCTGATTTTGAGGAAGTCTTCCGCCATAACGACACGCTCATTGCGATTGGCGATCCAGAAGGCGTCGAAAAGCTGCGCAAGGAATTAGGCGTTGAGGTGGATCAATAAAAATACAACAGGTAGACGCCAATCAATAGGATGCCCAAATCCGCACTCATATGTATGATCCATGAGGGCAGGATTGTGCCGGATTTTTCATTGGCAAGCTGAAAAATAAACCCGCCAGTCCAAAGTCCGGCAATGGCGAGTAGCAGGATGGGCGCAGTAAACCAAGGCAAAAAAATGGCGACATGATAGATCGCAAAGAAAAATGGCGGCAGCAGCAGGCGCAGTTTGGATTGTCCAAATAGATCCGGCAGCAGTCCGCGGAAAAAGAACTCCTCCAGCAGGGAATTTCCGAGGAGGATATAAAGGGCGATGGCAGGGAAGACTAACGGTGTAATACCCGAATCCGCAAGGTCCATTTTTAATGCATTCAGATCAATGTAGGTGCGAAGCAATAGGAAAGCTCCGATGATGGATCCCATTACTGCAAGGCCGGCGAAGATTGCTCTCTTAATGCTCGTACGATCGGTTTGGCGCAAGCGCAAAAAAGGAAAACGGGCCGCACGGAAAAGGATGAGTGGGATGAGCAAAAACAACATGACTTTTGCGGCGGTTTTCCAAATATAAGTCATCCCGATGCCTTGCTCGATCCAAAGCAAAAGGAACATGCTCAACAACGGAAACAGAATGCCAAATCCTTTTTTCATAAAACACCTCGCAGTCTTTATGAATTCAGACGTAAAAAAAAGCAACAAGTTTCAGAAAAAGGGTTTAGCGGAAGTCGAAAGAGGGAAAAGAAGAAAACTACTGCTTGAGGGGAAAAGGAGGAATCCGTAATGACAATCAAAGATGGTACGTACCCAAATAAAAAAGATATCGAACCAAAGATTTTATATCATGGAAAAAAACCTATAACCTACGATGAACTGCCATTATCTGATCCGGCCGACTCCAACTGGACAAAGGAATTCCGAAAAAATGCTGAAGATAAAACCGGTAAAAACAGTCCCTCCGCTTACAGTGAAAATAAAAAAGGCGGAAACCCAAATTACCATGTACTAAAGCCAGGGGAAAGCTTTCCCTATGGAGATCAGGAAGAATACAATCGAGAATTTAATCATAAAGCCCATGAAAAATGGAATGAACATAAAAAGAAACCAGCTGACCAAAACGCATGAACGGCATCCTCAATAGGGATTGCCGTTTTTTGGTGGATTCGATTAAAATAAAGAGGAAGGGAGATGAGGGGAAATGAGCACACTGTCACAATTTGAATTTGCCCGCAACTATACGTTGGGGCGTTTGGAGCGAGCGGAAGCAGCAACATGGGACGAGCAGCCGGAAGGATTCAACAATACCATTCGTTGGAATGCAGGGCATATCTATTCGACCATGGAGTATTTCATCAATTTAGTCTGCCCCGAATATACAGCTCACCATCCGGAATGGGGTGCTTTTTTCGGCACCGGAACACGGCCGGGCGAGTGGAGCGGGAATCCGCCCAGCCATGAGGAACTGCTCCTTGCATTGAAGGAACAGCCTGGCAGAATTCGTGCTGTCCTGGAGGGGAAAATGGACGTTGCATTGGCAAAACCGATGACGATTGGTGCACTTTCCATGGAAACGGTCAAAGATACGGTTGAATTTCTCGTGTGGCATGAAGGCGTACACACGGGAAGTATCGATGCATTAAGCCGATTCACAAAATAATAATTTTCACTGTTGTCCGGTACGCAGATTCTGCTGCCGGGCATTTTTCAGTTCCTCTTTATTTTCCTTTTCGTCACCGAACCTGTGATGAGTACTGAGAATAAAATAATGAAGAACGTGCCTAAAAAAGTTACGATTCGATTGTTTGTTACACTAATCAAGATTGAAACGAATAGCATGGCTAAAAGTGATGCGATAAGTATACGTTTAAATTGGCTCATTTTCTACCTCGTCTTAATTTTTCATTCCTCACTACTTTTCCTCTCGGAAGTGGTAAACGCAGTCATCATAACGATAAAGACAGGCAGTAAACTCCATAAAAAGAATCCCCAGTGTTTCATTGTAAGTGATAATGTTAAAAAGAAAACAAGTGTAACAATCGAAATGTAAACAGTACGTTTTTTATATTTACTCACCTCGTACCCTCCTTCCTCAACGTTCATTATATGGTCAGTTCACTGAATTGAAAGATATTTTTAGTCATGTAATTATATTATATGAGAACCCTCAAATTTATTCCACTGAAAACCAATATTTGGTTTCTTTTTGTATAAAACAAGTCAGGAAAACAAATTCCCTATTACTAGCTTCCAGTTTCCAAGTTAAATAGGTTTAGTCGTCTCCATTTATAGGAATAGTCCAAGTAGATTATTCAAAGGAATGGAGGACAATCGATTGAATGATATGTACAGGGATTTTTATTTTACTAGCATGATGAGATGGCTTCCTGAATTAATGATGGGACTCATTGTACTTCTTGTTGGCTTTTTCATTGCAAAAGCGGTAGAAAACGCAGTTTATAAGCGAATGAAGAAGTCCCGTCTGAACGAGAGGCTAGATGTCAAGGATTCCAAGTGGAACATGGAAAAGATCATTAGCAAGGTCATCTTTTTCATCATTTTGCTGCTCGCCTTCCTTCTGTTCTTCAATATTATGAATGCATCCATGATTGCTACTCCGTTCATGACGATGTATTCAGGAATTGGTGGCGCGATTTTAAGCATTTTGAAAGCAGGTTTGATCCTGTTATTGGCATGGGTTCTTGCACTAGTCGTCAAGAAAGTCATCCTGGCTGCAGGGACAAAGCTGAATTTGAACAAGTATGTGAGTAAAGCAGGCGGTTCACCGGAAGATGTCAACAAGACCAAATGGGTAGAGACGGCTGCCAATATTGCCTTCTATCTCATCCTGCTCATGTTTATCCCGGCGGTGCTACATGCACTTGGATTAAGCGGTATTAGTGGACCATTTGAGGGCATGCTGACGAGCATTATGAACTTCCTGCCGAAGCTAGTCGGAGCTACACTTATATTCCTAGTCGGATGGGTCGTAGCCAAAATTGTCCGCACGCTTGTGACAAAGTTGCTTGAGTCTGTCGGTATTGACAGAGCCGCACACAAACTGAACCTGTCTTCTTATGTAAAAGGGACAAGTGTTTCGGGTGTAATTGGAACCATCGTGTTTATTCTCATTATGATTCCAGTGACGATCTCTGCGCTGGAAGTGCTTGATCTGGAAGGAATCTCTCAACCGGCTATTGCGATGTTGAATGATATTTTAACAATGATTCCGAAAATCGCGGTCGCCGTGTTCCTTGTACT
Source organism: Sporosarcina sp. AD_1 (assembly GCF_057373025.1). Lineage (NCBI taxonomy): Bacteria > Bacillati > Bacillota > Bacilli > Caryophanales > Caryophanaceae > Sporosarcina > Sporosarcina sp. AD_1. Next base: position 161,860 of record NZ_JBPVIR010000007.1, read on the forward strand.
TGTCGGAATTATGCTGGCCAAATGGGTTAAAGGCGTTGTCGTCGCCCTATTGGACAACCTCGGCATCAATTCACTCTTTGGCAAGATGGGCGTCCGGACGACGGGCACGACCGTTCCGTCTCTCTCTCGAATTATCGGAACAATTGTCCAAATCGTTGTCATTCTGCTGTTTGTAGTTGAAGCATTGCAAATTCTGAAGTTGAAATTCATGGTGACACTGGCGACTGGCATTTTTGCTTACTTGCCGATGGTTATCGCCGCACTTGTTATTTTGGCAGTCGGCTTTTGGCTTGCGAATCTTGCTGAGAAATTCGTCGGCAGCATTATGACGACAAAGGCAGGTACACCTCATGTCCTACGTTATGTCGCAAAGTATGCTATTCTGGCTTTCGCGTTCTTTATGGCACTCAGCCAATTGGGCATTGCGCCAGCCATTATTAATGCAGCGTTCATCCTCATTTTGGGCGGTGTTGCCTTGGCATTCGGTCTCGCGTTTGGCCTAGGAGGAAGAGAACATGCCTCTCGTTATTTATCGAAAATGGAAACAAGCCTGCAACAAGCCGATGTTTCCAAAGAGAAGTGGGAGCAGGAGAAACGTGAGATGAAGAGCCAGGCAAAGCAAAACGTCGACCGTGCACAACAAGCGGTGGATGAAACAGCGCAACAAAGCCGCAGTCGCATGGCGCGCAATCACGGCTCTCATGACTATCCGAATGCGCAGGATTTTGAACCGAATCATGGCATCACCGGATCGGATGAACTTCCATTATCCGACCCAGCGGATGCTGATAGAACGAATCCGATCAATCCTGCCGATCCGACTCAGTTCAATCAAACCAATCCGGACGGTTTTAATACGACGGATCCAGGTGAAGAATATCCTTTTGATCCAAATCGCGGGGAAGATCCGGAAAATCCTCCGTATCGACCATAAACGAAAAACCTGCACTCATGCCAAGCGAGGCGTGAGTGCAGGTTCTTTTATTTTACAAGTTCATGTTTGAATGCGTAAATGACCGCCTGGGTCCGGTCTTGCACTTCCAGTTTGGAGAGCAGGTTGCTGACATGGGTTTTCACGGTTTTCAAAGCGATGAACAGTTCATCGGCAATGTCCTGATTCGTTTTGCCTTGCGCGAGAAGAAGCAGGATCTCCATTTCACGCTCTGTCAGCTCGTCATGCAGCCGTCTTTCGTTTCCTGAGCGCATTTTTTGCATCATTTTTGTTGTCACTTCTGGCTCCAGAACGGTTTGGCCTTTTAACGTGTCGCGGATGGCTTCGGCGATCCGTTTGGCGTTGGATGTCTTCAATATGTAGCTGATGGCGCCGGCCTCCAGGGCAGGGTAGACTTTATCATCATCTAAAAAGCTCGTGACGATTACTATTTTCGCTTCCGGCCATTGCTTGATGATAGCAGCTGTAGCTTCGGCGCCATTCATTTCGGGCATGACCATGTCCATTAAGATAATATCCGGACGTAATTCCAATGCTTTTTCGGCGGCTTCCCGGCCATTTGCCGCTTCTCCGACGACTTCCATGTCGGGTTGCGTCTGTAAATACGCAGAAACGCCGATGCGCACCATTTCGTGGTCATCCGCTAATAGAATCCGTATCATTCAGTTCTTCTCCTTTCCGAGCTGGCAGTTTCACTTCAACGATCGTACCTTGGGAAGGGACCGATACGATTTTACACGTGCCCCCAACTTCGATGGCACGCTCCTTCACATTTTGCAGTCCGTAGGAGCCGCCTTTTCCATCTTCGTTCTCCTTGAAGCCGACGCCATTGTCCTGCACCCGGAAGATGACGAGGCCATCCCGCTGGACGAAAAGCACATCCACTTCTGTCGCCTGGGCATGCCGGAGCGTATTGGACAGCGTTTCTTGGGCGATTCGGAACAGATGGTCTTCCGCCCCTTTGGAAAGGGAAACTTCCTCCAGGCGAAAACGGATATCGAAGGTGACTTTCTCTTTTAATTCCAGCAATAAATCCTCTAATCCTTCTTTCAATGATTTATTGTTTAATGCCGCTGGGCGCAAGTGAAGCAGAAGGGCCCGCATTTCCAGTTGAGCCTGCTGCACCATCCGTTCGACTTGCAGAAGCGGCTTCTGCTTTGGGTCTTCTGGGTCTCCTTGCTCCGTAATCGCAGAGAGTAGCATGGAGGCGGCAAATAGTTGCTGTGAAACGGAATCATGAAGCTCGCGAGCCAATCGCTGTCGTTCCTGGACAATCCGCTCTTGAATCAGTTTATCTTGCGCTTCTGCCCGTTCATCTGTGATGCGTTGTAAGCTTTTCCGCTGCGTTACGAGGACGTTGGAAATATCCTCGAGCGTCCGGTCGATCCGCGGGGAGAACCGTTTTTTTGCTTTGACGATGTCTTCGCTGTCCACGACAGTTCGCAACCGCTTTTCAATTGCCTTCTCTTTGGCTCTGGCAATGGAGCCCATCCAAAAGGAAAGATAACCGCTGAGCAATATACAGCTTGCCAAAATCCATATGCCGAGGGGCACTTCTGAATAGGTCGCTTCCACAAAAATTCGCCAGCCATCCTTTAAAGGTAAGCCGAGGAATAGATAAAAATAGGCGACCGTGATGGTAATGAACAGCAGGATAAGATACAAACTGCGTCCGATAAAAGCTGTCATTTGCGTATCACCTCGATATCACCAATCCAAGTCGTGACGGAAATGATCAGTTCAGCCGCATCGACGCGTTCCATTTCATATCCATCCTGGAAATGCAGCGTTTCGTTAATCATCCGTTTCGGGCTAATGTCCAAAATTCGTGCTTCCCCAAAAAGTGTCGTGTAATGGATGCGGACCGGTATTTCATAAGGCAACTCGACCTTTACCCGGCCAAGTCCTTGTCTAATGGCGATGAATGACGTCCTCTTCGGCAGAACAGTGTCTGTTACATCCACATTAATATCGCCAAAGAAACCTTGGATATGGACATCTTCCCATTCATATGATGAGAAGGGTGAGGTTTGCACTGAAAATAATTTATTCTTCCAAATGCCGTTAGGCGTTACGTTCTGCAGCTCTTTCAATGGCCGCATAATTGTTTCGGCGGGAACACCCTTCCATAACTTATAGAGAATATATGCTAGGCTAGCGAAAATGAGCAGGCGTAAACTCCATAAATTAAGAAGTGCCAATACGACAAAGAAGATGCCGGTGAAAGAGATCCACTTGGAACGCTTCTTCACACCGAAATAAAGCAATCCGGCTCCAAGAAGGAGGAAGATGATATTTCCGTTTCCGAGAAAAGCGGCCTCCACAAATACGAGAAGACCAAAAGCGGCAATCCAAAATGTCATCTTATTTGTATCGAATGCTCTCAATTGTGATGCCCCCTTCTTGTTGTCGGATGGTCCTTATGGGCAAGGACGGGTTGATAACGGCCAATTGAAAAACGGCGGTCTGCGTTAGATGCTAGGAATTTCGTGGAAATTTCTCCGTAATTCCTAGCAGAAAGACACTGAATCGGAACAGGATGACCCCATTAAGGGTCATCCTTCCTCATCTTCTATAGTTTACACAATTTCCTCGCGTTTTGGAGCATTTTTCTCGAGTAATTCGAGCCTGCGCTCCATGGACGATGATTCGTAGTCCTTCTGAATTTTACCGCCGAGGTTATCAATGTACGCTTTCATTTCATCCATATTGGACATGTCTTTGTTTTCTGGCGAAATGATCTGGTCCATACGGCGATGAGCGCGTGTGACATTTTCCTTGCCCATCAGTTGAAGCTGGCGGACTTTCATATCCTTCACTTTATGTTTCATTTCTTCAAATTTCCGTTCTAAAGACATCAATTCGTAGGCAGCTTCCGTTACGCTGCCGGAAAGCTCGGCTGCCCGTTTTTCGTAGGAGCCGACTTCTTGCTCGGCAAAGGCAACCAGGTCTTCTTCGCCTGTCGCGTTAGCAAGTTCAAGCTGCCCGCGCCGCTTTTCAGCCATTGCTTCCGCTGCTGCCAGTTCTTTTTCCAGCTCTTCTTTCAACTTTGCTTGACGCTCCAGCAATTTTCCGACGGAGTCGGTTTGCTTTTCCGCTTCGCGAATGTATTGGTTCAACATCGCAATCGGGTTTTTGTTTTCCTTTTTATCGAGCAATGTGTGCAAATCGGCTTGGACTGTGTATTTGAATCGGTTCCATAATGAGTTCATCTGTAGTTCCTCCTTATTTTGTAATTTCGTTCCATTGACGTTCAAAGTTGACGAATGGATCGTCGCTCTGTGTGATAATGTCGTCTTTTTTCTTACCATCCCATTGGCGCCATACCCAGTACACGGCAAGCATTGCAATGATGGCAATAAAAGCCGGAATATTGGAGATTGCTGTCAATAAACCAATGACAAGGACGAATCCCCAAAATAGCTTCAGGAATGTTGAATCAGTCTTCCTATAATAATGGACACCGGCGAATGCAATAGCGGCCGAGACGGCAAGTCCGATTAGCGATCCTACATTTGCGAGGACAACGATCGCTGCCGTAATGCCAAGTAACGCGAGACCAAATTTCTTCATGTTGTTGTTCCTCCCTTCGTTATATTCATATCGTACTCTGATTCGAAAGAGATCCATACGGGCGTGAAACGGATTTGCGCCTACGACTTGAGACCGATTCGTTCTAGGTCAGATTGGCAAAAGAAAGCCCTTTCATGTAAACTTAAACTATATGAAAAGTTGTTTAATTCAGAGAAATGGGGGATGAGCATGCGTGAAGTAGTCATTGTAGAAGGGGTGCGCACAGCTGTCGGCCGAAGAAAAGGCGGTTTTTCACACTACCGTCCGGATGAACTGGCAGCCAAAGTGCTCGATGAATTGGTGTATCGGGCAGGTATCGACAAAGGGCTTGTCGATGACGTCATTTTAGGATGTGTGACGCAATCTGGCGAACAAGGGGGAAATATCGCGAGGACGGCTGCGCTAATTGCGGATTTTCCGATCCATGTGCCCGGTGTGACCATTGACCGGCAATGTGGTTCGAGTCAGCAAGCTGTTCATTTCGCATCTCAGGCAATTGCGTCTGGAGATATGGATATCGTCATTGCTGGTGGAGTGGAAAGCATGACGCGGGTCCCGATGTTTTCAAATATAGGGGAAGCGAAGCCGAGTGCGATGCTGACAAGCAAACATGAAATTATCAACCAAGGGCTTTCAGCTGAGCGGATTGCGAAAAAATGGGGATTATCCCGTGAAGTACTGGACGCTTATGCACTAGAGAGCCATCAAAAAGCATTGGATGCCATCATGGAAGGGAAGTATTCTGCTGAGATCGTCCCTGTGGAAGTGGAGCAGGAAGATGGTTCGAAGGCTCTCCTTCTCCAAGATGAAGGGCCACGACCTGACTCGACGATGGAATCGCTTGCCGGATTGAAAACCGTATTCGATGAGCAGGGAGTCATCACGGCAGGGAATGCCAGCCAAATGAGTGATGGCGCTTCAGCCGTATTGCTCATGTCGAAGGAGAAAGCGGAAGAACTTGGCGTGAAGCCGCTTGCTCGAATTATAGCAAGATCTGTTGTCGGCTCGGATCCGACGTTGATGCTGACTGGTCCAATCGAAGCGACTCGAAAAGTGTTGGAGAAAGCCGGATTGTCGATTGATGATATGGATACGTATGAGGTGAATGAAGCGTTTGCCCCCGTTCCGCTTGCCTGGTTGATCGAGACCGGAGCTGATCCGGACAAATTGAATCCGAACGGCGGCGCCATTGCATTAGGCCATCCACTTGGCGCAACGGGAACTAAATTGCTCATCTCCATGATGAATGAATTAAAGCGGACGGGCGGAAGGTATGGGCTACTCGCAATTTGTGAAGGGATGGGCATGGCGAACGCGACGATTATCGAACGGTTGGGATAAGGGGGAGTTAAACATGGATATGAAGTCGATATGTGCCGTTGTTACGGGCGGCGCCTCGGGGCTGGGTGAGGCGACAGTCCGTCGAATTGTGGAAGGTGGCGGAAAAGCGGTCATTTTTGATGTGAATGAAGAGTTGGGACAAAAACTCGTTCAGGAGCTCGGGGAAGACCGGGTTTTATTCAGAAAAACGGATGTGGCAAGTCCCCATGAGGTGGAAGCAAATGTTGCGGAAGCAGTCAAAGCGTTCGGGGCGATCAATGCAGCCGTAAACTGTGCGGGTATCGCAACGCCGGGGAAGGTCGTTTCAAAAGGCGGCCCGATGGCATTGGACCGTTTTGAAAAAGTGATTCAAGTCAATCTCATCGGTACGTTCAATGTGCTGCGTGTCGCAGCTGCTGCGATGCAATCCAATGAACCAAATGAGCACGGTGAGCGTGGCGTCATCATTAACACGGCTTCCGTTGCGGCTTTTGAGGGGCAAATTGGGCAGGCGGCCTATAGTGCATCCAAAGGGGGCGTCGTTTCCATGACATTGCCGATTGCGAGGGAGCTGGCGGCAAGCGGCATCCGAGTCATGACGATCGCGCCAGGACTCGTTGAAACGCCTTTATTTGCAGGATTGCCCGAACCTGCGCGCAAATCACTTGAGGAGCTGACGCTGTTTCCAAAACGGCTCGGCCGCCCTGCGGAATATGCGATGCTTGTTGAAAGCATATTAAGTAACCCGTTATTGAATGGAGAAGTGATTCGGTTAGATGGCGCAATTCGAATGCAGGCGAAGTGAGGGGGATGGGAATGGCAAGATACCGTTTCGAGACGAATGAACATGTGATGTTTCGGGAGACGCTCCGTAAATTTCTTGCAAAGGAGGCGGTTCCTCATTTTGAGGAATGGGAAAGGAATCGGCTTATACCGACCGCCTTTTGGAAGAAGCTCGGCGAAATGGGGTTCCTCTGTCCGCAAGTAGAGGAAGCTTATGGCGGACTCGGTCTTGATTTCAGCTATGGCGTCATCATCGGCGAAGAAATGGAGCGGGTGGGAGCGGGTCTGACGGGTGTCGGTCTGCATAATGATATTGTAGTCCCTTATATAGAAGCATACGGTACCGAAGAGCAAAAGCAACGGTGGCTTCCGGGCTGTATTAGCGGCGACTATATCACGGGGGTCGCCATGACAGAGCCGGGAACTGGCTCGGACCTGGCGAATATTCGAACGACGGCAATTCGGGATGGGGAACATTTTGTAGTAAATGGGCAGAAGACCTTTATTACAAATGGCATTAACGGCAACCTTTTTCTTGTCGTTGTGAAAACTGATCCGCAAGCCCAGCCGAAACACCGTGGTATCAGTTTGCTTATGATCGAGGAAGGGATGCCCGGTTTCTCAAAGGGGCGGAAGTTGGATAAAGTCGGCATGCACTCGCAGGACACAGCAGAGCTTTACTTTGAGGACTGCCGGGTTCCGGCCGGCAATTTGATCGGAGCAGAAGGGAAAGGCTTTACGTATTTAATGGAAAAACTGCAACAGGAACGCCTTATTGTGGCGATTGCTGCGCAGACCGCTTCGGAAGATATGTTGGAAATGACGCTCAACTACGTAAAGTCACGGCAGGCATTTGGCCAATCGATAGGCTCTTTCCAAAATACGCAGTTCAAACTCGCCGAGGTGGCGACGAAAATTGAACTGGGAAAAGCGTTCCTTGAATCGCTCATCGAAGATCATATGGCTGGCAAGGATGTCGTCACGAAAGTATCGATGGCAAAGTATTGGATTACCGAGACGGCGCGAGACATTGCGACAGAATGCATGCAGTTGCACGGCGGATACGGCTATATGGAAGAATATAAAATTGCACGCAGATTCCGAGATATCCCGGTCGCCTCCATCTACGCGGGGACGAATGAAATTATGAAGATGATCATCGCCAAAAATCTCGGCTTGAAATGAATACAGAGAGCGCTGGGCACATAACGTACTGTGGGGTGTACTGTGCCCGGCCAGGATCAGGTTGTACAAGCATCAAAAAATATGGAATGGAAAAGGGGAGCGTTTCACATGATGCAAACACCATTATTACTATCGTCATTTATTAAAAGGGCGGAGCAGTTTTTTCCGGACAAGCTGATCATTTCACGCACAGGACCGGATACAATTCACCGGATTCCGTATCGGGATTTTGCAAAGCGTACAAGGAAATTATCCAATGCACTCGAAAAACTAGGGATGACAAGAGGAACGAAAGTGGGGACGTTCGGCTGGAACCATCATCGACACCTCGAAGCCTATTTTGGCGTGCCGAGCACTGGGGCGATCCTGCATATGGTGAATATCCGGCTGGCGCCGGAACATATCGCCTATGTCATTAATCATGCCGAGGATGAAATTCTCCTCGTCGATGACAATCTATTTCCACATCTAGCGCAACTGGCACCATTGCTAAAAACGGTTAAGCATTACATTATCATGGGGGACAGCAAAGACGTACCGGAAACGTCGCTTGAGAATGTCCATTCCTACGAAGCCCTACTCGAGGAAGCTTCCGATCAATACGATTACCCGGAAGACCTCGATGAAAACACACCTGCGGGCATGTGCTATACTTCCGCGACAACAGGCAATCCAAAAGGCGTCGTGTACACACACCGTGGCATTGTGCTTCACAGCTATGCACTGGGGCTTGCCGACGCGATGGGTATGAGGGAAAACGATGTCATCATGCCGGTCGTGCCAATGTTCCATGTGAATGCATGGGGAATGCCGTTCGCCGCTGTCTTCTTCGGATCGACACAAGTGTTGCCGGGACCTGGATTCACTCCGCAGCTGCTGCTCGATTTGATTGAACAGGAAAAGGTGACGATCACAGCCGGCGTACCAACCATTTGGTTAGCGGTGTTGAAGGAACAGGACGAAAACCCGAGAGACCTATCCTCCTTGCGCGCAATCGTCTGTGGCGGTTCGGCGTCGCCAAAAGGATTGATCCGTGCGTTTGAAGAGCGGTATGGCGTGCCTTTCATCGTCGGATACGGCATGACCGAAACGTCGCCGCTCGTCAGCTTATCCGTCTTCACATCCGGCATGGAAGACCTTACGATGGACGAGAAAATCGACATCAGGGCCTTACAAGGACTCATCATGCCGGGGCTCGAAGTCCGGGTCGTCAATGAAAACGGGGAAGTACCATGGGACGGCAAGACAATGGGCGAGCTGACAGTCCGCGGACCGTGGATTGCGAGCGAATATTATAAAGACGAGCGAACCGAAGAAGCGTTTAAGGATGGCTGGCTGTATACGGGGGACATCGCCGTCATGACAGAATTCGGCTACTTGAAGCTGACCGACAGAACGAAAGATTTGATCAAGAGCGGCGGCGAATGGATTTCCTCTGTAGACTTGGAAAATGCCTTGATGACCCACGAAGACGTATTCGAAGCGGCCGTCATCGCCGTGCCGCATGAGAAATGGCAAGAACGGCCCCTCGCCTGCGTCGTGCTGAAAGAAGGACGGACCGCAGACGAGGAGAAAAAGAAAGAACTCCTCTCCTACATGGAAGGACAATTCGCAAAATGGTGGGTTCCGGACGATGTCGTTTTCTTAAATGAAATTCCGAAGACCTCCGTCGGGAAGTTCTTGAAAGCGGCTTTGCGTGATCAATTGAAGGAATATCAGGTGGAAGTGTAATAGAAGAGAAGGCCATCCGGTTTCGGGTGGCTTTTTGTGCGGGGAGGAATTGAGGAGTCATTGGGTGAAAGGCGTTTTTGCGGGTTGCAGTTGGTTATGCGCGGGTGCGAGAGTTTTATGCTCGAATGCGGTGGTGTTATGCGCGGGTGTGAGCGGTTTATGCCCGGGTGCTGTATTTGTGCTTGGAAGTCGCGAGGTTACGGCGCGGGGGCAGGAGGCATGTACGCTTGTTTGAAGTGGATTTATTTCACCCGGTAGGAGCTATCCATCTATTGTAGGCAGGTTAAATCAAGATGCTTTAATTACGGTTATTTAGCAATTCATCCGTAACAACAGTGAAGATTTTCAGGCATTGAATGTTAATAAACAAGGCCAGCTACAAAAATGGAAAAAATGCGCTTTGTTTTTTGAAAAAAGGGAATAGCGGTAGTGGGACTCAAATCGGCGTTGGGGTTAATACTATGAAGTGAAAAATTGTGAGGAAATTGGAGGTCATAGGATGCCAACACCCATTACGACAGCGAATGCTACTGCTTGCTCGCTAACTGTTTATAATGATGGTTTTGCGCTAGTCAAAGATACACGGAAAGTTCCTGAAATCAGTGAAGACGACATGGTTCATTTCACAGAGGTGGCAAGGCGTATTGAGGCCGACTCCATCATAATTGAAGGGATGGATGTGTCGGAGCTCGAGTATTCTTTTGATTTGCTTGATCAACAAAGCTTGCTCGAAAAATATGTCGGCCGTGAAGTGAAAGTATACGGTAGCCTGGATCGGGATGGCCGTCTTTATACGCTGCTGCGTCCGGGAAATCCTCTTGTTCTGCAAGATGTGGAAACAGGAGAGATTGTGCTGGATCCACGCGGGGAAATCCGGTTTCCGGAAAATCCTGATGGGTTGCATGCCAAACCGACGCTCGTTTGGAAAGTTGCTGAAAAACGGGAAAGTGAAGTGTGTGTGTCTTACTTGACGGACGGCGTCAAATGGGAAGCAGACTATGTCATCTCCTTGCATGGGGATAAGTTTGACTTGTCGGCTTGGCTGACGATGACAAATGTTTCGGGTGTTGCCTATAAGGACGCGAATTTACGTTTGATTTCCGGTACGCTGAACAAGGCGGGGAATGAAAACCAAAAGACGGGAAATCAAGAGCTGTCCCCAAAAGGCGGAGGCAAACAGAGTGACTCTTTTTCGGATTTTCATACCTATACATTCCCGACACCCATCACATTGGAAAACCGCCAGCAGAAATTGTTGCGCCTGCTCTCGTCTACAGGTTCAAAGGCGCAAACGATTTATGAAGTGAATAACCAATCGTCCAACCCCGACATCTATATCGAATTTGAGAATACAGAGGAGAACGGTCTCGGCTTTCCATTGCCTGAAGGGACTTTCAAAATGTACCGTACGAATCCGGTGGATGGAAGTGCGGAGTTTATTGGAGAAGATCGGATTAAGCATACGGAAGTGAATAAAAAGGTCCGGCTGAAATCCGGTGAGGCATGCGATATTAAAGTGGAAAGCAAGGAAAGTGGCAAGTACAAAGAAGGCGGCTATGAATACACGGAATACCAGTATAAAATCGTCAATACAAAAGGCGAACCGATCGAGGCTTTGATTCGTCAGCAAGTGCCCGGACGTCTCTGGACGGTCGATGAATCATCTCATGAATGGGAAAAGAAACAAAACAATATTTTGCTGCCTGTCAATGTAGCGGTGGATCAAGAAGAGACCGTGAAGTTCACTATTCGCCATGACCGTTCTGCACGTCGAACTATCGGATTCTAGAATCCGCCAGGGGATAATTTGTGAAGCATCATCCATTTTAGGTGGGATGGTGCTTTTTCAATGCACAATGTCCCCCTTAATTTTATTAAGCTGTGAATAACTTTTTTCTTTTGTTAATGAAAATTCCGAAATTATTAACATTTTATTAGACTTATTAACATAAAATCGTGGATAAAGTTGAAATTCGGAGAGTTATCCACATTTCGGCCAAGTCATTACATAATGGTTCGTGGACTTGCGTATGGTGGTAGAGGAGAAGGCAACCATTCGAAAAAGGGTCCGTCCTATTAGTGTTGCGCTCGATTGGTTGATTTAGTAAAGTTAAAAGAGCGCAGGAGGTATTATGGAAAACTGGATTACGGAATTCATGTCCAACTTCGGGTATTTTGGTATTTGTCTTTTGATTTTATTCGAAAATGTCTTTCCTCCCATCCCTTCCGAAGTCATCCTGACGTTTGGTGGTTTTATGACGACGTATTCCGACATGACAGTTGTAGGCGTCATTTTAGCTGCAACGGCGGGTTCGGTCGTGGGCGCGATGATTCTGTTTAGCATCGGTATGCTGTTTGACGTGGAACGGCTGGAAAAGTTAGTCGACAGATGGGGAGGGATCTTGCGGATTACCCGCAAAGATGTCCACCGTGTCGATGCCTGGTTCCGCAAATTCGGAGTGTGGGCGGTTTTGCTATGTCGCCTGATTCCGTTAGTGAGAAGCCTCATTTCGGTACCGGCAGGAATGGCGCGAATGAATTTTCCGCTGTTCATTTTGCTGACTGCGATTGGCAGTCTAGCATGGAATACAATTCTTGTCCTAGTAGGCGCAAAGTTGGGTGAAAACTGGGAGGCTGTCCTGGAATACATGGACATCTACTCGACAGTAGTTTATATTTTATTAGGAATTGGCGGGATCGCGGTTGTTTTTTGGTATATCCGCTTCCGCAGAAAGAGAGCTTAATTACTTATGGATTTATTCGAATTGCTAAAAGCACTAATACTTGGTTTTGTGGAGGGCATGACAGAGTTCGCGCCCGTTTCTTCGACAGGCCACTTAATCATCGTGGATGATATGTGGCTGAAAACAGAGGAGTTTCTTGGGAAATATCCTGCAATTACATTTAAAATCGTCATCCAGTTAGGTTCGATATTAGCGGTCGTTGTGGTGTTCTGGAAACGCTTGTTCAGCTTGGTCGGCCTATACAATGTGAATGGTAAGAAAATGAGCAAGAGCTTCAATCTATTGCACGTCATTATCGGAATGCTTCCAGCTGTTGTGTTGGGGTTTGCATTCAAGGATTTGATCGATGATTACTTGTTTGGCGTTAAGACCGTAATTTTTGCCCTTGTGGCGGGAGCTATCCTGATGATTGTCGCAGATAAATTCGGACCGAAAAAGCCGCGTGTCCAATCGTTGGATCAAATTACGTATGTCCAGGCCTTCACAGTCGGTCTCGTTCAATGTCTATCATTATGGCCAGGATTTTCACGCTCCGGTGCCACAATCTCGGGTGGTGTCCTCTTCGGATTAAATCACCGGACTGCAGCAGATTTTACATTCATCATGGCAGTGCCAATTATGGCGGGGGCGAGCTTAGTATCCGTCATGAAAAACTGGGAGTATATGTCGATGGACCATATTTCCTTCTACATTGTCGGATTCCTGAGTGCGTTTGTATTCTCGCTCATTTCCATCCGCTTCTTCTTGAAGCTGATTTCCAAGATCAAACTCGTTCCATTTGCGATTTACCGTATTATTTTAGCTGTTATCTTGGCAATCATCGTGTTTGCCTAATAACAAATAGACCTTCGCACTTTTCATGTGCGAAGGTTTTTTTGTGAATCAAATGCTTCATTAAAGGGTGACATGTTTTCTCATGTCGAGAGAGGTGTGGAATTGCTTGTGCTTCATGGGGCGTGCCTGAATCGGGTGTGTGAGTGCTCGTATATTGCGAAGAGTGCTCGAATAAGCCTTGGAAGTGCTCGTATATCGGGAAGAGTACTCGATTCAGTTGAGAAGTGCTCGAATATCGCGAAGAGTGCTCGAAAAAGTCGTGGAAGTGCTCGTATATCGCCCAAAGTGCTCGTATAGTTGCGTAAATCAAAACTGCGATAAAAAAATCTAACTCCAAAGGACAGCACCCAATAATACAACATGCTCGCCATACAACATGCAGCACATCCATAGGCGAATACTTTATCGGATCGCTTTTTATTTCTAATAAAGGAACCGAAGCTGACGGCAAAAAAGAGAAATGGGAATAGCCAAACTCTAGCGGCGTTTAGGATGAGTAAAGAAACGAGGCTTAAAGGAACGTGAATATAAGCAAGATATTATCTATCAAAAGCAAATCCACCTCCATCTCCCCAATGCAATAGTTCTCTGTATAAATCAATAAATTATACAAGTATAATTTAAGCCTTTTTCAAGTCCCATTGCTGTACGGCAACATTCCACCCTCCACCTACCTTGGAGTTCCCCCATATATTGAAATCTACCATTCTCATCAATTTCTAATAATCCTCTCTCTGTCTTCTCATATTGACGGGGTATGCTAAGAGTGCAGAATAAAGGAGGAGATCATTTTGAAGAAGTGGATGTTGATTCCTGCATTGGCGGGAGTCGTTGCCGTCGGTAGCGTAGCCCTGGCTGATGATTCTGTTTCAAGTTCGAGTACGACAGCTAAACAGATGTTGACGCTGCAGCAAGCGAAAGAGTTGGCGGTACAGCAGGTAGGCGGGCATGTGACCGAGATCGAGCTGGAGAAAAAGAAATCAGGACCTGTCTATGAGGTCGAAGTGGAGTCGAAAGGGATTGAGTATGAACTGGACATTGATGCGCTGACTGGTGCGGTCTCGGTTCGTAAGCAACAATCCAATGTTCCGGCAGCAGTTTCGGGCCAGTTGTTATCGGAGGATCAGGCGATTGCGGCTGCCAAGAAGCTGGCATCTGGCAAGGTCGTGGATATCGAGTTGGACGAAGATAACAAACAGTACTATTATGACATTGAACTTCGCGATGACAACTATGAATATGACGTAAAAGTGAATGCGATCACAGGTGAAATTGTTAAATTCGAGAAGGAGCTCAAATCCGGAAAGAACAACAACCAATCCGGGCAGATCTTGAAGAAAGAGGAAGCCCTCGCATTCGCGAAGAAACATGCGGTTGGAAATGTGAAAAAGATTGAACTGGATCGCGAAGACGGCCGCCGTGTCTATGAGATCGAGATAAAGGACGATCGATTCAAGTATGAGCTTACCTTGGATGCAGTTACCGGCGAATTGATTTCATTTGAAAAAGAGCAGTATAAAAAAGCAAATGCGAAAAAGTCACAGCAAGCCGAAACAAAGGCGGTTTCTTCTAATCACACATTAAAAGTGGTTGAGCCGGCAGCACAAGCGACAACTTCAAAGGTGGAAACGAAGGTAGCTACAGCTACACAACAGTCCCCTAAACAATCTGTGAAAAAGGCAGGTTTGTCGAAAGAGGAAGCGATTGCGATTGCAAAGCGCCATGCAAGTGGTGTAGTAACGGAAATTGAACTGGATGACGGTGTTTGGGAAGTTGAAATGGAAGATGGCGATGTCGAATACGAATTGGAAATCGATGCGGCGACAGGTACCCTTGTTTCATTTGAAAAAGACGAGTAAATGAACTAAGCATAAAAACATAAAAACATAAAAACACACAAGTACATGCCAGGCCCCTTAGCCGCCGGGCATGTATTTTTTAAGTAGGGCGACAAATAGACGATAGAGGCTGATTTCGATAGAATAAAAGGAAAACAGATAGGTGAGCGAACATGAGTGAGAAGATTTTGGTCATAGAGGACGAGGAAAGTATCGCGCGGGTTCTACAATTGGAGCTGGAGTTTGAAGGATATGAGGTTGGGATTGCCTATACCGGGACGGATGGACTAATCACCTACCGGGAGAATGATTGGGATTTGGTGCTGCTCGATTTGATGCTGCCGGGCTTGAATGGGCTGGATGTACTCCGGCGCATTCGCGCGACAGAGATGGATACACCTGTAATTTTATTGACGGCGAAAAGTGATGTGTCAGATAAAGTGGCGGGCCTGGATTTGGGTGCGAACGATTACGTGACAAAGCCGTTTGAGATTGATGAACTGCTGGCTCGCATTCGCTCGGCTCTCCGTATGTCGAAACGGACGGTGCCTGAAAAAGAGGAACATCTCTTTTCCTATGGAGGCCTTTCCATTCACGATCAAACCCGCGAAGTGAAACGGGATGGCAAACCGATTGATCTGACCCCGCGTGAATATGATTTGCTGCTGCATTTATTGAAGCATCCGAATCAAGTACTGACACGCGAGCAGCTGCTGGATGCGGTGTGGGGATACGATTATTACGGCGATACGAATGTTGTCGATGTATACATCCGCTATGTCAGAAAGAAAATCGATAATGGAGATGACATGTCCATGATCCAGACGGTCAGAGGTGTCGGTTATGTATTGAAGGGAGCTTCCTCTGGATCATGAAGCTGAAAACAAAAATTCATCTATCTTCTACATTGCTCATGCTCGTCATTCTCATATTGGCGAACACAGGGATTTATTTTCTCTTTGGGAAGATGTCCAATACAACGGAATATAAACAATTATTAAGTCGGTCCAAAGAATTGATGGCGGCATTAAGTGAAATTGACCAAGAAGAGGAAGTACGCATCGTGCTTCGTGCATACGTGCCCGCAAATGGGGCGATCCGGATCATTGACGCATCAGGGGAATCGACAGTTTCAACAGAATCAGTAGAGAGCTTGGCAAAATTTCATCCCTCTCCTAAACCGGACGAAAAATATGCCATTGGAGAATATGAAGGAGTAGAGGCATTAACAATTTCCGTTCCGATCATCTGGCCATCGGGCGAGGTTGTGACTCTCGAAATGACCCAGCTCTTGACGGATGTAGCGGCCAATTTAAAAATACTGAAATACGTCCTAGTGGGCGTCACCATTTTGGCCATGATTCCGATCATCTTATCGAGTATGACTCTCGGCCGTCTTTTGACGCAGCCGATAGAGAAGCTGCTTGCCGCTATGTCTGAAAGCCGAAGGGAAGGGACGTATGAGAAAATCAATACGTTCGCGAAAGGCAAAGATGAGCTGGCTGAAATGGAGAGGTCCTACAATGACATGATGGAACGGCTCGAAGAAAACTATATGCATCAGGAACAGTTCGTATCGGATGCGTCTCATGAATTAAAGACGCCGTTAACCGTTATAGAAAGCTACGCTCGCCTGTTGAAACGCCAAGGGTATGATAATCGGGCCGTAGCTGAGGAAGCCACAAATGCTATCTTAACCGAGTCTGTGCGAATGAAAGAAATGATTGCACAAATGCTCGAACTTGCGAAAAGCCATCAAGAGCGCACTTATGAAATCATGCCTCTCCATTTGCCGAATGTTCTTCATGCGGTTGTTCCGCCGCTCCGGCAAACGTTCCGGCGTGATATTCAAATAGAAACGGACGGGGACGTCATCGTCGAAACGGATGAGAAGCATTTGCGGCAGCTTTTGTTCATTTTGCTGGATAATGCCCGGAAATATAGTGATCGTGAAATTAAGACGGGTGTGCGAAATGGTGCAGAAGGTGCGGAGATCTACGTAACCGATTACGGAAGAGGTATTCCGAAAGAGCACTTGCCTAATTTATTCAATCGTTTTTATCGGGTGGAAACGGATCGAAACCGGAAAACAGGCGGTACAGGACTGGGCTTGGCCATTGCGAAGGAGATTGCCGATTCACTCGGGGTTCACTTGCAGGTGGAGAGCATTGAAGGCCTTGGAACCACTTTCCGTATTGTGTTTACGACAAGAAAGGGAGAGGATGAAGCATGAAAAAATGGATTCGTAAACCTTGGTTTATTCCGATCCTCTTGACGATACTTATTTTGGCCGTTAGTGAATTTTATTCAAGACAAGTTGTCACGAAAGCACAAACCTTATCCGAAGAGGAAGTCCGGGAACAGTTGAAAGAGATGTATAATGCCGATATCGTAAATGTTTCGCAAAACGATGATGAATATGAGATCACACTGGCACGGGGTGGGTCAGAATATGAAGCGACTGTCGATGCGGAAACCGGCCAGGTGCTCGCCTTGATACAAACGAAGGAAGTGGCGAAAGCACCTCCTGCCAAGAATGAGGAAACAGGCAAACCGCAGGAGGAACATACGGGCAAGGAGGATGCAGAGGAGCCATCTTCCGGAAATGCAAGTCAATCGGATGGCAAAACAGAGCCACCGTCGTCAGTGGGAACGAAACCGACAAAACCTGCGACAACAGGAGGAGCTGCGCAACCCCCCGCCAAAACGACACCAGACAAGAAGCCGGCTACACAGACTTCCAAGCCTGCCAAGCAGCAGGAGAAAAAATCTGTGTTAATTACCGAGAAACGAGCTCGGCAAATCGCAGTCGCCCAATTAAAGACATCCGCTCCTTATGAAGTGGATGACGTAGATTTCGTGAAAACAGATGAAGGCGGGTATTATCTAGTCAACATTGAACTTGATACAGATGATGATTTGGATGAAGTGACGTACCAAATTCATGCGATTTCCGGGGCAGTCATGTCAGTCACATGGGACGAATAAAGGATGGAGGCGGCATGTTGAAAATTATCGTAGCACCTGATTCCTTTAAAGGAAGTTTGACAGCCCGCGAGGCTGCCCTTGCCATGGGGGAAGGTATACTCGAAGCTGTTCCTTCAGCGAAAGTGATCCCGTTACCACTCGCAGATGGCGGCGAAGGCACGATGGATTGTCTTGTCGACGCGACAGGGGGCCACACGGTTTCTGTCCAAGTGAAAGATCCGCTCTTGCGGGAAGTGGCCGCCCGATACGGCATATTAGGCGACGGGTCGACGTGTGTAATTGAGATAGCGGAAGCGTCCGGCCTGACATTATTAAAGGAAGAGGAAAGGGATCCACTGATTGCGACTTCCTATGGTACCGGCCAATTGATCCGGCACGCGCTGGATGCAGGCTGCCGGACATTTGTCATTGGCCTTGGTGGAAGTGCAACAAATGACGGCGGCACGGGTATTCTACAGGCACTCGGTTGCCGCTTTTTGGATGCCAAAGGGGAGGAGCTTGTGGCGGGGGGCGGTGCCTTGCATAAACTGCATCGGATTGATTTATCCCCATTTGATCAGAGAATCATGGAAAGTTCGTTTACGATTGCATGCGATGTACGCGCCCCTTTCGTCGGGCCGGCTGGAGCTTCCGCTGTGTTTGGCCCTCAAAAAGGAGCAGCCGAGGCAGAGGTAGTCTTGCTAGATCAATGCCTGAAACGGCTTGCTGATTGTATCGAAATGGAGACCGGGATTGCCCTTCACGACATGGAAGGAACAGGAGCGGCTGGAGGAGCAGGCGGCGCCTTGTTGGCATTTTTTAATGGCACGATGAAACCGGGGATTGAAGTGGTCATGGAAGCGATGGATTTTGAAAGGATTGCTTCGGAAGCCGATTTACTGATTACCGGAGAAGGGCGCTCGGACGGGCAGACGATAACCGGGAAAGCGCCATCCGGTGTAGCGGGCCTAGCGGAACGTCATCAGATCCCTGTTCTTCTCATTTCGGGGGCTATCGAAGAGGCTTCCCGTGAGATGCTGCAAGCTGTTTTTACTGAAGTGCATGGCCTCACGGATTGTGGGATCAAAACCGAAATAGCGATGTCCCAATCGTTCCGGCTGCTTCGGGAGAAAACAGCGGCGGTTGTGGGGCGGTATATTGAGAGTGTAAATTAAAGAGTCAAACCAAAGATAAAGTGTACTAGATTGTATATAAAAGCCAAAAAGCTGATTATCCAGTACCTGGGTGATCAGCTTTTTGGCCACTTTGCTTATCCCATTTTTAAAGTACCAACTATGAATGTTAGCTCCAGTCAGGGTCTTTTTGATAAAAATAGTTTGGCTTAATAATGTCGTTTTTATAAGGTTTATGATAAATATGAGTAGCGGCAGGAGAAAGTGGGGGGATGAGCCATGCCCAATTGCCTGTGACATTCCTACCGCATGCTTGTTCCCTCTTCTCAAAAGCTTTAAATTGCTTTGCTGCTGTATGATGATCGACAAGTGTAACTCCGGCTTCATAATACGAATGTAAAACTGCGATATTTAACTCAACTAACGCCTTATCCGTCCATAGCGAACGATTAGACCTCGTATCCAATCCCATGAGTTCGGCAACTTTTGGAAGTAAGTTGTACCGATTGGAATCTGCCAAATTTCTCGCCCCAATTTCAGTACCCATATACCATCCATTAAATGGTGCCATAGGATATTCAATTCCTCCAATTTCCAAGCACATGTTTGATATGATTGGGACTGAATACCATTTCACACCAATATCGGACAACTCATCTAATTCTGGATGAGTAATTGGTACTTCTAAGACTAATTCGTTAGGTATTTCAAATAGTTTTGGTCTCTCTCCGTATTCTTGAATTACTAGTGGAAGAACATCATATGGTGTGTTTTTACCTTGCCATCCGAGTTGCTCACACATTTTTGTTAATTGAATCGAGATTGAATCTCCAATTACTGTCTTTCCGTCCTGATATCCAGCATATCGAATTAATTGATGGTTCCAAATACGAATTGGATCGATTCCTTTTTTTCTAGGAGCGAATATAGTAATGGTTGGGCGAATATCACCTTTGTTTGTTGCGAATCTAATATGATCCGACAATTTTATAAAAGCCTCTTCTGCCGTTTCAATTTCCCTTTCATCAAACACTTGTAGTGAATTCCAAAGTAGACGCCCAATGCAACGGTTGCTGTTGCGCCATGCCATTTTAGCTCCGTGTTCCAATTCAAAGCTTTTATGAGAATAAGTGCCGCTTGTTGAAATTTCCTCTTCTATTTCTTCAATTCTTTTCAATTGTTCTTCAATGGATAACCCGATTTCGTCGTAGCATGTATGAATAAATTGGATAGCTTCTTGTCGTAAGGTGGTGGTTATATTTATGGGTGTCATTAGGATCCCTCCATATGACAAGTGTAGCATAAAAAAGCCATAGAATTGATCAACCATGAAACATGCTACTACCTACAAATCGGGTCCTTGCACTATTGAAGAAAACTGTCGGCGGAGTGATTTTGTACCCATACAAGAAAATTTCCTAAATGTATCCACTATTTCAAACAACTTAATCTGCTATTGTGTTGAAGATATCTAGCTTTACAAGGCTCCTAATCCGCCAATCAAGTTTTTAGCACCTCCCTTTATTGCGGGAGGTGCTTTTGGTGTTTCCATCTACAGAATGATGGAATCCTGGATATGGATACATGATCAACCTGCTCTATTTCAGATCGGACTTATTTTCATTCAATCCAGCGTATAGACTTTCCCTACAACAGCAAGCTCCAATTCCCCGTCATATTGCCCCCGAGCCGCTTCTGCAATGTCCTCAAGCTCGCCGTATTGCGGCAGGTGAGTCAGGATCAACTGTTTCGCTTCTGCAAGTCTTGCCAGTGTGCCCGCTTCACTACCTGCCATATGCCCTGGAGATTTGCCGAGATATTCCTCGTATAAATTGGCCTCGCTAATCAATAAATCAGCGCCTTTTGAAAATTCGACAAGGGGCTCTGTCCATTCGGTATCTGCAGTGAATACGGCTGTTTTACCAGCTGCAGTGACCTTCAAGGCTAGGCAATAAACAGGGTGAACCGTCGGGCAGAAGGACAATGTAAAAGGTCCGACTGTATAACTTGTCCTGTCGGAAATCTCGATTCCAACCGTTTGCTCTTTATACGACAGCTTCGCAAACCCCTCTTTGTCATACGCGTGTCCGTAAATAGGCAAAGGCGACATTGGATTTCCTGTGTAATAGTTGATGAGCCGGCTGTATTGGAGGCTGCCGATATCCGCGATATGATCGGCGTGATAATGGCTGATGACGACAGCATCGAGCTGCTCCAGTGGAATGTAATTTTGCAGGGAGGCGAGTACGCCGCTGCCACAATCGAACAGCAGGTTGTACCCGTCCTGTTCGATTAAAAAAGAAGAGGTGGCGCCATTTGCTTTTGGATAGCCTCCCCATATGCCGATGGGTATGATGTTCATGTGTTTGCACCTCCGGAGAATGGATTTCTCCTTTTATCATACCCTTTTCCTTTTGGAAGTTCATTGCTCAGATTCGGCCGATTTTTTCTTATATCGTTCTGTAAGAGAAATGATTTGCTGCAATATATAATCCGGTTGGTCGGGTTCTGTCTTTGTCGTCAATTTTTCTGTATATGTTTCCAAAAGGGCAATGAGCTCGCGCTGTATTTGACTCAGCTGTTGCTCCTCCCGCAATTGGTTTTGCAAAAGCTCCAATTTTTCCTTCTGATCATCAAGCAACTCCACAAGGAGTTTCCTTTCAGTTTGGTCTGTCTGAAGAAGGGAAAGTTCTTTTCCTAAGTTTTGTGTCATAGCTTCGAGTCGATCGACAGCGTGTTGAATATTGTCCTCGGAAGGAGCAGATAGAAAGGCATGCGTCTTTCTACTGTTTTCCAGCGTTTGAATGCGTTTCTGGTAAATCCGGAGCCGTTTCTCCAGCTTTTGATTGGCATAAATTAATTGTTGATAGTCCTCTTTGATTTGCCGGTTTTCCTCTTGAATCTCATGGATAAGACGGGGAGCCGGTTCGGCCGTTTTGTATTTATTCAGTTCAGCGCGCAAAAAAATAATAGTCTGCTTCAATTGCATCGGATCATTACTTTTTATATCACCGAAATTAACCAAGACGGACCAGGACCTCCCTCCATAGGTTATTTACGTTTTACGTCATGTAAAATTTCTTCGAAAGCCTCTTTGTTTTCCGCGATCATGCGTTCAATTTCATCAAGTAGAGTCTTTTGAATGACAGTCGGGTTATTTCGGTTTGTCAATCTGGTAAGTTGTAGCTCTTTATTCATTACGATATAAAGAAGCAAAAGATTAATGGTTTTCGAATCGAGAAATACAAAGCTAGTAGAGGTGGATTCCGATTCGTTCCCTTTTATTACATCCTCCATCAAATTATTCGTGATCCGCTGGATGGCCTCTTGTATAGCACGTGAATCCATATTATGCCTCCTCCTTGTAATCCGCGGAACCATTGATATTAATCGAATTAAGAGCTGCCATACCATCAGGAGTTTGGTCGCTAAAAAAAGTGCCAGTTACACTTCCGGCATAATTGGATGAAGGGAACCAGATCAATTGGAAGTTCGTGAAAGAAAGCAGGCCTCCTGGTGGTATGATCGATATCCCGAGAGGTTTTAATTTGAAAACGGATGGATTGGCAGGATCGTCAATGCGTTCCCAGCCATTCGTTAATTTGTTTGATAAGGTGGATTGCGTGTTGACAAACTTTCCTTGAAGCGAAAAGGGGGCATCTTCTGATAGCGTGAGGTGAATGATTGGATTCGTAATGTCTACATTGCCAATGTTTTTCATATGGAAGGAGCCAAGGCAAAAACTTTCTTGCTCCATTCCGTGTGATAATTGCAAAGCATATGTAAAGTAGCCTATGCATGTATTTTGGCTCTCATTAGCTTTTGAGAGAGCTGTCTTTAATTCTTTTAAATAAAACTGTGTAAGCTGGTGATGTTCTTTCAACTTCGCTTCCACAGCAGTAGTTCCGTTTTGCACACGACATCCTCCTATTTTTTAAAATAACTAAAATAAAGAGAGAGGACTGAGCCCCTCTCTTTATCATATGAGCCTACTTGTACTATTAGTACTGTTCATGGGTCAGTCAGGAAATACAGTAGGACATTGAGGTGGTCTTGCAGGTAGTGGGCATGAGCCGATAGCTAGCTCAGCGCGCGGCTGGCAGAAGTCTGCTAGGAATTCTACTGTTACAGGGAAAGTTGCTTGGATGCTTTGGCAAGTTCTGATTGAGACTACGAGACCTGCGAAGGTAATGACACCAGTACCTGGTGTAAATGTTCCTTGTGCACTAATAAAGCAATCCAGTTCTGTGAAAGTTACTGTAACGTCTGTTCCATTTGGTGCACACATGATCACCTGTTCAGAACGGGATACCGGAATTCCAGCGCTGCGATAGATCGTACCATTAGGCAATGTCAAAACAAGTACGACTGTAAAGTTCTTTTGAATCGTTAATTGTTGAAGACAGACGATGCCTCCGTCAATCGTAAATTGACGATTTTCCCGACGTAAAATGACAACAGGGTTTACTGCGGCTGGCGTTACCTCGCAAGTTACATTTGCGCCTGTTAAGACGGTACCTGTCGTTACACCCGGGAATGTGATTGCAGTAGTAGGGAAGAAATCAAAACGATTTTCTTTGACTACCCAATCATATACCTTATCGACGTTAATACAGATCAATTCCTGTTCAGGAAGTTGTAGATTATCTTGCATGTAGCTGTCACCTCCATATTTTTATTGGCCTTGCATACGTATCATATGTGGTTTAGAAAGCGTGGCGTGGGCAATGAGCTAGCTTGACTATGAAAAGGAAAGCAGTTCTTTTGCGGATAAGCATCCTGTCCACTAGTCACCGCCTGTGTCTTTTGATAATAGGATAGTGATGAAGGATTGATTTCGCTATAAGAGGTGAAATGATGGAAGATGAAAATCGTAATGCGGAAATGGAACAATTAAAGAAGAAAGTGGAGAGATATCGGGAAGCATTATCTTCTATAAAGACAGAATACTCTTCAGACGATCTACAGTTGAAGAAGAAGTTCGACGTAGTGGAAAAGAATCTTGATAACTTAGACACCAAAGTAAAGGAATTGGCACAACTTCTAGAAGAAGGGCTCGACAAGCTTTCAGAAAAAATTATCGAAGTTAATGAAAGACTTGAAGAAGTGGATCGAAAGCGCGAAAGTGGAGCGTCTGGGGATATTCATAGACATACACAACATCCAGACCTTCTCCCTACCCACTCTCGGAAAGAAAGAACGTCCTCTCAACGAAATACAGCGGTGCCTTCCTTTAATCAATTACGAAAACTGGCAGAAAAAAAGACTAATGTAAATACACCATCACCACGCAGTAGGCCATCCTATGAGGTTCCACCCGTACACGAAAAATCAGAACATCCGAATATTCCAGAGGAGGATGCTCCAGACCCTCCTATGTCTACAGAGGACATACGGGAAATTAGCCAGTTGATGGAGACTTCCAAGGATGCACCTGTCCTCTCAAAAGGGAAAGAAGCCGTGCCTATTGAGACCATACGCAGTGATAACACAAGTCCGTCCTCCCCATTTTGGAGAAAATTTAAGAAAAACTGATTGATAGCCTTCCGGATTTGGTGGAAGGCTGTTTTTTTTGCCAGGGGAAGTTCAATGCCCGTCCGCTTGAAGAATAGAGGAATAGAATAACGGAGAAAGGAGGTGTTACTTACAATGGCTTGTTTTCAAAATGGATGTTGTGGCGCGCGTGACCTAATGAACGCAGCTGAAAATAGATGTCATCAATTAGGACCTATTCGTGCAATTGACCAAAATTGCATAGTGCCGGTTGATGGCGTTGGTGGGAGAGGAACAATCATTCCATATGCTTCAGGGGCTGTGCCACTTGCTTTGGTTGAGACGGTAGGTGGTGCACTTGCATCAGTTCCTTTCCTGGTAGGTTTTGGAACGGCATTCCCAGGTGTACTCCTAGCAAATGGAACGATTAATTTATCTACCGCGGTTGCTGCCTTGAATAATGAAGCATTTGTAGTGCCGAGAGCTGGCACCATCTCATCTTTGTATGCAACCTTTACAGTACTGGCGGCAGTAACTCTTGGAGCGAATAATGCGGTTGTTGCAGAGGTATACCGTGCTCCTGAGGGAAGTACTGTTTTCAGCCCAACTGGAGTGAGAGTTAATCTGGCACCGACAGTACCGGGTCTAATAGCTGTCGGAACACTTTTAAGTGGAAATACAACAGCGAATTTCCCGGTAGCAGCTGGAGATCGTTTACTCCTTGTTTACTCATTATCAGGGACAACCCTTGCGACAGCGTTTACTGGTTCAGGAAGCGCTGGTATGGCAATTGCGGAAATATAATATTATCGAAAACCTTAATGCCCACTGGTTATCCAGTGGTGCATTTTTTGTGTGTCTGATCCAACCCATATATAGGTAGGATTGCCCGTCCATATTTTTATACTCTGAATAGTATACAAGAGAGGAGGTGGTAATATGGTTTGTGGAAAAAATGGAGGATGTGGTGGAAGAGTTGTCGATTCAGAAAATCAACAGCTCTATTATCCAACTGGCAATGATTTTCGGATAATTGGTCGTTTTAAAGGGGTTGACCTTGCTTACCTTACACCAACCCAAGATTGTGGAGAAGTAGCTGCGCTGTTAGATAATAGCCCATCCCGGCGGAATGGTTGTTATTAATTTCTTGAGTGATCCTTATTTAACAAAAAACGTGCTTGCAAACGAACAGAAAAATATCTTTGCCTTGCTTAAGTATATTTGTCCAACCCCTTACTTAGAGTTCGAATAGATTAGTAACAAAGCAAAGGAGGGATGAATGAAAATGAGTTGTAGAAATTGCCAAGCATCAAGAGGCGGATCTTTGCCAAATCATAATTGCCACCACCAGTGTATCTGTCCGGAAAGTCAGTGCTATTTTCGGGTAACGATACCTTGTGCGGAGTTTCCCGGAGGAGTGGTACCTCCACCTCCAGTAGTTGGCGGTGGTGAATCACAGATTTATTTGGCGGCAAGTACAGTAGCAGCGGCTACGGAATATGTTGGAGTAGGAAGTTCTTCTAACAACTTTGCGAGGAATACGGTAGTTATTCCGCAAAATGCGATCATTACGGGCATGGTTTTCAACATAAGGGATAATACGTTAACCGCTGGGCAGTCTGCCACTGCAGATATTGTATTAAGTAAAACTTGTGGATTTGGGACAATTATCGATACAGGAATAACAGCCACTGTATCTGGACCAAACAATGCAACAACGCCAAATTGTTGTGCAACCACTACTGCAAATTATCCGGTTAATGGATGCGATTTATTGTCAGTACGTGTAACAACTGCAGGTGGCGGAGCATTACAGGAAGGTGTAGCTGTAACGATTTCCTATATCACACCTTAATTAAAGGACTGGGATACAGAACGGTAAGTGTAGACAAAGTTACTCATTAACTTTGTCTGCACTTTATTATATTCAGCCTACGTAATAATGGCCCTAGATTGGCCGAAAATAAATTGCAAAATCACAAAAGAAGTAAGGGACATTTAGTAGTCAAATACAACTCTTCTTTGCTTGTAAGAGAAAGGATACCTAAGTTTGAGACTTTCTCAACAGTAACTTTAAAGCTGGAACTTTTACGAGCGTCAGCCAATTGCAACTTAAGACTAAATCTAGAGTTGAAGGAATCTGACTTAAGTACCAACTTTCTCAATCGATCTTAAATCTTTGTCAACCAGCAAAAATAGCGACAACAGGACAACCCAAGCTCCCGCAACAATAAATAATTTATTCACTGGAAAACCTTGTTCTGCGATAATACCGCCCGCAATGGCGAATGCCGGCATGAGGAAGGAGGAAATGGCTCCGTTTAGGGTAAAGACCCGCCCGCGAAATTTGTCTTCGACGAGGACGATGAACAAAGCGCTATATAGGATGCCGTAGATGGTCATGAGCATACTCATGATGACATATAAGAGAATGCCCATGTACAACGCTGTTGTGATGCCCATGCCGAGAAGGGCGAAGCCGGCGATTGACAGCATCAAGAACATAACCATCCCGGGCTTTGCAAATGACGACACTTTATTTGCGACAAGACCGATTAAGATACCGCCAACCGCTGCAAATGCGCCAAATAAACCAAATTCAATTGCTGTGCCGCCGTAGTAGTCGGATACGAGTACTACCACTAAAGAACCCGCTATCGTTGTCGCATTCAGCAGGGAGGCAAGCAACGTCAGCTTTAATATTGACTTGTTGTCCTTCAGAATGGACCAGCCCTCTTTCAGCTCAAGGAGCATGGACTTCTTTTTGGGGGTCTCAGCTTCCTCCTCATTCTCCTCTTTCGGCAAGGAAATATTAATTACAAAAATAAGCAGGATACTAGCGATAATATACACACCCGAATGAAACAGCATGACACCGACAAATCCGATCAATGCGATGAGGAATCCACTGATACCTTGCCCGATTAAACTAGCCGTCTCACTTGTTGAAGAAATGTACCCATTCACTTTTACAATCCGTTGTACGCCGACGATGCGGGGTAGGAGCTTGTTTTTAGCAGGCCCGATGAAAAACATGCAAGTATTGTGGACAATAAGCATGGCGTAGATGGAAAAGGCGATGCCATCAAGCCAGAACAGATAGAGCAAGGCGAGAGCCACTCCAATCGACACCATCACGATATATCCAATCTGCATGGAGGTTTTCGGTTCCCTTCGGTCAACGAGTACTCCAATAAAAGGAGCGATCACTATGCTGGTGAGTGAGTTGACTACCATAAAAAGTGCGGATGAAAGCGGTGATTGCGTAATTTCATATATATACCACATGATGGAGATAATGAAAATGCTGTCCGCCAGTGCCGTTAAAAACTGATTGGTCACGATAAGTGACATGTTTCGTTTAATCAAATTTCTCAGCCTCTCTTCGTTTAATATATTAAACATAGCACAATAGAGAGCCGGTGTTCAATATATTAAACAAAAATATTTTATTTGCTAAACGTGATATACTGGCTATAACAGTTGACGGACGAGGAGGAGAGCGTGTTGACGCATGTCGGAGAAAATATTAAAAGGATCCGGACCGAGAAAAAGATGACTATCTCAGATGTGGCGAATGAGCATGTATCTCGTGGCATGATTAGTTTAATTGAAAATGGGAAAACGCAGCCCTCCATCGAGCGGTTGCAGCATATTGCACGGCAGCTGGGCGTCGAGATTTCGGAGCTGGTGGAGGAAGTCCCGCGGAGTAAAATGAGACAGGTGCTTCATGATGTGCTTGCGTTGTACTATCAACCGGGGTGGGAAGGTGTAGCCAAGGCGCTTGATTTGATGAAGCCGGTTCTAGACAACCATTCTTCAGGCTATGAAGCTGCCAGAATGAATGAGATGTATGCGAGGGGCTTGTACTATCTCTACGTACTTGCGATCGAACAATATAACCAGCAGGAACATAACAACTGGGAACCGTATTTGATGAAGGCAATAGAGTTGTACGGGGAGCTAGAAATGGAGTGGCGAGCGGTCAGGTGCTATTCCTTTTTAGCGGATATTGAATTTGATCAGGCTCGTTATCAAGAGGCGATTCAGATTATCGACCGAGCGCTCGAGCAGTTAACGGTCATGGACAGTGTCGAAACGAAGTCACTTTATGTCCAATTGATTTCGCAGAAAGCTTTTGCCTTCGTCTCCTTGGGACGGAACGAGGAAGCGCATAACCAGTTGGATAATGCAATCCAATTTACTCGCGAACATCTGGTGCTTGATTTTTATTACAATGTGCTTAATGCGAAAGCGTGGCTTTACTATGATGAACAGAAAATGGAAGCCGCTCGGGAGTATGTGGAAGACTGCTGTCTGTTTGTCCAGGCGGTCAAGAATATCAGTTTACAGTTTGAACATGAACTGACTTCAATTTTTCTGGAAGAATTTTTTGAGAGGCAATATGAAAAGGCGATTTCCAAAGCGGAACAGCTGGTGGCCAAGACGGAAGCTTCGAGCCACATGCCCGGAGAGGTGAAGAAGGAATATCTCTTCGCTGTGAAGAATTTACAAGCAAGGGCACTGACTCAGCTGGAACGGTATGAAGAAGCTCTGCAGCTGTTTACGGACAATCAAATTACGATAAACGAGCAGGTCAAGTTAAACCCGCTCGATTTCGCGATTCGTATTTTATCCAATAGCTATGAAGCACTTTGTCTTGATCATCTGGGGAATAAAGACAAAGCGGTGGAACTGGCCAGATCGACAGTCGATCAGCTGCATCATATGCCATATTCTTCTTTCTATCATTTTGCGAAAGAAGTGCTAATGGAGGTTACCAACTAACCAAAGGGGTGTATGGAATGAAATTTGTCATTCATTTTACAACAGGTTCGGCATGTGAGCAGGGATAGCCGCATTGGAAACAAGGGCTTGTTCCCCATCGGGAATATGTAAGGGAAGCATTGGCGAAAGGGATTTTGATTGCTGGCGGGCCGTTTATGGATCATACAGGCGGATTAATTATTTTAGAAGTAGATAGTTTCAAGGAAGCACAGGATTTTGCAAACAATGATCCTGCTGTAATTGACAAGAAATTTGAAGCGGCCATTTATCCTTGGGAGCCGCTGGAGGGGATTTTTAATCAATCCTTGTAATAGTTTGAATTTTACTTGACTAATTGTCGGTTAGCTTGCTATATTTAATATATAACCAAAAGGTTATATATTGGAGGCTTTGATATGACGGATATTTATCGGGCAATCGCAGACCCAACCCGTAGGAAAATA
Organism: Sporosarcina sp. AD_1; assembly: GCF_057373025.1. Classification (NCBI taxonomy): domain Bacteria; kingdom Bacillati; phylum Bacillota; class Bacilli; order Caryophanales; family Caryophanaceae; genus Sporosarcina; species Sporosarcina sp. AD_1. The sequence continues at coordinate 191,644 of NZ_JBPVIR010000007.1, forward strand.
CTATCTTTGTTGTCTCGCCATGAATATACGCAGTCGGAGCTGGTCGACCAATTTACCATTTCCCAACCTGCTGTGAAGAAGCACATCGCGATCTTGCTAGAAGAAAATGTAGTGAGCGAGCGGAAGGAAGGACGGTTTCGGGTGTATCGGCTGAATGAGGAAGCCCTTTCGGATGGCTACCAAAAGCTTCAGCTGGAAATCGGAAGTCTGTTGGAAGACAAATTATTGAAATTAAAAGCTTATGTGGAGGGGGAGCAAGATGGAGAAGACAATTGAATCGGTGAAACGGGAGATTTTTGTCAAGGCATCGCCTGACAAGGTGTGGAAAGCATTGACCGTTCCCAAAGAGCGGAATCGCTGGGAGACGCGAGAATGCGAGCTCGATATCCGCGTGGGTGGCACGATGAGCCTTGATTATGGGTGGGGTGTCAGTTATGTTGGCACCATCAAGGAGCTTGTGGAAATTGAGAAAATCGTGCTCGAGGATGTAGACGGTCATGTGACGAAATGGACGATCACGCCACAAGAAGGGGGCTCTCTCGTAGGCATCGAATATATTGGTTCTTGGTGTGGGGATATTGAGATGATGGAAGCTGACAATATGGCCTTTGGCACGTATCAGTTCATGCGAAATCTAAAAAGTGTTTATGAGGAGGACACAGACTTACGGGGGCGTTTCTGGAAAAGCTGGATCGGTGTGCTGCATCGGACGAATCCAGGCGATCAGCCGGGAGCCAAAGTCGTTGAAGTTAGGCCGAATACACCGGCAGAAGGATTGGTGAAAGTCGGGGATATCATGACCCACGTCAATGGCATCGCAATAGCAACCTATGATGAGGTGGAAATTGCCATCTCTGAGGCAGAAGTCGGCAAACATATTTTACTTCGAATGATTCGCGGCGGGGAACAAGTGGAAGTGGAGTTGTCTACTGTCGCGTATGGAAAAACGGCCGAATGATCGGTTGATGGATCGGAACAGGGAGACGCTCCAATCCTGCGAAGTGGAGATAATGGGCAGCTGTGTGGTGATTGGACTGTGAAGAGAGGCAATAATATGCTTCTAAGTGGTAGCAGGGCTGTTCTGAGTGGGGGCAAGCGGTGATTAATTCATTTTAGCCGATGATAGAAGTAGTTTACCCGGTGATAGACTCATTTTAGGCAGTGATAGAACTGGCTTAACCGGTGATAGGACGTTTCAGCCGGTGATAGAAACAAATAACCGATTTTATTCGGTGATTGTATCTACAAAGAGAGCTATCGGACAACGACAAAAGATCCCGCCCGGCTATGTCCCATGCCAGGCGGGAAAGTCTTTTAGTTCATCAGCTTTGCGCAACAGAGAGTTGTTCTCTCACGCGCTTTGCGGCAGCTGCCATATTCGTCAGCGCAGCGACGGTTTCGGCATGCTTCCTCGTTTTTAGGCCGCAGTCGGGGTTGACCCAGAACTGTTCAGGGGACAACACCTCAAGTCCTTTTTCAATGATGGCGGCCATCTCGTCCACGGATGGGACGCGGGGACTGTGGATGTCATAGACGCCGAGGCCAATTCCTTTATCGTAATGATTGTCATTAAAGGCGTGTACGAGTTCGCCATGGCTGCGTGATGTTTCAATTGAAATGACATCCGCATCCAATGCGCTGATGGAGTCAATGAATTGATTGAAATCACAATAGCACATATGGGTATGGATCTGCGTCGTTTCCTTGACTGACGCAGTCGCAATACGGAACGCTTTGACGGCCCACTCCAAGTAATTGCTCCATTCATTCCGCTTTAGCGGCAGGCCTTCGCGCAATGCGGGCTCGTCGACTTGAATCATCGTGATGCCGGCCGCTTCGAGCGCTTCCACTTCTTTACGAATTGCAAGGGCCAGTTGGTTGGCGACAGTTTCCCAACTCACGTCATCTCTGACAAATGACCAGTTGAGGATGGTCACCGGTCCTGTCAACATGCCTTTCATCGGCTTGTCCGTCAGTGATTTCGCGTAGACGGATTCCTTGACGGTCATCGGTTCAACGAATGCGACATCGCCATAGATGATCGGCGGTTTCACGCAACGCGACCCATATGAGACGACCCATGCCTTTTCGGTAAATACGAATCCGTCCAATTTCTCTCCGAAGTATTCCACCATATCTGTCCGTTCGAACTCACCGTGAACGAAAACATCCAGTCCGATCTCTTCTTGGATTTCAACCCACTCGCGTATGTTGGCGTTAATAAATTCCGCATATTGCACATCTGTCAGCTCGCCTTTTCTCCACTGGGTCCTCGTCTTGCGCACTTCAGGGGTCTGCGGGAAGCTGCCGATCGTTGTCGTTGGCAGAAGGGCAGTGAGAAAGCGGCTTGTTGTGCAATCCGGCGCTCTGCGTAAGGAAGATTACGGCTGCTGTCTCCATTGCCAAGCGCTCTTATTTCCGAATCCAAATCCGCCCGGTTCCGCTCGGGTAAAGCAGCGAGACGTTTACATGCGGCGGCACTTTCTTCAATATCGTCGCGTACGGATGCACGTGATTAATTGATGCCTTTAGTGATTATCTGGATTTCGGACAGTTTCTCGTCAGCAAAGGCGAGTGCTCCCTGAAGTGCCTCTTCTAGCTGTGTTTCGGATTTTAGTGAGACAGGCACATGCTGCAAGTTGCAGGAAGGCTGGATGCAAAGTTTATCAGCTGATACGAAGCGCAGCAGCTCATCTGCTATATCCAATTTCGCTCCAAGATCTGCCCGCCAAATATTGCGTCCGTCAATGAGGCCGGCTCCGAAATATTTATCTGCCGGAAAGCCAAACGTCCGCAAGTTCTTCAAGTTTGCCTCTCCGCCATGCACAAAATCGAGCCCAATGCCATCTACAGGAAGGGCGGTTGTCTCCTCATACCACTCGACTGCATCGAAATACGTTTGCAGCATGATTTTTACTTCCGGAACGGCTTTCTTTAGCTGGGAATAAATCTCCTTCACTGTCTTCATTTCATCGCGAGTAATGCTGGTAGATAAAATCGGTTCTTCAATTTGCACCCAATGCACGCCTTCTGCCGCAAGTTCCTTAACAATTTGCTCGTACAGCGGAAGCAACTGAAGAAGAAATGCGGGAATCTCGTGATCTTCATAACCCTTTGATAGTTTTAAAAATGTATAGGGGCCAATCAAGACAGGCTTGCCATCAATTCCGAGAACTTCCTTAGCTTCTCTGTATGCGGTTAGGGGCTTATTTTCCGTCAAGGTGAGTTTCCGGTGCCCATATTCCGGCACGATATAGTGATAGTTTGTATCGAACCATTTCGTCATTTCAGAGGCGACCGCTTCTTTATTTCCTCTGGCCATCGAGAAATAGGTTGTAAGCGATACCTGGCCGCCTCGCCAGTTGTATCGATCAGGAACCATGCCGAACATAACGGCGGTATCGAGCACGCGGTCATAGAAAGTGAAATCTCCAACGGGAATGACGTCAATGCCTGCCTCTTTTTGCTTTTGAAGGAAGGAAAGCCGCAGTTCCTTCATCGTTTGTACCAGTTCCTCCTCTTGAATCTTTTCGTTCCAGAACGCTTCAAGCGCGCGCTTCCATTCCCGGTTTTCACCGATATAGGGATATCCGATTGTGCTGCTGATTGTTGTCATGTAGTCCACCCTTTCTTATTTGATTGCATAAAAAAATACATTTCCAACGGGGAGTCAGAAATGTACGGTATTTTGAAAGGCATGCTCAAAAAAGCACGCACTTCGCCTGCGCGTATCCATCTAACACCTCCCTATCGACCGTAGGTTTACAGCGTTGTTGAACTAGGCTGGTATCTGGCTTCAGCACAAAGGCTGTCACAGTGGCGGGACCGCGCCGGATTCGATTGCTCACCGGCTTCCCATTTAAGATCTGAGACTTCTCAGATCACCTATTCCGTCTGCTATTCGATTTGATTAAAGGTAGCATGTCCAAATTTTTCTGTCAACCATTCTATCGAAATAGTTTTACAACTACGTTATGATGAAAGAAGGGAAGGGGGAAGGAAAATGGGGGGAATTCAAGGAGTCTTTATTGATCGGGACGGCACGATAGGGGGAACCGGACATTTTATTCATCCAAGAGATTTTACACTGTATCCCTTCAGTCGTGAGGCATTTGCCTTGTTGAAAAAACATCATATTAAGATGTTTGCTTGCACAAACCAGCATCGGATTAGCAAGGGCCAAGCCTCCACGCAGGAGTTTCTAGAGGAGTTCCAGTCGTATGGGTTTGATGATGCATTTATTTGTCCGCACAGTCCAGAAGACGGATGTCAATGCCATAAACCGAACCCGGGCCTATTGTGGGAAGCATCAAGGAAACACGGTATCGACCTATCGAATACGGCTTTTATTGGTGATGTTGGAGCGACGGACATGCTGGCAGCTCACGCAGTCGGTGCGAAGAAGATTCTCGTGTTAACTGGATGGGGGATAAGTTCTTGCACCGACTACAAGCATAAGTGGGCGGACATCGAGCCTGATTACATTGCTGAAAACCTGCTCGATGCAGTGAAATGGATTATTCAATATAACTGCGAAAAAACTGCGCTTGGGTTATGAAGTTCAGGCGCAGTTGACTTTTGTTTTATAATTTCTTGCATTTAATAATTAACGTTGTCGGCAGCTTTGTTGCTTTCTCATATGAGTACCAGCGATTTTCATGCTTTTCGCGATCTTCCTCTGTGAGAGCCACGTCCTCGATGACCCTCTCAATTTGAAAACCGTGGTCGGCGAGCGTATTGATATATGTACTTACTTTCAATTGCTGCATGATAGCGGGTGCGTGCCACGCTTCGTGATCATACGGACCTTCCTCGTGATACGACTTATCCAAGTGGAGGCCGCCATCCATTAGTCTCGCACGGCTATGCAGCGGATGCTCCCAGCTGAAAATGAAAGTCCCGCCTGTTTTCAAATATCGATGGACATTTTGGATGGTTGCCTGAAGATCTGTCGTCCAGCCGAGTGCAAAAATCGAGTAAACGATATCAAAATAATGGCTCGGCAAACCAGGATCTTTCTCCATTGGCGACTCGAATAATTGTACGGGTGTTGTCACATCGGTCAGCACATTTCTAGCTGTCTCGATCTGTGTATGGGATAAATCAACTCCCCATAACTCGGCGGCACCTCGTTCATTCATATAAAGCAGTGAATGGCCGCTTCCGCAGCCGATATCCAGCACTTTACATCCTGCCACATCCCCAAGTAGCTGCAAGTCTTCTTCGCTCGGCGCAAGCGGCCCATAGTCCGGAAGCGGATTGCGCCCATAAAAGCGATGTGCCACTTCATCCCAACTCATTTTGTTTACCTTCAATGTTTCTAAAACCATCAACTTAACCCCCTCGCTTCATACGAATATATATTCGATGTTTTTTACGGGATTCCTCTATTTTCGTTTATCATTATAAACACTTAATTTTTCTATCGTGTCGAAAATGGTAGTATAGGTTGCTTTAATGGTTTCTTCCGTTCGTATGTCATTGTAGAGTCCGAATTCATACGTTCTCAGATTGCCGACGAACAAAATCCCAGAAGCATAGCCGTGTCCCATGTCAGGAGCAGATTCGAATGACACTCCTTCTGTTACAAAAGGGAAATAGCTCTTTCTTGAATCAATAAAAATGGTGGGGATTGTCAATTGCTTATAAATCTCGGCTAGTTCATCATCGGCAGCTTCGGATAATTCTTCCGGCATGATAAAAATCGCATCGAATCGTTCAGGGATGGTCTTTACTTCATGCAGCAACTCATCGAACGATAGCTCTTGGAATCGAATCTTGTCTGAATCGATGTCGGGTTGTTCTCCAATGACGCCTATCGATAAATCTTTTCCTTCATATGGTGGAAAATCAAAGGACTTTTCCTTGTTACAAGCAGCTAAAAGAAACATGATCAAAAGTAGCGCAATTCTTTTCATTAGCCATCCTCCTATACTGGATCTATTCGCCACTTTTACAAATTCACCTCTCTAGTAAGAGGAATCTGACGGGGAGAAAGCGAAAGTAAGGAGTAAGAAAAGGGGAGGATCTCATGACAAAACAAGCACTTGATATACGGAGCGCAACGGATGCTGTACCGGTCATCACCTTATTAAAAGAAGTAGCGACATGGCTGAAAGCGAATGAGATCGATCAATGGGGATTTTTGTTGGAAGGCGGAGAGGATGAAGAGATCAGGCAGGCCGTCCAGTCGGGAGATACATATGTGGTCCATCTGGACAACGAGATGGTTGCCACCTTTACGCTTTACCCGCGCCAAAGTGAGTGGGATGAATACATATGGGGAAATGAGGACCAAGCTGACGTCCTTTATCTTCATCGGCTGGCAGTCGCACCTCACATGATGAGGAAGGGGTTTGGACAGTACCTCTTGCAATGGATTTTTAATAATCATCATCAACCGATCCGTCTGGATTGTGTATCTGGACATAATAAGTTAGCGGAATTTTATGCGGAGAATGGGTTTACTCTCGTTGGTGAATCGGAAGATGGCCATTGTAAGTTTCAAAAAGAAGGTAAGGTGCCAAATAGATGATTAAAACACTCCAAAGCAAGGGCATTATTCCGATCGGAAACTATGATCTCGTAGAATTGAAAAGTGGGACAACTAGTGGACGTGTGTATTTCATTTCAGGAGAGGAAAAGTATATTTTAAAGTACGATCATCCAATCGGAATTGGGATTGTCGAGCGATTTTATGACTCATATAGAACAATTGATTTATTCCCGAAAGTATATGCTGTCGACGTGGAAGATGGATGGATACTATATGAATACACGGATGGCACGACACATACGAATCGGGGGCCGAAGTCGGAATGGATGAAACTTCTCGTGACACGGGTGTTAAATCATTATAAACCGTTCGACCCACAATGGCCCTGGGGCCGGGTGGGAGGCGAGCCAAGGTCGGCTTGGTCGGATTTTAACAGAAAGAGCTTAGAATATGCATATGAAAATGTAGGGGATTTATTATCCAATGAAGACCATTCCATAATGGAGTTGATTGTCGAGGAACTGGCGATGTATGATGCAGACGAAGTGAAATATTACTTGCATGGGGATACGGGTGTCCATAATTTCGTGTTCAAGAACGAGTGCCTGGCAGGTGTCATCGACCCTTCTCCTATTATAGGGCCTGTCCTCTATGATTTTACGTATGCCTTTTGTTCTTCTCCGGATGACCTTACAGTAGAAGCGCTTTTTTCCTCTTTTGAACTGTTGGACTCTATACAGATGGATACATCCCGACTGATCAAGGAAGTTGTGTTCCAGTTATACACTCGGATCGGCATCTGTAAGCAAGCGCATCCTCATGATTTGGATACATATTTGGAGGCTTGGGCGTATTGGAAACGGGTTCTTGAATCCAAGTCTAATGAGATTACCATGACAGAAAAATGAATAGCTATTTCTCGTGCAGACAGGTTATCTTCTTGTCTGCATTTTTTGTCGTTGACAGGAATCCATCTAGAAGGGCGTGAATATCGTGTTTTTCAATCAACTGGTTATATTTACATTGTATGGTGTCAAGAATAAGAGGACAAACAAACGATAGAGGTTGTTACATGAAAAACTCGGGCAAGATCAGTATTTTGCATATCATCTTTTTAGCGATGACCGTAATTGGTCTCAAAAATCATGTCACTATACTGCCGCCCTTAATAGAAAAGGCCGGGAGGGACGGATGGGCTTCCGTTTTATTGGCGGCAGGTTTTGCAGTACCCTGGCTGCTGCTTCTTGTTTACGTAGTAAAAAAAATGAACGGAGTCCCTGCAAAGGATTGGTTGCAAGAAAAACTTGGAAAAGTGGGCTCAGGCTTTGTTCGGTATGCCATCGCGTTGTACCTGCTTATTTTGGCATCCTTTACAATCGACGAAACCTTGCAATGGGTGAACGCAACCTTTTTGCCTGAAACTCCATTTGTTTTCATGTTGCTGATTTATGTGATACTTTGCGTTTATTTTGCCACGACGAGCCTGTCCGTTATTGTGATGGCTAATGTGCTTGTGTTAGCTGTCGTTGTCGTATTGGGCTTTTTTGTGTCCTTCACCAATATCAAAGTGAAAAATTATGAATTGTTACAGCCCTTTTTTGAACATGGTTTTCAACCGATTGTACATGGGGCAATATATCCCGGGTCTGGTTTCGTTGAAATCACCTTATTGCTGTTGATCCAGCATCGCAGTAAAAAACCACTGCGTTTTAAACATTTTTTCATCATCCTCATGATTCTGTTGTTCTTAACAATAGGCCCGTACATAGGCGCTATCACAGAATTTGGTCCAGTTGAAGCTGGTAAGCAAAGGTATCCGGCTTATGAGGAATGGGGACTTGTCAGCATTGGACGGTTTATTGAGCATGTTGACTTTCTCTCCATTTATCAATGGTTGACCGGGACTTTTATTCGGGTCGGATTCCTTCTATATATCGCAATTGATTTACTTGGGTGGGAAAAAAAGAAGCAACAAGTATGGAGGGTAATTGCCCCTGCTTTCTTCTTTATATGCATCCCGCTTCTGACTTTGAGCGATCATAAATTTCTAATATTAAAAGGTGAATATTTGTTAAAGGGCAGCTTTGCAACCTTCGTTCTGCTGTCTATATTTTTTACCGTTCTAACCTTTTTCTCCCGAAAATCAACGAAGAAAGCAAAACAGAATCCAACTGAAGATGGGTGATGAGAAGCATGCAGTCTGCAGAAGATGCAATTACGGTGGACACGTTAAAAAAACTATTTGAGAAATCTGCGGATATTCTTTTTCAGGAGTATACATTTAAAGACCAAAAAGTGGTCTTTGTTATTTGTGAAGCAATGGTCGATCAACAATTATTACATGGACTAGTCGTGAAGAGAGTGCAAGAGTTTTGCGAAGGAACGGAAAAGATGCAGACGGGTCGAGATGTTATAGGGCAACTTCACGTTCCTGCGATTCAAAAACTCACGAAAAAAAGTGACATTATTTCTTTGGTATATACAGGAAACGTTATACTTTGCTTCGAAGACCCCGATGAGATCTACTCCAGCAACATAGCTCATAAGCCGAACAGAAATCCGGAAGAAACAAAATTGGAAGTCTCGGTAAAAGGCCCTCGGGATGACTTTATTGAGGATGTTGCCACAAATATAGCGATCATTCGTAAACGGATTCCAACGAATTCTTTGTGTGTAGAGAAGTTTGAATTAGGTAGAAGGAGCAAGACGACTGTAGCTCTTCTGTATTTTGATGATATTGCGGATAAAAAAACATTGCAAACTCTACAGCAACGTTTAAGTCAAGTGGATATCGATGTTGTATTTAGCGGAGATATTCTAATGGAAAAGGTGGAAAAAAACCCACTTTTATTTCCACTTCATGACTTAACAGGTAGGCCGGACCATGCGGTGCAATCTCTCGCAAGGGGGCGCTTTCTAATATTTGTAGACGGTACAGCGTATGGAATTATTACACCAGCTAATATTGGTCTGTTACTAAAGTCGGGAGAAGATAATGAGAATCCGGTTATTTTTAGCTCCTTTGAACGATTGCTTCGTTTTTCAGGAATTGTAATTGGAGGGATGCTGCCTGCGTTTTGGCTGGCGCTTACTACCTTTCATCAAAACCAGATGCCGATGCAGCTATTGGCCACAGTTGTCGAATCAGGCACGGGGCTGCCATTTCCAACCGTGATGGAAATGTTGCTCATGATTTTCATGTTTGAGTTGTTTCGGGAAGCGGGATTGCGGCTGCCTGCGGTGATTGGAGGAACGATTAGTGTGGTGGGAGGATTAATTATTGGAGATGCGGCCATCAACGCCGGAATCACAAGTCCTGCTATGATAGTCGTCATTGCATCTTCCACTATAGCGACATTCACTTTGGTCAATCAATCGCTTGTCACTGCGGTCAGTATCATTCGATTGTTTTTTATAGCGCTAACTGCATTTTTTGGCTTGTTCGGATTTTTCATTTCGCTTTATTTCGTCATCGTTTATTTGGCGAAGATCCGAGTTTTTGACACGCCATACTTGAACTTCACTTCTGATATTAGTTTGTCCAGTCTATCAAAGACATTCTTCCGGATGCCGACAGCCCAGTACAAGGATCGGCCAGAAATGTTAAATCCACAAGACAAGACTAGGGCTAAAGAGGAGAATCATGAAAAATAAAAAACGTATTTTACTCGTGATGATCATTATGAATATTCTCCTGACGGGCTGTTGGAACCGCACAGAGCCTGAGCGCATGCTTTATGTACATGGATTAGGAATCGATTATAAGGATGGAGAATTTCATGTATACACACAAATCATCGACTTTGCAAGTACAGCAAAGATGAATCAGCCAACCCGTTCGCGTGCACAGTCGGAAGTGGGATTGGGAACTGGGAAAACGGTAGATGAAGCAATTTTTAAGCTATACAATTCAGTTGATCGTCGGGTTTACTGGGGACATTTGTCGTATATCGTATTTTCTGAGGAAGCGATGACGGCTGGAGCGGTCAATCCAGTTGTTGATACGTTCATCCGTTATCGAGATACACGTTATGAAGTTCAGCTATATGGTACGAGCGATCCAGTCAAAGATATTTTGCTGACAACGCCTATAATTAATACGGCTATTACATTATCGAAATTAGGGGATCCAAGAAATTCATTTGAACAAAACTCTTTTATTCACCCAATTACAATGCGTACGTTAATCATCGGGCTGGATGAACCGAGCCATGAAATGACACTGCCTTATGTAATTGTCAAAGAGAATTGGGAAACTGTTGAACAAACGAGTAAAGTTGCTGATTTGGCGGGCGTGGGCATTCTGTCGCCTAAGGAGTTTAAAGGATTTATTGCCCATGATAAGGCGAGAGGAATTCAATGGATGACAGACAAGTCGAAGCGTATTGAAGTGTCGGTCAAATCTGGTGAAGAGGAAACGAATCGCCAATCATTAATTGTGGATAGTTTAAAAAGGAAAGTAACACCGACTGTAAATGGTTCCACTGTCTCTTTTAAGATTGACGTCAGCTTTGACATAGCCGTGTCTTCAGTCCAAGGAAAAACGACTTATGGAAAGCTGGTTAAAGAAGTTGAAAAACAGGTGGAAAAGGAAATTCGGGAAACATACGAAGAAGGATTAAAATTGGATGCTGATGTCTATCGATTGTCCGAGTACTTATATCGAAAAGATGTGAAATCATGGAAACGTCTGCAGAAAGAAGGAAAGGTAGAGCTCGATGAAGAATCGATCGATTCCATACATGTTCATGTTAGGCGAGTCAAATCGGGGAGAAAGTCGTTGACAGAAGTTTACGGACCGTAAAAAGGATTTCTTGCTCTTCTTCTCGAAGACAGCGGAGTCGGAACAGACAATTAGCGTGCGATCAATGGCTCGTTCCGTTTCTGGGGACGGGCAATTTTTGTGTGCAGCCGTGAGGTGATAGGATGAGAAAAGTTGTGGTACTGCCTTATTCTGATGAGTGGCCATGGAAGTTTCAAGAAGCTGCTAAGGAATTGCAAGGTGTGTTTGGATCGGAATTGATCGCCATTCATCATATCGGCAGCACATCGGTCATCGGTTTATCCGCAAAGCCGATTATCGATATCATGCCCGTAGTGAAGGATATTGCAAGAATTGATTCCTTTAATGACGCCATGCGGGAGCTTGGTTATGAAGCGAAGGGGGAAAATGGCATTGCCGGAAGACGCTATTTTCAAAAAGGCGGGGATGACCGGACGCACCATGTTCATGTATATGAGGAAGGGTCTCCGGAAATCGGGCGGCATCTTGCTTTTCGAGATTATCTGCGTGCGCATCTGGATGTGGCTTGGAAATATGGAGAGTTAAAAGAAGAACTTGCAAAGCGCTATCCGAGGGACATTGCGGCGTATATTGGAGGAAAGGAACAACTAGCTATTGAGATTGAGAGGGAGGCTTTGGAGTGGGTGCGGAAGTGATGAAGGTTGCATTTTTTGATCGGGATGGAACGATCATTGAAGATTATTTGGATGAAGAATGGACAGGTGTTTCGGAGCCTGTTTTTCTTCGGGGTGCGATTGATACATTGCGTCAAGTACGTCAGAAAGGTTATGACATCATTATTATTACCAATCAATATTTAATTAATGAGGGATTCATTACATTAAGGCAATATGAAAAAGTTCAAGCCAAACTAATGCTGGAGTTGGAGAAACAGGGTGTGGACATTTTGGCTGTCTATTCTTGTCCGCATCGCCGGAATGAGGGCTGTGATTGCTGTAAACCGGAAACAGGCATGGTACTGCAAGCTTTAAATCACTATCCTTCAATAGATTTGAAGAATTCCTTTGTAATAGGAGATTCGGAAGTCGACGTGGAACTGGCAAGGCGGATGGGCATGAGAGGATTTGGCATCAAGGTGCCGATTCCAGAGGGCGAGCCAGGTATTAAGCAAGTAAATGAAGTGGCGGATGTGCTGCGATACATATAGTTTGGTAGGGGTGGGTAAATGTGAAGCTGTTCATCATGGGAATTGTGGCGAGCGGGAAAACGACATATGCGAAAAAACTATCCGTGCAATTGGGGCTGCCTTTCGTTGAACTAGATGCAGTTGTTTATCATGAGAAAGAGGGGCAGCGGGTGAAACGTTCCCCGGACAAGCAGATGGAAGTGATCCGAGAAATAGACCGGTCTGGAGGATGGGTGATGGAAGGCGTGTATCGACCTTCTTATCACGCGCTGTTTGATATGGCGGATGCAATTATTTGGCTGGATCCGCCTTTACGTAAAAGAAGATATCGCATCTTCCGCAGGCATGTGAAACAGGTGCTTGGAATTGAGGCCTGTGCGTATAAGCCGGATTTTCAGATACTGATCAATATGTATAAGTGGACGGAGGATTTTGAGCGGAAGCGGCCGGTGCTACAGGAATACTTGAAACCGCATCGGCGGAAGGTGATTACGGTGAAGGGGGATCCTTGGCTGGATGGGGAATTGAAGGATTTATTGAATTCAAGTGAAAGGCTAAAGGTGTAGAGAAATCATTTTATTAATGAAGAGGGAAGCCACAGCTACAGGAAGGCGTGTAGGCTCGATAAAGTTAGAAAGGAATGAGATATGATCATATAGTTGAGAGTATACTATTATTTCCTCCCTATATTACTTTCCAATTTCATATAACTCTTAATGAATTTGCATTCTAAATATCAAAATACAAACTAGGTTAGGATCCGGTTTTGACTATACTTTTAACCATCATCATTCACCTTTCTTTATACTAAATCAAGTAGGTTTAAGATTTCACTTTATTAACTAAATCCACATATTCACATGTTAGAAATCCCGAGGTATTTATCGGGATTTTTTTGCTTGAGAATACTTCTACTATTTATTGACACAAAATTTTTATTGATATAAGATTACTGCACTAGTAATTTAGTAAATCAGTAAATGAGGAGAGTGGAAATGAAAATCCCTACACATTTGAAACATAAGCCGGTGATTGTCGCGGAGAATTACGCGAATATAGATGGGCGGACGGCGTATAAGACGGATGCCCAAGGGTTATCCCTAGGTCTAGCTCAGTGGAATGACCGGGGAAAGGTGGACATTTCAGCGAAGATTTGGCGGCATACGGGGGGTAAGTGGTCTCGTCAATCGGAGGAAATGCCGCTACATCGGGTCTTGGATTTGGCAATTTTGGTATGCGAGGCGCAGCTTTATTTCCGCGAGGCCTATCGTCATGAGGATTTGTATGATCCAGAAAATCCGGTTATTAAGCGGGTCGGCCTGCAAGGGGATGCCATGACGGTGGAAGTTTGCACGGAAAATGAACAAATAAAAGAAGATATTCAATTGTTCCAACAAGCTTTAAACGAAGACGGTGAATTAATCGGCGAGCGATTACGCACACTGTCACACATCTTAAAAGAAATGGGTTATTAAATATAACTCAAGAGGATCTAATGATGAAGCATACGTTAGTACGTGATGAAAAAGCTTTAAAGAAAGCGTTTATCGGCTTTTTAGTGCCAGTTATGCTGGCAAATATTTTGCAATCTCTTGGTCAAATTTTTGGGATGTTTTTAGTGGGGAGATATCTGGGAGTCGATGCCTTGGCCGCAATTTCTGCGTTCTTTCCGTTCTTCTTCTTCCTGATGGCCTTTGCAATCGGCCTTGGCTCAGGGAGTTCGATCTTGGTCGGTCAGACGTATGGCGCGGGCAATGTCGATAAAATGAAGCAAGTCGTAGGTGTGACCTTGGCGGCGACCACGCTGTTATCTGTCGTTGTTGCGATTTTCGGTGGTTTTTTTATTGAGACGATTTTGCGCATCATGCAAACGCCAGAAAACATTTTTGAACAAAGTGTTTCCTATGCGCGCATCTTATTCTTCACCTTGCCGGTCATGTTCCTTTACATGGTATACACGACATTCCTACGGGGCGTTGGCGATTCCAAGACGCCGTTCATTTTCCTAGTGATTAGCGTTGTTGCCAATATCGCGTTTCTTCCGGTCCTCATGTTTGGCTGGCTCGGTTTGCCTCGGCTCGGATTGAATGGGGCGGCATATGCATCGGTGTTGTCCAATTTCATTACCCTTGTGCTATTGCTCCTTTATTTGCACAAAAAACAACATAGCTTGCGGCTGGATCGCACAGTATTGCAATACTTCAAATTAAAGAAGGATATCCTGTCCTCCTTGCTGAAGCTGGCCATTCCGGCGAGCATTAGTATGGTCGCTATCTCGGTCGCAGAAATTGCCATCATTGGTTTCGTCAACATCTATGGCTCCAGTGCGACAGCAGCTTATGGCGTTGTCAATCAAATCGGCGGGTATGCACAGATGCCGGCGATGAGCATCGCGATTGCGACGTCCGTATTTGTCGCGCAAGCACTTGGTGCGAGTTCAACGGAGATGATTCAACAAATTCGCCAGATCGGCGTCCGCTTGAACTACGTATTGGGCGGGATCTTTATCGGCGTCATGTATTTATTTGCCGAGCCGATATTAGGTCTCTTTATTGATCACGGAGAGACGCTCTCCATTGCGAAGGATTATTTATTCATCACATTTTGGAGTTATCTCATCTTTGGTCATATGCAAACAGTTACGGCGACAATGCGTGCAACAGGCGTTGTTCTGTGGCCGACTATCTTTTTGGTGCTTACAATCTGGGCAATTGAGGTGCCGGCGGCGTATTTCATGTCTCACCATACGCCTCTCGGAATAAATGGTGTGTGGGCCGCTTATTCACTCGCCTTTTGTGTCAATTTTATTTTCCAATACACCTATTTCAAAACGAAATGGAAAAAGAAAACGCTGCAGGTTATGCTGCGTGATTAAGTGTTAATGAAGAACCATGCTTTCAGAGCTGGTTCTTTTTTTTGCTAAGAGGGATTTTTTTGGGGGATTGGTGCTTAGGAATTTGTGGAGTTTGTGGAGATTGTTCGAGAGACGGTGGTAATAGGTTGAGAGCCGGTGGTAGAGGCCCGAGAGCCGGTGGTAACCCCAGATTGAAGGTGCAATACCCGATGTTTCAGCAGGAAACCAATGCTTCTCTATAGAATCCTATGAAGGAAGAAGGAGTTTATGGCATCGCAAGCGAAATATTGTAGAAAGACAATGGACGGAGGACTAAGCTATGGAAGCTTTATTAGTGATAGATGTGCAAAACGGGATTGTGGAGCACGGGGAGTTTCAAGAGGAATTGGCGAGGATCGAAAAGATGATTCTTCATTTTAAGGAGAAGGGCAAGCCGGTTATTTTCCTGAGGCATTTGGATTCGGTGGAGGAGAGCACTCTCTATGAAGGTTCCCGAGGGTCGGAGTTGCATGAGTCGGTGAAGGGATATGCGGAGCAAGTGATTGAGAAGCGGACGCCGAGTTCATTTTATCAGACGAATCTGGCTGAAATACTGGATGGATATGACGTGGAGCATGTTTATATTACCGGCTTCATGACGGAGTTTTGTTGCTTGTTCACTTCAATTGCAGCGTTTGACCGAGGGTATCAGGTGACGTTCATCGAAGATGCGACGGGTACGACAAACAACGGACAGACGTATGAGATGGCGGATCTCAATATTCGGGATTTCGTCGGTACGGTGCTTCATTGGTCCGAGGTTATCAATGTGGTTGATTTTGAGGAGCTTGAGCTGCCGTGACACGGATTCAATAAGGATGTGAGGAAATGAAGCAACAGGAGATTGCCGTTCAGGTGATTTGTGAGAGCTTGAAAAAAGATCCGCATGTAGAAGCTGTTTTCTTAAAGGGCTCGATGGGCAGAGGCGAGCATGATGAGCATTCGGATATTGACATGTATTGTCTGGTGAAACAGGGGGAGGAGCGGGGGTTCCTGGAAAGGCGGCTCGAGCATCTGCGTGCTTACCGGGATATCATTTTTACCGATGATATTTACATAGTCGCTCCCCAGTTAATTGCGGTATTTGATAATTACCTACATATAGATTTATTTACGGTGACGAGAAAGTCGTTTCCGGGCCATGACCATTTCACTGTGTTGTATGACCCGAAAGATATTATGCGAGAATTTATTGCCACGCAAGGGTTAGCGCTTACGAAGGAAGAATACCGGGATGATGTGATGGACATCGCTTGGTTTTTATTCCAGTACCGCAAGTCGGCGGCACGTGGCAATGACATTTGGTCTGTGCGGATGCTGTCCAATGTAGTACATCATCTGGCGAGGGCATTGCTACATCGGTATGCACCGGAGCGGGCCCAACTCGGGCTGAAGACGGTTTCGCAATCATTGCCGGAAGAGATGACAAGGGATTTCTTATTGATTCACGAAAACATCACTCCTACCCATCATACGCATGCGGCGGGCTTGATCAGCCGTCTGGTCGCAGCTGAGTATGTATGGATTCAGGAACAATTAAGAGAGGAAACACAAACGCTGGATTTCTTGCAACGGATGATCCAGCTTCATGAAGTCGGGTAACCTTTATTCATTTCAAAAAAGCCTTCCGAACAAAAATGTAAGATTCGGAGGGCTTTTTGTTCGTTCCTTCGATGGTTTGCGCTGCTGCTGCGGGTTATGATGTTATCAAACATATACGTGGGGGATTTGCTGATGGAGATTGTAGTAGAAGCGAAAGGCATACATAAAGTGTTCGGAACGAAAACGAATTTGGTTCCTGTACTGGAAGGTGTGGATGTCACGGTCCATGAAGGGGAGTTTGTTGGGATCATGGGGCCTTCCGGCGCAGGGAAAACGACTTTGTTAAATATACTCGCGACGATCGATCAGCCGACTTCGGGGAGCATTCGAATTGATGGAACGGAGATTACCGGGATGCGTGACGAACCGTTATCCGAATTTCGGAGATCGAATCTAGGTTTCATCTTTCAAGACTATAATTTGCTTGATTCCTTGACGATTCGGGAGAATATCATGCTGCCGCTGGCGTTTGCCAATCAATCCTATGTGACGACTGATCTGAAGGTGAACGAGATTGCGGGAAAGCTCGGCATTGCGCCCATACTGGAGCGTTATCCGTATGAGACGTCAGGCGGGCAAAAGCAGAGGACAGCGGCGGCAAGGGCGATTATCCATAATCCTAAGCTTGTCCTGGCGGATGAACCGACGGGCGCTTTGGACTCAAAAGCATCGATGGATCTGCTAACTGCCTTTCAATTAATGAATCGAGAGTACAAGACGACGATTCTCATGGTGACACATGATGCGTTTGCCGCGAGTTTCTGCGACCGTGTCATTTTCATGAAAGATGGAAGGCTGTTTACGGAACTTGTGAAAGGGGACAAAGACCGGAAGTGGTTTTTTGATCAGCTTGTCACGACGCTGTCATCTCTAGGAGGCGGCCGTTATGACGTTATATGATGTCGTCCTAAAAAATCTGAAGCACAACATAGGGAAATATGCGATTTACATTGCATCCCTTGTGTTCAGTGTCCTCATCTATTTCACATTTGTTTCACTGCAGTACAATGAACAAATTTCAGAGGCATTTGGGCGTGATGACAAGATGGGGCCTTTGTTATCAGTCGTTTCGGTTTTTCTTGCCATTTTCATGATCGTTTTCGTATGGTATTCGAATACGTTTTTCATTACTAACCGAAAGCAAGAAATCGGGTTATATTCATTAGTAGGCGGAACGAAGAAAGAAATCGGCCGAATGTTGTTTTATGAAAATATGTGCCTATGCCTCTTGGCGCTCGGCATCGGAATTGGGTTAGGGCAACTATTTTCGACCTTTTTCAGCATGATTCTTTTAAAAGTGATGGGAATTTCTCTCGTCGTTCATTTTTCAATCAACCTTGGGGCGATTGTGCAGACGGCTATTGTATTCGGTATCATTATGTTGATCGCATCCCTTCACGGATATTTACTCGTGTACCGCTTCCGATTAATTGAGTTGTTTCAAGCGAAACATCGGGTGCAGCAACAATGGAAGCCGTCCTATTTGCTTGCGGTGCTGGCTGTAGGTTTGATCGGTGCAGCCTATTGGAGCCTTTTACATGCACATGACTCGGAAAGCTGGAGTGAACATTTCGGCCGAAACATGACACTCGCCCTTATCGTGCTTGTCGCAGGATCGTATTTATTGTTCCATACGGGCAGTAGTTTTTTCGTTGAATTATGGCAGAGAAGAAAGAAAGCTTATTACCGTTGGAAGAATTTATTGACGTTGACACAGTTGAAAAGCCGCTTAAAGAGCAATGGATTTTTACTTACGGCCATTTCCGTGCTCAATGGCATGACGTTAGTTGCTTTCGGGTTTGCCTATACGATGTATTTTAATACGATGCAAACACTGGGTGACCACGTTCCGTATAGTTATCAGATGGATGTGCAGTCAGTTGAAATGAATGACGAGATTACGAAAGTGCTGTATGAAAATAAGGAGCATCCTGTTCTCTTTGACGAGACTTTTGATTATTTGATGGTTCCGGGTTCCGCTGAGGGGCTGGATACCATACCAGGCGGCTATTTTTATTACGAGGAATCTTTTGCCGTGCTGCCGTTCTCTACGTATAACTTGCTTGCGGACCGGCTTGGCCGGAATGAAATGAACCCACTGGATGCCGGGGAGACGGTCATGATCGGCCGGAATTTTATTGGCTCCCAGCATGAGGAAGAGAATGTGGGGCGGACAGTGGCGTTGATGAGTGAGGAAGGGGAGTTTTCATTCCAAGTTTCCGGGAATCGCATTGAATCTTTATTTTCGTATGATGTGCAGCCGTCCGTTTTGATTGTGGATAATGGAATGTATGAACGTTTGAAAAAGGGGAATGCCGCCATGACGACCCGGGTCGTTACAGTAGATAACCAGCTGGAGGCGGGAGCTCTTACAGAAGATTTGCAGGCGGTTATTGCAAGTGGTGAGGCGGAGGAGCATTACCAGCGGTCGCCTAGAGTGTTCTACAGTTTCACGGATAGCTATCAAACTGCGCAATCGATTTACGGTCTTCTTGTGTTTGTCTTTGGTTTTATGGGACTCGTCTTTTTAATAGCAACGGGGAGCGTCATATATTTTAAAACATTGACCGAAGCTGCGGAGGATCGGAGACGGTACGAGATTTTGCGAAAGATCGGATTGAGCAGAAGGAAAGTGAAGCAAGTTATTGCACGGCAGACGTCGCTGTTATTCCTCCTTCCGCTGCTTGTTGGGATTGCTCATAGCTGCGTCATTCTTGGGTCGCTTTCAAAGGTGATGGACATTCAGTTTGTCTATCCGGTGTCAATCTGTATCGCCGTCTACACTTGTCTTTATTGGGTTTATTACAAAATGACGGTCGCCACTGCCAATAAGCTGGTCAATCCGTAAACGGGAAGGGGTTCACCTCTTCCCGTTTTACTGTACCGTGGAATAGTAGCCGGAGTTTTTAGGGAAATGGACGGTACATGTGGTGGAACTGCCTTCTTGGGAATTAACGGTCATTTCATGTCCGAGTTTATCGGCAATTTTTTTTGCAATATAAAGACCGATACCGGTGGATTTGCTGTGGGTGCGCCCATTCGTTCCAGTGAAGCCGAGCTGGAAAACGCGGCTTATGTCATGCTTTAGAATGCCGATGCCGTCATCTATGATTTGTAATCGGATTTCCTCGCTATCCTCCTCTGAACGGATGACAACGGTCCCTTCACTGCTTGCATATTTTAATGCGTTGGAGATCAATTCGGTCAGGACATGATTCAACCATTTTGGATCCGTATGTACCAAAAGCGGTTCCACTTGCAGCTCTACTTTTATCTTCCGGCGAATAAATTCCTTCGCGTGCTGCTTCACTAACGAGCGGACAACCTGGTCTAGCTCCGTTTTGGTTATGACATAATCTTGTGCAAAGTGATCCGTTCGTGAGAAGTAGAGCGCCTGCTCGACACTCCGTTCGATACGGGCTATTTCTTCCTGGAGGCTTAGGGTATCCGGCTGAGTTTTTGATTGTTCAAGGATCAGCTTGCTGATGGCAATCGGTGTTTTTATGTCATGGAACCACGTCGTCATGAATTCCAACGATTCTTTTTTATCTTGGCGGGTCGCGGTCAGCTGCTGCTGGTGTTCATTGTAGATGGATTGGAAAAAGTCCAAGTACAACTGTTGTTCGTACGTCTTCGCATTTCCAACGCCCTCCCGGATGAACATCCCCTTGCTCCATCGGGAAGTAAGCGATTTGTATTGATTATGGATGATGTAATAATCAAATGCCAGATAAGCAAATAGAAAACACGCCGAAACGACGTGAAGATAGAGTAAATTAATGAAATGAATCGACATTGTCGGCTCAACGTACAGCAGGATGGTTACAAACGCCATGATCAAGAAGTACATGGCGATCAGCCGTTTTTGAAAACGCATGTAGGAAAGGAAGGATGTTTTCATATGAGCATATATCCCTGCCCTTTTTTCGTTTGGATGTAGTCATCGAGGCCATGTTCGCTCAGCTTGCGCCGCAGCCGGTTGATATTGACGGTCAGCGTATTGTCGTCAATGAAATTTTCATCCTCCCACAAGGCAGCCATTAATTCATCCCGCAGGACAATTTCGTTTTTATGCTCCAGCAGAATACAGAGAATCCGAAATTCATTTTTCGTTAATTCGATTTCGCCGGCTGGACAGGTGACCGCCGCTTTCTTGACATGCAGCGTCATATCGCGGTGGGACAGAATATCGGTTTCCGCTTGATGATACGTGTAGGTCCGCCGAAGGAGCGCATGGATTTTAGTGAGCAGCATCTCCATGGAGAACGGTTTTTGAATAAAATCATCCCCGCCCATATTGAGCGCCATCATCATATCCATCGTCTCTGTACGTGATGATAGAAACACAATGGGGACGTTGGAGTGGCGGCGGATCCGTTCACACCAGTAGAACCCATTCATATAAGGTAGATTAATATCCAGGAGAACGAGGTGTGGCTGGACTTGCAGGAAAAAATCCTCCACTTTCTGAAAATCTTCTGTTATGTATACGTCATATCCCCAGCCGTTTAATTCCTGGGTGACGATGTTAGCAATTTTTGTTTCATCTTCCACGATGAGTATCGTGAACATATTCACTCCTCCTAAAGCTCGAGACGGCATTGGTAACCCGATTGTATCACAAGCTATTAAGGGAAAAGGTGTTATGACAAAAATGTAAGTTAGTTGTTTTTAGGAGATTCCTATATGTGGTGGGATACTAGTTATGAAAATTTGAGGAGCTGAAAGGAGTTCGTTAATGACTACTGAGGACAAAAATATAAAGTATCTAATAGATGAAAATGATACAACAACGATGATAGTTTTTTAGGTATCACTTGTATAGTAGATTCTGAAGCTTAAACTAAACAGGTGCTTTATTAGAAGATAGTTGAGCTGCAGAGTAGGCTCTTTTTATTTGTTAAAAAACACAAGATGGGAACAATAAGGAGTAAACACAGAGCTGAGGTGCATTTTGATGGTTAAACCATACTTGATTTTAATAGGATGTTTAGGTTTTGTATTTACCTTGACGCAAATTGTTACTTCCGAAGCACATTCTGAAGCTGAAGGGATGTACGTCACAACAGAGGACATTATTGCAGATATTGTTTTCCCGATTATTGATAAAAGAGTAATACAGGAGTACGGGGGAGATCCGCTTCTTGCCTGGGACTGGAAAAGGATTGTTGGTGTAACTTACAATGACAACCATACTTATGATGTTACAGTAAAGATTCAAATCCCTTTTGAAAATCAACTTAATTCGAAAGAAGATTTAGTCATGATAAGGATTTCTCCGTCCTGTAATAGTGGGAAGATGAATCAGATGAAATGTAATCACGATTTCAAAATTGAAGTAGTAGATTATAAACACTTGTCCCCATGACCCTTTTTTTTACATCGGGTGCTTAGTTCAATAAGGTAGTAAAATATTTCGCCAAAAATAGCTCATATTTGAGCTTTTTTGGTTATTTCACTGCTTGAATTGCATGCTATTTAACCTGTTATTTTCTTTGTTAATTCCACTTTTCTCCGAACACCCCATCCCGTTACTTCACGCAGTGATAGAGGACACCAGAGGTCAGACCGTTTGCACTTGCCGCGAGAATTAACATGTCATTGCCTGCTGCATGGCGCGCAGAATGCCTTTGACCAATCAAGAAATTGGTTGAGCCGTATTCTTCTATTTCAAAAAGTATTTTACGAGCGGTTTGGAGACGAATACGAGCGGTTCGGGACGAAATACGAGCTGTCACAGGATTATACGAGCGGTTGAGGAGAGATACGAGCTGTTCCAGAATTATACGAGCGGTTGGAGACGAGATACGAGCTGTCCTAGAAATATACGAGCGGTTCGGTTGCCGCACGATGATAGAGGACACCAGAGGTCAGACCGTTTGCACTTGCCCGCGAGAATTAACTTGTCATTGCCTGCTCCATGACGCGATGAATGCCTTTGACCAATCAAGAAGTTGGTTGAGCCGTATTCTTTTATTTCAAAAAGTATTTTACGAGCGGTTTGGAGGCGAATACGAGCGGTTCGGGACGAAATACGAGCTGTCACAGGATTATACGAGCGGTTGAGGAAAGATACGAGCTGTTCCA
>NZ_JBPVIR010000008.1:0-197176 GCF_057373025.1 Sporosarcina sp. AD_1
TCCTAATACATAGAGTAATTTACAAGAGAAGTTCTTCTACTCATTCGGCAAATGAATTTCAAGTTAATGTGGCTCAGTAGCTCAGTCGGTAGAGCAAAGGACTGAAAATCCTTGTGTCGGCGGTTCGATTCCGTCCTGAGCCACCATGTAATGCGGGTGTAGTTTAATGGTAAAACCTCAGCCTTCCAAGCTGATGACGAGGGTTCGATTCCCTTCACCCGCTCCAAGGGCCTATAGCTCAGCTGGTTAGAGCGCACGCCTGATAAGCGTGAGGTCGGTGGTTCGAGTCCACTTAGGCCCACCATTCCGCAGTAGCTCAGTGGTAGAGCAATCGGCTGTTAACCGATCGGTCGTAGGTTCGAGTCCTACCTGCGGAGCCATCCATTTCATATGGGGAAGTACTCAAGAGGCTCAAGAGGCGCCCCTGCTAAGGGCGTAGGTCGCGAAAGCGGCGCGAGGGTTCGAATCCCTCCTTCTCCGCCATATGTTTGGCCCCTTGGTCAAGCGGTTAAGACACCGCCCTTTCACGGCGGTAACACGGGTTCGAATCCCGTAGGGGTCATAACAAAAAACTGTACAGTCTTTGACTGTACAGTTTTTTTCATTTCTTCTCTTCGATGTAACTATCGCCCCGGTGATATGGGATGTCGCCCATCGGTGATTCAACGCCTTCTTGGTCCAAGTTTTCCTCATATTCTTCTGAAGCGGAGGAGCGGACAAATCCTCGTTCTTCGGCACTGATATCGGTACTTGCAAATTCCTCATATTCTTCTGCAGCTCCATCTGTTATCGGATCATCATATAAGGAATTATAGTCGTCTCGGTCTCCTACGAAATCGGAAGGGGTTTCTGAGGTACCCGACTTTGCAATTTCCTGAAAGCTATCTTCGCTATCTTCAATTGAATCATCCTCATGGCGATTGGCAAATGTATTCGGCTCCTCCGACATAATTAAGATATCCTTTTCGGAAGGTCTGTCTGTTGGGATTTGTCTTTCTGGTGTGTGTTCAATACAAAAGGTTGTATAGGGTAAGGCCTCTAACCGCTCAAACGGTATATCCTGGCGGCAGACTTCGCATTGGCCATAGGTGCCGTTCTGCATCGCTTCCAGGGCATCCTCCACCTTGGCAAATTCTGAATCTGCATGTTCATTCAACGCCATATCCTTTTGACGGTCAAATAGTTCCGTTCCCATTTCCGCCGGATGATTATCGTACATCGATAGTTCTCCAATTTCATCTCTTTGACTATTTACGGTATCCGTTTCTTTTTCTGTTTTTGTCAATTGTCCTTTTAATTCTAGTAATTCATCCTTCAAAACGGCTAATTGCTTATCGTTCAACATTTGCAGCACTTCCTTTTTCCATAATGACTGTAGTATGCTCCACCTACAGCAAATTCATGATTTCTATTGCTTTGTTGTACTTCTCTCTTTCCCTCTTCTTCAATCTCGCTAAACCTTCGTTCCATGTAAAAAGGACTCGCTGGGAGCGAGTCCTTACATACTGTTAGACTAGATATCCTATCAGAATTCCAATTCCAAGCAACAGGGCGAATAGTGTATTCGTTACGGCTGTATTCTTCATGGCTGGCATGACTTGCAATGGAACTTCATGCATTCTAAAGGTTTTAATGGCCTGTATTGGCTTCTTGACACTAAGAAAGACAAGGAGTGCCCAAATACTCACATGTCCTGTAATAATTAGTGCAACAATCCAGCAGTAGGAGATAATAAAAAAGAGAGCTAAAATGGTGATGGCACGGGAACGGCCAACGAGTATAGCAAGTGTCTTCCTTCCTCCTTCGCGATCCCCCACTATGTCCCGGATGTTGTTTGCCATCATAATGCCGGCTACGAGTAGCATACTTGGTACGGATAACAGAATCGCATCCAAGGTTACGCTGCCCATTTGGATGTAGAAAGCAATCAATACAAGCAGCATGCCCATAACGACGCCGGAGAAGAGCTCTCCAAATGGCGTATATGCAATGGGATAAGGTCCTCCGGTATAAAAGTAGCCGATTGCCATGCAGACCAATCCGACAGCTGCCAGCCACCATGACGTCTCCATGCAGATATAGACTCCGATACCTATGGAGATGGCATACAACAAGAAGGCGATGTTGAGCACTGTTCTAGGCTGAACGCCGTTTCTCACAATCGTTCCTCCGATACCAATGGAATGTTCAGTATCCAGCCCTCTTTTATAATCATAGTACTCATTAAACATATTCGTAGCCATTTGGATGAATATGCTTGCCACTAGCATGGCTAGAAAAAGAGAAAAGTGGAACTCTCCATATGAGAGGGCAATCATTGTTCCTAGAAATACGGGTGCAAAAGCCGCTGTCAGTGTATGGGGTCTTGTTAATTGCCACCAGATCCTCCAGCCGGTATCTGCCTTAATCGTTTGTTGCAAATTGATTCGCTCCTAACTATAAAAAATGCTCGAATCCATTGTACTCCAAAATGAAGAAATAGGATATGCTGGTTTGCATTATTTATGCCTTTCCCATAGGTTTCCGGTATAATGGAAGAAGGGAAAAGAACAAAAGTGTGTGAATGGTAACGTAAGGAGAGAACATCATGATTCGGAATTTAACCGATGGTGATCACCGACAACTTGCGCGTGCTTCGAAAAAGTTGCATTTCTTCACTGAAACAATTGAAATCCGTGGAATCACGCCGTTGACATTTTTTGAGTCTGGCTCAGCTGATTATAAAAACGAACGGTTTTATTGGCAGAATGCAGAAGCAAGCAAGACTCTTGTCGGTTTGGGACATGCCTATGTCATTTCATCTGAAAGCTGTACAGATAGATATAGGGATGTATCGAATGAATGGAAGCGATTATGTTCCGTTCTTGTTAAAGAGGAAAAAGATCGGGATCCCGTTCTTTTCGGAGGGTTTTCTTATGATCCGCTGCATAGGAAAGAGAGTGAGTGGAGCTCATACCCATCCGCTTTTTTTGTTGTGCCTACTTTTCAGCTTGTCATTGAGGATGGTGTAACTTCCATTTCGATCAATATGATTACGGAAGAGGAGCATGCAGTATCCGAGTTTGATACATTGCGTGAGGAGCGGGACCGACTGATCCATATTTCGCAAGTTCATGATTTTCAGTATGGCGCCAAGCCTCAAATCATGTCGACTGTCGAAAGAGAGAAGGAGAGGTATTTACAGGCGGTAGCCCAAGTAACGAAGCATATCCGTGAAGGCAAAGCGGAAAAAGTAGTGATTGCCCGCATGTTGGAGCTTGTCTTGCAGGAAGAAGTGTCTTCGACAGCTGTACTGCATTCGATTACAAATGAACAGCAGCAGAGCTATCACTTCGGTCTCGAGAACCGCGATACGCTGTTTTTTGGCGCAACGCCGGAAAGATTAATTGAAATTAAAAATGGCCAGGCCTATTCAGCCTGCGTGGCCGGATCTATCCGTCGTGGAGATACAGCGGTGGAAGACCGCATCCTTGGGGAAGAATTGATGAGGGATCGGAAAAATCGTGAAGAGCATCAATATGTCGTTGATATGATCTCTGCAATTTTTAACCGTCTGAGCCAGGATGTGTCGATACCGAAAACACCTCGACTGATGAAAGTCCGAGATATTCAGCATCTTTTCACGCCTGTTCAAGGTTCAGTAGGCAAGGATACGGATATTTTTAGTTTTATCAAGTCCCTACATCCTACACCTGCTCTTGGGGGAGTCCCTACCAATATTGCCCTCGACATGATTCGGCAGGAAGAGGGAATTGACCGTGGGTATTACGCAGCTCCCATTGGCTGGACGGATGCAGCAGGAAATGGAGAATTTGCGGTGGCGATACGCTCTGCACTGCTTGCAGGAAACCGGGCTTATTTGTACGCCGGCGGCGGCATTGTCGCGGACTCTGATCCAAATTCGGAGTATGCGGAAACATGGGTGAAATTCAGACCAGTCCTACGGGCGCTTGGAGGAAATTTAAATGGATAGACGTGCTGTACTGACCGCATATGTAAAAAGACTGACACGTCTTTTCGTGCAAGCTGGTGTCGAACAGGCGGTGATCAGTCCAGGATCCCGCTCGACGCCACTAGCCTATGCATTTGCCTCATCAAAAGGGATGCAGACACATTTGCAAATTGATGAACGATCCGCCGCATACTATGCACTGGGTCTTGCCAAAGCATCTGGGAAACCGGTCATCTTGCTTTGTACATCAGGAACTGCCGTATCCAATTATCATCCTGCTATTACGGAAGCTTTTTATGCACGTATTCCATTGATTGTACTGACGGCGGACAGGCCGCACGAATTGCGCGAAGTCGGTGCTCCTCAAGCTATCGATCAAGTCGATATTTATGGTAAGCATGTGAAGTTCAGTGTCGACTTTCCTTTGCCAGAAGATAATGAAGAGATGGATCGATTTCTCGACCGTCATTTGAATCGCGCTATTTCGGCTGCAAAGACAGCTCCTAAAGGGCCAGTTCATATTAATGTGCCATTCCGGGAACCGTTGCTGATCGATTTTGATCAGGAGGAACCTGAGGTCACCTATAAACACCAAATTCAAGGTATTTCTTCTTTGTCTCCCGAGTCAGCCGAGGAGATTCAAACACTTCTTACTGGTGCGGAGAAAGGATTAATTATCGCCGGTGAGCTGGATACTGGCTTAAATAAGGAGCACTTTTGGCGATTTGCCAAAGCGCTCCAATGGCCGGTGCTATGTGATCCGCTATCCAATTTGCGTGCAGAAGTTCCAGTTGACTGTTGGGAGTTGTGCATAGAACATTATGATGCGTTATTAAAAAGTGCTTCATTTGCTGATAGGACCATGCCGGAAGCGGTCATCCGTTTTGGTGCACAGCCGATTTCCAAGCCGCTGTCCCTCTATTTAAAGAAAGCACGCCCCGCTACCTATTTGGCAGTTGATGAATCGCCTATCTTCAGAGACTCAATCGGAGCAGTGACACACCATATCCAAGCCGCTCCAGAGGCTGTCCTTGCGATCTCTATTCAAAAAGATCGGTCGGATTATGTGGAAACTTGGTCAAGGGCGAATGAAGTCGCAGGCTCACTTTTGAAAAAGTACGATATTGGAATACCTGGTGATGAGGGTGCCATTGCCAAAATCTTATTTGAACATTTGCCGGATGGAGTAGATCTATTCAGCGGCAGCAGTATGCCGATCCGGGACGTTGATACCTTCTTCCAAAAGACGGAGAAAGATATTTCTATCTTTTCAAATCGGGGCACAAACGGGATTGACGGTATAGTTTCCAGTGCATTTGGCATGCAGGCAGCACGCAAGCGTCCTGCTTACTTGCTAATCGGCGATTTATCATTTCTTCATGACCAGAATGGTTTACTCGTTTCACGGTTCCAGGAATATGATGTGACGATTATCATTGTGAATAATGATGGCGGCGGCATCTTCTCTTATCTTCCTCAGGCGAGTGTTGACAATCATTTTGAAGAATTATTCGGTACTCCGACCGGCTTAACGTTCCAGCACATCGCTTCCATGTATGATGCACAATACGCAGCGGTCTCCTCTGCAGAAGCTTTCAGAAGTGAACTCGAAAAGATGAAAGTGAAGTCTATTCGGATTATCGAAGTCTTTACAGATCGAAAAGCTAATGTGGAGGCACATCGAGCGTATTGGGACTCTGTTCAGAAGGAGTTGGGATAATGGGAGAGACATACTCCATTCGCGGTCTTGACATGTATGTGGAGCAGTTTGTGAATCCAGAAAAACCCGTTATCGTATTTCTCCATGGGTTTACAGGAAGCACCTCGACTTGGCGTGATGCAATGAACATGCTGAAGGATGACTATTCTGTTTACGCCATAGATTTGACTGGTCACGGCAAGACGTCTATTCCGACTGAACCAGCTAGATACGCCATGTCTGAACAAGTGGCAGATTTAGATTGTTTATTTGATCAACTCCAGCTCAGCCGATTTATTCTTGTTGGTTATTCAATGGGTGGCCGGCTGGCAATCGGATATACTGCCTCACATTCTGAAAAGATTGAAGCATTATTATTGGAAAGCTCCTCTCCTGGACTTCAAAAAGAGGAAGAGCGGATCGCAAGACGGGCAAGCGATGCCAGTTTGGCAGAACGCATCATACATGATGGGATAGAAACTTTTGTGAATAATTGGGAAAATATCCCTCTGTTCGAGTCGCAGAAAATGCTGTCCGTGGATAAGCGCCAAGCAATACGAGAAGAACGGATGTCCCAGTCTCCGGCTGGACTGGCGAACAGCCTGAGAGGCTTTGGGACAGGCAGCCAGCCATCGTATTGGGAGGTATTAAATAAGCTTCAAATGCCTGTATTATTAATGACGGGAGAGTTAGACTCGAAATTTGTAGCTATTGCCCGGGAAATGAAAAAAGATCTCCCGAACGCCTCCCAAATCATTGTTCCACAGGCTGGACATGCAATTCACGTGGAAAAACCCGAACTATTTGTTACAATAGTGAAGGAGTATTTAGAAGGTATAACTTATTGAGGAGGTACAGTATGACACGTCAATGGGAAACAATTCGTACATACGAAGATATCAAATACGAAAAATACAACGGCATTGCCAAAGTGACGATCAACCGTCCGGAAGTGCGCAATGCATTCCGTCCAAAAACGGTTATGGAAATGATTGATGCTTTTTCACGAGCACGTGATGATGACAG
The DNA here is from genome assembly GCF_057373025.1 of Sporosarcina sp. AD_1. NCBI lineage: Bacteria > Bacillati > Bacillota > Bacilli > Caryophanales > Caryophanaceae > Sporosarcina > Sporosarcina sp. AD_1. Next base: position 6,678 of record NZ_JBPVIR010000008.1, read on the forward strand.
CATCGGCGTCATCGTTTTAACTGGTGAAGGCGAAAAAGCTTTCTGTTCAGGCGGTGACCAAAAGGTTCGAGGACATGGTGGATATGTTGGCGATGACGAAATTCCGCGCTTGAATGTTTTGGATCTACAACGCTTAATCCGCGTAATTCCTAAACCGGTTGTCGCGATGGTTGCAGGCTATGCTATCGGTGGCGGACACGTGCTTCACGTAGTATGTGATTTGACGATTGCTGCTGACAATGCCATTTTTGGACAGACTGGACCAAAAGTCGGCTCATTTGATGCAGGTTATGGTTCCGGTTATTTAGCAAGAATCATTGGCCATAAGAAAGCCCGCGAAATTTGGTATCTCTGCCGCCAATACGACGCACAGCAAGCTCTGGATATGGGATTGGTCAATACGGTTGTCCCATATGAGCAATTGGAAGATGAAACAGTCCAATGGTGCGAAGAAATGCTATCCATGAGTCCAACAGCACTTCGCTTTATTAAAGCAGCTATGAATGCAGATACGGACGGCCTGGCGGGTCTTCAACAAATGGCAGGCGATGCGACCCTTCTTTACTATACGACTGACGAAGCAAAAGAAGGACGAGATGCGTTTAAAGAAAAGCGCAAACCGGACTTTGGTCAATTCCCACGCTTCCCTTAATAAATGAAACTGCCTTTCGCTAGGCAGTTTTTCTTTTATTTATAATTAAGATGAAAAATGTGGTGACCAACAGTTTTTTAGGGAAAGTCAGGTGAATCAAATGATACCAAATTGGCTATTGCAACGAGCATATTTAACTCCGGGCCGCCTCGCTTTGACATTTGGCAGCAAACAATGGACATTTGAGCAGCTGCACGGTGAAGCTATGAGGAGGGCGCGGCAATTAACATCATGCGGCTTGATAAATGGGGATCGAATCGCTCTTCTCGGAAAATCAACTCCAGAAATGGTATTTATTATCCATGGATGCATGTTGGCAGGGCTGGAGATGGTCATGTTGAACAGCCGATTATCAATATCTGAACTGGAATGGCAGCTTGAAGATGCAGAAGTGCAAACCGTAATTGTTTCGGATGATTACACAGAGTTGATAAACGAATCGAAGGTCCGGATGCTCACCGTGTCTGAGCTGCAGTCGATGGAAGAAACAGCTTTTCTCCCGGAACGGTCGTGGAATGAGGATCGAACGATTACCATCATGTATACTTCCGGAACAACCGGTTTTCCGAAGGGAGTCCGGCAAACTGCAGGGAACCATACTTCCAGTGCTTTGTCCTCTGTCTTGAATCTCGGGCTTTCAGAAAAGGATGTCTGGCTTTGTGCGATGCCTCTTTTCCATATAAGCGGCTTTTCCATTTTAGTCCGTTCTTTGCTATACGGAATGGAAGTTCGCCTATACGAAAAATTTGATGCGATAAAATCCGCTATGGATATCCGAGATGGCAAGGTGACCCGTATGTCCGTCGTCGCGTTGACACTCGAGAAGGTGATGGAGGAATTGCTCGATAACGACTGGGCTGTATCACCGAATTTCAAAACCATGCTAGTTGGTGGTGGGCCAGTGGCACGTTCTGTACTTGACCGTGCAAGCGAATTGGGCATCCCTGTTCTCCAAACGTACGGAATGACGGAGACAAGTTCTCAGACAGCAACTCTCTCGGCTGAGGATGCATTGCAAAAGCTTGGCTCCTCCGGAAAACCATTATTCTTTAATGAAATCAAAATTGAGGGTGCCAGCAAGCCGAATGAGGCAGGAGAAATTTTAATACGTGGTCCTCATGTCACGCCCGGATATATCGGCCGCTTTTCAGAAAGACAGCCGATGGTGGATGGCTGGCTGCACACCGGGGATATTGGCTATTTGGACGAAGACGGTTATTTATATGTAATGGACCGGCGTTCCGATTTAATTATCTCAGGCGGAGAAAATATTTACCCTGCGGAAATAGAAAATGTATTGATGGGGCATCCTGCTGTACAAGAGGCAGGAGTGTGCGGGATAGAAAATGATACATGGGGAAGTGTCCCGATCGCTTTTATTGTCAAGAAAGGTGACGGAACGGGTGACGAGCTGATCGACTATTGTGCCGCAAGATTGGCAAAATATAAAGTGCCTAAACAGATCATTTTTGTTGATCAATTGCCTCGTAATGCTTCAAATAAATTATTGAGGCGGGAGTTGAAGAAACTCCTCCCGTCCATATAAAAAGAAACGGGGAAGCTAGACGATGCTCCCCGTTTTGCTTCGGCTGTTTAATTCTTTATTGGCTTAGTGCTTTTTGGAAGACCTTAATATTACGATCCATCAGCGTGAAATATGTTTCCTCGTTTTTCACATCATCAGGTGTCAGAACACCTAAATTATGAAGCATCAACGATTCTGCTCCAATTTCTTTACGGATAACATCTGTCAATTTTGAGGAGACGTTTTGTTCGAATAAGATATAGTGGACCTTTTTTTCCTTCGCCTGCTCTACAATATGGGCCAATTGTTTTTGGGAAGGCTCACTTTGTGAATTCAAACCGGAAATGGCCACTTGTTCTAAACCATACTCTTCGGCGATATACCCAAACGCAGCATGGGAAACGAAGAAGGTTTTGGATGGGGCTTTGCTTGCCATCTCTTGGAACCGACCATCTAAAGCAATGAGATCCTGTTCCAGCTGCTCCAGATTCGTTTTGAATTCCTCTTCGTATTCCGGTGCTTGATTAATTAATGCCTGTTCGATGGATTTGGCCAGTTCGATGCTCAATTTTGGAGAAATCCAGACGTGGGGATCAAATTCTCCATGGTCATGATGTTCTTCTTCATGCCCATCTTCGTCGTGATCCTCATCATCATGGCCATGATCATGTCCAGCATGTAATTCCTCAGTAGGGATGTTTTCAGCTGTGGCAATCATCTGCACGTTTTCATTTTTTAATGTCTTTTTCGCATTTTCAACAAATCCCTCAAGGCCAAGGCCGATATACAAAAAGAGATCTGCGTCCGCTAAATTCATCATATCTTTCTGTGTTGGTTCAAATGTATGTTCATCTGCTCCAGCCGGATAGATGGAATGGACGTCCACACGAGATCCGCCGATCCGCTGAGCAAAATACTGAAGGGGATAGACAGTGGTATAGATCGAAATCGTACCATCTTTTTCCTTCGTCTTCACTTTTTCGCTCGTCTTACCGCAAGCTCCTAAGACAAGTGTTAACGTCAATACAATAAGTAGGAATCGTTTCAATTTAAATATTCTCCTTTTCTTGTTAATCGTAATGGTTACTATTTAAGAAGGCTTTTTTATCATACAGGAGAATGGAAGAATGCGCAACCCTTAACATCCATAAAAAAACCGGCTTTCGCCGGAAGATCATTTGTCTTTTTCAATTTTGTCGGGTACGGGGTCAAATCCACCCTCATGAAAGGGATGGCATTTTGATATTCTTCGGATTGCAAGCCATGATCCTTTTAAGGCACCATGTTTTTCGATCGCTTCTATCCCATAGTGGGAACAGGTCGGATAAAACCGGCATGTCGGTGGTGTGAGCGGAGAAATAACTTTTTGATAAATTTTAATCAAACTCATTAAGATATACTTCAATGGACTGGACTCCTCTTTTGCTGATAGGTTTATTTTATTTCTTTTAGAGGTAAATTAACAGAGAGATGCTTTATATAAATCGGTTTGAAGGAGAGAATTATATGTCCAAGGAATTGTTAAACGAATTAAATAAGCAGGTGGCCACATGGTCGGTCATGTATGCCAAACTTCATAATTATCATTGGTATGTGAAAGGAAGAGAATTTTTCACGTTACATGCCAAATTTGAAGAACTATATAACGAAGCGACTCTTCATATGGATGAAATCGCAGAACGGATGCTGACACTTGGCGGGGAACCGGCTGCTGCCTTGCGCAAACATCTGGAGCTGTCTGTCGTTCAAGAAGCAACCGGTTCTGAGTCAGCAGAGCAGATGGTCAAATCAGTAGTCGATGATTTCAATGCCATTATGGAATCATTGAAACACGGCATGAAGCTGGCTGCTGAGGACGGTGACGATATGACGGAAGATTTATTGAATGCAACATACCAGAGCGTGGAGAAACATCAATGGATGCTAAATGCATTCCTAGGCGAAGATAATAAATGATTTGATTTCCCTTGATATTTTTATCGGTTTGCCGATAGAAGAAGGGGAAGGAGGGATGGGAATGGAGTTGAATTCCATTATGGCGAGCCAACTGCGCAGCCTTCAATCTACAGTCCAGTTAAGCGTGTTGAACAAGGCGATGGCCGTTAACGCAACCGCAGCGACGGATTTATTGGAAAGCTTGCCACAGCAGTCGGTAGCCCATCCTTACAAAGGAACGGCGCTTGATATGAAAGCGTAATAGGAAGTGAGTATACGCCTCGTTTGGGGTGTATGCTCATTTTTTGGTTGGATGCTGAATTAACTCCATGTAGAATGGGGTATGGGTTAGGCAAGAGCATTCTATCTTTATTAATAAACATGGAGGTTTTCAGCATGGCAGAAGTGCAATATATGAGAAATTTAATCATCGAAACACCTTCCGTGCCAGGGAATTTTGCAAAAGTCGCCACAGCTATCGGGCTGCAGAGCGGTGACATCGGCGATATACAAACCATAAAAGTAGGCACATTATCAACTATCCGCGACGTGACGGTGCAATGCACAAGTGAAGATCAGCTTCAAAAAATTGTGAAGTCGATCAATGCACTAGGTGGCGGCATTCAAGTCCTGGCAGTGACAGACGATGTCCTGCATGCCCATGAAGGCGGAAAAATCCATATGAAAGGCAAGATTGAAATCCGTTCACTAGGGGATTTACGCCGCGTGTACACACCAGGTGTTGCGAATGTCTGCAAGGTCATTCAGGAAGATCCGGAACAGGCGAATTATTTCACCAGCATATCCAATACAGTAGCGATTGTGACGGATGGAACGGCGATACTTGGGTTGGGCAATATCGGACCGGTGGCTGGCATGCCCGTGATGGAAGGAAAAGCGGTGTTATTCGATCAATTTGCCGGAATTAGCGGGATTCCGATTCTTTTGGACACGAGTGATCCGGACGAAGTGGTAGAAACCGTCAAGCATATCCATCAAGGATTCGGCGGTATTTTACTTGAAGATATTGGTTCACCGCATTGCTTTGAAATCGAGGAGCGCCTGAAAGCCGAATTGCCGATTCCGGTCATGCATGATGACCAGCACGGGACTGCTGTCGTCACGCTGGCATCTGTTCTAAACGCCTGTAGGCAAACGGGCGTGGATCTGTCCAATTCCGTAGTAGGGCAAATCGGTCTCGGCGCAGCAGGGCTTGCGATCAGCAGAATGCTATTGAATTACGGAGTCAAGGAAATGTACGGAGTGGACCGTAATGAAGCAGCCTTGCAAAGACTAAAAGACTTTGGTGGATCTACTTTGCCATCTATTGAGACATTGATGGAGACTTGCGATATTGTTATAGCAACTACAGGCGTTGAAGGGTTGATCAAACCTGAAATGGTCCGTAAAGGGCAGATCATCCTGGCACTATCGAATCCAAATGCTGAAATACAGCCAGAAGTGGCATTGAAAGCGGGCGCGGCATTTGCGGCAGACGGACGTCAAGTAAATAATGTGCTCGGCTTTCCTGGCATATTCCGAGGAACCTTAAATGCGCGTGCGAAGGAAATCACCTATCCGATGTTGATTGCGGCGGCGCTTGCCATCGTGGATTCAACAAAACCAGGTGATCTGGTTCCGCATCCACTGGATCCAATGGTTCATGCAAACGTCTCAAGTGCGGTGGAACGCATGGCGAACGAGAAAAACGAATAACGTAGTAAACCTTCGGGGTTCAGTTAAAAGCGTATCATTCCGCCACATTGTTCCATACTAACGAAAAAGGAATGATATGTGATGCAAGAGAACCCAGTAAAGCTATACGTGTCTGTAGCCAACCAGCAAATCATGACAGATAAGCATTCATCCCCTTGGGAATATGAATTGACGATTACGAGAGAATACATCCCGATCTTTGAACATTTATTTGAGCAGATGAATCATTTGGAGTTCCGCAACTTCCTGCGTTCTCACCTGCCTTATGTTCCCTATCATTTCGACAGTGATAATACGGATATCGATGTTCGGACGATGAAGCTTTATGCGTTAATCCATGAGTTTACAGATACGGAAACACGTTTATTTATCGAGAAATTGCCTTATTTCCGTCCGGAACCTGAGAAAAAGTACAATCCGTTCTAAAGATTTACTTGATGGCGGGGCGTTCAAGCGTCCTGCTATATTTTATTTGGATAAAAAGAACATTTGGAATGTAAATGCGCGTGTCCTTCGCTACACTATAGGAAAGGATGTGTTACATATGATTACGTATAATGACATTAAAGGCGCTGCAGTTGAATTGACTTTTGGTGAGAATCGCAAAGGCATGGAAGCAAGACATGTTCTCGTGGTCCTGAAGCATGAGGGGAAATGGCTTTTGACTCGCCATGAAAGCAGAGGGATCGAATTTCCCGGAGGCAAGGCAGAGCCGGGCGAAACAATAGAAGAGGCCGCGGTCCGTGAAGCGATCGAAGAGACAGGCGTTACACTGAAGGACCTTGTTAAATTTGCCGAATATGTCGTGGAAACCGATCCTCCTTTTTGCAAAGCGGTATTTACGGGTACTGTCGATTCCATTGAGGAAAATCCGGTGCTGTACGAAACAGGCGGTGCTTTATGGTTCACGGATGAGGAACTGGACCTTTGCAACGAATTAAGTTTCCATATGAAGGACACCGGCATGGAGAAAATCCGGAAGTGGGTGGAAACCCATGGCGGATAACGGTAGCATCATTTCCAAAAGGATCTACCCGTCGCCAAATCCCCGCGTGAAGCTCCAGGAAGTGACGTACTGGTCGGGCGGAGTGAAAGTGAAGGGACTGCTGGGGGAACCGGTAGAAGAAGGCCAATATGAAGGCATCCTTTATTTGCGCGGCGGCATGCAGCATGTCGGTATGGTGCGCCCTTCCCGGATTGCGCAGTTCGCTTCGCAAGGTTTTGTCGTGTTCGCCCCTTACTACCGAGGAAACCGCGGTGGGGAAGGGCGAGACGAGTTTGCAGGAGCCGACCGTCAGGATGCGGTCTTTGGAGTGGATGTACTCAAGCAACATCCAAAGCTGCGGAAAGATCGCATTCATTTGTACGCTTTTTCGCGTGGCGGGATCATGGCATTATGGACTGCGATTTTACGAGATGATATCACCTCTGTCGTCACGTGGGCGGGTATTTCGGATGTCGTGTTCACGTACAATGAAAGAGAAGACATGCGAAGAATGATGAAACGGGTTATCGGCGGTACGCCGAACAATTTGCCGGAAGCGTACCGGGAACGGACTGCCTTATTCCGTATTAAGGAAATGGATGCGCCTATTTTGATTATCCACGGCATGAAAGATGAAAATGTCTCATTTGAACAGGCGATCATGCTGGAGGACGCGTTGCGGGAACAAGATAAGACGTATGATACCTGGTATTTTCCTGACTATACACACCACTTCCCGGCAGCTGAAAATGCGAGGGTTGTCCGCGAATTATGCGAGTGGATGAAAAAAGTTGAATAGATTGCATTGAAAAAGCACCTTCGAGCGGATCGGTCTCGGAGGTGTTTTCTAGCGGACGAAAATCGGAGGTGAATTTCAATAAGAAAAGCCGTCTCACGTTATGTGCGAGACGGCTTGCTTGTATTCGATTAGGCAGTTGGTCCGCCAAATTTGACAATATCTGCAGAGACATTTTCAAATTTCTTGAAGTTCTCACGGAACAGATCAGCCAATTCGTTAGCTTTCTTATCGTATGCTGCAGTATCTGCCCAAGCATTGCGTGGGTTCAATACTTCGCTAGGAACGCCTTCAATTGCTGTAGGCATCGCAAGACCGAACACTTCGTTCGTTTCAGTTTCTACGTCTTTCAACTTGCCAGCAAGAGCTGCACGAACCATTGTACGAGTATGTTTCAATGCCATACGCTTGCCGACGCCGTATTCGCCGCCAGTCCAGCCTGTATTGACAAGGAATACTTGTGCATCATGCTCATCGATTTTCTTACCGAGCATTTCCGCATAAACCGTTGCAGGAAGCGGAAGGAACGGAGAACCGAAGCATGTCGAGAATGTCGCTTCAGGAGCTGTAATCCCGCGTTCAGTACCTGCCAATTTGGACGTGAAGCCGCTAAGGAAATGATACATCGCTTGCTCTTTCGTCAACTTGGAGATTGGAGGCAGCACACCAAATGCATCCGCAGTCAAGAAGATGATTGTTTTTGGCTGGCCAGCCACTGATGGCGTAACGATGTTATCGATATATTGAATCGGATAAGCGGCACGAGTGTTTTCAGTTAAGGAGTTATCATCATAATCTGCAACACGTGTTTCTTCATCCAAGACAACGTTCTCCAAGACAGAACCAAAACGGATTGCACCATAAATTTCCGGTTCTTTTTCAGGCGAAAGGTTGATACATTTAGCATAGCAGCCACCTTCAATATTGAAGACGCCGTTATCCGACCAGCCGTGCTCGTCATCACCGATCAATTTACGTTGTGCATCTGCAGACAACGTTGTCTTTCCAGTACCTGAAAGGCCGAAGAACAAAGCAACATCGCCTTCTTCACCAACGTTTGCAGAACAGTGCATCGGTAAAATGCCGCGTTCAGGAAGCAAGAAGTTCATGACAGAGAAAATCGATTTCTTCATTTCTCCAGCATATTCAGTACCGCCGATCAACACAATACGGCGCTCAAAGGAAACAATGATGAATGTTTCGGAGTTCGTTCCATCAACAGCTGGATCTGCTTTGAAAGACGGTGCAGCTAAGATCGTGAATTGTGCTTCATGCGTTTTCAATTCTTCTTCAGTCGGGCGGATGAATAATTGGTGGACAAACAAGTTTTGCCACGCGTATTCGTTGATGACCTGAAGGGAAAGCTGGGAGTCTTTATCAGCACCTGCAAAGCCTTTGAAAACAAATAATTCATCTTTTTGCTTTAAATGATTGATCACTTTCGTGTATAGTGAATCAAAGATGTCCGCAGAAATCGGACGGTTCACTTTGCCCCAGTCGATTTTATCTTTAGTGGAAGGTTCTTCAACAATGAATTTGTCTCCAGGTGAACGGCCCGTATACTTTCCAGTGCGTGCAGCGAGTGCACCGTCTGCTGAAAGTTGTGCTTCTCCGCGAGCTGTCGCCTTTTCAACCAATTCCGCGACGGATGGCTGGATTGTAACATTGTTGCCTGCAAGAAGTTCTTTAAGTCCGTTTTCGATTTTCGCTGAAATCATAGTTTACGTACCGTCCTTTACATATAGTCCCAACTCAATGGGTATCCTTATTTTCGTAATTAGTATAACACATTAAGAATAATAATCTATACTAATTAAAAACTCAAGTGTTTCTCATTAAAATGATTTGACAAAAGCGCGAGTTTTTCGTAGCATTATATCATGAACGGATACTCTTATCCCGAGCTGGCGGAGGGACAGGCCCTATGAAGCCCGGCAACCTGCGCATACACTGCGAAAAGGTGCCAAACCTGGAGCAAGGTTGAATCCTTGGACGATAAGAGTGAAAGGTGCTGCTTTTGAAATAATGCCTTTCCTCATGTATATTTACGTGAGTGGAAGGCTTTTTATATTGTCTGGCCCTTAATCCTTGTGTATGTTGACGTCGACTCTCTTCAGGCGTGGAACTACTGGGACATATAGAGTACCGTATCAATATGAGCAAGCCGTTAAGGAGGAAATTACATTGACAAATCGCCGACTGTTCACATCGGAATCGGTAACAGAAGGACATCCGGATAAAATGTGCGATCAGATCTCTGACGCCATTTTGGATGCAATTTTAGAGGAAGACCCAAATGCACGCGTTGCGTGTGAAACAACTATCACAACAGGTCTCGTACTTGTTATAGGTGAAATTACAACGACAACGTACGTTGATATTCCGAAGGTCGTTCGGGACACAGTAAAGGAAATCGGGTACACCCGCGCGAAATTCGGATTCGACTGGGAAACCTCTTCTGTTTTGACTTCCATTGATGAACAATCACCGGACATCGCAGCGAGTGTGGATCAGGCGCTCGAAGCAAGAGAAGGAACGATGACCGATAAAGAATTGGAAGCCATCGGTGCAGGGGATCAGGGCTTGATGTTCGGATACGCATGTGATGAAACTCCGGAATTAATGCCTTTGCCAATTAGCTTGGCGCATAAATTATCCCGACGCTTAGCGCAAGTTCGCAAAGAAGACATCCTTTCTTATTTACGTCCGGATGGAAAAACGCAAGTAACGATCGAATATGATGAAAACAACCAACCGGTCCGTGTCGATACCATTGTCATCTCGACACAGCATCACCCGGACACAACGTTAGATCAAATCAAACGTGACATTAAAGAACACGTGATTGATGCAGTCGTCCCTGCTGAATTATTAGATGAAGAAACCAAATACTTCATTAACCCATCCGGTCGTTTCGTTATCGGCGGACCACAAGGGGATGCAGGATTGACAGGCCGGAAAATTATCGTTGATACGTATGGCGGCTACGCTCGTCACGGCGGCGGTGCATTCTCCGGTAAGGACGCGACAAAAGTAGACCGTTCCGCATCCTATGCGGCACGCTACGTAGCGAAAAATATCGTAGCTGCTGGACTCGCTTCCCGTTGTGAAGTACAGCTGGCGTACGCAATCGGTGTTGCGAAACCCGTTTCCATTTCCATCGACACATTCGGAACTGGAAAAGTCGAAGAAAGCAAGCTAGTCGAAATGGTGCGTGAGCTGTTTGATCTCCGTCCTGCCGGCATCATCAAAATGCTTGATCTTCGCAGACCGATCTACAAACAAACTGCTGCATACGGTCACTTTGGCCGCACAGATGTCGAGCTTCCTTGGGAACAAACCGACAAAGCAGCCGCTTTGAAAGAGAAATCCGGCATCGTTGTCGGGTAATAATGAAACAGGAGAAGAAAAACGTTATGTTTTTCTTCTCCTGTTTTTTTGATTGGAAGAGGGCGTGAGATGAAGGGGAATTTGGGGATTAAAAAAATCCCTTACAATGGGTTGGAGGGCAGGAATCCATCCATATCCAAAATAAAGGGTATCTGTTTTCGTTTTGCTATTGAAGGGAGAGTGGAGTACTTAATACAAGGGTATTGATCTGCAATCATACGAAAAGCCACTTTAATTTCTTTCTTGGCGCTAATTAATAATTGATTACCAGAACTTTACCTGTATCAGGGACAACCATTAGCGTAATCTCTTCGGAGCTTGCATTCTTTCCTTTAAAATAGTAAGCACGATCTGGAGCAAAAGGATTCCAACTAGACTCCACTTGAACGGTACCCGTATCCACGATGGTCATAGTATGATTGTTTAAGACTTTTTCTTTTGCTTGTTTATAAGTTAACGATGGTAAAGAAAGGAAAACAGATAAAATAATTATACCAATATAAATGAAATAACGTGTGAGCCTCTTATTCGGAATTAGCTGATGGTAAACAATAACATGAAGTCCTAATAAAACAATCGGCATTTTTAACGACATGACTCCACTGTATAGGCTCCGATCTATAATAAAGAGTATGATTAGAAAAATAAGCGAAATGATGAGTCCTTGCTTATACTTTTTAATATGATTTCACCTTTTCCGATGTTTATTTGCAGTAGCATGGTGGATCAGAAGTAGCCTAATCCATATGCGTTAGTAAAGATTTATTTATGATTAGTTTCATCTTAACAAACAGGTTATGATTTCGTCCTGCTTTATTTACAAATGCTTCATTATAAGTGTTTTCCCCAGTAACATAGAAATCGTCAGTTTTAAGAGGTGCTAGATTGAACGTTGGAGTGCTCGTATCTGCGGTCGAACCACTCGTATATTTCAGCAACCGCTCGTATCCGCCATCGAACCACTCGTATCCACTCCCAAACCGCTCGTAAAATTCCTCGAGAAGAATAAGCTCAACGATCCGAGCATTTTTCTTGATTGGTCAAAGGCATGCAGCGCGACCTGGTGCAGGCAAAGACATGGAATTTCCCGCGTTTAGATTAAACGGTCGAACCGCTCGTATCGGCCGCCGAACCACTCGTATCCGCGGTCGAACCGCTCGTAAAATTCCTCGAGAAGAATAAGCTCAACGATCCGATCAATTTTCTTGATTGGTCAAAGGCATGCAGCGCGACCTGGTGCAGGCAAAGACATAAAAATTTCCCGCGTTTAGATTAAACGGTCGAACCGCTCGTATCGGCCGTCGAACCACTCGTATCTTCCGGCAACCGCTCGTATCGGCCGTCGAACCACTCATATTTTCTGGCAACCGCTCGTATCGGCTGCCGAACCACTCGTATATTCTGGCAACCGCTCGTATCCGCAATCGAACCACTCGTATCTTCCGGCAACAGCTCGTATCGGCCGTCGAACCACTCGTATCTTCCGGCAACCGCTCGTATCCACTCCCGAACCGCTCGTAAAATTCCTCGAGAAGAATAAGCTTAACGATCCGATCAATTTTCTTGATTGGTCAAAGGCATGCAGCGCGACCTGGTGCAGGCAAAGACATAAAAATTTCCCGCGTTTAGATAAAACGGTCGAACCGCTCGTATCGGCCGTCGAACCACTCGTATCTTCCGGCAACCGCTCGTATCGGCTGCCGAACCACTCATATATTCTGGCAACCGCTCGTATCGGCTGCCGAACCACTCGTATATTCTGGCAACCGCTCGTATCCGCAATCGAACCACTCGTATCTTCCGGCAACCGCTCGTATCGGCTGCCGAACCACTCGTATATTTCTGCAACCGCTCGTATCCACCAGCGAACCACCCGTATATTCAACCAACAATCCGTATTCGCCTCCGAACCAATTGTATAGTCCTCAATCCAATTATTCAGCTAAAATAATACATATCAAGATAGCGTGTATTTTGATTTTCCAGAAACGGTTTGGTATGGTAATACTACTTATAGTTATATGGAGATTTTTCCAATCGCTTGTTCCTCTTAGTAGGGGAAGATCGACGACTCTCATAGGGAGGTTGAAGGATATGGGATTAGAGATGTGGCTTATGGTTCTGCTTGGGGGAGTAGGGTTTGTATTGTTGGCGGGCATTGTCACTTTATTTATATTAGAGAAATGAAAGCACACGCGTTGTGCTTTCATTTTTGCATTTTTTTATAAACTTGTCCTTTTTCCACATAGCTGTTGACGATGCGTTCCATGTCTGCCCGGTCTTCGTCGTTGAGTTCTCGGACTACTTTAGCAGGGGAGCCGAGGGCGAGGCAGTTCGGAGGAATTTTCTTTCCGGGTGGCACGAGGCTTCCTGCTCCAATGAAAGCTCCTTCGCCGATTTCAGCTCCATCTAATATGATGGAACCCATTCCGATGAGGGCGCCTTTCCGAATAATGCAGCTGTGCAGTAATGCTTTGTGGCCGACGGTGACATCGTCTTCGATGAGCAGTGTTTTGCCTGGGCTTTGGTGGAGGCAGCTCAAGTCTTGGATGCTGACGCGTTCTCCAATTATTGTAGGGGCGACGTCCCCGCGGATGACGGTGTTGAACCAGATGGATGAGTTTGCACCGATTGTCACGTCACCCGTAATGGTTGCGTAGTCCGCAATGTAAACAGACGGGTCAATCGCTGGTGTTTTACCATTGTATGGATAAATCAAGATGATCCCCTCTTTCTTTAAAAATCGTGTATAATCATCGTATTATCATCCTGTTTTCATTGTAACAAAGACAGGCTAGGTTCGATAGATTTTTCGCAGGAAGGGGAGAATTCCATGTGGAAATGGGAAGCGGAAGGACAGCCCAAAGCGATTGTTGTCCTCGTTCATAATGCGTATGAACACCATCGCCGGTATGCATGGTTGATCCAGACACTACGGAATGGCGGCTTTCATGTCGTCACAAGTGATTTGCCGGGGCATGGCGAAGAGAGTGGCAGAGGCGTGCATGATGAGTCATTTGATTCTTATGTAAAACATATTAAGAAGATGATGGAGGTCGCGCTGCTCGATACGGTTCCGATGTTCGTTGTCGGCCACGGCTTGGGTGCGACATTGGTGATGCATCTGCTGCAAACGGAGAAGTTGGAATGTGCAGGCTGTATTTTCAGTTCGCCTTGGCTTTCATTAAAACATCAGCCGTCCAAGTTTTCGTCCGTTCTGACAAAATTATCGCCTTCCATGAAAATTAATCATGACGTGACGATTGAGAGGCTGACGAGAAATTATGATCTGTACATAGACGCCCAAAATGACCGTCATTACAGTTCGGCGGTGACTGCTTCCTGGTACCGGGAATTGACTGCATTCATGAAGGCTGTGCAGACCAATGAAACATCCATTCAAGATGTTCCTGTTCTGCTGCAGACGGGTGGCCGCGATAAAATAACCGACAACTCATACGCCAAAAAATGGCTTTCTAATCAACAGCTATCTGAATTCCATTTCAAGGAATGGAAGAGGTTGTATCATGATTTGTATCAAGAGCCGGAACGGGATGAAGTCTATCAATATATTGAATCCTTCATGAACAATGTGCTTCGATCTCTTGGCTATGTTGTGTAATTTTGAATAAAGGAAGGATGGGGAACATGACGACAATTGGATTGATACGCCATGGGGTGACTGCTTGGAATAAAGAAGGGCGTGCGCAAGGGAGCTCCGATATTCCTCTCGATGCGGAAGGAATTGCAATGGCAGAACGAGTAGCCGCACGATTGGCAGGCGAACAGTGGGATGTGATTTATTCGAGTCCATTGAGCCGGGCGAAGATGACTGCTGAAATTATAGGGAACGAGATGCCGGGTGTTCCGATGGTACTGGATGATCGAATTCGCGAAACGGGCGGAGGAAAGATCGAGGGCACGACAGAAGCAGAGCGTATTGAAAAATGGGGAGCGAATTGGCGGGAGCTCGATATGGGTTTTGAACCTCATAATGAGGTTATTTCTCGTGGGATGGCTTGCATTAATGAGATCCAAGATAAATATCCAGGCAAGCGGGTGCTGCTTGTGAGCCATGGCAGTTTCATCAAACGCCTTTTAAATGAACTGGTCCCAGATGCCGATCTCGACCAGGGAGTCGATAATACATCGGTCACGATCTTGACGTTGCAAGACGAAGGGAATCATTGTTCTTTATTTAATTGCACGGCACACTTGAAGGCGGTGGATGCATGAAACAGGATGCCCAATATTTCATAGACCAGCTTAACATGGAGCCTCATCCAGAAGGTGGTCATTATGTAGGCACTTTTCATTCCGATGAAGAGATAGACAGGCAGGGTAACCGGCGCAGTTTGTATACGAGCATTTATTTCTTGCTGCAGCCCGGAGAAGTTTCCCATTTCCATCGATTGAAATCGGATGAAGTTTGGTATTACCATGCCGGCAGTCCGTTGATCATTCATACGATTGATCCAAACGGCGTATACAATGAAATTAAACTTGGACTGGCTGTTCATGAAGGTGAACAACCACAAGCCGTTGTGCCGAAGGGAACCATCTTTGGTTCCTCTATGATTCAAGAAGGCTCCTTCTCGCTCGTCGGTTGCATGGTCGCGCCTGGCTTTGATTTTGAGGATTTTGAGCTATTTGAACGAGAGGAATTAGTAGCGCAATATCCACAACATGAAGCGATCATCACCCGATTGACCCGTCTATAATGGCAGGTTTCTGCCTCTTAAATAATGAAAGCAGGCAAAAAAAGTTTTTTGCCCGCCCCAGGTGAAACATTGGGCCTTAGTGGAATAAGATAGAAATAGGCTGCTGTACCGTAAGGAATCGTACGAGTTCTGAAGCGGAAATTTTTTCAGCAAATTTCGTCAGGAATGCGTGAAACTTTTTATTAAATGGAGTAGTCTAGTAATAGAGAGATTTTGATCGGAGGAAGTCAGTTTTGAAAAAAGAAACGAAAAGTGAAATTATGTCTTGGGTTAAATCGTTGGCAATCGCGTTTGTCATCGTATTTGTCGTCCGTCAATTTCTATTTGCTCCAGTTGTCGTCTCGGGCCAATCCATGGAACCGACTTTTGAATCGAACAACCGTGTTGTCATTTCCAAAATCCATAAACTCGATCATTTTGATTTAGTCGTTTTCCATGCGCCGGGTACAAAGGAAGATTACATTAAGCGTGTGATTGGGTTGCCGGGAGATACTGTCGAAATGAAGGACGATCAATTATTCATCAATGGCAAGGCGTATGATGAGCCTTATATTGAGGAAAATAAAGAAAAGATCTTTAAAGATCAAAAATTGACAGAAGACTTTGAGGTTACAGTTCCGGAAGGCCAGCTCTTTGTTCTTGGCGATAATCGTCGCAACAGTACAGACAGCCGGATTATTGGATGCATTGAAGAGTCGTCGGTCGTTGGAAAAGTTGAATTTCGATTCTTTCCATTCAATTCAATAGGAATACCAAAATAATGCAGACGCTAGTCCTAGGGATTGACGGCTTAGGCGGGGCGGGGAAAACGACAATTGCTGAAAAGATTCAGCAGGAGTTCGTGGACTCCGTCCTTTTACATATCGATGATTTCATTCATCCGAGATTGATTCGGTATGCAGAAGGATTGGAACCGTGGAAAGCGTATTACTTTGAACAATGGCGGTACTCCTATTTGATTGAAGAAATATTTAAGCCAATACGAAAAGGCAAACCGGTGCATAAAAAGATCGAGATTTATAATAAAATCAATGATTCCTATGTCGAAAAATGGATTGATATTCCGGTAGGCGGCATGTTAATCATAGAAGGTGTATTTTTGCAACGGCCTGCATTAAGGGAGTACTTTGACCAAGTCATTTTTATCGATATCGATAAAGAAACCCGACTCCAAAGGGTGCTGGAACGCGATTTATATATCGGCTCGCCTCAAGCAATTTTGAAGAAGTACAACGAGCGTTATTTCCCGGCGGAAGAGGAATATGTAAGGGAAAATGATCCGGTAAACCGGGCGGATTTCGTCTGGAACGGGACATCGCAAACAAAAAGATTCCATGATTATCTCCATTCGATTGCGGGTATCCTTTAAAAGACTACGCATAGAGGAGTGACGATCATGGCAAAAGACAAGAACAACAAGAAGAACGACAGCATGCATGACTCGGCCCAACCGAAAATGTCCGGTGTGGAATTCACAGATGAACAGCGCCAGACTAACGAAGTGGCTTCTACTTCCTATACCGGGAGTCGAAAAGATAAGACGAATTTGAAGGACGACAAATTGGAAACAGGCGGCTATTAAGCAGCACCTGGTGATAGCAAAACCTCTGCCCATGCAGAGGTTTCAGCCTGTTGAAAAAACGCTTTCATACGTTGTTGCTCGGCTCGCTCGTCCTCTCATGAACTTTTAGTTCTATTCGAGTCTTCGCTCGCCTTCGCGCCTAGTCTGGCAAGCGTTTTCAAGCCAGGCTGAGGTGTGTGCTAATTAGTCGAAAAAGCAATTACAAATGTGTAGACAAAGTTAAAATCGACTTTGTCTACACTCTGAAACCTCTGCCCATGCAGAGGTTTTTTGCATTGCCTCTACAAATATCCGTTCGTATGGTAAATTAGAAATAACGTCAACTGAAGGAGTTATCGCAACATGAGTGATTTTTTTGAAAGGAAAAAGAGGGAGCTCGGCATTGTGTTAAATGACGTGCAAAAAAAGGCGGTCATGCAAACCGCTGGCCCGTTGCTCTTATTAGCATGCCCAGGATCGGGCAAAACGACAACGATGATTATGCGTATCGGCTATTTGCTAGAAGTAAAGAATGTGCCAGCCTCCCGAATAAAGGCAATCACCTTTAGCCGGGCTTCTGCCAGGGATATGGCGGAACGGTACGAAAGGTTCTTCCCAAATCACCCTCCCATTGATTTTTCAACTATTCATAGCTTGGCGTTTCAGATTACACGTACATATTTAAAGAAAACAGGTACTTCGTTTGAGCTGCTTGAGGGAAATAAAAGAGAGCGCCCTGCGCAAACCAAGAGTCTGATATTAAAAGAGCTATATCGAAAAACTATGCAGGAAGAGGGAACGGAAGATGATCTAAAGGCATTGCAGACGTTCATTTCATTCCTAAAAAACAGAATGATTCCCCATTCCCAGTGGGAAGAGGTGAAAGGGCCGTTTCACAAGGCAGGGACCATCGCACTGAAATATGAACAGGCGAAATCAAGGACGACGGGCCATTTGCTTCTCGATTTTGATGATATGCTCACTATTGCAGAACAGGCGCTTCGCTCTGATCCTGGTCTCGCCGCGTCGTTCGGCAGCCGATATGACTATCTTTTAACCGATGAGAGCCAGGATACGTCGCTCGTGCAGCATAAAATTATTGAGCATCTTGTCAAAGATCATAGCAACTTATGTGTTGTGGCAGATGATGACCAATCCATTTACACGTGGCGCGGCGCCGATCCTGATTATCTGCTTGATTTTCAAAAGGTTTATCCGGATGCCTCCTTGTTAAAGATGGAAAGAAATTATCGGTCCTCCAAGGAAATTGTTGAGACAGCGGCGAAATTCATTACACGAAACAAAATGCGTTATGAAAAGGCCATGCATACAACGAATGACACTGCCGGCCCGATTGTGCTCAAATCATTTGATTCCCCAAAGGAACAACTGGAATACGTAACCTATGAAGTGTTGAATGAAAAGAATTTGAATGAGGTGGCCATCCTATTCCGTAACAATTCCTCATCCACCCTCTTTGTCAACGAACTGCATCGACGCGGTATTCCTTTCTATATGAAGGATGCGGATGATCAGTTTTTCTCTCATTGGATCGTAGAAGATATTTTGAATTTCATGCGACTGAGCTTTAATGTGGAGCGGAAAGATATTTTTTCTAAAGTCATCATGAAAATGAATGTCTTTGTCTCACGCCATATGGTGAATCAGTTTATGAATGCTCAAACCACGGGGAATGTATTTGAATCCTTTCTCCGCATGACCGATTTGAAAAAGAGTCAGATCGATAAACTGGAACATTATCAGGCCATCTATGAAAAGATGGCTTCAATGCGGCCGGCACAAGTCATCCGCCTGATTCGATATGAATTGGAGTATGAAGATGCATTGAAAAGCCGGGCAGAAAAATTCGGGTATCGGATTGAAAATTTAATTGGCATATTAGACACGTTGGAAAGCATCGCATCGCAATTACGGACAATGGTCGAATTCGCAAATCGGCTCAAAGAGTTGGAAACGGCAGTGACGGAAGCGAAATATGCTCCAAGAGGTGATGCAGTCACCTTATCCACCTTCCACAGCGCGAAAGGATTGGAGTTCAGCCGTGTATTTATGATCGACTTAATCCAAGGTATTATTCCCTCCGATGAGGATGAAGGCGACCTGGCGGCGATGGAAGAAGCAAGGCGGCTCTTCTATGTCGGCATGACGAGGGCGAAGCGTAGATTAGAATTGCTGTCGTATCGTACGCTGGACGGCAAGACGAAAGAAGACTCGAAATTTATGAATGAAGTGCGAGGGATCCTGATGAAGCCGGAAGAGATGAACAAGCCTAAACTTAAAAAAGCCGACCACTCGATTCCGCTAGATCCGGATGGGGTGGCGGAGCGCAAGGAGCTAGCGGAAGGCATGATTGTGACGCACCGGGTTTTCGGAAGAGGCGTCATCGAGTCGATCGGTGAAGAGGACATTCAAATTCGTTTTGGTGAAACAGTGAAGAGATTATCGCTGGAAATGATCATAAGCAGAAGACTTTTGAAAGTGATGGAAGTATGAGAACAGGACTGCTTGTAGGAGTGGCGGGAGCCATAGGGGCGATGTGCCGGTACGGCCTGGGAATGCTGTTCCTGCCCTTATCAGAGGGATTTCCGCTGGGGACGTTCAGTGCCAATCTGATTGGAACGTTCCTGCTGTCATTTCTTGCAGCAGGTGCCATTCAGCGGCTGACGAGGGATCAAGCTATGGAAACGGCCATCATGACCGGGTTCATTGGCTCCTTCACGACCTTCTCGGCACTCAGTATCGAAACCGTGACATTCGTGCAAGAGGGCAAGTGGGGAGTCGCAGTCCTTTACGTAGCGAGCAGCTTTGCGGGTGGAATCGGGATGGCTGCCTTCGGACGGAAATGGGGTGGGCGGAAATGATGATTCTTCAGTTTCTTGCCGTTGGGGCAGGCGGTTCCATCGGAGCTGTGCTCCGCTGGTTCTTTGCAAACAAGATGAACCAGGCCGGTAAATTTCCAACAGGTACTTTTCTCGTAAATGCAGCCGGTTCCTTGTTAATCGGTATAATCGTCGGCTTGCAGATGAACATGTGGGCAACTCTATTTTTTGTGTCTGGATTTGCAGGAGGTTTGACAACTTTTTCGACTCTGAATAAAGAACTCCTCTCCTTATGGAGTGAGCGAAAAAGAATATTTTTTATATATTTATTCAGTACGTATAGCATAGGAATCCTTTTCGCAGCTGTTGGCTTCATGATCGGTCGTAACATATAAAGCTTAGTCCGTTTCAGTCCGTTCTATTCGGGAATAGAGTAGAAGACTACTAGGAAGGATGGAGGATGAGAAATGGACAAGCATACTGCAGACATGACGAAAAAAGAAAAACAGCTGGATCAGTTCCGTGCGCTGGATAAAGGCAAACGGCTGACGACGAATCAAGGGTTGAAAATTTCGGAAGATGAACATTCCTTAAAAGCTGGTTATCGAGGGCCGACATTGATGGAGGATTTTCATTTTCGGGAAAAAATAACGCATTTCGACCATGAACGAATCCCTGAACGTGTCGTCCATGCAAGAGGTTTTGCGGCCCATGGTGAATTTGAATTGTACGAGTCGATGAAGCCATATACGAAAGCTGCATTTTTACAGGAGCCGGGTTCAAAGACGCCTGTATTTACTCGTTTTTCAACAGTGGCGGGTAGCAGGGGCTCCGCTGAAACCGTGCGGGATGTCCGTGGTTTTGCTGTGAAGTTTTATACAGAGGAAGGGAATTATGACTTAGTCGGCAATAATATTCCTGTATTTTTCATTCAAGATGCGATTAAGTTCCCTGATTTAATTCATGCAGTGAAGCCCGAGCCCCATAATGAAATGCCGCAAGCAGCCTCTGCCCATGATACCTTCTGGGATTTCGTGGCGAACAACCAAGAGTCGGCCCATATGATTATGTGGCATTTGTCAGACAGGGCGATTCCGCGGAGCTTTCGAATGATGGAAGGCTTTGGCGTTCATACATTCCGATTGGTAAACGAAGAAGGACAAGCCCATTTTGTGAAATTCCACTGGAAACCGAAACTGGGCGTCCATTCCCTCGTTTGGGATGAAGCGCAAAAGATTAGCGGGAAAGATCCGGATTTCCATCGTCGCGACTTATGGGAAGCGATTGAAATGGGGAATCCGGTTGAATTTGAACTCGGCGTCCAATTGATTGATGAAAAGGACGAGTTCATGTTTGATTTCGACATTTTGGATCCGACAAAGATCTGGCCGGAAGAGCAGGTCCCCGTTAAAATCATTGGAAAAATGACGTTGAACCGGAACGTGGATAATGTGTTTGCCGAAACGGAGCAAGTCGCATTCCATCCGGGCAATGTCGTTCCTGGTATTGATTTTACAAATGACCCATTGCTGCAAGGGCGTTTGTTTTCCTATACGGATACTCAGCTGATCCGTCTAGGCGGTCCAAATTTCCACGAAATCCCGATTAACCGTCCGGTTTGTCCATTCCATAATAATCAGCGCGATGGCTATAGCCGGCAAACAATCAATGTCGGGCAAGTGGCCTACCATAAAAATTCCTTGGCGGACAATACGCCTGCCGTGTCAAGAGATGTGGAAGGAGGATACGTGCATTATCAGGAAAAGGTCGAAGGACGAAAAATCCAATCGAGAAGTGAATCATTCGAGGATCATTTCTCTCAAGCGAAACTCTTCTGGAACAGCATGTCGAAAACGGAAAAGAAACACATTGTAGATGCATTCAGCTTTGAACTCGGTAAAGTGATGAGCAAAAGCGTGAGACAGCAAGTTGTTGATATGTTTGCGAATGTCGATGTAGGATTGGCGACGGCTGTTGCTGAAGCGGTAGGTGCGGAATTTCCTTCTGGAGTGGAGGAATCCAAAGTCACTCAAGCATCACCGGCTCTTAGCCAAATGAATACTGCAAAGCTTCCTGATACCCGAAAAGTGGCGATTCTCATCGGAGAAGGATTTGATGGATCGGTAGTTGAGCCGCTCGTCAATGCATGCCTAACTGCAGGAATGACCGTAGAACTGGTCGGAGAACGTTTCGGAACTGTGCATGGAACAGAAGGATTAGCTGCTGAAATCGACCAGACCTTTTTGACTGCGCATTCCACATTATACGATGCTGTTTATGTTGCAGGCGGGACAGCGGATAATATGAAAAAGTTCCAGCTGGATATGGCTGATTTCATTAATGAAGCGTACCGACACTACAAGCCTATTGGAATAGCCAAGACGGGTATGCCATATTTCGAAGCATCTGCCGCTGAAGAAGGGCCGGGCATCGTGCTGCCGAATGAAGTAGAGGATAAGCCGGAAGTTTTCATCGAAGCGGTTGCTGCCCATCGCCATTGGAACCGAAACGTATATGGTTGGGAAGGATAAGAGAAGCTGTCAGCTGCCGATGATCGGCGGCTGGCAGTTTTTTTATAGTGTCTCATGCTTCGTTCGTCCGATGGCAACTGCTCTAGCGGCATGCTATCATTACAACGATTGATGGAAAGGGCGTCGAACGATGGGAAAACAGAGACAGAAAAAGAAAAGTTGGATTGTATCAGCAATTGCTATTCTGGCCATCCTTGCATTTGCTTGGTTAAATCAAGAGGAAACACCTACTAAAGCAGGCCGGATTCCAGTCCAGCTCATAAGCGCAATAGACGGGGATACGATCAAAATAAAGTACGAGGGAAAAGAGCAGAACGTCCGGTATTTGCTTGTGGATACACCGGAGACAAATCATCCTAGACTCGGAAAGCAGCCTTTCGGCGAGGAAGCGAAAGAGCGGAATTGGGAACTGCTGCAAAAAAGCGCTCAAGTGGAAATCGAGTTTGATATTGGCGAACGATACGATAAATATGGAAGACTGCTCGCTTATGTGTATGCTGACGGCGAGAGCGTCCAAAAAATATTGCTGGAGGAAGGACTTGCCAGGGTAGCATATGTATATCCTCCTAATACCCGTCACTTGGACGATTTCGAAAAGGCGCAGATCAAAGCGAAAAAAGCGGGCGTTGGTATTTGGACTTTGGAAGATTATGCGACCGATCGCGGATTTGACAGTGAAACGTATGCGGTTGAAAGTAAGCCGGATAATGCCCCAATAGAAGTGTTCGCCAATTGCACGGAGTTACGAAAAAAATATCCGAACGGTGTAAAAAAAGGCCATCCGGCATACTCTGAAAAGATGGATGGTGATCGGGATGGGTTTGCTTGTGAATGACTTGCTGGTGATCAGGCAGTTGTTTTTTCAGTCGGCAACCACTTGACATCTTGCGGAAACATGATAAGATTCAACACTATACAATAAATTATTTCATTCCAATTACATAAATGGCTTGGAAGGATGGCCGAGTAGAGATGTCGTTTGCAGAAGACAGAGACTGGATGGGTAGTGAAAATCCAGGCGGCGGCATATTGAATTACACCATCCGTTTGTCTTCCAGCTTTTCATTGAGCGGATGGCGTTTTTTCGTCATCAACTAGGGTGGTACCGCGGAGAACTCCTTCGTCCCTTATTTTAGGGATGAAGGGGTTTTTTATATTGATTAGGAAGATAGGAGGAATTCATCATGAATCACATCAAAGCCATTCAGAAACCATCCGCATTTGAATCGATTGCGTTGGTTATTGCCATTATATTGATTATCAGCACAAGCATTATCGCATTTGATGCGGTGCCGCATCTTCCCATTCTTTTCTCTGTGTTATTGCTCTTTGCTTACGGACTGGCCAAAGGAATTCCGTTCCGAAGCTTGGAAAAGGGACTGGTAGATGGGGCAGGTGCCGGCATGAGCGCCGTGTTCCTATTTTTCTTCATCGGGATGCTCATCAGCAGCTGGATTATGAGCGGCACGATTCCAACATTGATCTATTTAGGCTTTCAAATGATGACACCGTCGTTCTTTTTTGCAATTGTTTTTGTCGTCACCGCGATTGTCGGGGTTTCCATCGGCAGTTCCTTGACGACAGTAGCGACAGTGGGCGTCGCATTTATCGGAATGACGCATGTCATGGAATTATCGCTTCCAATTGCGGCAGGAGCGATCGTATCGGGTGCATTTTTCGGGGATAAGATGTCTCCGCTGTCTGATACGACGAACCTGGCATCCTCGATTGTAAAAGTGGATCTTTTTGAACATATTCGCAATATGGCATGGACGACCATTCCAGCCTTTGTCATTTCATTTGGCTTATTCGCCGTAATATCACCGAAAGTGCAAACGGCCAACTTGGATAAAATCAATGTGTTTAAAGAGGGTTTGCTTCAAACGGGGTCCATCCATTGGTATGCCATGATCCCGCTCGTCTTGCTTTTCATTCTGACGATCCGCAAAGTACCTGCCATTTTAACATTGGCAATCAGTTCATTCGTAGCCGTGCTGCTTTCATATTTTCATCAAAGCTATGGAGTCGACCAGGTTTTCAGCATTTTGTTTGGCGGTTTTAAATCAGCGACTGGCGTAGAAGATGTCGATAAGCTGCTCACTCGCGGCGGATTGGAAAGCATGATGTTTACAGTCGGTCTTGTCCTGCTGGCGTTAAGCATGGGAGGCTTATTATTCACACTTGGCATCGTTCAAACGCTGCTGGATCTCGTTTCTTCCTTGCTCCGAAAGACATATGCCGTCATCTCTGCTACCGCGCTAACTGCAATTGGCATCAACGTCCTGATCGGAGAACAGTACTTGTCCATCTTGCTGACGGGGCAGGCATTCCAAACCCAATACGAAAAGCTGGGGCTGGCCAATAAAAACTTGAGCCGTGTCATGGAAGATGCAGGTACTGTAGTCAACCCGCTCGTGCCATGGAGTGTGTGCGGGATTTTCATTACAGATGTGCTAGGTGTTTCGACAGTCGATTACTTGCCATTTGCCTTCTTCTGCCTGCTGTCTCCGATCTTGACAGTGCTGTTTGGGTTTATGGGAAAAACATTGACACGCATTAACTGACAGTCCGCTGCATCCAAAAAGGCGAGGGAACCAATATGGCCCCTCGCCTGTTCTTTTTCCAAACTTCTTATGACTTGATCGAAAAGACATCTTGATAATCCGTTTCATTTTTGAGCGCATTCTCTTCTTCCGGAATCCGCACGGTCATCATCCAAATGTTTAATAACGTAAATAAGATTGCAGTAAAGTACGCGTTAAATAACAAAGGCAAGACGAGCAGTTCCGTTGCGACGATCACATAATTCGGATGCCGGATGAATTTGTACGGCCCTCTCCGTACGACATTGGCCCCAGGCAGTACGATGATTTTCGTATTCCAGTACTTCCCGAGCGAAGCGAGACACCAGGTCCGCATCACTTGGGCGAGCAGGAAGATGCCAAGCCATAATGGCCAGAGCGGAGGAGGGGACAGGTGAAAATAGAAGACTTCTGCGAGCAATGAAACAAAGAAGCACACATGCATGGCGACCATATAACGATAATGGGATGCTCCTGCTTCAATCGCACCTTGGCTTTTCATCCACCGTTCATTTCTCCGGGCGACGAGCAATTCAATCAGCCTTTGGACGATGACAATCCCGATGACCCAATAAAATAACATGATAGCACCTCACTCCCAGCGCAATAGCAGCAATTCACCGCAAAATCCCGGCCCTAATGCCGCCATCAGCCCATATTCTCCTTTAGAAGGCGATCGATCCATAAACTCTTTTAAGACATAGAGAACAGTAGGGGATGACATATTACCGTGCTGACTCAATACGTTCCGTGAAATTTCAGTCTTGGCCGAATCAAAATGAAGCGCCTCTTCGTATGCTTGCAACACTTTCTTGCCGCCGGGATGGGCGACAAAGTGGGTGATTTCTTTCTGTGACAGTTCATTTCTATCTAAAAATTCATGGACAAATGGCCCGAGCCAATTGGTGATAATGGAGGGAATGCTCTTTGAAAAAACGACATACAGCCCATTATTTTTTACATCCCAGCCCATTACATCCTCCGAATCGGGCATTAATTTCGAAGTGGTCGATAGGATGGCCGGTTTTGGCTGACTTGAAGAGATAGAAGACCGATCTCCTGTGACAAGCGCGCAAGCCACACCGTCCGAAAACAAGGAAACGCCGACTAGATTGCTTTTGGTGTAATCGTCTTTTTGGAAGGTGAGGCTGCATAACTCGACAGCAAGCACAAGAACTTTCGCTTCCGGAAAAGCTTGGCAATATTCAAAAGCCCGGCTGATGCCAGCTGCCCCTCCAGCACATCCCAGTCCCCATATTGGTATCCGCTTCACGTCATCACGGAAGGGGAGACGATTCATGATCCTTGCTTCGATGCTCGGCGTCGCCAGACCAGTACTGGAAATGAAGAAAATCGCGTCAATTTCCCGCTCGGCAACCGGCTCATCCAGCATGCCTTCACCATCTAAACACTTACGGATTGCCGCAGCTCCAAATTCCACTGCATGGGCGATATACAGTTCATTTCTTTCCTCAAAATCATGATGCTTTCCATACCACTCTAGCGGCATGCAAACATCACGCTTTTCAATGTCTCCATTTTGGAACACGCGTAAAAGCCGCTCAATATCCTTGAATTTCTCGCTGAATAAGGAGCGGGTCAGTTCGACAGCTGCCTCCTGTTTCACTTCAAAAGGCGGCTCGAATGTACTAACAGATTGGATTTTCGGCATGAGTTACCTCCAGATTTCATAATCACGCTGTTCAAATAGTTCCGTTTATTGTAAAAGGGAATATGTATCTATCATTGAATTCCCTTTATAGCTAGGTTGTTAAACATATGCTGACTTGTCCTTAAAAGATTCATGAGAAGGTGAAAAGCTAGGGATCTAAGATGTGTGAAATAGAGAGGCATAGGGTGATCTAGGGTGAGAAATCTATATCTGTTCTAAGTTGAAGTATATTGGAAATTGCAGATGGCAAGTCCATGTTGCAGGAAGAACGCCATAACAGTGAAAGATTTGTTGTGTTAGTAACCATTTATGTAATATATGAGCTGGCGTGCATTGATATGATGGCCAGCCTACTTATATAGAGGGAAAATATCGTATGCAAACCGCAATGCGGCCCGGTAAGCCACAAAGCAGTTTTGTCGTTATGGAGAGGGAAGTATCGATCTGCACAAATCACGCAAGCTGTTAAGGAAGGATTCCGTTTGGTCTTTCGTCCTCTTTTTCGGTCCGCGCAGCCGTCCTCCCGCCATTCGCACTTTTTGCGCTGTATGTCTCGCGTAAAGCAATTGATCAATATTATCGTTTGTATAAAGCCGGCCATTCTGGTCGATGGGATATCCTTGCTTAGCAAGTACCATAGCGGCCAAGCCATAATCTTGCGTCACGACGATATCGCCTTTTTTCACTCGGTTTACGAGCACGAAATCGACCGCATCTGCTCCCTTAGAAACGATGATTGTCTCGGCGCCCTCTCGATGCATTTCATGAGCTGTGTCGCAGATGAGCACACAAGGCAGCTTAAAGTATTTGGCTACACTTATTGTTTCATTCACAACAGGACAGCCATCTCCGTCTACATAGATTGTGGTCATGATCCATCACCTTTTCTTTGTCATGAATTGAATGCTTGGTTATTGCGTTAACTATATCATATTCAGCCGATGTTTTTTAATTCGCTGGCGATCGATCGGTAACAAGTGTAGTTGGACGGTTAGGTAGATGGAGGTAACGATACTGCGGACTATTCGTAAGACAGTGTAGGAGGAAATAAAAAAACTCCTTTCAACGGAATCCGTTGTTAAAGGAGTTTTCAGAGAAACTTGCATGCCACTTCAAGTGGAGGAACTATACATAGCTTATCGCACAGTAATTCGTCCGTTATCTGTCTTCAATTTGACGGTATGGAATCCGTTGCCGAACACGGTTTTCTTGTTTTTCTCACCGTACACATCGATTCGTCCATGCCCTGTTTTTGCATAGATCGTGACGTCTGTCGGTGTCGTGCGAGAATGGAGTTCAATACTACCGTTATCCGTTTGGAAGTCTATGTTCCGATTGATTTCTTCGGAATTACATATGATGCGTCCGTTATCTGTAATGGCTGTCACTTCTCCGGAGACTTCCTCCAGTTCGATTCGTCCGTTATCGGATTCCGCATAGACGGTCTCTGCATCGACATAGCGCAGGCTGACCCGTCCGTTGTCTGTTTTTGCCTTCAACTGATCGGTCTGCACCTTTTCGATTTCAATCCGGCCATTGTCCGATTCAGCGTGCAATATGGATGTCGCTACTTCCGTCACGATGACACGTCCGTTATCCGTTTCAGCTGTCATAGATTTGCATAGCATCTTTTCGGTCTCAATTCGGCCATTATCAGTTTTCATTGCAATGGATTGGTAAAGCTTTTTAGGAATAAACACGCGTAATGCCACCGCCTTTACATTAAAGTTGAAGAGGAAGGACCAGTGGAATTTATTTCGGAGTTTCACGACGAGTGTGTCCCCGATTACCTCTGCTTCCAATTCCATTCGTTCGTTTGCACCTGTCAGTTCTACTGTCGTCACTGAATTCGCTGATGGCAGCAAAGTGAGTGAACCGTGCTGTACTTGAATATCGACATTCGCATACTGATCGTTCTGGATCGTGAAAACCTGATCTGAATCAGTTGACTGCACGACCTTCTCTTCGGAAAACGGATATGATGCAAGCAACTCTGCTGCAATTTTTGAAGGCGAGCCGAGAGAAGCGGCAATCTCATCATCCGATTTGCCATCTGTTCTGCCATGGAGAAAATACTCCCGAATATCTTGTAGAATGTCATTCCGTTCGTCGAGCGGAAGCCGTGCGAGAGCCCGTTCAAGCTCTGAAATAAATTGTCCTTCAGTCATTGTGAACACCTTCCTCAATCAAAGTATTAACGCCATTCGTGAAAGCCCGCCATTCTTCCAATTGTTCGTGCAAGTACGTCCGTCCCGTCTCAGTCAGTTGATAATATTTACGAGGCGGCCCTTCGTTGGATTCTTTCAGATAGGTTGTAAAATAGCCTTCCTTTGTCAGCCGGCGCAATAGGGGATAGACCGAACCTTCCGATATGGAAATCTGATCGGAGATTTTTTGAACGAGTTCATAGCCGTAGCGATCCTGCTTATCGAGCAGAACGAGAACACATAAATTCAAAACTCCTTTTTTAAATTGGATATTCACGACATAGCCTCCTTTCTTACACTACTATGTAATGCACAGTACTGTTGTTAATAATATATCATTCAGTATTGTTCATTGCAAGGTACTATATAAAATATTTTTGGGAACCTTTTAAAAGCCGATTCGTAAGAAAGGTGTAGCAGAAATGAGGGAAGCATAATGTTCGGAAGAAAAAAGAAGAAAGAAGCGGATCATATAGTTTATTATGGTGTAGGAATTTTCTCTGATGGCCAAGTGGATGATCACCAGTTCGAAACATGGACGGACGAATTGATGGATGCGGCTGAGAATGTCGGCACCTCCTCTTATATTGTGAACGAGGAGTTCAATCAAGATCATTTAACGATTTTATATGAGAGATTTCCAAACGTTGATCCAAAACGGCCAGTCTTTGTCATCAATAAAATTGATTATGAAGAAATTCAGAAGGAATATAAAAAGCTGGAGCAGCAACAGAAGTGGAAAAAATTCTTTAACTCGATTCCTTTGTCCGATTATATGGATGCAGAGGACAGGGCCGTATTTGCACCGCATGATGTACAACTTTGCACAAATGATCTTTTGGAAGCGAGCCGTTTCTTAAAAGATCGTAGAACGGAGGGTGAACAGAATGAATGAATACTTCGTTGGATGGGGAACGCTAGCTCTCATTAATGCAGGAATCGCCCAAGGAAAAAACAGGAGTGGACTGAACTGGTTCCTTCTTTCCTTACTATTGGGGCCATTTGCGACATTTTGCCTTGTTATTTCACATAAAAGATAATTCTTTCAAAATCCTCACTATATGATAAACTACTTCTAGAGTCGAAATAAATAAGTTGGGGGTTTTTGAGAATGGCTGTGACGATTTTATTAGAGAATGACAAAAGGGTAGTAGAGAATGAAGCACGGAAGCAATATGTCTCCAGACAAAAAGGGGCGCATTGTTCGTTATTGCTTGATGACGAGCAAGTTGTTGTCCTGAAGGAAGTGAAAGAAAAGAACTTGACGCTTGAGAAAGTCCGTTCCATTGCTGGCGACATCGCTCGCGATTTGGCAGCGCAGAAAGTGGAGAAAGCGTTAGTAGGGGACGAGACGATTGCTGAGGCATTTGCAAAGCTTGATAAAGAAAAAGCAGTCACTGCGTTTGTTGAAGGTTGGGAACTCGGTTCCTATTGTTTCAATTCATATAAATCCAAAGCGGACGACAGCAAGGCTGAACTGGAAGTAGAAGGCTCTGCAGATGCTGTTCAAGCTGGTCAGATTCGTGCAGCGGCTATGGCTTTCTCCCGTGACTTGATGAATGAAGTGTCCAATGTGTTGAACCCGGAAACGTATCCAGAGGTACTGAAGGAGAAATTTGCCGGCACAAAGGCTGAAGTAACTGTCCACGGCAAGGAGCAGCTGGAGAAAATGGAGATGAACGGCGTGTTGACGGTTTGCCGCGGATCCAAGTACAGCCCTTCCTTTGTTGAAATTGCCTATCAAGGGGATGCATCCAAGCCATTGGTCGCATTAGTCGGGAAAGGCGTCACATTCGATACAGGCGGCATCAGCTTGAAGAGCGGCAAGGATTTAAGCGATATGCGGATGGATATGGGAGGTTCGGCAGCAGTAGCGGGTGCGATGCAGCTGCTCGTCCAATCTAATGCAAAAGTGAATGTCATTGCATTGATTCCAATCGTCGAAAACGCACCGGATAACACGGCAGTGTATCCTGGTGAAGTGATTCATTATAAAAACGGGACAACAGTCCAAGTTGGTAATACTGATGCGGAAGGCCGCCTCATTTTGGCGGATGCCTTACTTCGTGCAGGCGAGTTGGAAGCTGAATATATCGTAGACATCGCGACGTTGACAGGCGCCATTGTCAATGCGCTTGGCACAGGACTGGGCGGAGTTTTCGGAGACGAGGAATTGTCTCATGTCATGAAAAAAGTCGGAGACGAAAATGGCGACTTTGTATGGCCGATGCCGCTAGTGGACGCCTATGATAAAACATTGGCGAGCGACTACGCGGATGTGAACAATATTAGTACATTAAATTTTGCAGGATCAATTACAGCCGGTTTATTCCTGCGCCGGTTCGTGCCGGAAAACAGCAAGTGGCTCCATGTCGATATGGCGGGCATGATGGATCATTCCTCTGCAACGGGCTATTATGCAAAATCTGCAACGGGCTATGGAGCAAGATTGCTGGCGGACTATACAGTGAAGATTTCGGAGTAAGCGAGACGTATATCCGAAAAAACAAAAGGTGGAGAAACCAATACGGTTTTTCCACCTTTTACATTGATACAAATTCGTGATTTATTCGCAAACGACGACTTGCCTTTCAAACGTGCCTTTTTTAGCAATGCATCTGTCCACAATCGCAAATCCAGCATTTTCAATCATCTGATCCATCGGTTCAATCGTGACAACGACAAGCTTATCCGTAATTCTGCGGGCTTCCGTAAGAATGGATTGCTGTCCCTCAGAAGTAATATGTGTAAACAGATTGTACGGCATATCAATGATCGCCACGTCATATGTATCGCTTACTTCAGCAATCGGCCCTTTTACCACTTCGCCCGATAAACCGAAGTATGCTAAATTTTTTCTGGATCCTTTACAAACAAGGGGGTTAATATCCCGGCCGACAATATCAATTCCCATCGAACGGGCCTCCACAAGTACTGTGCCGATGCCGCAGCAAGGATCGATAGCACGGATTCCGGCCGGATGGGGCACTGCAATATTCGCCACTGCCCGGGCAAGGCGGGTGCTCAGCGCGGTTGAATACATATGAGGTTTCTGCTCATGTTTCTTCCAAATCGGCAAGCTTCTTTCCAATAAGCCGAAGTACCATTTTCCCTTCATTTGAATAAAACCATACTCAATGGACGGTTCCAGCAAATCCGCTTCTCCTTGAATGGCTTCACCTAATTGGCGTTCCAGCTTGCGCCTGTCCGGATGAGGAATTTTTTTCGTTTCTTCCATATCCATCGTATTCAGACAGGTAGTTTTGAACGTGGAAGGCGGGATGAAATCTCCAGCTTGAGAAAGGAACCCTTCCCAGCTCTCGCAACTCCATAACACTTCCAACCGCTCTTTCATAAATGGGCTACGGCTTGGATCGATCTCCACTTCACTCTTCAACACATTCGACTCGCTATGTGTTCCAAAAAAAGACCGCATTTCCAGCCTGCAAAGATCGTGTTCATCGATGTGGCGGATGTATGTGTAAATGAACTCCTGATTAGCAGGCTTCAATTTCCGACCTCTAGTGTTTCAAGAAGCTCAAAAAGAAACTTGTAAATAAGAGCTACGACTTCTCTTATCGCCAGTGTCTCATCGAATCCATCCAGCCCATTCAGGGAGATGTTTACGCTAAACGTGCCGTCCGTATCAAACAGCACACTGGAAGGACCTTCCGATAGTTTATTGTCAATAAAAGACTGTATTTTGTCCTGCCATTTTTTCTGAAGCTGCAGGCCAAACAGGGCAGTGTAGACTTTGAAAACATCGTCCACCTCTAATGCCATCCCGTCCACCTTCACCGTTTGAAAATCATCTGAGTCAATATAAAGAAATTCCTCGATCGGATTGTGCAATATGGAAATCGGTTTATCTAGGAAATTCTCCGATTCTGCTTGAATCAATTCTTCCGTTTCTTTCAAACAGCGTTCCACCGTTTGGAAGCTCCACTCCTTCTCTGCGATATGCTGAGTGGAAATCAAACCGTGCCGCTCTGCATAGTCTTTCTCGATTGGAAAGAGGGAGACGGCTCCATCTGTTGATGCTAATCGTTCCTCTAGTCGTTCTTTTAACATAAAAGCAACTCCTTTTCATTCACCAGTATAGCGCATACGCTGAAAGTTGGTCTAATTTTCATCCGGGTACCAAGGATTCAAATGGACAAGCACTTCATCGACGTCATCATGTTCTTTCAGTATCAAGTTCCGTATGGCGCTGGAAATGTCATGCCCTTCCTGGATCGTCAGTCCCCCGCTGACTCCTACTCTGACATCGACAAGAATATAGTGGCCGTGTTCCCGTGCCCGCAGCCGATCGATCCGTTTCACTTCAGGAAATGAGCGGATCAATTTCGCGAATTCTTCCAGACGCTCATGACTCACATTTTTCTCCATTAAAATGTCGATGGATTCCTTGCCGATTTCGTAGGCGAGACGCAAGACGAGGACAGATACGACGACACCGGCAAACGGATCACCGTATGACAGGAATCCGATCTGATAGATATCACCGATCAATGCCAGCCCGATCCCGACAACAGCTGCCAGGGACGCATACACATCCGCCAAATGATCGTATGCGGTAGCAATCAGCCCCTTGCTGTTCGTCTTTTTACCGACCCGCATCGTGTAAATATAGAGAACCTGCTTCCAGACGAGTGAGACGATTGCTGTAATTAATGCAATGACACTCGCCTTCGCCGGCACTTCAAAGAATGTCATAATGGATTCGTAGGCAATATACAAAGCGGCAATCCCGAGAATGATGGCTACGATTCCAGAACCGATCACTTCAGCTTTCCCGTGCCCGTAAGGATGGTCCTCATCAGCCGGTCTTTTCGAGATGCGCATGGATGTCAAGGCGGCGGCAGAAGCGGCGACATCCCCGGCATTATGAAAGCCATCCGCTAAAAGGACGGGACTGTTAAACAGGATGCCGACGATAATTTTTAAAATGGTGAGGACAATATTGCTCATGAGGCTGATCCAAATAGCAACGAGAGAAGCGACAGAATGTCCGTGATTGTGTTCAGTATTCAACAATGTTAGCCCTCCAATTAGAATTTTCCCATAGGAAACAAAAACCCTTGACATAGAGTTGTCAAGGGTTCAGCGATTTAAACAGTCATTGTATTGTAAGATGGATGTATTCAAGATTATCCCTCATTTATAAGTCGGTCCTTTCAGCATACCATTCCTAGAGAAAGCGAGCAACTTTTTGATTTTACTGGATAAAGGGCAGGAGGAAGCCAATTCATTATTTTTTGTAGTATCATGGTATGGAATAACATGCCACGTCTCCTTGCGTTATCGGAGAAAAATCTTTATACTACTTTATGTGAATAAATATACAAAAGAGAGGTTGAATATACATGAAACTTTGGGGCGGACGTTTTACAAGCCGGGCCGATGAAATTATGGAGCAGTTCAATACATCGCTGCCGGTTGACTATAGATTATACAAAGAGGATATTGCGGGAAGCTTGGCGCATGTGACAATGCTAGTGCATTGCGATCTGCTGACACCAGAAGAAGGCGACCTCCTCGTGCAAGGACTTGAGTCCATTCTGCATGACATCGAATCGGGCGTGCTGTCTATTGAAGGGGACTATGAAGACATTCATTCCTTTATTGAAGTCCATTTAACGGAACGTGTCGGCGAAACAGGGAAAAAGCTGCATACGGCCCGCAGTCGGAATGACCAAGTGGCGGTCGACATGAGACTGTATGCGAAGAACAAAGCAGCGGAAGTGATGGATGGCTTGCAGACGCTCATTGACTCCTTGCACGCGAAAGCAAAAACAAATAATGTGATTATGCCGGGGTATACCCATTTGCAGCGTGCACAAGTCGTGACGTTCGGGCATCATTTGGGTGCTTATGAGCAAATGTTCAAGCGGGATAAAAAAAGGATTTCCAATGCAATGGAATTGCTTGATGAAAATCCATTGGGCTGTGGCGCGCTTGCCGGGACGACACATGAAATCGACCGCAATGTCACGACCATGCTGCTGAACTTCTCCAAACCTGTCGATAATTTTCTCGATGGCGTCAGCGACCGCGATTATATGCTGGAGCTCATGTCCGACTTCTCCATCATCATGATGCACCTGAGCCGCCTGAGCGAGGAATTGATCCTGTGGAGCAGCCAGGAATTCAAGTTCATTACGATGGCAGACGCATATTCAACAGGCAGCAGCATCATGCCGCAGAAGAAAAATCCGGATGCGGCTGAATTGATTCGTGGGAAAACCGGCCGGGTTTACGGTTCGCTCTTCGCTTTGCTGACTACATTGAAAGGTCTGCCATTGACATATAACAAGGACATGCAAGAAGATAAAGAGCAGTTTTTCGACGCGCTCGATACGGTACTGGATTGTATGGAAATCATGTCAAAAATGATTGAAACGTTAACAGTCAATGCAGATCGGATGAAAGCGGCGATCAAAGGCGGATTTTTAAATGCGACGGAAGTGGCTGATTACCTCGTCAGCAAAGGCACACCTTTCCGGGATGCCCATGAGATCGTAGGCAAGATCATCCTTTATTGCGAAACAGAAAGCAAGGCGATCGAAGACTTGACAGTAGAAGAACTTGCGTCATTCAGCGGTTCGATCCGTGATGATATTTATGAATACATCGACTATGAAAATATTTTATCCAAAGGGAATAAAGGTTTGATGAAAGAAGTAGGGGATCAATAAGCAAATGAAAACGGCGGGGGGTTTCCCCTCGCCGTTATTTTCTATAGATGGTGTAGTCGATTGTCAAAAAGGGGATTGAGAACAATTTCATCTTATGTTCTGCTTGCAAGGTTCCAGTTTCCTCTGCGCTCACCTTAAAATGCTCTTCCAGTGGGAGCCTGAACCGATACCCTTTCTTGCCAATCAAATAAATGCCTGCATCTGAAGTAGGGGAGATGCGTTCGCTGGTCAAAATCAATCCCTCGTCTGTACCAATCAGTTCCAAAACACCCGTCATATTCGTAAAAGGAAGCGGCAGCGCAATATTCATATACGGTTTGCCTTCTGTAGAAAGATGGAAGGAATACAGGGCGATGAAGGCATACTGTTCCTCCACTTTCCGTATCCACGCCCTGACGTCTTCCCTGTCATCCAACTCGTCATGCAATTGGATCACATCTCCCGTCATCTCAACTTGCCGACCATGCGTCGGCAAATTAATCTGCTCTGTTCTTCGGCTAATCCATGAATAAATCCAAGCAAAAGGCTTGAACCAGGCATGCCATCGAACTGTGGCGAATAAACGGTACTCCCGCGTGTTCTCATAGAAATCCGCGATTTGAGGAGCGATACCTTGTAATTGATACAGCTTCATATCGTCCACTAGGCCTTTTCCGCTTCCAGCAGCCCCTAAATGCTCGACAATTTGCTTACCACGTATGTTACTGATGGGAAAAGAGGGCGGTTGGTAAATAGGCTTCGGCATATGCAATAACCAGCCGGCGACTCCGAATAAAGCAAAAATGACGCAATTGAGGATACCGTGGAAGCGCAGCATGTCATCAATTGTCATGGAGGTCAATCCAAATCCATTTCCTAATACATAGAGTAAGGAAAACAAAATGGTCACCAGCAAGGACGCAAACGACACTCGTATGAGCCATTTCTGAGCCGGGGGGATCCGTATAATTCTCCAAACAATGAAATTCATTCCGACTAATCCTATGATATAGACCAAAACGGATAGCAGCTCAATCCATCTTGAAAACGTGATGCCAATGGCTACGAGCATCGGGGCAATCAACAGCAGTCCTGCATAAAGGGTGAAACGGGACGGCTTGGAAATGCGACCGGCCAGTCCGATAAAGACGGGAAGCAGAAACGCCGAATAATGAAAATGGATTGCTGTCAGCCAAGTGAGAAGTGGAGAAAACCCAGTGTTGATATCGCCAATGAAGGCAAAGAACCAGGCTCCTCCCATCGCGAGATAGATTAACCCGAGATCAATTGAAAATTCTTCCGCGTTCGTAAATCCTCTTTGGAAAAAACGTGTGACCCCATAGGTTGCAACGGCGAGTGTGTAGAGCAAATAGATGCCTGCTGGCACAATTGCCCATGATACTTGGACAATTTGCAAGAGCGCTACTGAAACGTAAGCCGGTATGGCAAAGTACAGATAAATGCGGGCAAACCAATTATCTCGCATCAACAGCTTTAGCATGATCGGAACATATACAATTTGGGCTACGGTTAACAGCAGAAACGGCCACGGATTGGAACTTGCTATCGCAATTACCAAAAGTAATAGTAGATGAAACAGAACAAAGTTACGCATCTTGCACAAACTCTCCTTTGTATGAAAAGAGATGGCCAAGTAACGGGTTACGAACTCGGACGTGAATTGTATAGACGTCGCGCAATTCATCGTATCCTTCATGGACCGTGGCAAGCCCTTGAAAAAGATATGGCAGCGGGATTTCCAGCTTTCCGATCACAAGTCGCTGATCCTTGGACTGAATAAGCAGTTCCTTATTATCTGTGACCGTGAAAAGTAAATCGGAATAGACAATGGCGGGCTCCCCTAAGTAATCCTTAATGATGGAACGGTCTTTATCCAAACTCATCAAGGCGTTGAAATAGCGCTTTTTCTTTGGAAAATGAAAAATCCGCTCCCAGTGGATCTGTTGCTCGCCATCTCTTCCCATTTGAAAACGGTTAGTCACCGTAAAGGGAACGGCATGACCTCGTTCCGGGAATAACAGCTTCCAACGTACGCCCAGCCAAAATAAAGGAAAAAGCCATTTAGGACCTCCTTGTATTTCATGCATTATCCCCTTCCCGCGAAAAGGGGAGCCTTCCTCGATTCGATACCGCTTTTGCAGCTTAGGATGCAATTGATCAAAGCGATCCCCAAGTATCTCTTTATAGATCGACATACTATCCCCGCTTTCTTTTACATGTTGTGGCAGTAGGCAAACGATCGCTGTTCACATAGCCAACCCAGGATAAGACGAATAAGGCTAGATTGAATGTGATGGGATTGAATGGATCAATCGCAATTTCTGGACTGGATAGAATTGCGCCAAGCGTCAAAAGAGGAAAAACGATTAGCTGCAAAGCAAATAGGTGCCTTTTTCTTCGATAAACGAGCCAGAAAAGACCGAATAAAACTTCCATAATGCCAATCACCATAACCGCTTTAGCCGATTGGGCATCTGTCAAATGCAACGCGGAACCAATCATGGAACGCTCTTCAGGATGCATTCCGATTAGCTTTGGCATGAGGCCTTGGTACATCCAAATAAATGCGAAAAAAATAGACAAGCCATACGCAGTGAAAAAACGTAAATACTGGGAAGCCGGCGATTCGCCTTTCTCCAGCCATCTTTTCAAAACGTCAAAACTGAGGGCGGTCGCCCAGCCCATCATCGGACGGAAGATAAAGGTATCAAGAAACTTTCCCATTTTGCCGAAGGTAGCATCATAGTTATATTGCGTCAAAAATGTCGTGCCATCGTTTTCAGGTACATACTTCCAATATCCTTTTCCTTCCTTAATGGGAGAATACCATTGATCCGTCCCGAAATGAAGGGCAGAAGAACGGCTGCCGTCGAGTTGATTCGAAACACCTGAGCTCTTCCCCCAGCCTTGTACAGAAAGGAACGGCAAAACCTTTCTTTCATAGGTAAACAACTGGGGCTCTCCTTCGTTCCGCGGCAAATAAGTGATGGAAGAAAAGCGCAGATCCCATTGGGAATGAAGAAACGGATCCTGGGAGGCCTCCCAAACTGCATCCACGTCAGTATCTATATGAATTTCCACGTAAATCGGTTTACTTTTCAATTCATTCACCTCATATAGATAAGACGAAAAAAGCTTTGCAAAGTTACTAGTTTGCTATTCTTTACTAGACTTCTTCCATTGGACCAGTAAAATAATTGTAAGCCTTAGGGGAGGAGATATGATGACTATTCAGTTTAGGGAGGTTACGCCAGACAATTGGCGTTTATTTAATTCATTGAAAGTGAAGAAAGAGCAGAGCAAGTATGTCGCTCCGAACGTCACTATCATGGCAAGGGCATACGTGTACCGGAGCCAAAATAGCCATGTCCATGCAATCTATCATGCCGAATTACCAATAGGCGTGCTGATGCAGCGGGACTACGAAGAAAACGGAAAGATCTATTGTGTGCTGGATCAATTCATGATTGAAGAACAATATCAAGGCCAGGGATATGGGAGAGCCGCCCTGCAGGAGTGGATGTCGTTGATTGAAACGGAAGGGAGACATGAAGCGATCACTCTTTGTTATCACGAAGAAGATGAAGTAGCATGCAAGCTATACGAAAGTGCAGGCTTCCAGCATACGGGGGAAGTGGTCGAGGATGAAATCAGCATGGTGTATCCATTAGATTTGTAGATTTACTGTTTAGAGAACAGAGATGTACATAAGAAATCAATTAATAAGACGTTCGTGGATTTGGTTAGGGAGAGTGAGCGTGCATTAGGCTGAAAGAAGCTTAGCAGCCGCTCCATTTAATGGCGTTCATCTGGAGTTAATGGCGTTCAAATCGATTTATTGGCGTTCAGCTGAAGTTAATGGCGTTCAAATCGATTTAATGGCGTTCACCCAGAGTTAATGGCGTTCGTTTCGATTTAATGGCGTTCCCCCAGAGTTAATGGCGTTCAAATCGATTTAATGGCGTTCATCCGGAGTTAATGTCGTTCGTTTCGATTTAATGGCGTTCATCCGGAGTTAATGGCGTTGGTTTCGATTAATTGGCGTTCCCCCGGAGATAATGGCGTTCGTTTCGATTAATTGGCGTTCCCCCAGAGTTAATGGCGTTCAAATTGATTTAATGGCGTTCAAATTGATTCAATGTCGTACATCCAGATTTACTGGAGTTCAGCTGAAGTTAATTTGAAGCAGGCGCCCACGCCAAATCAAATAAAACAAAAAAACCGGCAGGGACATATCATCCCTGCCGACTCGTTTTATCCCATAATGTGATATCCTGCATCCACATAGATGACTTCGCCTGTTACGCCAGAAGATAGATCGCTTAACATGGCGATGGACATCTTGGCGACTTCTTCGTTTGTGATATTGCGTTTGAGTGGTGCGCGTTCTTCGATTTGACCGAGAATGGTGTTGAAGGACGGAACGCCTTTTGCGGATAGGGTACGCACAGCTCCGGCCGAAATGGCGTTGATCCGGATGGCGTCCTTACCGAGGTCGCTCGCCAAATAACGGACCGATGCTTCAAGTGCAGCTTTTGCGACGCCCATGACATTGTATCCTTCCAAGACGCGTTCCGCGCCTAAATAACTCATCGTAATGATCGAACCGCCTTCTGTCATGAAACGGCGGGACTCCCGTGCTGTCGCAACAAGAGAATAAGAGCTGGAATCTTGAGCGAATGCGTACCCGCTTCTTGATGTATTAATATAATCTGCATGTAAGTCTTCGGCATGAGCAAACGCGATGGAGTGAACAACCCCATGGATCGTGCCCAATGTTTCGCCAATTAACGTGAAGGCGTGTTCGATGCTTTCATCTTCATTTACATCACATTGGACGATCATTTTTGGCTCCAAGCCAGCTTTCTCTAATGCCTTTTCCAGCTTTGCTAAAGACCGTTCTTTCCGGTACGTGAAAATCACATTCGCACCTACGTCGAAAAGTGATTTTGCTACACCCCATGCGATACTCCGTTCATTTGCCACACCCATGACGACAATATTTTTCCCTTTCAGCTTCAGCAAATCCTCCATAATGACCTCCTGATTTGGCGACAAACTATCACCTTCTATTAGTACCAAGTAATAAAAATATTATATCATAATCCGCTTGAATGCAAAACAAGATGTTACCCAGGACATAAGAAGTAGTTTGTTAAATTAATAAAAATACAGTTGACTTTATATTTATGCATAAGTATACTATTCATAATCACAAAAGGGGTGAGGGTGTTGAAGGTTGGAATCATTGGTGCGACGGGTTACGGTGGAGTCGAACTGCTTCGTCTGCTCCACGGGCATCCGGAGGTTGAACAAATCAGTTTATTCACTTCTTCGGAAGAAGGCGTGAATTACTCTGCCAAGTATGCACACTTGAGAGGACTATACGATGTGCCGCTGCACTCGATAAAATTGGATCTGTTGGCGGAACTGGACATTGTTTTCGCCAGTACGCCGGCAGGGGTGACGAGTACCCTCTTTCCATCTTTGCTTGGGAAGAAGCCGAAGTTAATTGACCTATCGGGCGATTTTCGGTTGAAAAATCCAGATGATTATAGTCACTGGTATAAGAAGCAGCCCGCCACGGAGGAAATGCTTGAAGCGAGTGTGTACGGACTATCGGAATGGAACCGTTCCGCCATTTCTGAAGCGCAGCTAATCGCCAATCCGGGTTGTTATCCTACCGCAGTTTTGCTCTCTTTGCTGCCATTGCTGAAATCAGGGGTAATCGACGGGGATTCTCTCGTCATCGATGCGAAAAGCGGGGTATCAGGAGCCGGCAATTCGCTAAGCCGCATCACGCACTTTGCGGAGACGAATGAAAACCTCTCGATATACAAATTGCATGAACACCAGCATATCCCGGAAATTGAGCAGGCGATTGGCCAATTTGCCAAGGCTTCTTCACCCATCACGTTCACGACTCATCTTGTTCCAATGACCCGCGGTATTATGGCGACAAGCTATGCGCCAGTCACGGCAGATATACAAGAGACGGATTTGTTTGACTGTCTTGAAACTGCATATGAAAGCAGCACCTTTGTACGGATCATTCGGGATGCAGCCGTCATAGGGACGAATCAAGTGTATGGCTCCAATTACTGCGATATCCACGTAAAAGTAGATGAAAGGACGAATAGGGCAACGATCGTTTCTGTTATCGATAACTTGGTGAAGGGCGCCGCAGGGCAGGCCATACAAAATATGAATATCCAATGCGGTTTTAAGGAAACGGCCGGATTGACCGGCATTCCTTTATTTATTTAATAAAACATTCGGAGGGGATTGTATGACAGTAGCTGTTCAACAAATCAAGCGGATTTCAAAACGGAATATCGTCTCACCCAAAGGGTTTCAAGCGGTCGGTGTGCATTGTGGACTGAAGCATAAGAAAAATGATTTGGCTTTACTTGTCAGTGAAATCCCCGCCAGTGTTGCAGGCGTCTTTACGACGAACCAGATCCAGGCGGCTCCCTTGCAGGTAACAAAACAAGTCGTCTATGAAACTGGAAAAATGCAGGCGGTCATCATCAATTCAGGCAATGCCAATGCCTGCACAGGAAAACAAGGGTTGGCAGACGCATACACTATGCAGCAGAAAACGGCAGAAAAGCTAGGGATTGATCCACAGCTCGTCGGAGTCGCTTCTACCGGAGTGATCGG
Organism: Sporosarcina sp. AD_1; assembly: GCF_057373025.1. NCBI lineage: Bacteria > Bacillati > Bacillota > Bacilli > Caryophanales > Caryophanaceae > Sporosarcina > Sporosarcina sp. AD_1. The sequence continues at coordinate 49,152 of NZ_JBPVIR010000008.1, forward strand.
AGAAAAGCTGAAGATGGAGACGTTGCTTGCGGGAATCGACATGCTCCAGCCCACTGCCAGTTTAGAAGGATCCATTCAATTTTCCCAAGCAATCTTAACGACAGATACAGTAACAAAAAACATTGCCTATCAAACTGAAATTGATGGGAAGGAAGTCATCGTGGCAGGAACAGCGAAAGGTTCAGGAATGATTGAACCGAATATGGCGACGATGCTTGGATTTATTACAACGGATGCCAATATTGAATCGAAACATCTTCAGCAGGCGCTGTCATCTGTCACAGACCGGACATTCAATTCCATTACTGTTGACGGGGATACGTCTACAAATGATATGGTCCTCGCTCTTGCAAATGGGCTCGCTGAGAATGAAACGCTGACAGCTCTTCATCCCGATTGGCCGGCTTTTATGCAGGCATTGCACGCGGTTGCGCAAGACTTGGCCAAAATGATTGCCAAGGATGGGGAAGGCGCAACGAAGTTGATCGAAGTGGAAGTGACCGGAGCAATAAATGATGAAGAGGCGCGGAAAATTGGAAAGACAGTGGTCGGTTCGCCTTTAGTGAAAACGGCGGTTTTCGGCTGTGATGCGAACTGGGGACGGGTTATTGCGGCCGTTGGCTATAGCGGGGCGGCAATCGATCCGGAAAAGATCGACATTCAAATCGGATCAACATATGTCGTCAAGGCAGGAGAGCCGGTCCTCTTTTCGGAACAGCAGCTGACCGATTATTTGAAGCAGCCGGAAGTGAAAATCTCCGTTCATTTACATGCAGGATCCGGCTCCGGCACAGCATGGGGGTGTGATTTGACGTATGACTATGTCCAAATCAATGCAACCTACCGATCGTAAGCGCATCGTCATCAAATTAGGAGGCAGCATGCTCGGCGGTCTGAGCGGCCATTTCTTTACCAACTTCAAACGGCTGCAAGCGGAAGGCTATGACATCATCATTGTCCACGGCGGAGGCCCCGCCATCAACGCGGAGCTTGCGAGAAATGAAATACAGTCCACGATTATGGAAGGGATTCGAGTCACATGCGAAAGGTCGGCGGATATCGTCCGGAATGTATTGGTCGGAGCAGTCAATCCGCTTCTTGTCCATCAGCTGAACAGGGAAGGAATTGTGGCAATCGGGCTGAACGGGTTTGACGGTAAATTATTTACGTGCGGCTTTTTGAATAAAGACATATATGGATTCGTCGGCGACATCAAGTCTGTCAATAAACCATTGATTGACCAATTCATCGGTATTGGTGTGGTTCCGGTCTTTTCCTGCATCGGTTCCACTGAATGTGGTAAGACGTTGAATATTAATGCGGATACCGTAGCGAGTAAAGTCGCACTAGCAGTCGGTGCGGAAAGTCTGCTTCTCGTGACGGATACGCCAGGTATCAAAATTGAGGGCAATGTCCAGCAACGTGCGACAGTCGGGGATATCGTTAAGTGGATTGAGACAGAGGACATCTACGGCGGAATGATTCCGAAAGTAAAAGCGGCGCTCGATTGTATCCAAGAAGGCATTCCAACCGTCCGCATAACGGATCAGCATCTCGTCGGAACTGTCATTGAAGCGGAGGAGGTTTTCAGTTGAGCCATTTATTTCCGAACTATGCCAGACGCCCCATTCATCTTGTGGAAGGAAAAGGTTCCGTCGTAACGGATTCTGATGGCAAATCCTATTTGGATTTTATTAGCGGCATTGCGGTCAATAGCCTCGGGCACAGCCATCCTGCATTAATCAAAGCGTTAGATGAGCAAAGCCAGCAATTATGGCATGTTTCTAATTTATTTGAAAGCCCCGAGCAGGAAAGGCTTGCCGCTTCCCTCTTGCAAGACACTCATTTGAGCCGGATGTTCTTTTGCAATAGTGGGGCGGAAGCGAATGAGGCGGCGATGAAACTGGCAAGAAAATATACTGGCAAGCATACGATCATTACGTTTGAACACTCTTTTCACGGCAGGACATTTGGGGCGATGGCGGCGACGGGGCAGGAAAAGGTGAAGCAGGGATTTGGTCCGATGCTGCCTTCCTTCGTCACCGTGCCATTCAATGACCCTGACAGCCTAGCTGAAGCTGTGACAGATGAAGTTGGTGCTATCATGCTGGAGGTGATCCAGGGCGAAGGAGGAGTGAATGAGATCACACCTGACTTTGCGAAGGTGATCACCGATATTTGTCACGCTAAAGGAATCCTATTAATCGTCGATGAAGTCCAAACGGGAATCGGCAGAACGGGTACCCGTTTCGCTTATGAACAAACTTTGCTGAAACCCAATATCCTGACGCTTGCGAAAGGGCTGGGTGGAGGATTCCCGATTGGCGCGATGGCGGGGACCGATGAACTTACAGACGCCTTCGGTCCCGGCACACACGGCACGACATTCGGAGGTAATCCATTAGCGGTTCGAGTCGCTCAAGCGGTTGTCGACCATATTTTCGATCCAGTATTTTTGGATGAAGTGAACACGAAATCGGTGTATTTACAGAAACGGCTGCAGGAAGTGTTTCAGGAGAGTCCATTCCAACTTAAAGGCAGAGGCCTGTTAGTCGGAATTGAATGCGGAGTCGATGTTGTTCCTTTTATCGAGGAATTGCAGAAATCAGGATTGCTTGTCGTGCAAGCGGGGCAGACTGTGATCAGGCTGCTCCCGCCATTGACGGTCTCTATGCAGGAAATCGACGAAGCGGTTGACATCCTTGGTTCCGTATTGAAGGAGAAGGTAACTTTATCATAATTAACACTTGAATTAAGGCGTTCAGAGAATCGCTATTCATAAGAGGGAACATTTTTGTTCCATTAATTAACGGGTTCCAAGTACTCTGGAATCCGTTTTTTTATGGTTCGATGTATGCTATCCTTTTAAAGCAATCATAGAGGGCAACGAGTTTGATCTTGTAAATGCTCTTTGTGTCTTTTGAAATCTAATAAAAGGAGGTTGGTTGATTGGAAAAGGAACAAACTATACATATTTCAAAAAAGCTAACCTACAAGCGGGCCAGCTGGCTTTTAATCCTCGGTATCATTTGTATTGCAGCTACACTTCGGGCGCCGCTCACTTCTGTCGGCCCGATTATTGCGCCGCTTCGTGATGATTTAGGGATTCCAAACGCTGTGGCAGGTTTTGTCACAACAATACCTCTTCTAGCCTTTGCACTCATTTCACCGCTCGTTCCGAAAGTGAGCAGCCGCTTCGGCATGGAAACGACATTATTCTTTTCACTTTGTCTCTTAACGGCTGGTATTTTGCTGCGTTCAGCAGGGAGCATTCTATTCCTCTTTACAGGAACATTTTTAATTGGCGTTGCCATCTCATTCGGTAACGTACTGCTGCCGGCTATTCTGAAACTTAGCTTCCCGCTCCAAATCGGGCTAATGACAGGAATTTATTCGGTTTCGATGAATATTTCGGCTACCTTTGCTTCTGGGCTAAGTGTACCGATCTTAGAAAAGACATCGTATGGCTGGCAGGGGGCACTTGGCGTCTGGGCAGTTCTGACAGGGCTTGCGATTCTTATTTGGTTGCCACAATTAAGACGCAGCAAGAACGAAACAACATCTCTTCCGAGTTCAAGAACGAAACGGCCAACCACACTTTGGCGTTCGCCAGTCGCATGGGGTGTTACGCTATTCATGGGATTGCAGTCCCTCCTCTTTTATACGACTTCGGCATGGTTGCCTGAAGTGCTTAAATCCCAAGGACTTGACGCGGGCCAAGCCGGATGGATGCTGTCTCTTTTGCAAATTGCCCAATTGCCCATGACATTTATTATTCCGATAGTCGCAGGGAAGTTGAAGGACCAGCGGCTCATCGTAATCATCATCGTGCTGCTTTACTTGATCGGTTATGGTGGAATTCTCGTCGGCGGATCAAGTTTGGTACCGCTATGGATGGTCATTACAGGCATAGCCGGCGGCGCATCCTTTGGGCTCGCTATGATGTTTTTCACGCTGCGGACACATACACCGGTGGAAGCCGCAGAGCTTTCGGGAATGGCACAGTCTTTCGGCTATTTGCTTGCCGCAATCGGTCCGGTCCTGTTCGGCTCGCTGCATGATGTGACGGGAAGTTGGTCCGTATCATTGGTAGTGTTACTTATCGCTTCGTTCATTATCCTCCTTTCGGGGATGAAGGCAGGAAAAAACGGTTATATACAGGCGAATAATTGAACTAAAAGAGAGCATGGAAGGAATTCCATGCTCCTGTTTTTATTGCAATAAAGTAATGACTTCCTCAACAGCTTGTTCGCCGGCTTCTTCCCATCTGCTCTTGTCACGGATTTCTGCGTCTTTGTCGATGGGATCTTGGAATTGATTGAACGTCGCTGTTGTTAGCGAGCTAGCATCCCGGTCCAAGCCGACATTGACGACATGTTTGATAACATATGGGGTGCGAAAAACGATCGATGTATGATACTGATCGAGTTCACCATGGCTAACATGGAAGGGTATGCGCAAGTAAATCGTCTCGCCGCCCTCTCTCCAGAGGACCGAATCAAAACAGCCGCCGTCGTAATCCCAGCCGCCACCTAATTTATATCCTAAGTCGCTAATTAAATCCATTGTCGGCCCGAAATGTGCTTGCAGGCCTTCGATGCCAGTTTGCAATTCCAACATGTAAAGTCAGCTCCTTTCTTTACATTTATGGTTTACATCTAACGGCGTGGCTATACTACCATTGACATACTTACTTCTATATGCAAAAAGCTTGAAACGCCATGAACGTTTCAAGCTTTGCGTTTAGTTGAGCCGATCTTTAAACAACAGTTGATCAGTGGATAAATCAATGATTTTCAAAAAACGGTCATGTTTCGTAAAGATGCTTTTGTATGTTTTAATCCCATTGGCGTCTTCAAATAAAATGACGCGGTTTCCTTTGTTATCTGTTTCCACGATTCCTTTGTTGTTGGACAGGTCAATCGTAGATGCAATGGTATCGTATTCATCATATGAAGCCAATTTGTTGTCCGTTGAGCTTGTGTCATTGTCAGCAGCTGCATCTGAATTCGCTTCATTCGATACGTCGTTGGCAGATTGAGTTTCGGTAGCGGGATTTTTTGTAGTTGCAGGCTCTTTCTCAGAATTATTTGTGCTGCAAGCCGATAATAGGAGGATGCATAGCATGGATGTGATTATTTTTTTCATCGTTGTGCTCCTTTGCAAAATAGTTTCCCTTGTTTACAATCAAAAAATGGGACTAGTCTAGTTTAATTTCCTCGAATGCACAGGTCAACCGAGGCACATTATCAGAATAAAACAGCAAAATGGAGCGATTCAGATGAGGATGTATGCTATGATAAATCAAAATGCAGGGAGAGAAGCCTTCTATGTATGAACAAAAGACGAAAGAAACGGACCAGTCGGTCATTGAATTTATTGAGCAAGTGGAAAGCCCGAAGAAAAAGCAAGATGCGTATCGGCTGCTTGACCTTTTTCGTGACACAACTGGGTTCGAAGCGAAAATGTGGGGACCGAGTATTATCGGATTTGGCAGCTATCATTACGTTTATGACTCCGGTCATGAAGGGGATGCGCCGCTAGTCGGCTTCTCTCCGCGAAAAGCGAAAATCAGTTTGTATTTTGCGACTGGAGATCCGAATAGGGATCAATTGCTTCAACACTTCGGTAAACATACAGCCGGGAAAGCGTGTGTCTATATTAATAAGGTAGACGATATCGATGAAGAGATCCTACGAAAATTGATCAGACAATCGGTTGAGTTTTTGCAAGACCTTTATCCAGAGGAAAAATGAACAATGGATTGGCAGCCTCTCATCATGGGGCTGCCTATTTTTATGTCAATCAATTCTATCTACTCCCCCAGAGAGGATCTATCGATTTGTACATCATCGCGTCCTTGTATGCATAGACTAATGCAAACCATGCTCCAACTGGGGGGGACATTATGGATATATTAAATAAGGTGAAACAGGCCCGTGAGGAAGAGGATCAGCTGAAATGGGAAGGGACGTTTGCCGAGTATCTAGACCTATTGAAAGAACGGAAGGAAGTAGCACAGACGTCACATTCTCGCGTTTATCATATGATTAACAGCTTTGGCACAACGAAAGAGAAAGGGCTCACGAAATATCATTTTTTCGATGATGCGATCTATGGATTGGATGAGGCAATTGAACGGTTAGTGGAGGAATATTTCCATCCTGCTGCTAAACGATTGGACGTCAGAAAACGTATATTATTGTTAATGGGTCCAGTCAGCGGGGGGAAATCGACTATTGTCACGATGCTTAAGCGGGGGCTTGAAGAATACTCGAGGACTGAGGAAGGCGCCGTTTATGCGATTAAAGGCTGTCCGATGCATGAGGATCCGCTCCACCTGATCCCGAACCATCTGCGTGAGGAGTTTTACGAGGAATTTGGCATCCGCATTGAGGGAAGTTTATCGCCGTTGAACACAATGCGTCTTGAACAGGAGTATGAGGGCAGGATTGAAAATGTCCTAGTCGAAAGGATTTTCTTCTCCGAAGATAAACGGGTTGGGATTGGGACGTTCACACCTTCCGATCCCAAATCCCAAGATATTGCCGATTTGACCGGCAGCATCGATTTCTCGACGATTGCGGAGTTCGGTTCTGAATCTGACCCTCGAGCGTACCGGTTTGATGGAGAGTTGAATAAAGCGAACCGGGGCATTATGGAGTTCCAAGAAATGCTGAAGCTCGATGAGAAGTTTTTGTGGCATCTGTTATCACTGACGCAGGAAGGGAATTTTAAAGCAGGGCGTTTCGCCTTGATTAGTGCAGATGAATTGATTGTAGCGCATACGAATGAGACGGAGTATCGATCCTTCATTTCCAATAAGAAAAATGAGGCTTTACATTCACGGATTATTGTCATCCCGATCCCGTATAACTTGAAGGTCAGCCAGGAAGAGCGTATTTACGATAAAATGATTCGCGAAAGTGACATGGCACATGTCCATATCGCACCTCATGCATTGCGCGTGGCAGCCATTTTCTCTGTCCTGACTAGATTGAAGGCTTCAAAGAAACAAGGGATCGACATCGTGAAAAAGATGCGTCTGTATGATGGGGAAAATGTTGAAGGCTTCAATATTAACGATCTGGAAGAGCTGAAAAAAGAATATCCGAATGAAGGCATGGACGGCATCGATCCGCGTTACGTCATCAACCGGATTTCGTCGGCGATTATCCGAAAAGAAGTGCCTTCCATTAATGCACTCGATGTCCTGCGTTCGTTGAAGGATGGGTTCGACCAGCATGCGTCCATTACATCCGAGGCGAAGGAAGCGTACTTGAATTACATCTCCATTGCGCGGAAGGAATACGATGAAATCGCAAAGAAAGAAGTGCAAAAAGCGTTTGTGTACTCGTACGAAGAATCCGCAAAAACGTTAATGGATAATTATTTGGATAATGTGGAAGCGTTCTGCAATAAACATAAACTGAGAGATCCGTTGACCGGGGAAGAAATGAATCCTGATGAAAAATTAATGCGGTCCATTGAAGAGCAGATTGGCATTTCCGAAAATGCGAAACGGGCATTCCGGGAAGAGATTCTGATCCGGATCTCCGCCTATGCGAGAAAAGGACAGCGGTTTAATTACCAGTCACATGAGCGGCTGCGGGAAGCGATACAGAAAAAGTTGTTTGCCGATTTAAAGGATGTCGTAAAAATTACCACGTCTTCTGCCACGCCGGATGAATCCCAATTAAAAAAGATCAATGAAGTGGTGGCGCGCCTCATCGATGATTATGGCTATAATTCGGTATCTGCCAATGAATTGCTGCGTTATGTAGGCAGCTTATTGAATCGATAAGTATGATCAAACAAGGCTAGGCAAGACAGCCTTGTTTTTTGTCGTTCTAAATAGTGAGCCAGGCGAGTTTGGGGCCATGGACAAACGGGGCAGGATTTTCGTTCTTCTGTTAATTTGGTCAATTACCGGTTTCGTTTTGCATATGATGAAGGAAACAATCGGTCAAAAGATGGGGTGAAGATGATATGGACGAAAATCAGAAGAGCTACGTCGTTTCTCAGGAAAACTGGACTCTCCATCGGAAAGGTCATACGGATCAGCAGCGTCATCTGGATAAAGTGAAAGAGGCGATTCGTAATAACTTGCCTGACTTGATCAGCGAGGAAAGCATTATCTTGTCGGACGGCCGCAAAACGGTCAAAATTCCGATCCGTTCATTGGATGAATATAAAATAAGGTACAACCATGAAAAAGGAAAGCACGTCGGCCAAGGGCAAGGTGAGAGCAAAGTCGGGGATGTTGTCGCCAAAGATGGAAAAAAGGGCGCCGCAGGAAATGGCAAGCAGGCGGGCGATCAACCCGGCTCTGATTATTATGAAGCGGAGATTTCAGTTGCGGAATTAGAAGAGGCTTTGTTTTCGGAATTGGAGCTGCCTGCAATGGAGCCGAAGGAGCAAGCGGACGTCACAGTCGATACGATTGTATTTAATGACATCCGAAAGAAGGGTCTCATCGGCAATATTGATAAGAAGCGGACCCTGCTGACAGCGATAAAACGTAATGCCATGAAAGGCAGTACTGCAATTGCGCCGATTCATCAGGATGACTTGCGTTTTAAGACATGGAATGAAATTCAAAAACCTCATTCCAAGGCAGTCGTTCTCATGATGATGGATACGAGCGCCTCGATGGGCAAGTTTGAGAAATATGTTGCCCGCAGCTTCTTTTTCTGGATGACCCGCTTTTTGCGTACGAAATATGAACAAGTGGAGCTCGAATTCATAGCTCATCATACGGAAGCGAAAGTGGTGACGGAAGAAGAGTTCTTCACGAAAGGAGAAGGGGGCGGCACGATCTGTTCAACCGCATATGCAAAAGCACTGCAATTAATCCGCGCGAAGTACCCTCCAGCACGTTATAACATTTATCCTTTTCATTTTTCAGACGGGGAAAATATGTCGTCGGATAATACAAAATGCGTACAGCTTGTGGATGAACTCATGGCGGTGTCAAACCTTTTCGGGTACGGGGAAATCAATACACACAGCAGATATTCCACTCTCATGAATTCCTATGAAAAAATAAACAATCCGAAATTCCATCATTATGTCGTGAAGGAGCAGGCGGACGTCTATTACGCATTGAAACGCTTTTTCCAGAAAAGGGAGGAGGGGTCCGAATGAAGCCATTTAAGGATTTGGAACGGGCGATAGATGAAATCACGGAGATTGCTACCGGATTCGGACTCGACTTTTACCCCATGCGTTATGAAATCTGTCCAGCTGATATTATCTATACATTTGGCGCCTATGGCATGCCGACGCGGTTCACCCACTGGAGCTTTGGAAAACAATTTCATAAGATGAAGCTGCAATATGATTTGGGACTCAGCCAAATATATGAGCTTGTCATCAATTCAAATCCTTGTTATGCATTTTTGCTCAATACAAATAGCTTGATTCAAAACAAATTGATTGTCGCCCATGTCCTCGCCCACTGCGACTTTTTCAAGAACAATATCCATTTTTCGAACACCCGGCGGGACATGGTGGAAAGTATGACGGCGACCGCTGAACGGATCGCGCAGTATGAAATGGTATATGGAAAAGAAGAAGTCGAGCGTTTTCTCGATGCCGTCCTCGCCATCCAAGAGCATATCGATCCTTCCTTAATGAAAAACATCGATGTGCTGGATGAAGAGGAAGAGGAGAAAGAGGTGAAAGTGATCACCCCATATGATGATCTATGGGCACTCGATCGCCGAACAATCCAACCGAGAGCGAAAAGTCAAAAACGAAAGCGAATCCCACCAGCACCCGAAAAAGATCTTCTGTTATTTATTCTGCAATACAGCGATGAGCTGGAGGAGTGGCAACGGGATATATTGACGATGCTGCGAGAGGAAATGCTCTATTTTTGGCCACAGCTGTCGACAAAAATTATGAACGAAGGCTGGGCCACCTTCTGGCATCAGCGGATTATGAGGGAATTAGATTTAGACTCTGATGAAACGATTGAGTTTGCCACCCTGAACGCCAATGTTATCCAGCCTTCGAAAACATCCATAAACCCCTATCATTTAGGATTAAAGATATTTGAGGATATTGAAAAGCGATTTGACCATCCGACAGAGGAAATGAAAGAATTGGGCATCCGGCCTAATTCCGGACGGGAGAAGATGTTTCAGGTAAGAGAAATGGATTCTGATATCTCTTTCATCCGAAACTTTTTAACAAAGGATTTAATGAAACAAGAAGATCTTTATATCTTTCAAAAGAGCGGAAATGAATACAAGATCACTGACAAACAGTATGAAGCCGTTCGAGATCAAATTGTCGCGAACCGGGTGAACGGTGGATTTCCATACATCGTCGTCCAGGATGGTGACTATGTAAGAAACGGGGAACTCTATTTGGTACACCGTTATGAAGGATTGGAACTTGATTTTCAATATCTTGAAAACGTCCTTCCCTATATACATCAGTTATGGGGACGCATTGTCCATCTAGAAACGTATGTCGATGATAAGCAGCTTGTCTTTTCATATGACGGCAAGAAAATACATCGGCGGTATGCGTAAGGCGAGATCGATTGCTGACTGAAAGAGGGAACTGACAATATGACTTGGAATGCTACAAGAAGGCAGCATCTCGTTCGTTTCAGATCGAGAAGCTGCCTTTTTGGTTTGTGGTAAGAGAACTTGTGACCGGAAAAGTGAACGATAACTCGGCATAGTGAATAATTCTGGTAGAAGTATGTCCGGTCACTGCTGATGATTGACCGATTTCCGGGCTTAAGCTACGGAAACAATTAATCGTGCAGTTCTTCTGTTTATTATGAAAGTATTGTAAACTAGCAATAGATGGAAAGAAAGGGGGCGTGTTGATGATACGGAAAGCTCAGCAGGGAGATGCAGAAGGGATTGCGACTGTGCATGTCGACAGTTGGCGCTCAACATATAAAGGAATTGTTCCGGATTCCTATCTCGAAAGTTTATCGCATGAAGAGCGTGCCGAAATGTGGAACCGGGCGATCGGCGGGAATCCATTATATGTCGCTGAGGATGAAAATGGGAAGATTGTCGGGTTTGCGACAGGTGGAAAAGAAAGATCTGGGAAATATGCTGATTATACCGGCGAATTGTATGCAATTTATTTGCTGGAGGATGCGCAAGGCAAGAACATTGGCACCCAACTCGTGGAGGCGATCTCAAAAGAGCTGGACCAAATGGGAATTACCTCAATGCTCGTTTGGGTGCTGGAACAGAATCCTTCGAAGCAATTTTATGAGCGTCTTGGCGGTGAGGTGATCGACAGCGCAATTATTACGATTGGCGGGGGAGAGCTCCTGGAGATTGCATATGGTTGGAAGGATCATCGCATTTTGATGCAGAAAGGGTGATACGATGCGCTTGCACTGCACTGTATCTGGTGAAGGCAAGGATTCTCTGATTTTTCTGCATACCGGATTGCAAACTGGACAGACGGATTTTTTATTTCAGCAAGAATATTTTAAGGGGCACTACAAAGTTTATACTCCAGACTTGCGGGGCCACGGGAAATCCTATGTACAAGATGTAGCGTTCTCCACTTACTTTTCCGATAGTGTCACTGATTTAATCGAAACAATGGATAGCTTAGGAATTGAAAAAGCGCATCTGATTGGATGTTCGTTGGGAGCGTTAATCGGATTGAAGTTCGCCAAGCTTCATTCAGACCGATTAAGCAGCTTGATCATCTCAGGCATCACGTCAACAAGGCCGCATAATTGGAATGACTTATGTGAAAAGGATGCCGCCAACCAAGCTGCTATGCTTTTGGACGAGCAGATTGTCCAATACTTTAGTCAGCTGCATCTGTCTGATTGGAAGAAATTCTTAAAGGAATCAATCGAAACGGATTGGTATCCTTTCGATGAAACTGGCGAGATTCGCTCTATTCAGTGCCCTTCTCTCCTTCTGGTAGGTGAAGACAAAGCGCATGAAGTAATGGGAGTTATCGAGTATCCAAAGATGAACGAAAATTTTCATGTAGCGGTTCTTCCTTTTGCCGGCCACCTTGTACATCAAGACCAGCCATTGCTCTACTCAAAAATTGTTGAGAGCTTTATAAACAAAATAGCTTCATCCTAATTACGAGAGGTGGAAAACTTTTTTATGGATATACCTGTTGAGTTCCAACAAAAAATTATTGGTTGTTTTCGGGAAGAAGGTGAAAAGTGGCTCGCAGCACTACCGGAGAAAGTCGCTCATTATGCGGAACAATGGGGATTGACGATCCAAGGACCGGTTTCTAATTTATCCTATAATTACGTGCTGTTCGTTGAGGATGCACATGGACAGCCTTTCGTCTTGAAACTAGGGGTTCCCAATTTTGATTGCCGGAATGAGATGGATACCGTTCAGCAGTACGATGGCAAGGGATGTGCGAGATTAGTGAAGGCAGATCGGGAGGAAGGGGTTATGCTTCTCGAAAGACTATCGCCAGGTACGATGCTATCGGACCTGCAAGACGAAGAGGAAGTCGTCCGTATTTTTCTAGATACATGGAAAGCGATACGCCGGGAATTGCCGACTGACCGCAAGATTCCAATGATTACAGACTGGGCGGGTTCATTGACTGCCTATGAAGCCCATGCAAACGGCAATCAGGAAATTCCGATTGAATTGATTCACAAAGCACAGGAATATATTAATAATATTATGGAGCAAACGGATCAGCATGCCCTTCTTCATGGCGATTTGCATCATGAGAATATCCTTTATTCTGAGAAGAGGGGCTGGTTAGCAATCGATCCGAAAGGGGTAGGCGGAGATCCGTGTTTCGATCTCATTTCATTTATGATCAATCATTTGATGGAGAAACCGGATCCTCATGCGCTGCTTGAGTACCGCATCAATCGCATCAGTGAGGAATTGCACATCGATCGAATCCGGTTGCTGGAAACTGCTGTTGGTTTGTCTACCTTATATGCATGCTGGGCAATAGAAGATCAGTCTGATTGGCAGGATACTTATCAATGTGCCGTCTGGTTTAATGAGTTGCTTGAAGGTTCAAGGATTAATAATCTAACTTTATTAAAAAGGAGAGAATGAAGATGAAAGATGAAACTCTATTGTTGATTGATAAAAAAGAAGGGTTGGGCGAAGAGTTCAGCAAGCTGGTTTCCATGATGAACTACACAAGGGATACTACGTTAGACGAAGTACGAGGATTGACAGTGGAAGAACTTGATTATTTATATGACGATGATGCCAATTCGATCGGCATGCTGCTTGCTCATTTAGTGTCTGTGGAAAGGGTATATCAAATTTTAACATTTGAAGATCGTGAGTTTACGGAGGAGGATATTGAATTGGTGAATCCTGCCATGGATTTAGGAGCGCCAGCCCGTGAACAAATTAAAGGCAATCCCATCGAGTATTATTTGTCTGCATTGGAAGAAACAAGACAGCATACCATCGAAACATTTAAGAAATTGCCCGATTCCTGGCTATTTGAACAACAGCCATTTTGGTGGGATCTCCCAGCCAATAACTATTTCAAATGGTTCCATGTCTTTGAGGACGAGCTAAGTCATCGGGGCCAAATCAGAATCATTAAAAAGATGATGAGCAAATTGAAAAATTAGATTGTCCGCAGCTTGGGCGGGTGAATCAGACATGCACTGCCTGCATACGATATCGTGAGGAGTGATGATTTGGAGCACCCGTCTTTCCGGGGAAGTTACAGGCCCTATGTTTCACCTTTAGATCCGTGTCCACCCATTCTCGTTAAGAAGTTTGTGCTGCCTCCACAGTTGTTCATGAACTTCCAGCCACCCGGCCTTCCGCAGTATACACCGGCACAAGCATTGGTCCATGGCTCGCTTTGGCCAGCTTTAGTCGATGGATTTTCACGGGAGGAGGGGATATCATGAACCCAGCGTTCGAAGAGGAACGGGAAATGATGCTTCAGTTGCAGGAAGCTGATTTTGTAGTGGTTGAATTAACCCTCTACACGAACACGCATCCGGACGATCAGGATGCCTTGAATCAGTGGAGAGAAGCGATCAAGCGGGCTTCGAAGATCAGGCATCAGTACGAAAGCCGATACGGTCCGCTCTCTCTTGCTTCCATCCCGACCGAACAGGCGATTGAGGCAGGCTGGCGTTGGAATCAGCCGCCGTGGCCATGGCAAAGGTGAAGAAAGGGGACCGATATGTGGGTTTATGAGAAAAAGCTGCTCTATCCAGTGAAAGTGGACACATGCAATCCTAGACTTGCGAAGTATCTGGTAGAACAATATGGCGGGGCGGATGGAGAGCTCGCTGCAGCACTCCGGTATATGAATCAGCGGTATACAGTTCCTGATAAGGTGATCGGGGTGTTAAATGACATTGCTACCGAGGAGTTCTCTCATCTTGAGATGATTGCGACGATGATTTACAAACTGACAAAAGATGCGACTCCGGAACAATTGGAAGAGGCCGGGCTCGGCGCGCATTTTGTCAGTCATGGAAACGCGTTATTTTACGAAAATGCTGGAGGTGTCCCTTTTACTGCCACATATATCCAGGCCAAAGGCGATCCAATAGCGGACCTCTATGAAGATATCGCTGCGGAAGAGAAAGCGAGAGCAACTTACCAATGGATCATCGATGTGTCTGATGATACTTCGCTGAACGACTCGCTGCGTTTCTTGCGAGAGCGGGAAAATGTACATTCACTACGTTTTAGAGAATCGGTTGAAATCTTGAAAGAAGAAAGGGACCGGAAGAAGTTTTTCTAAGTGGCCAGCCATAGAAGAATAAGTGCGTAGTGTGTAGACAATGCTATCCATTGTCTGCACGTTTTTTATATAGAAAGAGGTTCCTATACTAAACTAGTCCTATCGCATTGCTAGTTGAGTGTTTATATATTTCTTTTTATAGGGTCTTCAACGCAGAGATAGTTACTAAAATACTAGTTTGTTAGATAATAACATAATAAATTGGAAGATTGTGATACAATAATTTCAGCTAATTTATAGAGACCGGCTAGTCGTTCTTGATCGATTCACTATTTCATTTGTTCTGGTGATCGGCAGACAGGCTTGATCTGCGCTACTATACAGTAAAGGGGTGTGACTATTGTCCAAGGATTTGGATAGGATTCAAAAAAGAATGTCCGAATTGGAGCAGGAATTACTGCACATAAAAAAGGAATTGGCTGAGAAGGAAAGCAGTCAACCAGCAGAACCAGTAGAAAGAGTAGATTCGGCAGAGCCAGTAGAACTGGTAGAGCCAACAGAACCAGAAGAACCTGTAGAAACAGTAAAACCGGCAGAGCCAGCAGAACCTGTAGAACCAATGGAACTAGGAGTACCAGTAATACCATTTGAGTCAGCGGAGCCAGAAGAACCGGTAGACCCATTAGAGCCAGCAGAACCAGTAAACATCCTGCATATCGAACCATCAGTTCCGTTGGGGACACATGCAGAAGGCGTTGAACCGGTTTCCGAAGAGATTCATAAGGAAACTACTGTGCATTCAGGACAAGAACGGCTTGCGGAATTGCCTCCAATTCCACCACGAAGCGTTTCGTCATCGGAAATGCAACCGCCTGAAATACTCACGCAGTCACAGGCGCAACCAGCCGAAAAGCCGGTGAAGGCGGATTTCAATTTAGAAAGAATGCTCGGCCTTTGGCTGCCAAGAGTATTTATGTTCATCTTGCTGTTAGGTGTCCTGTGGGGACTGAAAGTTGCGTTTGATAATGGTTGGATAACGGATTGGGTGCGCATTCTCCTTGGTTATGCCGGAACAGCACTTCTCTATTATTCAGGAATGAGAAATATTAAGAACTCCCGTGCTCCGTTTGGACTGACATTATTAGGCGGTTTTATCGCGCTTGGCATATTAACTACATTTGCTGCGCATCATCTCTATGGGTATTTTCCATACATCATGGCATTCCTGATTGCTGTCGCCTATATTGCTGCAGGCCTTTGGTTATCTAGCAGACTCAGATCCGAAACGCTGACGGTGTTCTCTGCCATTGCGGGTTTTCTTCTTCCTTTCCTATTAGAGGACACGAATGCGAGCACGATTCAGTTCGCCATCTATCTGTTGTTGTTATTCATGTCATTGTTCTATATTTCCTTGAAGCAGGGGCATACGTATTCCTACTATGTCTCCTTTAGTTTGTACCACCTGACGCTCGTCATCTTTACGGTCATGAATATCTTCTTTGTCGACAAGAATATCATCGTGCTCTCCGTCTTAGTTCAACACATTGTTTTGCTTGTGTCGTACTTGAGAGGGCTCAGCAAAAAAGCAGTCTCTAGTGAAATTATGCTCTATGCCAATGCGGCCGTTATGTTATTTTGGGTCGCTATTTTAGAGTATGAAATGCGTTTGGCTGTATATGGATTCCTAGTTGCACTCTACGGCATACTCGCGACAATCGCTTACAAAAAGGGCGAAAAACTTGGAATGAGCATCTTTACTGCGATTTCGATTGTGGCAGCGAGCGTGTTGGTTCTTTCATTCCGATTGGATGAGCCACTCATTCAATTGACGCTGATGCTTGTTATTGCAACGCTCGGACTTTGGCTTGGTATCCGTTTCGATACGATCCGTTTGATGATCATCGGAGCTTTTGCTTATAGTATCGTGGCGCTGGCGATTTTAACAGTAATCCATATTGATTCTTTCGTATCCATCGAAAATCTCATTTGGGCCATATTCATCTATACGATCGTCTTGATTTTTTATTCATTGACTCAGAATGTACCTTCTATCTTGAAAGGACAAGAAAAGCTGGTCAACATCAGTTTTATTGCAGGACAGCTGGTGTTACTCATCTATGTCGGTTATATGGCAAACTTGCTGATCACTGCATTTGATTTGAATATGGTAACCAGCATGCATGTCTTTTTCTTCGCCTTTTTAATCGCAATGCTGATCACGTTCAGTTTTGTTAAATGGCATCGCGGAATTTATTTGGCGCATGCTGCAGTCATTGAATTTCTCATTTTGGGTCTGTTTGTCTTGTTATTTAACTTGACGAATTTCTCAAACACTGATGGATTGTGGTTGAATCTGTTCGTCCAGATTGTCTATGTCATTTGCTTATCGTATCTATTCTGGACGATCTTAAAAGGGAAATTTTATTTCAAGCCTGACCGGTTCAAAAAGCTGATTCCGGCATTGGCTGTCACCATGCAAGTATTGTATTTTATCTTTTTGAATAAATGGTACTTAACGATTGCGTTTGGCTACGAGTGGGAATGGGAATACATCCTTTTTGTTCATACATTCCTGTTAATGGCTTTTGCGTTCATATCCTTCAGCATCGGAAAAGTCATGAATTGGAAGGTTGTCAAAATTCTCGCGGCAATTTTAGTAGGGTTTAGCCTGCTCAAATTGTTTATCGTTGATATGGCAAGCATCTCAATCTTAATCCGTGCCATTTTGTTCATTGTCATCGGTATTGTCGGATTGCTTTACTCAAGGACCTTATTGAAGGATGAGTCGACAACACCATAAGCAAGAGCTGCAGACTGATTAAACTGCAAATTTTTCAACAGTTAAATGCTATATAAAAACCAAGAAAAAGCGCTCTGAGTTGAGCGCTTTTTTTGCGAAATAAACACCAATTAATTTGCCAAGGCATTTTTAAGGTTTTGAGTATTTTCCCAATCTAATCTGCCGTAGCCTTCACTTTCCTTATCGCCGATTATGGTAGCTGTTCTAACCTCAAACCAAATTCGATATTCATAAAGTCTTTCCGGCATGTTTTTATCGAAAGCATAAAACAACGTAACTACTACATCTTGTTCCCTTGCCATTTCGACTTGTACATTGGGTTCCCACTTTACATTTTCTAATGATTTTTTAATCGTATCTAATTTTGAGGGATCGGTGATTGTCACTATATCCGCAGAATTCTCATTCTCCTTCACTTCTTGAACTTCAGCTCTAGTTAATTCTCCTTCTTCTTCAAGTCCTTCTTGGTTTTCGCTATTTGGTGATTTTCCTCCTATTTCAGAGCAAGCTGCAAGTGTTATTCCGATAGCTAAAAATAATACTAAGCCTATAATTTTGCTCATATCTAACTCCTCCTCGATCGTTCTTTTAAAACCATTTACGTGTTGATTTTTCGTCTTTGAGAGAATTAACAACGGAATGAAAAACAGAGAAGCTACAGCTAATTCATTGCTATACATTGTCAAGATGTTGATGCAATAACAAACCCAGGGACTGCAATTCCTATGTGAAATTGATCCCCGGTCGTTGTGTTTATTAGTGTTTACTCAAAATCCCTTACCAGCGACATGCAGCTCCACTCATTTAATAAGCAAGATAAAATGAAATGTCACATCTCCCTGATCCCAGTTGGCGTGAACGGAATATCCATACGTACCAGATTTAGAGGGAGTGGAGAACAAGGACTGCTCTGTAAGCGTCTCCTGTTCAAAATCATTCATCCACTCGACTGAAAAAGAGGATGGGGCTTCAGAGAAGAGTAGTTCGAACTCACTCCCTGGTTCTGCGTCGATGGGTGGAGCGCTAGTTCCATAATCAAATGGATTACCGGATGCATCGGTGCATTCGGATTGATTTCCGGTCGTCCAGCAATAACCTCCCCTTGCAGTAGTAAAAGTCTCTTCTCCGATTCGTATCTTCATAGTTGGGAGCTGATTCGCCGGATTATGAATGGGTTGAGTTTGCTGACAGCCAAACAGCATGAGCACGATTAGAAAAACTATGAGGATGTCCATTTTTCTTACCATCATGACACCACCTTTTAATTATTAGACACTATTGCCAAAAGAAAGTTACAGATGATGCAGGAATGAGAAGAATTAAAGTGTGAATCCATTTGACATGGGGAATCGTATATATACATAACAAGCAAAGAAAAAGGTGATTCGAATGAAGGACTGGCTTTCGGATGAAGAATTTGATCAAATATTTAAAGAAAAATCTGAGGAAATCAATGACCAATTGGAAAGGGAAGTTCTCATCGCGTTAATAGGCGATGTCAATGCAGGGAAGTCTTCGACAATTAACAGACTGATGGGCGCGGAAGTGGCGCAAGTCGGAGCGAAGCCCGGTGAGACCCAGGAGATTAATAAGTTTGTGTACCGTGAGAAAATTATTTTTGTTGATACGCCAGGCCTGGATGATATTTATAGCGAGCATTCCGCTGAGACAATGAAGTTTTATAAAGAAGCGGATGTCATCTTGTTTTTCCTGAACGCAGCGGGCACTGTTTTATCTGAAACAGAGCTTGCCTCATTGAAGAAAATCGCGAAAGTGAACAAGGATATCATCCTAGTTCTCAATAAAATTGACGCGGCAGACGACATTCCCACACTCGTCAACTATATTAAACAGCATACCAATTTTCACTATGTCGTTACACCGATTTCCTCTCGTACGGGTGAAAATATCGGCTTGTTGCAAAAAGAAGTGCTAGACATATTGGAGTCAAAAAAAAAGGACATTCTGATGGCCGCCAACATGGCTGATAAATCCGCCGTCGCCAATCGGTGGATATTCGGGGCGGGGGCCTCCGCAGCGACCATTGGAGCGGTTCCGATTCCCGGATCGGATTTTGTCCCGCTCACCGCACTTCAAGTGAGCCTCATGCTCAAGCTATCCACCTTGTATGGGAAGCCGATATCAAAGGATAATGCCAAGGAATTGATCATCGCGACGATCGTTGGGAATATAGGGAAGACTGTATTCCGGCAGATTGTCAAAATCATTCCCGGAGCAGGTATGGTAGCGGGCGCCAGTGTGGCAGGTGCCATGACAATTGCGTTAGGACAAGCAGTCAAATATGCGCACGAGAACGAAATTGAGTTGACACCCAAATCATTAAAGCCGATTTATCAGAGATTTTTGAAACAGTCTGATAAAAAGAAAAATAATTGATTTATTAAGAACCAACATCATAAAAATGATGTTGGTTTTTGATGAATAAAAAATAAAATAACTTTATGTTTTCATATAGTTCGTTATGATTCGAATAAAAAGGAATGTTTATTTATCAAGCTTAATAGAGTAAATAATAGTTTGTTAGTTTTAAAGCAATGCCAAATTTTACCCCTATCTTTTTTGTGAAATAAGATTAATAATGTTTAACGAGGGTATATGAAAGATGGGAGTAATTGCCCTTACTAGATTCATCATCTTGAGGAGGAAGTTATTAAATGAACAACCAACCTAAAAAGTATCGTAATTTCATAGCTGGTGCTGCTTCCGCGGCATTGATCGCATCTGCTGTAGCACCTGTCGTTGCAAGTGCTGCAGACAAAAGCTTTCCGGACATCAAAGGAAACACTCATGAAGAAGCTATTAATGCGCTTGTAGCACAAGGGATCATCGGCGGTTACCCAGATGGAACATTTAAAGCCAATAAAACATTAACTCGTTCTGACGTAGTTAAAATGATGGGTAAATGGCTTGAAAAAATGGGCTATGAAGTTCCAAAAGATTACAAGACAAACATGCGCTTCAAAGATTTGACGCCTAAAACAAACGATGAACTTTTGAAATCAGCAGCTCTAGTCAAAGACTATGGCGTTTTCGGCGGCTATGAAGACGGTACACTTGGTGCAGGTAAAAATATCACACGCGAAAACATGGCTGTTGTTTTAGTGCGTGCATATGATGCAGTTTATAAAACTGACCTAGTATCACTCGTAAAAGAAAAAGAGTTTAACAAAGACGTTACGGATCTTGCGAAAGCGAAAGCGGAAGCCCGTCCATATATCGATGTTCTTGATTACTTTGATATCACGAACCCGAAAGCACCACAATTCAACCCTAAAAACACAACAACTCGCGGCCAATTTGCAACATTCCTCTACAAAACTTCCACATTGGAAGTAGTAGCAGATGAAGACAAAGAAGCTCCGAAACTAGTATATAACGGTGAAAAAACACTTAACGTCGAATACGGCGCAGCATTTACTGCACCTACAGTAACAGCGACTGACAATGTTGACGAAAAAGTTGAAGTCACTTCTGTTATCACAAACGAAGCAGGCGAACGCCTTACAGCGATCGACACAAAAGTACCTGGCACTTACAAATTGACATACAGCGCTGCCGACAAAGCAGGCAACAATGCTGAAGAGCTAGTAGTTACTGTAGTAGTTGGAGAGAATCCTGAACTTGAAGTAGTTTCAGTAGCGGCTATCAATGCCACTCAAGTTCAAGTGAAGTTTAATAATGCGGTAGATAAATCTACACTATTCGAAGCAAATGGCAGCTTCAAAACTGCTAACCTTTCTCTAACTTCCATTGATGGCGGTGCAAATCCAGCTATTTCTTCTGCAACTCTTTCAGAAGATGGAAAGACTCTTCTTCTAACATTGGATCAACCAGTTTCTAAGCGTTACAAAGTTGTAATTGAAAACGTTAAATCGAAATCTGGCGTTGCTTTGAAGAAATATGACGAGATCGTTGATTTCGCAGCTGACAAGACTGCTCCATTTGTAGTTGGTACAGAGCAAATTTCAGCAACAAAAGTGAAAATCAAGTTCTCTGAACCTATGAAAGCTGCAGATGGTACGTTAGAATACGCAGATGGTAAAACTGTAACAGGTGCAACTGCTAAACTAACAGCAGGCGCAACTGAAGTAATTGTTGATCTATCTGATGCAGGCGTTGAAGTAAATAAAACAATCAACGTTAAATTCATCGGTTTACAAGACATGGCTGGCAATATCATCGCACCTAATCCAACTGTTGTACAAATTGTGAAACAACAGCCGGACGGCGTAAAACCATCCGTATCTTCTGTTGTACAAACTGGAGCAAAAACATTCAATGTTACATTTACAAAGGAACTTGATTCTTTAGATAAATCCCTTGTAACTGTCTCTGGTGGTTATACTGTTCAATCAGTCGACAAAGTTACTGGAACAGAATACAAAGTAACAGTTGACAAGAATTTGACTGGTGTCCAAAATGTTAACGTTGCAGCTGGCTATAAAGATTTAAGCGGCCAAGCAGGCGAAGCAATTACGAAAGTAGTAACATTCAAAGAAGACACGGCTGTACCTCAAGTAGTTGGTACTTCAGTAGTCTCTGATAATGGCAAAGAATATTTGGAAATCACTTTTGATAAGGATGTAACACTATCCGGAAGCCCAACAGTGACTGCAAAAGGTTCTTATGTTTCATCTAACGTAACACATGACATCGCTGGACAAGCTGTTGCATTAGAATCAACAAAGAACACGAAAGCAGTTCGTGTGGAATTATCCAAGCTTCTTGGAACAGATGATGTTAAAAATGCATCTTACAATGTTGCATTAACATTTGCAGGGGTTGCAAGCCAAGCAGGCGTTTCTGTAGATAAAGCTAATAACATCAAGTTCAACCGTGGTGAAGACAGTGCAACAACAACTGAGAAAATCAAAGTTGCAGACAATGGAATTGTTCAATCGGCTACAGATAACAATATTGTAACTGTAACATTTGATAAGAATGTTGATGCAGCTACTGCTACAACAGCAGCAAACTATAAAATTGATGGAGCAACTGTCCAATCAGCGACTGTCAAATCTACTAATTTGAAGCAAGTTGAATTGAAATTAGCTCCAGGTTCCGCTAACTTCTCTGGTTTGCGCAACGTAACAATTCAAAACATCAAGGCACAAAATTCTTCTGTTGCAATGGATGTTTATCAAGGTTCAATTACTTTGAATGAAAACGTAGCACCAACAGTTCAATCAGCTGTATTGACTGGTAATGATACAATTACATTAACATTCAGCGAGAATGTAACTGTTGATGAAAATGCGTTTGAAGTATTCGTTGGCAATGCAACAACTCCACTTTCTGGAGTAACTGTAGCAGCAGTTAACACAGCTGCCAAAACAGCAGTTATCAAATTGGGTACACCTGTTACTGACGAACAACTTAGCGCAGGTTTGACTGTAAAGCTTGCTGATTCTAAAAATGTATTGGATACTGTGAAGAATCCGCTTCAACTTACAGGCATTAAAGTATCACGATAATCTTTACAAATCTCCCCTTGATCTATTTGATCAAGGGGTTTTTTTAATAGGTGTGAAAGAGGTGACGAATATCAAAAGAAAAAACCTGAAGCTCATCCAACCTATTCCAATTCTCCTCCCTTTGTGATTAAATAAAAGTAACGTACTGATACAATAGGCTTACAAGTATGAGGGAATTGGAAGGGGCATAGTAATGAATTCACATACAATTGAGCAGGTGACGGATGATCATGTTGTAAAAGCACTGGAACGGAATTTGGCTATTATCCGTTTTGATTTAAATCGTAAAGTCGTCTATGTTAATGAGAATTTTGCGAAGGCGGTTGGATTTACTCAAGAGGAGATGATTGGTTTACCTCATGAGGAATTATGCTTTGCGGAATTCGCAAGAAGCCGGGAGTACTCTGAATTTTGGAGAGAGTTAACAAGAGGGGTCACCAAACAGGCGAAGGTGGAGCGAAAGCATAAAGACGGACATAAAGTTTGGCTCGAAGCGACATATATGCCGGTATTTAGTGAGGATGGGCGGCGGGTGATCAGCATTTCCAAAGTTGCATCCAATATTACTGATCGGCAGACTTCCATTACGGAAGTTGTGAATGAGCTGCGTGAAATGGCGGAAGGATTGACTGAACGGGCAGATGTCGGCATTGACAGAAGCAAGGAGCTTCTTCGTATAATCGACAATATTGCATCGATCTCGCGTGATAATACGAAGACGTTGGAACTGCTCCAATTGCACGCGGAATCCATCCAGCATATCGTAAAAACGATCCGGGACATTGCCGCGCAGACAAATCTGCTCGCATTAAATGCTGCTATTGAAGCAGCCAGGGCAGGGGAGCACGGCCGAGGTTTCGATGTCGTTGCCAAGGAAGTGAGAAAGCTCTCAGGTAATGTGGAAAAATCCATTGTGGAAGTGCGGGAAGGCGTAGCGTCAATTACCCGTGAGATCGGGAATATCGCAACAGGTACGACACTGGCGCAAGAACATGTGGAAGAATGCCAACAACAAATTCAAATTGCAATGGAAGACTTCCTGGCCATTGCTTCTTCCGCAGCGCAATTGGATGATCAATCCGAAGAAGTATCTCGTATCATCTGAGTTTTAGTTAATAAATAAGAAAAAGAATACCCAGAGGGGAATCCTCTGGGTATCATTCTGTCTATAGATTTTTTGCATTAAAAGTATCGCCATCTTCTATATTGCCGGATTGGAATCCTTTATAAAACCATTTTTTTCGTTGCTCCGAAGTACCATGGGTAAAGCTCTCCGGCACTACATAGCCTCTTGCGCGTTTTTGAATCGTGTCGTCACCGACCGCGCTGGCCGCATTAAGTGCTTCTTCCAAATCTCCTTTTTCAAGCACCCCCATTCCTTGCGCATGCTTGGCCCAGACGCCGGCAAAATAATCGGCTTGCAGCTCAAGGCGAACCGAGTATTTATTATATTCCTCCTCGCTCACTTTAGACCGGATCGCAGCCATCTGATCGCTGATACCCAGCAGCTTTTGCACATGGTGACCGACTTCATGTGCAATAACATACGCCATTGCAAAGTCGCCAGGTGCTTGGAACTGATCCTGCAACTCCTGATAAAAACTTAAATCAATATATAACTTTTCGTCACCGGGACAGTAAAAAGGGCCGATTGATGCTCCGGCGGTACCGCATGCAGATTGCACGCTTCCCGAATAAAGGACTAAGGTGGGTTCACGGTATTCGAGCCCTTCTTCTTTGAAAATGTCGTGCCACACATCTTCCGTATCAGCTAGCACAACGGAAACGAACTCCGCGAGCTCCTTATCTTGTTCCGTTTCCACGTAGCTGGTATTCTCAGTGGAATTGCCCATTCCGTCCAGAATGGCGCCGGGATCACCACCAAGAAACATAACGACCAGCAAGAGGACAATCCCGCCAATTCCGCCTCCCATGATGGCCGGCCCGCCCATGCCTCTGCGGTCCTCAACGTTGCGGCTCCCTCTACGACCTTTCCATTCCATATGATTTCCTCCCTAACTATGTCGGTAAATGAAGTATGACTTCCTATACCCGAAATCAATGAAAATGGAACTGGCTTATTTTGATATCCTAATCTCTTTTGCGTCATGCCCGACAAACTTTACGCTCAGCTTGATCATTTTATAATCGCTGATTTCAAATGTTTCCGAGACCGTCTTGATCATATCCTCTTCTGGCATATCGGGCGTTAATTTCATGGACTTGAATAGTTCATCGAGTTTTTTCATCGCCTCATTTCCAAAAGTGCTGATGCCTTTTTCTTTATTGCTATATTCGGCTTCTATCCTTTTCGGTTTTTCTTCGTACATGACCGAAACCGCTTGCTTTTCCATTTTTGTCTCAATCGTTAAATTGAATGAAGTAAATCCATATGTATCTCCTACAGTTTCCTTTGATTCTTTTCGATCCGTGACAATGGTTCGATCTGAGCATGCGGAGAGTACAAATACGAACAAGAGTAAAACGCTGATTAGCTTATGGATTTTCATGCTTATTCTCCTTTCAAATACCTATATGAATAACATGTCCCCTTACCCAAAGGCTTATTCAAATGCCAAAACGAAACTAATATCGTTCCGATTCGTATAGAAAAATGAAAGGAGCGAAATTCAGTCATGCAAAACGAACAGTCCATGTCGTTAAAAGATTGGATCATCACGATGATTCTAATTGTCTTGCCGATCGTCAATCTCGTCATGCTCATCATCTGGGCAACAGATAAAGCAGACCCGCGAAATAACTTCGCAAAAGCGTATTTGATCGTGACGGTTGGTGTATTTGTAGTTGTATTTCTGTTGTATATTGCAATCATATTTATTTTATTCACAATGGGGATTTACATTGGATTCCTGGAAGGCTAAATTGGACAGAATTTCCATATATTTCGTTTTTGAATAATTTGTGACGAATTGTTGAGGCCTATATGAAATATCCCATTTAATACGACCAAAATATTAAAGTTCCTTGCATGAAATGTTATGATAAAAGGGATGATGAATTGATCATAACCTCCAAGGGGGATATATAGAATGACTCGACAATTGGATATTTCATTGCGGGATGAAAAAGAGGCAACCCGGGGAGAAGAACGCTCCGGTACGTTAATTGCCGACTTGAAATCCCTTTTTAAAGCGCCTGTCCTGATTGCGAATGCATTGCCTGTATTCGTCGGTTTTTGGCTAGCGCTTTATTTTACAGACCAGTCCCTTTGGGTAAATGGAACTTTGTTTTGGCTGACGATTATCGGCAGCACGATATTGATGGGCGGTGCCCTCGTCATAAATAACTGGTATGACGTAGATATTGATACAGTGATGAAAAGGACTCAAAAACGTCCTACAGTTACAGGGAAGATACCCTTACGCACTGTTCTCCTCATCGGAATTGCCATGTCCGCTGTAGGAATGGTTATGCTGTTCTTCACGACATTTGAAGCAGCGATCTGGGGGTTCATTGGCTGGTTTACGTATGTTGTACTTTATACGATGTGGTCGAAAAGAAAGTACACACTGAATACAGTGATAGGTAGTCTCTCTGGTGCGGTTACTCCGATGATCGGCTGGGCCGCTGTTGCGCCTGCTTACCATATTGTGCCGATTATGCTGTTCCTCATTTTGTTCATCTGGCAAATGCCGCATACGTTTGCAATTGCCATGCGTAAATATGATGAATACAAAGCAGCAAACGTCGCCATGCTTCCAGTCGTTCGTGGTTTTCAAATGACAAAGCGACAAATGTTCGTCTATATTGCCTGCCTGCTGCCGTTGCCATTCTACCTAGGATCACTTGGCATGGTCTTTGTCACATTGGCCACGTTGATGAATATCGGGTATCTGGCTGTTTCTATCCAAGGCTTCTTCGCCAAGGATGATATGAAGTGGGCATATGTCATGTTCCTTTATTCTGTAAACTATATTGCGATTATCTTTTTACTGATGGTTGTAGTCACATTACCTATCTTTCAATAAGGAATGAGGGGTTGCAGTTTGAAGATGAGAAGGAAATTGAGGAGAAGAGAGAGCGAGAGTTATCGAATTATCGATTTTTTGGGGGATGTGTTATTTTTCGTTCCTGAATTACTATTCTTGCCCGTCCGGCTTCTGATCTGGATGATACGGCCAATAACACGATTAATTAGCGATATATTTTAACTAGAAAAAGCTTGTCTTCCTTAGGGAGGCAAGCTTTTTTACATGTCTGGATATTCAATAATTAAAAATATTCAGTTGTTACAGAAAGCGTTTTCATATATAATCAATTCAAGTATTCTGGTTTTTAGTAAATTTGTAGAATTTAGGGGGGAGTCAGTATGTTTAGTATGAATAGAGGGAAATGGTTGGTGCGTTTTGCTGTTTTGGTTATGGCTATATTCCTGGTCGGATGCGGCACAGGTAGTAAAAATGGTTCAACAGGTTCAACAGGTGATACAGGGGACGCAGCAGAAGCGGGCGGGAAGAAGAAATTGATTGTCGGAACCGATGCAACGTATGCTCCGATGGAGTATATGGACGAAAAAGGGAATATTGTCGGGATTGATATTGAGATCGTTAAAGCTGTAGCAGAAGCAGCGGGCGTGGAGGTGGAATTCCGCAATTATGGATGGGATCCTCTTTTTCCGGCAGTGAATAACGGGGAAGTAGATTTGGCCGTTTCTTCGATAACGATTAATAAAGAGCGAAAGGAATCCTTTGATTTCTCGGATCCCTATTATATCGCTAGTCAACTGATTCTCGTACCGGAAGATTCGGATGTAGAGAGCTTTGAAGACTTGAAGGATAAACGTGTGTCCGTCCAAATTAGTACGACAGGCCATATGGTCGTAAAAGGGTTACAAGGGGACACAAGCTCTAAAATTCTCGCTGCTGAAACGATGCCTCTTGCGATCAGCGAAATGATCAACGGAAATGCAGATGCATCTGTCGGAGACAACGTTGTTATGATTGATTATCAAAAGAATAATCCAAAAGTGAAGCTGAAAGCTGTTGAGGATGACAGTTTTGAAAAGGAATATTACGGACTCATGGTGAAAAAAGGAAATCAAGAAGTGCTTGATATTCTGAATGAAGGTATCAAGAAAATTAAAGAGAATGGCAAGCTGAAAGAAATCACTGGCTTTGATGTGGAATAAACACTTCGTCAAACTGTCATGATAATTCCGCATCTTGGAGGTGAAGAGAATGGATATCCTGGATTTTCGATTTGATGCCATATGGAACTATCGGGAGCTGTTCATCCGAGGACTTTGGATTACACTCGGTCTAACAGTAATCGGCTATGCAGGGGGGCTAATCCTCGGTCTGTTCGTAGGGCTCGGGAAATTGTCAAAGAGAAAATGGGTTTATTACCCGGCTAAGTATTATGTGGATTTTTTTCGGGGCACACCATTATTGGTACAACTCCTCTTAATCCATACAGCTTTAATACCGAGCATTTTTGGCCATTCACTGGGCTTCTTCGTTTCAGGAGCAGCTGCGCTCATGCTGAATAGCGCGGCCTATAACGCAGAAATCATCCGGGCGGGTATTAATTCGATCGAAAAAGGACAAATGGAAGCTGCCCGTTCGCTTGGCATGCCACATAAAACCGCCATGCGGCTGATTATTTTGCCGCAGGCGTTGCGGCGGATGGTGCCACCGTTCGGTAATGAATTGATTGCCTTAATGAAAGACTCGTCCCTGGTCTCCATGATAGCCGGGGGTGAACTTCTGTACGCCGGGAAAGTCGTTGCAGGTGCGACATTGCGTCCATGGGAACCATATTTAACAGTGGCAGTTCTGTATTTATTGCTGACATTCATTTTCGGTAAACTGATCAGTTATGTGGAAAAGCGATATAGCAACAGCTATGTGCCGTCACCTCGGAAACAGCGCCTGTCCGTTGGGCGTACACAGGCAGGGGGATGATCGATTGATTACCATCAAAGGCTTGCATAAGTCATTCGGAGAATTACATGTGCTGCAAGGTATCGACTATGAGATAAAAGAAAAAGAAGTCATTTGCATCATTGGGCCAAGCGGTTCAGGGAAAAGTACATTTTTACGCTGCATTAATTTGCTGGAGGATATTACAAGCGGTGAAGTCATAATCGAGGGTGTCCGGGTAAACGATCCAAAGACGGATATCAATGAAATTCGCAAAGAAGTTGGGATGGTGTTTCAGCAGTTCAATCTGTTTCCTCATATGCGGGTCATTGATAATATTACAATGGCGCCAATTAAAATCAGGAAAATGGGAAAACAGGAGGCGAATGAACTCGCTCGGCAACTGTTGAAGAAAGTTGGTTTGTCAGATAAAGAAAATGCCTATCCAGAGCAACTGTCTGGCGGACAAAAACAGCGGGTTGCCATTGCAAGAGCCCTCGCGATGAGACCGAAAGTCATGCTGTTTGATGAGCCGACTTCTGCACTGGATCCTGAAATGGTCAAAGAAGTGCTTGATGTAATGAAGCAATTGGCATTAGAAGGCATGACCATGGTGGTCGTGACGCATGAAATGGGATTCGCGAAAGAAGTCGGAGACCGGGTGGCTTTCATGGACAATGGACTGCTAGTCGAGGAAGGAACTCCTGACGAATTGTTCAACCAGCCCAAAAATGAACGAACGAAAGCCTTTTTCAGTAAAGTTCTTGTCTAAACCAGCAGCTGCGTCTGCTGGTTTTTTGTCCTATGTCAGAAGGGAGGATGCTGCATATGATAGAGGATGAACTTTGGAGAAAGGTGGAAGTCCATTGTATTACCCATATGTCATGCACCATACACGTCCTCCGGCAAGAATCATTACTGTGACTGGCTCTGGGCAAGTTGTAAGGGAACCTGATTATATAAAAATCCAACTGGATGTTGTTACGGAAAACAGGGATGCCACTATAGCATTGAAGGAAAATGCTGAAAAGATGAACCAGGTCATTGAGGCACTCCAGCAGTTAGGGATTCCTAAAAAAAATATTCAGACCACTTCATTCACCATCAATCCACGTTATGACTATGTAGACGGACAACAGATATTCCGCGGCTACACAGTTACCAACAGCATCACCGTTAAAGTGCCCGATGTAATGGATGCAGGACGCGTCATTGATACCGCAGTACAAAATGGTGTGAACCAAGTCGGATCCTTGCAGTTTGGAATCGATCATGAAAATCTGCTGTACGAGCAAGCCTTGCAAAAAGCATTGAAACAAGCAACTGCCAAAGCCCGTGCACTGGGAGAGGCAATGCAGGTTCAAATTGATTCGAAACCGATCAAAATTACGGAGGATTCTTCCTTCCCATCAGGAACCCCGCAGCCATTGATGGCAGTTTCAAAAAGCACAACAACCCCTATCGAGCCAGGGCAAATAGTAGTTCTGGCATCCGTCCGAGTCCAATTTCAATACTGATTGAAGCGATATCGGACGACTGACTGATGGCTGGATCATATGAAAAAACTTCTGCAAGCGCACTTATTTGTGCGTTTTTTTGTTGAAAGGGGTGAGTCGGTGGTAAAGGCTTTGAAGTCGGTGGTAAACGTCAGCGAGTCGATGGTAAAGGCTATGAAGTCGGTGGTAAAAATGCGAAACGGTGGTAATCGCTGCAGAGTCGGTGGTAAAGGCTCTGAAGTCGGTGGAAAAATGCGAATCGGTGGTAACCGATGCAGAGCCGGTTGTAACTGCGCGAAAGTCGGTGGTAAACGTCCGCGAGTCGGTGGTAAAGGCTATGAAGTCGGTGGT
Source organism: Sporosarcina sp. AD_1 (assembly GCF_057373025.1). Classification (NCBI taxonomy): domain Bacteria; kingdom Bacillati; phylum Bacillota; class Bacilli; order Caryophanales; family Caryophanaceae; genus Sporosarcina; species Sporosarcina sp. AD_1. Next base: position 79,849 of record NZ_JBPVIR010000008.1, read on the forward strand.
AAACATGCGAATCGGTGGTAACCGTTGCAGAGCCGGTGGTAACTGCCCGAAAGTCGGTGGTAACGGCCCGAGTGTCGGTGGTAAATCATCGAAAACCGGTGGTAAGCATCTTTGTGAGTGCAGGGATACGCAGCAAATAAGAAGCGAAATTACTACTTTTCCAGTAATAACTAATTTGATCCGGTTAGGATTACCAAAAATAAAAGGGTTTGGTCAGACATATAACGAATGTGTAGGTAGCGGGAAAAAAGAGGGGGCGTGTGTACATGGACTATACGGTAGAACGGTTGAGAGAGTTAGATGAAGTGGATATCGAGCAATTGAAAGTAGAAAGTGAGAGAGAAGGTTATCGGTTTGTATCTAGGCTCGTTCGAGAATATTCAGACGGATCGAACCGGTATACTGGTCCTGGTGAAGCGCTGTTTTGTGTGCTAAATGCGGAAGGACAAATGCTGGGCGTCGGAGGGCTTAATCGATCGCCGTACGATCCGAGCGGTCGTGCAGCCAGGTTAAGAAGATTTTATGTGTTGTCCGGCGCTCGCCGCCAGGGTGTTGGTTCTTCGCTATTGAAGACGATTACTGAACATGCAGCCGACCATTTTGAGGTAATTACGGTCCGGACAGAATCTTCGAAAGCGGATGCATTTTATCGGGCTAACGGGTTTGTATGCGATGATTCAGAGTCGGAGAACACTCATATTTATCATTTGAAGAAGGAAGCATGAGGTGAAAGGTCTACGCTGATTGAGGAAGCGCCTTTCGCGGATGGAATAGGAGGAACAACAATGACTTGGAAAGTGCTAGATTCAGAGTATGTCTTTAAAACCCCTTTTGGGAATTTGCGAAAAGATTCGTGCCAAATGACAGACGGAACGATTATTAATGATTATTATGTGAATGAATATGCGGATTGGGTGAACGCCATCGTTCTTACGGAGGACAATGAAATCTTGTTAGTCGAGCAGTATCGCCATCCGGGAAACGGAATGTTTCTTGAGATTCCAGCAGGAAAAATGGAAGAGGGGGAGACATGGGAGGAAGCAATCGTCCGGGAAGTGCGGGAGGAGACAGGGTATGTTTCGGAATATCCGCCGATTCAACTGGGTGAATTCATGGTCAATCCCGCTACACAGACGAACAAGGTAATTACCTTCCTGATTGTGGATGCAAAAAAGAAATTTGAACAGGAACTGGATGAAACCGAACGGATTACAGTAAAAAGATATCCGTTTGATGTGATGGAACAGATGATTTCAGAAAAACGGATTACGCAGTTGTTTTCCGTAAGTGCCTATTATTTGGCAAAGAATCACTTATCGGCATCACAAAAAATTCCTTCCTTATAAAGGACGGCAGGTGAAGATTAATGATGAATCCAAAGCATGCACTTGTGATCGGTGGCACAGGGATGCTTCGTAATGTGAGCATCTACTTAGCTGAGCGTAATTATGCCGTTTCAGTTGTAGGTCGCACAGCAGGCAAGCTAAAACAAGTGATGGAAAGTAGTCCACCCGATACCATATTTCCTATTCAAGTCGATTATAATGCGGATTCTTTCCTGGAGGAAATCAAAGAGGCAATTGAAAAACGGGGGCCTTTCCATCTAATTGTCAGTTGGACGCCAAATTATCAAGTTGTTGAACAGGTTTGTTCCATGAATGAAAATGACAACTTTTTTCGACTGATCCACGTTAAAGGGAGTCGGCGATATTTTCAAGACGAACTCGTGAACATTCCGTTTAGCTGTATACGGGAAGTTGTCTTTTTGGGGTACATACAAGAAAAAACAATGTCCCGGTGGTTGACGCATGATGAAATCTCAGCAGGCGTTATTGCGCAAATCGAATCCGGTGGAATTGGACGGATTGTAGGACAATTACATCCATATGACAGAAGACCGGAGTAGGAGGAACAGAATTTGCTGAAAAGGAAATTTGGCAGCCGATATGATTGGAAGAGGATCTTGCAACGCAATTATGCAGAGAAATACTACGAAACTGCGAATTATAAGGGCTATGTGACACTCTTTCAAATGCAGGAAGTGGCTGCTCCGCTTGTTAAACAATATGGCGATACGCCTGTCTGTATCGCGGATAAAGGATATAGTTGGTTGCAGCATTTTCCAGAGGGGCAACAACATTCCGTAACAACAGTGTTTGATGCATCGAATCAAGTTGTCCAGTGGTATATCGATATATGCACAAGTAATGGCTATTGCGAGAAGAATGGCCCATGGATGGATGATCTGTTTCTTGATCTAATCTACTTGCCATCAGGCAGTTTGATTGAAAAGGACGCAGATGAATTAGAAGCAGCGCTTTCGGAAGGGATTATCACTTCGGAAGAATACTCGCAGGCTTGGAATGAGTTTAATTCCTTGAAGCAGGCCATTTTAGAGGATCAATTTCAATTGCTCGAATTGACTACATTGCATTTTCATGAATTGGCTGGAGTTTGTCACAAAAATGATTTTTGATTGTCTACATAGTAGGGAGATGGGAGAAAAGTGAAAAGGGTTTTGCAGCCATGATGATCGCCTTGGTCTTTCTACTGGGCGCTTGCACTAAAGAATATTGGATTATGAAAAAGAAGGATATAGATGATGAGCCAGGAGTCAGGATATTTGTTGAAGAGCTACAGAAAGAGAAGACAGACCGCAAAGGCTATAAATTGTTTAGTATTTCCCAGGGCAAAAGTATGGTTGTCGTATCAACAGGAACGCCTACAAAAGAGTTGGAAGTCGTAGATGTGGAAATTCTTGATGACCAAACGATCGTTACAGTTAAAGAAATAGATAGTGAAAGTGATGAAGTGAATCCTTATATATTAGTCGGATTAGAGCGAAAGAATGGTTCCATAGTTGTGAAGAATGAAGATGGTGAAGAATACGACATTGGTTTTTAACTATAATCGAAAAGGTTGATAGCATTGATAAACAAATTAATTATTACGTCCGAGGAACGAGCAAAGATTTTGAAAAGTTATTTCCGCAACGGTTTGGATGGCGCGCTGGACACCTTTCCGAGTAAAGAGAAACGAAAGTATATCGTTGCGGAAGAAATAATCAAAAGATTTGAAAAGGATGTAAGGTACACTGAAAAAGAAGTGAATGACATCCTCAGACAAGTCTATGCCGATTTTGCAACGATCCGCCGATTTTTCATTGATAATGGATTCATGAAGCGGCATGACGATGGAAAAACGTATTGGATAGAAGGTGAGGATCATGGAGGTCGTACAGAATCCGAGTAAGACGCAGTACAGCGGCTTTTTCAATGAGGTGTTCAGCGGATGTGAAGATTTGAAGCTGGAAATGGAGGCAAGCGTGAACAGCAAGTCGAATCAAGGCAGTTTTCTTTTCTGCAATGAAGGAATAGCGTTTGCATTTGCCTCCACTCACACATCTACCTGGCATCCGCACTGCATCTATGTACGCCTGGCATACGAGTGGTCGACTACAGATCACGAGAGTCTTGCCAACGTGGTGCAATACATAAAGAAGGTCTATCAAAAGCCTTTGTTCTTTCTGCTGGATGATCGGTTCTCCATACTGCAAAGGATATTACCGGAAAATGGATTCGTAATGATACGTAAAACAGAGATCATTCAGTTTAAACCGGTTGCCGAATTACAGAAGACTGATAAACATTTTCGCACAGTGTCGGATATAAAAAGCGATCCAACCCTTGAAACAAGCCTTGTCCACTTATGCAAGCGGACCTATACCGAGACTCATCTGGATAACCCGGTAGCTGAATTGCCGGACGAGGAGTGGCGATCGGCTATCTATGATGGTTTGCTGGAAACCTATAGCTACGTGGCAGAAAGTGATGGGACCATTATCGGTTTCAGTTTGCTCTATGAAGCGGATTCTGCAGGCTGGGAGCTTGGCTGGGTCGGCGTTGATGCAGTTGAAAATATGTACTTGCTGGAAGGAATGTTGAAAAAGCAGCTAGAAGATGCCCGGAAAGAAGGTGCAGATTTCATTGAAAAAGAAGTCGATTCGACATGTCCTTTTTCGCTGCATTTGAAGCAAGTATCGGATTTTGGAATATCAGAAACATTGTATGCCTATCGAAGTACATAAAGGGGGAAATTCTGTGAAAGTTACGATTGAAAGTCCCCGAAGCATCAGAGGACTGGCTGTTTTTTTGGCTGAGATGAATAACAAACCTGCTCATCATATTGGCTATTGCGGGGAACAGAAGGAAGAAATTGTAAATACGCTGGAAAATGATTTCTCTGACTTGGATTGGTCTCAATCATTCAAAGTTGCATACCAGTCTGATCGGATTGTCGGAGCGCTTGGTTTTGATATAGACGTCGAGGAACGGAGCGCAGAAGTATGGGGTCCTTTCGTTTTGGTAGACGATTTGGCTGAAACATTATGGAAGAGCCTCTACGAAACGGTTGCTCATCAAGTGGATCATTTTCACTTTTTCTATTCATGTGAAAATAAATTGATTAAACGGTTTATTGCAACGAAAAGTGGTACTGAAAAAGGCAGGCATGTTGTGCTTGTGGCACAAAAAGGTGTTCAAGCGAGCTGCGTTACCGATGATATCGTACCGTATGAGGCGTCCTGCTGGGAAGCGTTTAAAACGCTTCATGAAGAGGCATTTCCCGAGACATATTATAATGCTGAAACCATATGCAACCGGCTGAATGAACAGAATCAGCTGCATATTCTTAAAGCTCGTGATAATCAAATCATGGGCTATGTATACATAGAGGCTGATCCAGCCCATGGAGAAGGTTCAATTGAATATATTGCCGTATCCGATGCATTTCAAAAACAGGGCAAAGGAACTCGAGTATTGCATAAGGCTCTTCTTCATTTGTTTAGGTTTGAGGGGATTGATGAGATAAGTCTTTGCGTGAATGCTTCTAATCATGTAGCGATCGGCTTATACAAAGCGGCCGGTTTTGACGTGAAAAATGATTTGAACCACAGTCTACTTACGCTGGAAGGGAGATGATCCGTATGCATTGGATTTGCGCAGGCTTCGTTCGTTCGAAAATTTGGGATGTCGTGCATCGTTTCGAACAACGGACGCCTTTACCCGATATCGATGTCATTTATTTTGATTCGAAAAATGAGGATGAAAGCATCGAAAAGAAGTGGGAGGAGAAACTGCAGTTACTGCATCCGAACGAGCCGTGGTCCGTAAAAAATCAAGCACGAATGCATCTTCGGAATTATCTTCCCGCGTATCACTGTTCTGCGGATGCTATCTCAAAGTTCCCGGAAACGGCTACAGCGCTCGGTGTAAAGCTGAATACCGATGGGGAATTAGTGTTATGTATACCCCATGGGGTGGAGGATGTGCTGAATTGCCGAGTGTCTGCCACTCCGTTTTTTAAACAGTCCACGGAACGAATGCGCGTATTTGAAAAGAGGATTGCTAAAAAGAACTGGGATGCCATTTGGTGTAATGTCCATCTAGGTAATTAACATAGTAGAGGAGTCTTTCCATGGAATTTGTCATTCAGAAACAATTATTTTCTTCTGTCGTCTCAGAGGTCGTCAAGGTTTGTCCGTCGCAAAGCGTCTTACCGGTTCTAACTGGCTTGAAGATCGAGGCGGGAGAAAGTGGCGTGACATTGACTGGAGGCAACACAGAGATATTTATTAAAAAGATGATTCCTCAGCAAGTAGAAGGGGAAACAGTTATAACAATAATAGAAACCGGACAGGGGATTGTCCCGGCAAAATATTTTGCAGAGCTACTAAGGAAATTGCCTGGCACCATACGAGTATCGATAAGAGATTCCAAAATAACGGTCTCATCCGAGGAGATTACAACAAAACTGTCCGGTTATGGTGATGTCCTCTATCCAGAATTGCCTGATTTTCCACCAATGCAGACGATAGAATTGCCATTCGGAAAGCTGAAGAAAGCCATCAGTCAAACTGTTTTTGCTGTATCTAAGAGCGATTCAAAGCCTGTCTTGACGGGTGTACATATGCAGGCAGAAGGAGACAGACTCATCTGTACGGCCACTGATTCACATCGTTTGGCCCAGGCTGTCATCCCTGCGACTTCCTCAATGGCAGACAATTTCATTGTTCCCAATAAAGCCTTGTCAGAGCTGTCCAACTTAAAGGTACCCGAAACAGCTATGATTCGAATTAGTAAAAACGGACAATTTGCCGTTTTTCAATGTGAAAATTCCGTTCTTTATTCTGTTTTGCTGGAAGGCATCTATCCGAAGACAGAATCTTTGCTGCCAACCGAATTTCAGACAACGATTGTTTTAGATACTGAAAAGTTTAGAACAGGAATCGATCGAGCATGTCTTTTTTCAGGAGAATGGAAGCATAACAATGTCCGTTTGGAAATTACTGCACATGATCAAATGAAAATAACCTCCAAATCAACTGAAATCGGTGAACTGGAAGAAGTTCAAAACATCCTTCAAGTGGAGGGCCAATTACCAGTCCAGATGACGTTTGACGGAAAATATTTATTGGAAGCCTTAAGAGGGATTAGCAGTAAGAAAATTATAATGGGCTTCAATGGTTTGATGAAGCCGGCATTAATTCGACCAGAGGATCAGCATTCCACACTGCAATTATTATCTCCATTGCGGGTGTGAGGAAAGGAGCAAAAATATGGGATACATAGAAGAAATCCGAGAACTGGTTGGGCATCGGCCCATGATTTTTGTGGGTTCCGTGCTTGTCGCGGTTGACCTGCAAGGCAGGATTTTAATGCAACAACGAAAATTTCCGGAAGGGGCTTGGGGACTGCCGGGTGGCTTGATGGAACTTGGTGAATCAACGGAAGATGTCGCGAGACGAGAATTGTGGGAGGAGACAGGATTGACGGCAGGCGATATGTCGTTAATCAATGTCTATTCAGGTCCTGATCAATTCATTACAGCTGAAAATGGAGACGAGTTCTACGTAGTGACTGCGGCGTATTATTCCACTGCCATCATAGGCAAACTTGTTGTCGATCCGAAGGAATCTATGGCGTTTGAATATTTTTATCCACATGAACTGCCAGACAATATTGTTGGAAGCCACCATACGGTATTGGAGGAGTTCTTGCAGAAACATGGGGATGTACTGGTGAAATTAAGGAGTTGATAAGGATGTCGGTATCATTAGTCAAGTTTCATGAGAGGGATTTGGGATTGCCCAAGTACCGAAAGCAACTGATAGACAAAGCTTTGGATGACTTGATAAATGACACGGGAGTCATGGCTGTTTTTGAGGGAGGCTCCTTAGCAAGGGGTAATTATGATCTTTATTCAGATATCGACCTTCATGTAATTGTTAACCCTGCAATGCAACAACAATTCATTGAATCAAAAAGAGCACGTGCTGCGAAGTGGGGTGATGTTTTATTCTACGAGGAAGCTTCCCCTGTATCTCCTGTTATTGTGACCCATTATGAAGGATTCGTGAAAGTAGACTCATGGTACCAAGTAATAGAAGATATTTCCCCATCCATTTGGCTACAAGACTTGCAGGTATATTATGACCCGTATAGCCTTCTAACTCCGATATTCGAAGAGGTAGAGAAGCTGAAATATACTCCGGACTTAAGGGATATAGAATGGTGGAGGGGAAAGGTTTTCGCATTTCTTCATGAAGCCTATCGTTCTACCATGAGAGGAGAAATGTACAGTGCGCTCTCCAATATAGATCGCCTTCGATGGCTGATAGCCTATGGTTGGTACATGGAAATGGGGATTCATCTAAAGAGTTCGTATGGTGTTTGGTCAAAAATAGAAGGCACCAGAAGCCAGTTGAAAGATTGGCAATTAGTGAAACTGGCTGAATGGGATTGCCGAAGGGATCAGAAAGATATTTTAGAAACAATAGCCAATCTAAGTTCAGAGTTTTATCGACTAAACGTTGATATAAGTAAGAAGTTTGGTATCCATTCAGAAGAAGAGAGATGCCGCAGAATTATCGAAATGATCATCTAGGAGGGATTCAAAATGAATTCAGCAGCGAAAGAGTATTGGGATCAATACTGGGGATCCAAGGAAAAGCCTGATTCGGTCAGCGCCTGGATGTTTGGAGATACGCCGGATGCACTTGCGCAAAAAGTTATCAGTGGAAAAAAGACCGCTACCTGCTCGGCATACGTGCTGTATGAAAAGGAAAATGAGCCGCTGCCGGAGGTAAATGAGTATAGTATCGTTTTAAACAGTTCGGAAGAACCCGTCGCCATCATTAAGACTACAGAAGTATCACTCATTCCTTTCAATGAAGTCAATGAGGTATTTGCATTAGCGGAAGGGGAAGGAACGTATGAGGAATGGAGACATATTCATGAACGTTTTTTTAAGGAAGAAATGAGCAATGCCGGGTTGCCCTACTCCAACGAAATGCTCCTAGTTTGTGAACGATTTGCCTTGATAGACGTCAAAGGAGGAGACTAATATGACAGAAAAGCTGCTGCGTGTCGGGACAACTTATATTCCCGTAACAAATGTGAAAGAATCCGCTCAATGGTATGTCGGAAATTTGGGTGCAGAATTGAATTATGAAGATGAGGACAAAGCGATTTTGGATTTGGCGAATCAAAGTTTTTTTCTTGTAAAATCTCAAGAAAACGAATCGGCCAATTTTATGGATGCAAAGGGGTCAAAGCGATTTTCCCTCACTTTTGAAGTAGATGGAGAGTCTGCGTTACGAGAATTGCAGAAGGATCTGCAAAACCTGGGTGTGACAGTCGGTGACATTGAAGACAGAGGGCATGCCGGGAATAACTTTGTGTTTTCGGATCCCGATGGCAATCTGTTTGATGTGTGGAGTGAATTGAGTCCTTCGTTCAAAGCAAATAGGGCATAACGATGGGGTATGTCCGGGAGATAAGGCAACTCGTTGGCACGCGGCCGATTATACTGGCCGGTGCGAATGTAATTGTAATTGATCAATTCGGTCGGATGCTTTTGCAACTGCGGTCGGATAACAATTGTTGGGGGTTGCCAGGCGGGACGATGGAACCTGGCGAAACATTGGAGGAAGTGGCTAAACGCGAAATGTTGGAAGAAACAAATCTTACAGCTATCGAGCTAATCCCATTTAATTTTTATTCGGGCAAAGAATTCTATTACCGTTATCCTCACGGTGACGAAGTCTATAACGCTGTCGCTACCTACATTTGCAGGCAGTATGATGGTTTGCTGCAAGGAAATTCGGATGAAGTGTTAGATGTGCAATTTTTTTATCCGAATGAACTCCCCGTAAATTGCAGCCCGCCTGATCTGCCAATGATTCAAGATTATTTCCGTTTGTTAAGTGAAGGGGAAGAGGAACTTTAATGAAGATCTTTCGAACAGCTGAAATAAAGGGGAAAGAAGTCTCCCAATACAATTCCAAAATGCTCTTGCGCAAAATTTTAATGACCGATGCTCCTACTCATGTTGCCATTATAGAGCTTGGTGTAGACGGAATTGTCGGCTACCATGAAGCGGCCGTTCCACAATTGCTGATCGTTTTGGAAGGGGAAGGTTGGGTACGTACAGGATATGAATCCGGGATAAACGTGAAAGCGGAAGACATCGTCTTTTGGGACAAAGGGGAAGAACATGAAACGGAGTCTGCTGAAGGAATGACAGCTTTGGTTGTGGAATCACAAGGGTTGGAACCATTTCTTAATAACTATTTAGTTTCACTAAATTAATTGAATTAGCTGATCATACAGCCGACAGAAAAGGTGATAGACCATGAATGGTGAACTAACAGGTTCCAAGGTATGCCTGAGAGAGTTGACATTGGATGACTGGATAGATGTTCATTCATATGCATCCTTACCAGAGGTTTCCCGCTATCAACCGTGGGGACCAAATACAGTAACGGATTCGTTTGAGTTTGTCCAAACAATAATAGAAGATGCGAAGAGAATTCCGCGTACCCGATTCGTTTTCGCGGTCATTCATTTGCAACAGCAGAAACTGGTAGGTGCCGGAGAAGTAAATATCCGCAGCCTCTCGAATCAGGAAGGGGAAATCTCCTACATTATTCACCCTGATTTTTGGGGACAGGGACTTGCATCCGAGACTGCCCGCCTTTTGCTTCAATTTGGCTTTCATTCCTTGCGCTTGCACCGTATCTTAGGCACATGTGATCCTCGCAACATCGCTTCCGCCCGAGTACTTGAGAAAGCGGGGATGATAAAGGAGGGGCATTTGCGCCAGAATCTCAGAATTGGGGATGACTGGAGAGACTCCTTGTTGTTTGGAGTGCTGACACACGAATGGAATGACAGCTTATGATCATCAGATTCAAATTGCAAAATCAATTAGTGACGAGCCGATTATCCTTTTTGAGGGTGATCGGCTCGTGTTGTTTCAATTACTTTTCACCAAAAAGAAATCGATCATCTAAATTTCTTTTTCTTCTTCGCTTGATGCAGTTCAGCCATTTCACTTGCGATTTCTTCTTTCATATCGTTGGAATTGATTTTTTGATTTTTAGGTGTTTGTGGCAATGAAGCACTATTTTTGCCTGTTTTATTATTGTGATTATCTCTTCCCATTTTGCCATCATCCTTTCGATATTGTCCTCACTAATATGGCATGGAGAGAAATTTTTATACGGAGAATAAAAAGTAGATTATTTGGTTTATTCTAATTTTCATAGGGTATAAGAATAGTTAAGTAATCTCAAGGAGGTCGAAGTATACATGTCAATTAGCAAGGAACTTCAAGCCTTACAAGACTTTCACTGTGATCATCGATGCGTGTTAACCGTCTATTTGAACACGAACCCTGCGGACCCGGAGCAACAGAACGGTGCTTGGAAAATACAATTGAAAAATGGTTTAAAACGACTGGATGAATATTTGAAAGCATCCAAAGACGAACGGGAAATAAAAGCATTTGAGAAAGTAAAAGCTAAAGTGGCCGAGGAAATCAATGCCCATAAAAACGACTTGCTTAAAGGAGTCGTTATTTTTGCGTCAGAGAACCCTGAACTTTGGTCAGTCCATTATGTTCAAATCCCTGTAAAAACCAATTTCTATTGGGAAAACCACCCGGTTACGGAGCAATTTGAATATATGATGAAAGCGTACCCGCAAGCAGGCGTCGTCTTGCCAAGCTTTGGTGAGGTGCGTATTCTGGATACTGCCATGGGCTTTGTCCATGATGAAAAGACTTATTCCTTCGACTCGGGCTTGGACGTGTGGAGAGAGCAGAAAGGTTTGAACTCAGCCAACCAGCGTGGAACGGGTGGAAGCCATGTTGATGATTTGGATCAAAGACTCCGAGAAAATCTAGATCGATTTTATAAAGACATGGGTACCATTGTAGAAAATATGAGGAAGGAAAAAGGATGGAGAGAGCTTTACGTAGTCGGTGAAGCAGATCTAGCAAAATCGTTTGCGGGTTCGCTTCGTCAGAAACCGAATAACTGCATTTATAAGAACCTGATCAATATGGAACCGAGTAAGGTGTTGCATCAGGTTTTTGAACGATAAACTGGAAAAAGAATTGCTTGGGAATGGACTGCCTTTACGGGCAGTCTCAGACTGTAGACAAAGTCACTTTGAGATGAATAGAATTGCATAAACCAATCGGCAGTGAGCGCAACTTCGCTTTCCATGGGCTTGGCTTCAGCCTCCTCGTCACTCCGTTCCTGCGGGGTCTTCAGCTCATGCTATTCCCATAGGAGTCTTCGTTGCGCTCCCTGCCTTTAATACAATTTCTTAATTGTTGAGTAAATACATGAAGACTCTCTAAACTTCTTTTATACGAGGTCCATCATATTAATTATTAATAACAACATACCTTGTTAGCAGAACATCCGTTGATTGGAGCAGAAGGCGTCGACTCCTGGGGGATCAGCGGGACAGGTGAGACCCCACAGGGAGCGTAGCGGACGAGGAGGCTTACCGCCCGCCCCCCCGGAAAGCGACGCCAGAAGCGTAAATCAACTTTACTAGGAATCTAAATGTAAGTAGCGGGTGTATATTATTTTTATACGCCACAACAAATTAATATGCTTTTGTCTACGCTCTGGGACTGCCTTTACGGGCAGTCTTTTTCTGTTTGAAGCCACAGTACTAATCACCTCAGATATAGGAAAGTGCATAGGATACGGGCAAAGGAGGAATTGATATGGGACTTTTTATGAATGGCCGACAACATCCACAGATGTTTATGAATAAAGAATCCATACATGAACCCAATCAGGATTGCTGTAGCTATGATCCACTTACGGAGTGGAAGACAGATCAGCGGAAGATTGACGAGGAGATGCGCGAGAGCATACACCAATTGGCAGTGAAATTGACGAAAGAGCAACGAAAACAAAAGGATCGATGGTCATCGGTTTCTTATCGCTTAGAGGAGCTCAGGGAGCAGCAATATGAAGAAGCGGCATTTGAAGAGAATGTCATAGAAAGATTGGTAAAATTAGAGGAACAAAATCAGCTATTGCACGAATCTTTCTTCTCAAAACAAGCCGAACAGCAGGAGCTAATCGGGCAAATTGAAACCATACATCGCTCGAACCAGGAACTGACGATAAGTTTACAAGACACACAAAAGCTGCATGATGAATTATTAGTGAGAATGGAAGAACAGCGAAAGGATCAACAGAGGGTTGCCGAAGTTCTCGAGAAACAAACAGCAGCCCAACTAGAAATGACCAGCCGGCTTGATCGGCAAGAAGGGATGCTGGAGAAAATGGCACGGCAAATGGACCATCTACGATCCATCATCTATGAACGCAGCCATGATTTGGCGGAGAAGATAGAGAAGGGATACAAGATGACTACGCTCTACGCAGCTAAGCTGAAAAGAAGCCCAGTAAAACATTCAGATGACACTTGAGATAGAGGAATGAAACAGGCGTCCGCTCAATATAGTCAAATGAGGAGGGAAATGATTGAGCGAAGGCGAACAAAAGAGAGAGGACCCGAATTTGGAGCAGGCGCCTGCAGTAATGGAAGAAACGGAGAAAACAACAATAGGTTTAACACCTAATGTTGGAGGAATGCTCAGCTACATCTTCATTATCGGCATTGTATTCCTTTTTATTGAAAAAGAAAACCGCTTCATCCGCTATCATGCATTCCAATCTTTGTTTTTAGCGGTTGCAGTGTTCTTGATCAATATTGTGTTAGGTTTCCTGCCTATCATTGGTCTGATCTTTAGTTTCCTCATATCGTTGCTTGCGTTTGCCATCATGATTTTCATGATGTATCAAGCATATAATGGAAACTACTACAAGCTTCCAATTATCGGAGAGATGGCTGAAAAGCAAGTGAACCAGGCAAAATAAAAGCGATGACAGCTACGTCATCGCTTTTTCTGCAATGGAATTAGTAGTCTCCTATACTGCCCAGAATAAAAATCAGTATCCAAAAACAGATTTTCATCAAGAGAGCAACAGATCCTAAAATAATACCGGCTATTGACATTCCACGGCCATACGATTTTTTTAGTCCCACAGATCCGAAAATGATTGCTAAAATACCTAAAAAGTAAGGAATGATGATAACTAAATTAAGTACGACTCCGATAATGCCGAGAACGAGGGCTGCGACAGCCAGGCCGTTTCCTTCCGGACGTTGTTGGATGGTTTGCGGTTGTTGCACACGATTCACCTCCAAGTCACTAAATCTTTTCTTTCTATATTACCATATTTGTACTAGGAAATATCCCTTTTCCATAGTCTATGTTAGTACTGTACGAATGAGTAGGGTTACTAGTTTCACTGATCTATTTTCGTTATAATGGAAGAGGAAGAATTGTACTACTTTTTTAATAATTCAGGGGTGATGAGATGATTCAATTTACGAAGCCGACAGTTGAACAATTTTTTAGGACGTACACGATTACAAACTTTGCCGTCAGCAAAGATGAAAAACGCCTGATCTTCAACACGAATATGAATGGAAAAATGAATTTATGGGCGATGGATTTGCCTGAAACCTATCCGTATTTATTTGCTCATGCGGATGAGTCCTGCGCCTTTATTGAAATCGATCCGGAAAACCGTTATGTGTTGGCTGGATTTGACCGGGATGGGGATGAGAACTATCAAATCTATGCCGTGCCATTCGAGGGTGGTTTACCAGAGGACTTGATCACAGGGGATTCAAGTGAAAAGTTCTTTCTTAGTTATGTAAGTGACGATGGAGAACGTATCTATTATGTCACTTCAAAAGACAATCCTAACTTTTTGAACACCCATATGCGTAATTTGAAGACAGGCAAGGACATCCTGTTGCATCTCGGTGATAAGGCGCCCACTCAGTTGGCAGCTGTATCAAAGGATGAAGAAAAGTTAGTGTATGTTAGTTCGCTTGCGAATACGTATGTGATTGGCTTTGTGAAAATCGGGGATGAAATGATTTATCTGACTCCGGATCCTGATCAAGTGCATGTGTCTTTTAATCCGCTCTTTATCGATAACGATACGATCTATTTCATCACAGACTATGATAGTGACTTTTCCTATGTAGCTAAATTCGATATTCCTTCACAAACATTTACGAAGGAATTAGAAATTAGCGGGGAGAGTGTAGGATCCATCAACTGGGTTAAAGAAAAGAACATCTTTTATTTGACAACTTCACATGGAGTTGTCGATAAACTATATCAATATGAGGTCGAGTCGAAAACCTTGAAGTCTTGTTCACTTCCGATTGACACAGTGGATCAGTTAGAAGTAGCTAAGTCTGGAGCCGTTTATCTGTTGGGGCGAAGTGCAACGGTTCCTTTGAACATCTTCTGTTCATCCGACGGAGAGGAATGGAAGCAGTTGACGGAAAACCGGGTGCTTGGTGTGAATAAAGAGCAGATGGTAGAACCAGAAGTTATAACGTATTCATCATTTGACGGTCTGGAAATTGAAGCATTATTATTCAAACCAAAAGCCGAACAGGATAATGGGTTCACTATTTTTTGGCCGCATGGCGGTCCGCAGGCAGCAGAAAGAAAGATGTTCCGATCCATGTTCCAATGTTTCCTGAACAGAGGATACTCCATTTTTGCCCCTAACTTCAGAGGCAGTACAGGCTATGGCTCCGAATTCACAAAGATGGTGGAGCGGGACTGGGGAGAGGGGCCACGTCTAGATTGCATCGCCGGCATTGAATGGCTTATTGAAAACGGCCATACGGATCGGGAACGGCTATTCCTCGTTGGTGGCAGCTATGGCGGCTATATGGCCTTGCTATTGCATGGTCGACATGCAGACTACTTCAAAGCGGTCGTCGACATCTTCGGCGTTTCTAATTTGTTCACCTTTGTCGAGTCTGTTCCTCCACATTGGAAGCCGATCATGGACCGCTGGATTGGCGATCCGGTGCGAGATAAGGAGCGTTTTGAAAAGGACTCACCTGTTACTTATTTAGACGGCATGACTAAACCGATGCTCGTCATCCAAGGCGCTAAAGATCCTCGTGTCGTTAAAGAGGAATCTGATCAGATTGTAGCCAAACTGGAAGCCCTCGGGCGGGATGTCGAATATTTGGTGCTCGACGACGAAGGACATGGTTTCTCGAAAAAAGAGAATGAAATTACTGTATACAGCCGCATGTTGGAGTTTCTGGAGAAACATCAAAAATGAATGGAATAACAGCCTAGCGAGAGAGATGCGCTAGGCTGTTTTTTTGGTGCGCCCTGCAGACTTCTGCATAACCAGTAAACCCATTCGTAAATCTGGTTGGGTGCTGCGCGCCAACTTCGTTTATCGGCGTTCAGCCAGGGATAATGACGTTCATTTCGTTATATTGGCGTTCAGCCGGAGATAATGGCGTTCATTTCGTTATATTGGCGTTCAATTGGAATTATTGGCGTTCAGCGGGAGTCAATGGCGTTCACTTCAATTTATTGGCGTATATCCGGAGTTAATGGCGTTCACTTCGTTTTAATGGCGTACATCCGGAGTTAATGGCGTTCACTTCGATTTATTGGCGTACAGCGGGAGTTAATGGCGTTCACTTCGATTTATTGGCGTACATCCGGAGATAATGGCGTTCACTTCGATATATTGGCGTATATCCGGAGTTAATGGCGTTCAATTCCTCAATACAACATGCCCATTCACTTCTACCTCATTCCACTCTTCAAGAAAGGATAATACCTAACAAAAAACAGATGGGTGCTTACCCATCTGTCTACTCAATTCCAATCCTGCCGCTGCATGTCTTCTGCTACCAACTGTAAATCATCTGCCGTAATGGTAATTACTTCGTAAGCACTTTTTTCGGCATAGGAGACTGCCATTTTCTTCATGAATTTGGGCGACCCCTCGTTATCATCATCATATACAAGCAGCAGCCCATCTGAGTTGCGCAGGAGGAACTTATCTCTCTCGATGAATTGCCAAGGTGCCTCATACGGACGTTTCGTAAGACTAACGTTATAATCCGCATGGATCATCAGATTTTCGTAGGCCTCTTGTTTGGCCTCGTTCCAATTTTTCTCTTGTTCCTCAAAAGGCGTAATCACCGCTAGCTGGAGCTCTGGATATTCGAGCTGTAAATCGATCGCAACTTCCGCTGCCCATGTCTCAACGCCAGGCTGACCGCTGATTATCACCCACTCTAAACCCGTTTCAATTAGTGGCAACAGCCTGTTTTCCACCGCTTTCTTGATAATTGGAATGCCCGGGTGCTTATCGTTGAAGATCCCGAGTTCATGCGCTTTATATCCAGTAATGACAAGCCGCTTCAGCATCTGATCACTTCCTCTCGGCCTCATTAATCGCGAGGGCGGCCAGTTTGGAAATGACCATATCATCCATCGGCGGGTTATGCAAACCGGCTCTGACGTCGCGGTAGTAACGCTGGAGCGGGCATGACATTTCCAAGCTTTTTGCCCCGACGATGCGCATGGCCTGGTCGACAATCGAAATGGCTGAATTCGTCACTGCCACTTTCGCCACCCCGAGTTCCTGCTGCATGTAAGCTCTTCTGGAAAGATCGTTATAGGCTTCCGCTGTGCTATATAAAATATGGCGGGCTTTAATTAATTCCAAGTCCATTTGCCCGATGGCCGCCTGGACATTTGGCAAAGTGGCGATTGTCCCTTGAATGCTGTTTGGTGAATAATGAGCAGCGAAATGGACTGCGTAATCCCGTGCTGCCTGCGCAATTCCGAGGTAGCAAGCCGGGATATGCAATAACCAGCCATTCAGCTTTTCTGAACGGGGCGCAGTGTTAAACTCAACCAGCTGTTCATCCTCCACAAATACTTGCTCGAGTACCAGATCATGACTTTCAGTTGAACGCATACCGACCATATCCCATGTTGGGTCAATCGATATACCAGCTGCAGAGCGTTTGATCAAAAAGGTTCCAACCCCGTTTTTTTCTTCCACCCAAGCTGTGACGAGAAGATGGGTCAATACAGGTGACATAGAGGTAAAGGTCTTCCGGCCGGTAATTTTCCAGCCGCCGTCTACTGGGACAGCGATCGTTTGAGGCCGGCCACCTCTCGTAGGACTGCCAGTTTGCGCTTCACTGACAGCCCGATTTACTAGTGCTCCGTTTTGTACATCAATGGAAAATTGATCTAAAAGATTTTCACTCCATGCCCGATGTTCATATAAATCCCCGACCACTCCCTGGTGCCATCCGATTGATAACGCGGTCGCACCGTCGTATGAAGCCAAAGTCTCCTGCAACATAATCATTTCGGAGACAGTCATCCCGCTTCCCCCGTATACCTTCGGCAATCCAAGCTTGGTGTAGCCCATATCTACAAGAGTTTGAATTGTCTTCCGAGGGAACTTAGAAAGACGATCGTTTTCATCCGCATTGCTTTGAATTGATTCCTTTAAATGAGCAAGTTTTGCTACCCACTCTCGTTGCAATTCCGATTTTATAAAAAGTTCTTTCCTCATTACTGAATACACATCCAATCAAAAACATCATTTGATGATCTCTGAATAAGCAGGAAGGTTAGAATGATAACCTTTCCAAACGATGTCACGGTAGAAAGAAGGATCCGTATCACCTTCTGTACTGACGCATAGAATGCGTGAGTTCGCATCGATGGATAGGGCATTACAAATTTCTGCTCCTTCCTCGGTCGTACGTAAATAGTATAGCAAGCCAATCGGAATAGAACCAGATTCGCCTGAAATGATCCTTTCATCATCACCAATTGGGTTTCCGAGTACTCTCATTCCTAAGGCAGAAAGGGAGTCAGCGCAAGAAAAAGAAGCAACTGCCAAGTTTTTGAGCAATTGATACGCATATGGATTGGGAACACCACAGGACAAGCCTGCCATAATCGTAGCAAGATCTCCTTTCACTTGTTCCATATGTCCATCGTGCGTAGTGAAGGATCGGAAGAAGCAATCGGCGGCTCCTGGTTCAACTAAAATAATTTGCGGAGGATTATCAGGATATGCATTCGCGAAATAGGCGGCCATGGAAGCTGCGAAGGAGCCGACGCCAGCCTGTAAAATCACATGAGTCGGCGGTTTCATCTGTTCCGTATGTAGCTGCTCGGTCATTTCTGACGCAATGACACTATACCCTTGCATAATCCATAATGGTATCTCTTCGTAACCCTTCCAACTAGTATCCTGAACCAGTATCCAATCATTCTCCTTTGCCAAATTGGAACACATTCGCACGGTATCATCGTAATTCATGTCAGTAATCTGAACTTCCGCTCCTTCTTGCTTAATACTTTGGATTCTCGATAGAGAAGATCCTTTTGGCATGAAAATCAAAGACTTTTGTCCAAGTCTGCTAGCAGCCCACGCCACTCCTCGTCCGTGGTTGCCGTCAGTAGCAGTGATAAAAGTCATCTTTTCAAGATTCTTTCGTACTTCCAACAATTGATCGTAAGTTAAAGAATGTAGATCGAGCCCTGCTCGTTGAGCAACTACGCTCCCTATAGCATAAAGTCCTCCCATCCCTTTGAAAGCATTTAACCCGAAGCGGAAAGACTCGTCTTTCACCGCCAGGTTACTAATGTTCAGATGGGTAGCGAGATTTTTCAAAGAATACAATGGGGTCTTTTGATAGGATGGATAGGTACGCAAAAAACTTCTAACTCGATCAATCGTTTGAAGTTGAAAAGAGAATAGATCGGTATTGGCAGAGCTTTTAGAATGAAATCTATTTAATGTCCATCTTAAATGTTTTGTCATGCCACGGCCTCCTCTGCTAGTAGTCTTATCTTACTGTAATAGCTTTAATAATTGAAACATTTCCAACTAGATGCTGGATAAAGGAGTTTCTGCAGTTATGGTATTAATTATGCGAAGTATTTTAGGAGTCTCTTATTATAGTTACCCTTTAATACAAATTTGCATGCTTGCTATCTGAGTCTCTAATAAATTCCTTTATCTAAGTTAGAGTGGAATCTTTAGAAGGGATAAAAGTTGGAGAGCAAGGGGAAGGGGGAGGCAAAAATAGTAGTGCTAAAAAAACTTCGAATAGGTTCACTTTTAAGCTTCTGGATAAAGCAGAATGGTATTTAAAGAACTAGAAAGGCATCCAAGGATGCCTTTCAAATAAGTTTGCGGAATGAGTGATTAAACAAACGCAGAAATAACAATATGAAAATACACATGGATATGACAAATAAGATCCGGATGGGAAACCACTCAGCCCATAACCCCGAGATAAATAAGCCAAGAGGCAATGTTAACTTCATAAGCATAGAGGAGGTTCCCGCTACTCGGCCGAGCAGGTGATTCGGGGTGAATTCCTGACGTATTGTAAAATACACAATATTTGATAGGGTGGTAGAAAAAGTCCGAATCGCTAGTGAGATTCCAATCATCCACCAAGTTTGCGAAAAAATTAAAAGTGCCATGGCAGTAATATCAAACAGTAATGAGTAAGTGTAAAGTGTGCCTCTTCCAAAACGTTTGCGCAGTTTTCCGACGACACTGGCACCGACGATTCCGCCTATAGCTGATATCGTGAACATGAAGCCAATCTGTTTGGAATCTGCCCCTAACACATCTGTTGCAAAGAAGACAAGTACCCCAATTACAAGACTCGAAGCGAAATTGCTGAAAAGGACTGTCATCGTTGGAATCAATAATGTTTTATTGCGAAACAGCTCGTCAATCCCTTCTTTCATATCCTTCCAGAGTGAATTCTTCTCATTGGTTTTAACTTCCTTTGGCGGCACTTGAAGCAACTGCATAAATAGAAACAACAGAAACAGGCAGCCAAAATAGATGGACAAAGTGGATTCATAAGAAAAGGCCGCAATTAGCATACCCGCAATACCTGGACCTATCATACGAATCAGTGTGTCAACTAGAGAAAGCTTTGCATTAGCGGAAGTCAACTGCTCTTTAGAAATCAATTGGGGAAGAACAGAATGATTTGCATTGCCAAACGTGTAACCAGCAGAGGATAGTACAAAACCAATTATGTATAAATGCCATATCTCAAGTTGTCTCGCCAGAAGCAAACCGAGTATGGCGGCCATACAAAGCACCTGAATTAAACTTGTCCATACCATCATTCGTTTGCGATTCAAACGGTCGACGAAAACACCGGCGAGCATCCCTAGGAAGATATTTGGGAAAAATTCAATGGCCCTCATCATGCTCATGGATAATGCTGATTTGCTTAAGTCGTAGATAAGCAACGGGATCGCAATACTATACATTTGCATCCCGAAACTGGATAAAGTAGTTCCACCCCATAGAAATAGAAAATTTCTGTTTTTATATAACGCGTCTTCTGCAAGAATCTGTTTCACCTTTAACTCTCCTTTCATTTGATCTAGGAGAAGTATAGAATAGAAAAAGGTGAACAAAAAGTGCTTCTTTTTATAATAATAGTTCACCTTTAATTGGAGTGTTGACATGAGATATATCGAGCATTTGCTTACTTTGGCCGATCACTTTGAGCGCGGGTCCCAAGTTGAAACTTCCATTGCCTTGCTAGCAGGTATGTTGAATTGTTCTGAAAGACACGTAAAAAATATTATGAATGCCTTACATGATGAGCAAGTCGTAAACTGGGCGACGGAGAGGGGGAGGGGGAAAAAACCGAAATTAACACTTCTTCTGTCAAAAGACGACATTTTAATTGCGGAAGCAAGACGGCTTGCAGAAACAGACCGCTACAAAGATGCTTTTGCGTTGGTTGAAACGGTTAGCCAATCTGCCAAGGATAAATTTTATGAGTGGTTTACGAATACACTTGGCTTATCTCCAGGCAGAGAAAAGGATGAAGAGCTGGATACATTACGATATCCTTTTTACGATACTCAGCTGATCATGGATCCTATGTTGATCAAATCCCGGCATGACGCCCATATGGTACAGCAAATCTTTGATAGGCTGGTAGAGTATCATGCGGAAACAGGAAAGCTGTTACCCCGTATCGCCCATCATTGGGAAACTGCTGACGGAAAGAAATGGACTTTCTATTTACATAAAGGCATTCAATTTCATCATGGAAGAAAACTGACTAGTGAAGATGTGCAGTTAACCCTATGCCGTTTACAGAAAGAAATCGGCGTGTTCCAAGAAGTTAAAAGCATGGCCATCTGCAGCGAGACGGTCATTCAATTTGAACTGATCAGGGTGGATTACTTGTTTCCACGAAGTTTGGCATCAATGAAAGCCTCCATTATCCCAATCGAGAAGGGAGCAGACGAAAGCTTCCGCAGTTTCCCTATTGGAAGTGGTCCTTATCAAGTGCTATGCAATAATGAAAATATGATTCAGCTCGGGGTGAATACATCCTATTTTTCAACAAGGCCATGGCTGGATCGAATAGAGATCATAAAAGCGCCGGCTGAATATGAGAAAAGGCAACACCATCCTTTTTTATTGAACCAACCGAATCCTTCGTGGAGACAGGTAAAGCAAATCGAAGAGGGAGCCACGTTCATTAGTTGCAATTGTGTAAAGGATGGACCGTTAAGAAGAAAAGAAATACGGAAGGAAATACTTGAAAGACTAATTCCGGTAGACATGCGAAATGAAGGGCATGATAATGAGTTCAGGGCGACCAGCTTTGTGTCAAAGCGTTCCTTAGAAAATCAAAATGCAGAAAGAGTCAGAGTGCCCGAAAAGCATTTTGAGAATCTTACATTAAAAATTGCAGTACAGCAAATTCGCCCGGGCGCTAATCATGAAAAAGCGGCAAAGCAGCTACAAGCACAACTGCGTGATATGGGGATTGCGTCTCAATTGGAATTGGTCGATTCTACGACGTTGTGCAATGAAGATTCCATCTCAACGTATGATATGTTTGTAGGCGGTATCGCTTTAGGAAATGATGAAATGGTTTCATTGTTGCACGTAATCCAATCTCCTTCATTTCCAATTTATCCATGCGTTTCGGATCATCTTCGGAAGAGAATGGACGATGTGATCAGTATGATTAGGTCTTCACAAGATAATCAGACACAATGGGATTCTTATTTTAAAATAGAAGACCTGTTAAGATCGGAATATGCCATTCTCTTTTTAAATCATCGTCAACACACAGTGTACGAGCCGGACAATAGTGCGTATGTTAACATCAAATTGAATTGCAATGGTCGGGTGGATTATCGGAAAGTATGGAAAAGGCAGTAGCGAGAAGAAAATCAGCGATGTATGACGTGGATTTCAACGTGGAATGGAGGAAAACCATTTTCCTGCGAGACACTATCTATAATATGTTGAATGTCTTGAACAACTTTTTCATCATAGATATCGATGTCGTACATCGATAATGTGATGACTTGCCTTTTGTCCGAAATGAATTGGTAGCCTGCACTTTCATGTAGTTCGTAGCCTTTTTCCTGAAGAGCCTGGAACACGATGTTCGAAAAATCGGTTTCAATTATTTTATCCATCATCAACTCTTCATTGTATTTTGCCGGTATGTCCCCATCGGACTCCAGAGAACCATTTGTATCCCTCTGATTCCATAGGGCATAGCTAATCAAAACAATGAGAAAGAGTGTTAAACAAATAAGTATCACTTTCCGGATATTTGCCTCTCCTTATCTTTTGGTAGTAGTAGAGACTATGAAGGAGCGGAAAGCAACATGACTGAACGAAACAGGCGAGGAAAAGCAGCTCCTCGCCTGTTGTAAAATTCCTGTCCTACTGGTGTTCGTGGAGAATATTGCATGCGCTTAGCATATTTCCATCCGGGTCTTTAAAGCCAAAACCGCCAAGTCCATTTTCTGCGTTAACGTTCAGGCTTCCGACTTCGACTTTGCGTTCCATCAGCCATTGACGAAACTCCGCAAGATTTTCAGTGTAGAAATCAATAATAGTATGCTCTACACCCGTAAAGGAGTTTACAAAAGAAAGACGTTGCTTGTTTTCCGTTTGCACAAGGAACAAGGTCGGCACGCCTTTGGCTTCAAATGAAAGCATGGCCTGCGTCTCTCCCCTGAAAATGACGGTAACCCCTAGAATTTCCGTATAAAATTCAATGGATTGGGCGAGGTTGGACACTGGGATTTCTACTGTTGCAATATGGGATATGAAGTTAGACACTATGTAATTCCTCCTTTTCCTCTGATTATATTCTCCTCAATCCGTCAAAAACCTTTTTCTTAGCTGCGAAAAATATAGATTGCCTGTGATATTTGAGAGTCATGACTGACAATAGGTAATTCGAATGACAGCTTGATTGCTTTCGTTGCAAAATACATTCATATGTAGTTGATAGAAGATATCCAGTGTGAGAGCCTCAACTTTGTAAATCTTCCACAAGAATGAAATCTCTTAATGGAAATAAAAAATGGGGGTAAGATACCCCCATTCATTTTAATTAATCTGGCATGAGCCAAACAATCTGCGCAATTCTTACATAAAAATCTTTAGAGCGTCCCGTCAATACAACATGATCTGGTTTTACAGCTTTAATGGTACCTTCGATGGACCCTTGGGTCGTTTCAATAACGATGAACTTACCTACGATAGACTGTAATGTTTCATAGACGAAAGGATCGTAATTATAAACCGCCTGTAATTCCATTTTCTTCACTCCTTCATTGTCGTCATGTAATCATATGCAAAGCACAACTGACAGGTGACAAACGCATAGCAAAAGGAGCCGCTCATTGAAAAGCAATGAGAGTGGCTCCTTTTCTTTTGAATCGTGTAGTAGCTGTTGTATTCCGATTTGACAGCATATACACTTATTTGTTGGCAAACTGATCTAAACAATCTTTCTCGCTATGTTTAGTTTCTTTCGTTATCAGTTCTCCGGATTGATCTTCTTTCCCGCAAAATTGGACTACTTTTTTTCGAAACTTTGTCACGCCATAATAATATTCCAATCCCGGTTCGTCTTTAAAGATCACTACATAATGGCCATGAAGAACCTTTCTGTTGACCGTATGCTTTGGTTCAATATAGCGTTGCTCCGCAATATCGCTATCTGAGTAACCTTGTTTTTCTAAATAAGTTGGGACGTGTTTCGTAACAACGGCTTTATCATATGGATTCCCATTATTAATAAGATAAATAATGATTTTAGGCAAGGAGATGAATCCGATTATCAGTAGGAGAATCAGTACTAGTTTCATCACTTTTTTTTGATTCGATGAAAAGATATTATCTGCCCCCTTAAGTAACTTGATCAGAAATATGTATGGAGAAATGGACGAAGAAGAGAAGGGTAATATTCGAGGTAATAAAGATGTAACCTCTTTTCCAAGTGTCATTTATCTAACAAAAAAGGCACCACCCAATGAAGAGTGGCACCTCGAATTAAGAACGGTTTAAGTAAGCCGCCTTTGCCGTACCGAATCATAGAAAGTTTTAAACCACCACTCCTCAAAGTGGGTGTTCGCAAAAACGTTCCTGTTTGTCCCAATCAATAATGGATTGGGCCTGCCATTCCGGTTTTCATATAAAACTCCCGTTTACAGCTTAAAGGTTAAAACTTAATGTGTATACGAACAATGCAGCTTATGCTTATATATTACACCGCACCAAACTTCTTTGCAATGGTAATATCATCCTTATATTCGAAAAGGACTTTTGTCTGGCTAGGTATGCCTGTTTGTTCACATCCTAAAAAGGGAACATTAGAATACGCATAATGAGGTGATTTGTCTTGATGGATCGTATTTTTGCGGTGCTTGCTTTTGTCGGTGTTCCGTTTGTGTTATTGGGCGCTTTTTTGCATTGGAATGATATTGTTTTGTTTTTATTATGCTGCGTCAGCATTGTAGCACTTGCCGGCTATATTGGCAGGGCGACGGAAAGCTTGGCGATTGTTAGCGGCCCTCGGGTGGGCGGTCTGTTAAATGCTACATTCGGCAATGCCGTTGAATTAATTATTTCCTTCTTCACTTTGCAGGCTGGATTGATCGGGATCGTGCTGGCCTCATTGACTGGTTCGGTTCTGGGCAATTTGCTGCTCGTGTTGGGGCTCTCCTTCTTTACAGGCGGCATAAAATATAAACGCCAAAACTTTAGTATTCATGATGCGCGTTATAATTCGGGACTGCTCATTTTTGCAGTTATTGTAGCATTTGTCATACCAGAGATATTCTCCATGAGCATGGATGAGAAGGCGACGATCACTCTTAGTATCGGTATATCGATTATTTTGATCGCTTTATATTTAGCAGGTTTGTTTTTCAAGTTAGTGACTCACCGAGGAGTCTTCTCTTCAACTGATAAGGCAGAGGAGGAAACGGAAGAACCCGAATGGTCCAAATGGAAAGCTGTTGTGATCTTATTTATTTCTACCATTGCCGTCGCATTCGTTTCCGAACAGCTCGTCGGCACATTTGAGACGCTAGGTGAAAAGTTTGGCTGGAGTGAATTGTTCATCGGTGTCATTATCGTTGCAATTGTAGGAAATGCGGCAGAACACTTTTCCGCGATTACGATGGCGATGAAAAATCGAATGGATGTTTCAGTGGAAATTGCCGTCGGCTCTACTTTACAAGTCGCCATGTTCGTCGCGCCTGTGCTAGTGCTCGTTTCGTTATTCATGCAAACGTCAATGCCGCTCGTCTTCACGATCCCGGAATTGATTGCCATGATCACAGCAACACTTCTCGTCATCAACTTGACGAATGACGGGGAGTCGAACTGGTTTGAGGGACTGACGCTGTTTGCAGCGTACATCATTATCGGCATCGGTTTTTATTTGTTATGAAATTCCTGCATGTTTAGCGCGGCTTGAAAGTAGGAAGAGTAGAAAGAGACCATAAAAAATGAGGAGTGTTACTATGGATGCAAAAGAAACCGCAAAAAAAATCTTGGACAAAAGCTATGTTGGGACAATGGCAACTGTAGAAGCGGGAAAGCCATTCAGCCGTTATATGACGTTCTTCAATGACGGATTTACTCTTTACACGGCCACATCGAAACAGACCGACAAAGTGGATGAACTGGAGAGTAATCCGAATACCCATATCCTCATCGGCTACGATGGAGAAGGATTTGGGGATGCCTTTTTAGAGATTGCTGGAACGGTGACCATTTCAGATGAAGAGGGATTGAAGGAAAAGATTTGGAATGATGCGATGAAGCCTTGGTTTGAAGGTCCTGAAGATCCTAATTTAGTCATTTTGAAGGTGACGCCTACTGCCATGCGTTTAATGAATAAAAAAGGGGAAGAACCACAAGATATCTCCTTGTAATAAAGATAAAAGCTGTCTCATGCCAATTGGACATGGGACAGCTTTTATCATGACAGAGTCTTTTCTTACTTGCGGTCATTCAATTTCCAGGTCGAATAATTTAAAGTCAATGCAAACATTACCCATCCGATATAAGGAATCATCAAGGTACCCGCTGTCCGATCCACTTGATAAAATTCGTAAGTGGTCAAGGCGATGGAACCTAACAGTACTGTCATTTCAACAAGTGCTGTACCACGCAAGCCCCATCTAAAAAAGAGGAACGACCATAAATAATTTAGTCCAAGTTGAATATCATACATCGGTACCGCTTTATCATTGCCCATGCCAGATTCGTTCTTCGTTTGCACCCGGTATTTTGCTAAGCCCATTAACCCGTAAAGTGTTGTCCATGCAATTGGAAAGATGGACGGGGGAGGAGAAAAGGAAGGTTTCTCCAGCTTCTTATATTTTTCCTGGGCATGCCGATTCGCAAGCCATCCAGTAATGGAGCCACCGATAATCGGGACAAGCACGGTTAGCGCAAGCTTCTTGCCATCCAGTTTGCCGTTCACTTTAACTAATTCCATTCAAACACCTCCAAGTACTACTCACATTCCCTGGATGAGCGTTTTAAAACAGGAGATAAGAAGTTTGCTGAATAATAAATATAAAGGAAACTTCATCAATATGCGTTATAATTGAACAAAATTTAGTACTGTATAGCAAAGAGAGAGTGGTTTGAATTGAAGCAGAGAGAGCAGTGGACTTCGAAGATAGGATTTGTATTGGCGGCGGCCGGCAGTGCGATCGGGCTCGGTGCCATATGGAAATTCCCATACATGACGGGATCGAATGGTGGAAGTGTGTTTCTGCTGTTATTCATTTTATGTACAGTTGCAATCGGACTGCCGATCTTATTGGCTGAATTCATCATTGGACGGCGGGGCCAGCATGATGCGGTTACTTCGTTGAAAATACTGGCTCCTGGACGGAAATGGTATTGGATCGGGTGGCTGGGTGTGATCACATCGTTTATCTTATTGTCCTTCTACAGCGTAGTGGGCGGTTGGATTTTATCCTATTTGGTCCGGGCTATATTTTTTAGATTGAACACCTCTGATTATGGGGTATTGTTTAGTGATATCATTGCTAACCCTATAGAGGTTCTAGCTGGCCAGGCGGTTTTCATGCTGCTGACGGTTTGGATCGTGCAAGGCGGGATTAAAGGCGGAATCGAACGGGCCAGCCGGTGGATGATGCCGCTGCTGTTTATCTTTTTTATCCTGCTGGCCATTCGTTCACTGACACTCGAAGGTGCGATGGAAGGGATCCGTTTCTTATTTATACCCGATTGGAGTTACTTGACGGGTAAGACGTTCTTGCTGGCGCTCGGTCAAGCGTTCTTTTCTTTAAGCGTAGGGGTTACGGCGATGATGACGTATGCATCCTATTTGCCGAAAGAGGAACGGCTCGGCCAGTCTGCATGGAATGTCTCGATTTTAAATATTTTTATTTCTGTGTTGGCAGGTATCGTCATCTTTCCTGCAGTCTTTGCGCTTGGCCATTCGCCAAGTGAAGGGCCTGGACTGATATTTGTCATTTTGCCGGCGATTTTTAACGAAATACCGTTTGGCGGAATTTTTATGATTGTATTCTTCATTTTAATGTTATTTGCTACATTGACTTCTTCCATTTCAATGCTTGAAATCGTCGTATCCACAGGCATCGGGAAAAAACATGATCGCCGAAAGCGGGCTGCTTGGGTGTTTGGAGCGCTCATCTTTGTAGTTGGCATCCCGAGTGCTCTTTCGTTCGGTGTGTTATCCAATTGGAAATTGCCAGGCGGTACGTTCTTTGATTTTGCAGATATGCTGACGAGTCGTTTTGGTTTGCCAATTGGTGCATTATTGATTTCCTTCTTTGCCGGCTATGTAATGTCGAATCAGGATACAGCGGATGAACTGAAAACGAGCAGTGCATTCCATTCTGTCTGGAAGGGGATTGTCCGCTATCTCGCACCGCTTGCGATACTGATCATATTCATTGCTTCTTTTCTAACTAAATAAAAGTGAAAAACGGTCGAATTCCTGCGACCGTTTTTTTTATGGTTACATTGTTGTTGACTTTTGATAAATGGAAGAAAGGTTGCCAAATAGGTCGTAGCAATTCCCCATCTTTGTCCAACCATATTTTTCGTAATAACCGGTATGATCAGTTGTTAAATAGAGACTTTCGTATCCTTTTCGGCTTGCTTCCTGCACAGCATGCGCCAGCAGCTGGGACCCGATCGATTTGCCCCGGAAAGACGGATCTACATAGAGGCAGGCAAGCCAAGGCGAAATGTCTTGCCGGCTTACTAAATCATTGCGAAGCAAGGCGTAGGTGCCTATAATTTTCTCGTCCTCTAAAGCAATGTAAAAGGACGGAAGATCACCGTCAGAGCTCGCCGAATGGGCCATGCAGTCTTTATAAAACATCATATTAGACTCGTTCCCCCATTGCTCCCAGAAGGAAGCGACGAATTCCTCAAACCGTTTATTGTCTTTATGTACAGAAATAATTTTCAAAAGTTACACCTCCATATTGGGTAGCGAAAAATATCCATTTTATTGTAGACAAAGAAGAGTCCTCCATTCTATTATTATAGATGAATACTAGTAGGAGGTCATCATGAAAAACATTATACGGTTACTAGCAACTTTGCTTTTACTGCTTTGCATCTTGCCCGCTTCTTCAGAAGCTGCGACAAGTGAATTGAAAGTCCATTTTATTAATGTAGGGCAAGGGGAGGCAGTGTTAATTCAGGCACCTAACGGGAAAAATATGCTCGTTGACGGTGGGCCGAAAACAGCAGGAAAGACCGTTGTTTCTTTCTTAAAGAGCAAAGGAGTAAAAAAACTAGATGTAGTTGTTGCCACGCATCCGGATGCTGATCATATCGGCGGTTTGATCGATGTATTGGATACTTTCCAAGTTGGTCAATTTATTGACAGCGGTAAAGTGCATACTACACAAACTTATTACGACATGCTGCAATTGGTAGATAAGAAGAACATTCCGTTTAAGGTACCTAAGGAATTAGACAAGATTGCACTGGATCCGAATATGATTATTCGGGTATTGCATGTCAATGAGCTTGCCGAGGATACGAATGATGCATCCATAGTGCTGAAAGCGACATACAATCAAGTCTCATTCCTGCTTATGGCAGATGCAAGCTCGGAAATTGAGGATGAAATTCGTTCTAAATACAATGTACAAGCGACTGTTCTGGAAAATGGCCATCATGGTTCCGAAACGAGCAGCTCAGCAGCGTTTATTAGCAACGTAAAGCCGAGTGTGGCAGTCCTTTCCTATGGCAAGAATAATGCGTACGGGCACCCCAGCTCAGTTGTAGAGAAACGGTTGCAAAATGTCGGAGCAAAAATCTATCGAACGGCAGTCGATTGCGATATTACAGTTACAACAAATGGGGTTAAGCACACAGTGGCAAATAGCTGCGGTAAATCGGCGTCTTCGGCTTCAGGACCAAGCAAACCGTCAGCAAAAGCTCCAGCAAAGCAGCCAGTACCAGCTGCAAAGCCGGCACCTGTCAAACAAACATTCTTTAAGAATTGTACGGAATTACGCAAAGTCTATCCGAAGGGCGTCGGCAAAAGCCACCCCGCCTATCAGGCAAAAATGGACCGCGATAAAGATGGATGGGCGTGTGAACGATAATGCAGAAGAAAAAGTATACATTGGACCGGATGGAAAACGGCTATTATGTATTTATAGACTATCCAGCAGAGGAAAAGAGTTTGTTGATTGAAGTTGGAGAAGAAGATGTTGAGTTAAAAGAAGGAGACATCGTAACGATCGAGGAAATAGATGGTTCCTATGCAATTGAAAGGCTGGAGACAGAGACGAAGGATTTGGAAGATAACGTACGAAGCCTGTTGGAAAAATTGAAGAATAAGAAGTGAGTAACATCCTGCCTCCTGAAATTGGAGGGGGATGTTTTTTCTGTTTGTTGGGTTGAAGACGAAGAATTTTCATGAAGGCAATCGTACACTCAAGTACTCAGCAGCTTCCATATGCTATACAGAAGCAATTTTTTCTAACTAAAATGGAGAAGCAACGTTTCATTTGCAAGCATGGATGTCGAGATACGGACAAGTCTATGGCATGAACAAATGTAACAAGTAGCACACATAAGGAGAGCGAATGTATGGATGTTTATTTGAAAGTGATACCGGCTTTCTTTTCAGGAATTCTTACTTTTTTATTCGGTGGCTGGAACGCCATGTTAGCTATATTACTAACGCTCGTCGTCATTGACTTTATTACTGGCATGGTGGCAAGTGCCCTCGCAGGAAGACTGAGGAGTCATGTCGGCATGCTGGGCATTGCACGGAAAGTATTTATTTTTGTCATGGTAACGGTTGCTCATCTGATCGATCTTATTTTAAGCGAAAGTGGAATCCAGTCATCGGAAGCTGTGATGACAATGGTCATCGTTTTTTATTCCATCAATGAAATCTTGTCCATTACGGAAAATGCCGGAAGAATCGGGTTGCCTATTCCTGAGGCAGTTAAGAATGCTGTTGAGATATTACGGAATAAAAGAGACAGGAAATAAGAAAAAGACATGGAAACTACTGTTAGAATGCCAGTCCTCTCAAGTTGTGCCAGAGTTTAAATAAACAGGTTTTTAACCGCTTTTACGATGATATCAGGACGATCCAAATGAATGGAGTGACCCGCGTCCTCCGCTAAGATATATTTGCCAGTACCGTTTAGCGTAACTTGCTCCAGAATCAAATTTTGCCACACATTCTCAATGGCGATCGCATCTTCTTTCGTCATCTCTTCCGTATGGCGGACGGAATATTCAGGATCCCTGCCGATCACTACAAGTGGCACGTCAGGAAATTCACCTGCTTGCTTTATGTTCAGCGCACAGTTTTCCCAAGCATTTATTTCTGAAGCCATCGCTTTGTACAAATTGGGATTCGTTTGACAAAGGATCATATTACGTTGTGCCGAAGGGGAAAGCATAAGTTGGTTGCTTTCCAGTTGTGGTTTGATCTCTTCAGCCAATTGCTTCGGGGTCATCCTGGAATAATGGATGCATTTCTCTATCCAGCGTTCGTCAGAATCGTCATCATGAGACAAAGGAATTTGGTTTAATCTTTGAAGATGAATGGATGTCGAATCGACTAAAATAACACCTGCAACTGAGTTCGGGAAGAGCTTTGCAAAGTGCTGCGCACATAAACCGCCGTAGGAATGCCCGGCTAGCAGGACGGGCTCAGTAATCCTGTGTATGTCTAGGAACTGTTTGAGATCAAGAGCTGTCGTATACGTAGTCCTGCTTTCCTCGCCAAGCTCGCTATTACCAACTCCTGGTCTATGTACAACAACGACTGTCGTTAACTGGCATAGTTGATTATAAACAAGCTCCCATTCATACATGGAAGAGGACATGCCCGGCAAGATGACAACAGTGGGGCTTCCTGTTCCACCCCTCAAGGCCTCGATTTTTTTATCCCCAATAGCAGTTATTATCTTCTGCATTTCAGAACCTCATTTCGCTGTATTCTTATTGATCTAATGAATTTCAAGAACTCGGATGTTGTTATAGCTCTGTATTCGATGGAGCATGATAGGAATCCTGCAATTAGAAAAATCCTGCAAAGCGCACATGCTTTCTAACTTTGAGAAAGAAGAGTTTTTCATTCAAATGAACGTTTGACTATCTAGCGAAATGAAGGTACATTATATTCAAATGAACGTTTGAATGAAAGGGGATTTGGGATTGAATACGTATAAAGTAGATGTCCTCATAATTGGAGCAGGACAGGCAGGGTTGTCAATGGGTTACTATTTGCAGCGATATAGTAAAAACTTTGTCATTCTTGATCAAGGGACGGAAGTGGGGGAGGTGTGGAGGAGAAGATATGATTCTCTTCAACTTTTTACGCCTAGGATGTACAGTTCATTGCCGGGATTAGCACTCGAGGGAGATCCCCATGGCTTTCCGACAAAAGATGAGGTGGCCGATTATTTGAAACGGTACGCAATAGAATTGTCGTTGCCGATCCAACTCCGAACAAAAGTGCTGAAACTGACACGAGATTCAGAAGGATTTTGTATTGAAACTAACAGAGGGACGTATTGGGCTGGTCAAGTCATCATTGCAACCGGCCCCTTCCATACGAAACGGGTGCCAGACTATGCGAAACAAGTGAGTTCTCATATTCTTCAAATACACTCGTCCGAATATAAGAATGCAAGTCAACTGAATGGAGGGAATGTTCTAGTTGTCGGTGGGGGGAACAGTGGCGCACAAATTGCCGTAGAGTTAGCGGAGACAAGTAATACCTTCTTAGCTGTCAGTAAACCGCTTCGCTATTTTCCTTTAACAGTAGGTAGAAAAAGTGTATTTTGGTGGTTTGATAAAATCGGATTGTTACATGCAACTAGTACATCGATTATTGGACGAAAGCTAAGGGAAAAGGGCGACCCCGTATTTGGCTATCAACTACGCTCTGCTATAAAAAAAGGAAAGGTCAATGTGAAGGGCAAGGTTTCGAATGCAGACGGAAAAAATGTATTCTTTGAAGACGGGACCTCTATTCAGGTGGACAACATCATCTGGGCGACCGGTTTCGAGCCTTCTTATGGTTGGATACATATTGATGGAGTTTTAAATGAACGAGAGGAAGTCATCCATGAGCGTGGAGTCAGCCCGATCAACGGTCTCTATTTTCTCGGTTTACCGTGGCAATCGCATAGGGGATCCTCCTTATTGCTGGGTGTTGGGGATGATGCCAACTATATCATGCAGAAAATTGTAGATTAAGAGTTGGGATAGAAACGAAATGGTATGATGTAAGTATTACAGCGAGATATAGAGGGAGAGAAATAATGGTTGTATTCCAAGAGTTGAGAGACAAGCAAGATTACAATTTCTTTCAGGAGATGTTTTATGAATCCATTTACATTCCTGAAAACAAACCATCCATAGGGGAGCTGTTGAGTGAACCGAATTTACGAAAATACTATGATGGGTGGGGGAGAAGAGGAGACTTCGCTTTACTGGCCAAAAATGATGATGCCCAAGCGATGGGGGCAGTATGGTACAGGATATTCGATTCAGAAAATAAAGGATATGGCTTTGTCGATGAGGACACACCTGAACTAGGAATTGCTGTCAGAGAAGAATATCGAGGCAAAGGTGTCGGAATGGCATTGATGCAAAATGTTATTAAACGTGCAAAAGAGGAAGGGTACACAGGCATTTCTCTAAGTGTGGATTTGGAAAACAGAGGTGCGATTGAGCTGTATGAAAAACTTGGATTTCAGGATTATGAAACGGTTGGTACATCTAAGACGA
This sequence comes from Sporosarcina sp. AD_1, assembly GCF_057373025.1. Lineage (NCBI taxonomy): Bacteria > Bacillati > Bacillota > Bacilli > Caryophanales > Caryophanaceae > Sporosarcina > Sporosarcina sp. AD_1. Next base: position 113,747 of record NZ_JBPVIR010000008.1, read on the forward strand.
TGCTCTATCGGTATTAGAAGAAATAGTGTATTAGAATAAATCTATTAGATACTGGCGCCTTTTCTAAAGGGCGCTGTTTTTTTGAGAATTAATAATTCCTACTAAAATTACCAATTCTTCTAAGGAAATAGTACAATCTTATGTAAGGTTGATTCAGAAAAGTTTGCCGCTTCCTGAGATGTGTTGCTGGCAGGCTGACATATGAGGGAGGGAGTAGGAATGAAAGCTGTCATATTTGATTTTGACGGAACGTTAGCCGATACGTTGCCAATCTGTTTTTATTCTTTTCAAAGGGTTTTTGAGGTGTTCGATAAAAGAAAACTAACTACGCAACAAGTTGAAGAGATGTTTGGACCATCTGAAATTGGCATTATTCAGCAACAGCTGTTACATCCTGCGAAAGAAGATGCGATCGAACACTTTTACCAAATTTATTCCGAATATCATAATGAGCTAGTACTGGAGAACAAAGAGATAATCGAACTTTTATTGTTACTAAAAACGTTACATATCAAAATAGGTATTTTCACGGGAAAAGCGCGAAGAAGTTTAGATATCTCTTTAAAGGCATTGAATATGGAGGGGATGTTCGATGTTATCGTTACCGGTGATGATGTAGTAAAGCCTAAACCTGATCCGGAGGGGCTACTGAAAGCAGTAAACCTGTTGAAGGTAGATAAAATAGATACTGTTTTTATTGGAGATACCGATGCTGATATTATTGCAGGCAAGAAAGCTGGTATTACTACTATTAGAGTGAGTTGGCTGGCGAAAGAGCAAATTGGTTCATTTGGTGAAAAGCCCAATTCCGTGTTATCGAATGTTAAGGAATTCCACTGTTTGGTAAAGGAGAGAGTTGGCAAATGAATCATCTATGGTTGGAGTGGACAAAACGAATTCAAGCGATCGCACAGTCAGGACTGGCTTTTTCCAAAGACATGTATGATATCGAGCGCTATGAAGAATTACGCGAGATAAGTGTAGAGATGATGGCGGCACATACTGATTTAGAAATAGAGAAGATTAGAGAACTTTTTACAAATGAAGAAGGTTATCAAACACCCAAAAACGATGTGCGCGGAGTCGTTTTTAAAGACGGACGGATTTTAATGGTTAAAGAAAAAGCGGATGACAAGTGGGCATTGCCTGGTGGTTTTTGCGATATCGGATTGTCACCCTCTGAAAATGTATTGAAAGAAATAAAGGAAGAGTCCGGCTACGATGTAGTTCCTGTAAGACTATTGGCTTTGTTTGATAAGAATAAACATCCTCATCCTCCGGAAGCCTATCACTATTATAAAATATTTATCTTATGCGAGCTGATTGGCGGAGAAGCCAGTGCTAGCGGGGAGACAAGCAGTATCGGCTTTTTCGAGGAAGATCAATTACCTAGAGTATCAGCTAATCGAAATACGGAATGTCAGATTAAGAAGATGTTTGAGTTTTTAAGGGATCCTTCGAAAGAAACGATATTTGATTAATTGAGAGGAAAAAGCCCGATTAGGATTTTTATCTAATCGGGCTTTCAAGAAGAGTTTTCCTGATTAAAGCGATCCCGCCACAAGATTCCCCTTGTAAAACACCGCTTTTCGTTTAGCTCGTCTTGCGACTGCTTCTGCAGAGCAACTTGCTTCTGCTAAGACGATATTCGCTTCATCACCAACTTGGGGCCACAGTCGTTTTCCTGCTTCGTTCAATGGAGTAATGCCGCCAGTAATAAAACCAATCGTTTCACCTAGTTTGCGCTCCGTCACTCGGCCGGACAATTCTGCGAACCGGCCGGCGCGTTCCAGGATATCGCCATTTCCGAACGGAGACCAAGAATCGAAAATATTGTCACAGGCAACTCCGACTTGTACCCCTTTTTCATGTAGAAAATTCACTGGAGGAATAACTCTTCCAATAGGCACGCTCGTGATGATTGAAATTCCAAGATCTGAAAGCATTTGAGCCATGTCATCTGCTTCTCTTCCGGCCATATCTCCTAATGCGAATGCGTGGCTAACCGTCACGCGGTCCTGCCATCCTGCCTCCTCCGTTAACTTGGCAAGTCTTTTAATAGTAGCCAATCCCAGTTGACCAGGATCGTGTAAGTGTAAATCTATATCGACATTTCCTTCAACGGCAATTTCCATCATTTCTTGCAAGGACTTTTCCATATCACCGTCAACAGTTGCTGGATCGACCCCTCCCACTAATGTGGCACCTTGACGAACGGCTTGCCTCACTAAATCCTGACTGTTTGACAGAAGCAATCCGTGTTGCGGGAAGGCGACGATTTCGTGGGAGAGCATGCCTTCATAATCGGATAATGCCTCCTGGACAGCATACAGGTTGTCAAGCCCCACTTCAGGATAAAGGTCCACATGAGTTCGGATATGTGTAGAACCCGCTTTCATCAGTGTTTCAATTAGCACTTTTGCTCTTTCTTTCGTTGTCGTTGGCAACGTAGGGAGAACCCGTTTTTCAATCTCAAACCGCTCAAATATATTGGCTGCAGGTGTGACGGACCTCCATTGGTCACCCAGCAGTGTTTTGTCCAAATGCACATGCATTTCTTTAAAAGATGGCAGAGCCAAAAGGTTTCCTGCATTCTTTCTCGGCAACTTATCATCTATTGACGTATCGGAAGAAACTATTTTAGCGATCTTCCCATCTTCAATCAGGAGGTGGAAGGTGTCGGTTTGGGTTCCTGTGATCACTTCATTCTCAAAATGGTACCCGTTTTCTAACAGAACATTTGTTAACCAGTAGGATGAATTCAATTGGCTCCCTGCTTTCTATCTTCATTTTTTCGTATTATAAACTAGAAAAGTCTTATTAACCTACTATTTAATCTGGTTCGACATGTATATGGACATCGTATACGCCATGATCATTGATTAATAGTGACTCCACTCGAGTGGCAATTTCGTGAGCTTCCTCAATAGTTAAGGAGGCATCAACCAGGATGACTGCGTCAAGCACTTCGTTATTTCCGTAAAATCTGCCTTTCATCTCTTTAACGGATATAACTCCGTCGACTTCTTTAATGATCTTTTCATATAGGTTAATTTTGTCCACATCAAAACCATCTGAGAGCTCATGAGAAGCGGATTTGAAAATATCCCAGGCCGTTTTACAAATCAACAGACCGACAATGATGGCGGTCACGGTATCCAGCCAACCCATGTTAAATTGTGAAGCAAAGATGCCTATCGCTGTCCCTATACTGACCCAAGCGTCGGAAATATTATCTTTCGCAGCCGCCATGACCGCCTTGCTATTTATTCGCGTGGCTAGTTTTTTGTTATATCGATAGACGAAGTACATAACGATTGCTGAAAAAACACCTGTAACAGCTGCTCCTAGATGAGGAGGCTCTTTGACGCCTTGGAAGGTAGTCATGATTGCCTCGTTTAATACTTGAATCCCAACCGCCAGCATGATGAAGGATGCAACCATTGAAGCGATCGTTTCACTTTTCCAATGCCCATAGCCATGATCTTGATCTGCTGGCTTTTGTGAAATCCGCAATCCAATCAGAACGGCAACCGATGCAATTATATCCGTCGTGTTATTTAAACCATCCGCTCGTAAAGCAGCAGAATCACTCCAATATCCTACAATGAGTTTAATGATGGAGAGGCATATATAAGCAATGATACTTATGATGGCTCCGCGTTCTCCTAATTTTAAGTTTTTATATTTAAGGTCTTCCAACTCCTTCACCTCCTTTCGATATCATAGATAATTCCCTGAGGAAACATTCTTTCCTGTAAGCAACAAAAAACCCTCGACTGATTACAGTCGAGGGTGAGAAATTGAAAAATATATGAAATCCGGTTGGCGTTATTCGTATCAATAGAATCACTCACTTCGTTAAGGCGTTCTTTAACAATAGCATGTATGAGGTAGGGTGACAATTATAGTTTGCTAATCTAGCTAGTTGATTAAGGAGCTGATCCATTGTCAGTTAGAATTATTAAGCCATTAATAAAGGTGCTTTACCACTTCGTGTTGAAATATGTTTAGGAGTGAAAGGGGGAACATAGGATGCAGAAATTAATAAGTGATAGTTTCGAAGAGACAAGAAATGATTTAATGAAAGAAATAACCTATTTAAGTGGTGATCAATTTAATCGTAAACCTGATTTGAATAGTTGGAGTATTGCGCAAGTATGTCATCATTTAGTGTTAGTAGAATCGGTCACAATTAAGGCGATTGCCTGGGGACTTAAGGAGGAAAATAGTACTCAGAAGGAACGTCAAAAAATTGGTCTCCTATTAGATAGGACGAGAAAGATTAGAGCTCCAAAAATAGTTGAACCCGATAACGATCCATTTAATGTTGAACAAATAATTGATTTGCTGAATCGTTCTAGAGAAAAATTGGTGGCTTTTCTTAGCACGATTGACGATGAATCTATCTTGACAAAAAAATCAGTGAAGCATCCGGCTTTCGGTGAATTGCCTTTGGATCAATGGATTGAAGTCATCTATTTGCATGAAAAGCGTCACATTGAACAAATAAAAGATATTAAAACACAACTGGATGCAAATTAAGAACTTTGTTTATTAATGGACATTCAGTTTAAAACCTCAAAAAAACAGCCCCTAGACATTCGGCTAAATAAGACGATCTTCGGAGAAGGTTGTTGTTCCGACAACCTTCCTGTGGATTTGGCGCTAAAGGATTCATACTGGGCTCCAACCAGCAACTTATACCGTTGTAATCCTTAATAATTAATCTTGTATTACCATTTATACCGAAAGGTCATAGCTTGTCAGTACAAACTATGGGAAGGAGTGAAGTTATGAAATTTCTGCTTACATCTGGAGGCGTCATAAACAAAAGCATACACGATGAACTTGTTGACATGCTGGGCAAGCCGATTGCTGACTCAAACGCTTTGTGCATCCCCACTGCGATGTATGGACATCCATGGGTTGGACCTGGCGTCAAAGCCTGGGAGTTCATCAGTGGGAAAGAAGAAAATCCCATGGTGAACCTCGGTTGGAAATCCATCGGCATCTTGGAGCTCACAGCGCTTCCAAGTATAGACGAAAACCGCTGGGTACCCGTGGTTCAGGAGACAGATGTATTGCTGGTGTCAGGTGGCGACGCCCTCTACCTATGTCACTGGATGCGTCAATCCGGGCTATCAGACCTTATTCCGTCACTGAACTCAGTCTATGTGGGAATGAGTGCCGGGAGCATGGTGATGACCCCTAACATAGGGGAATATTTTGTTGGCTGGACTCCACCAGGCGGTGGTGATGAAACACTGAGCCTCGTTGACTTTTCAATCTTTCCGCACCTGAATCACGAGCTGTTGCCGGGAAACACCCTTGCTGCCGCAGAGAAATGGGCATCCAGTATGCAGGGACCTGCGTACGCGATTGACGATCAAACCGCAATCAAAGTAGTCGAAGGAACTGTAGAAGTTGTATCCGAAGGTCTTTGGAAACTCCTTTCAACTTGATATCTTATAAAACTGAGTTTAACAAACAGGTGCTTTGGTTTAACAAGAGGCTGGCTTAAGGGGAAGATCCAACAAATCTACTCCGTGGGGAATGAAACGGGCATTATAAAGAGGAGTGTGAAGATAGTAGAGGAGAAAATCAGCGGACAAAAGGTAAAAAACCACAAAAAAACAGCCCCTAGGCATCCGGCCTAATAAGACTGTTTCGGAGAAGTATCGTTGTTCCGACAATACTTCCAAGGGTTTGGCACCCAATGATTCCGACTGGGCTCGAACCAGCGACCTCTACCCTGTCAAGGTAGCGCTCTCCCAGCTGAGCTACGGAATCGGTTTTGCTAGGAATGTTCTCTCGAACACATTTATTATATTAGCATGCTCGCTAGGTTGTTGCAAGCGCCTGTTAAAAAATAAATATTTTCAGTCATTGTTGACAGTGATCGAAGGTCTGCCATACAATAAAAGGAGATTGGTTTTGATTGGAACAAAGAGAGGTGCTCTTTTTATGAGTGAAGTAGGATCGAAATAGGATGAACTGAATGAAATAGCTCAACCTGAGTTTCGTGTAGGAGGAAATTATCCTGCCGTTTCTTTGTGTTGCATTATTTCGCCAACCTATGAAGATACCTACATCGCTTTATAAGGGTTCCGGTCTTGTCGTTAGTCTCAGCTAACGGTTTTTCTGCATCTTTATAATTCGAACTTCGAGCAGTCGGGTATCCCGCTGCTTTTTTATTTTGGGGCGGTTCTCTTGCTGTAGTATGATTTCTCCAGCGGATCGTTCCCATTCATCCTCCAATAAAATCAGTTGAATGGGTATCTTCATTTATTACAAAATGAGGAGCATGCCGAATGAATGAAATGACATATGAGAAATTGCAATGGAATGAGTTGAAGGAACGATTAAAAGAATGCTGTTCCAGTGAATTGGGGCAGCAGCTGGTCGAGCGACTTGAGCCGAGCAGCCAGTTGAAGATTGTCGAGGAGAGGCTGCGCGAAACATCGGAAGCCAGAACACTCGTTGATATGGATACCCATCTGCCGATGGCGGGAGTCGCCGCTGTACATCGAACGTTATCTAAACTTGAAAAGGGCATGATGCTGGAGCCGGCTGATTTCACAGGAATTGCTGATTTTTTGCGGGGATGCCGGAAAATTAAACAGTTTATGCAGGAGAAATCGTTTTATGCTCCGACGTTAAGCAGTTATTCACAATCCATGACTGAGCTCCTGCAAGTGGAAAATGAAATCGCATCAATTATCGTGAACAATCAAGTAGCTTCCACTGCCAGTCGTCAGCTGGGCCGAATTCGGAAAGCGATGGAAACGACGAAGGGGAAGATTCAAGAACGGCTTCAGAAGTTTTTGCGGAATCCAGCCAATAAAGAGATGATCCAGGAATTCTTTATTAGCCAAAAAGACGATCATTATACGATACCAATTAAAGCTACCTACAAACATCAAATAGAGGGAGTCATTATCGAGCAATCTTCAAAAGGTTCTACTGTATTTATTGAGCCGGCAGTCGTTGCCAAGTTAACGAATGAGCTGTCGATTCAGCGGGTTGAGGAAGCGGTTGAAGAATATCAGCTTTTGGCTACGCTGACAGGGCTTGTAGCAGAACATTTACAAGCGATTAAAGTAAATATTGAATTGATTGGACAATACGATTTCGCCTTTGCGAAAGGGAAGCTCAGTAAGCAGATGGAAGGAATCGCGCCACGTGTCAATGAACATGGCTACAGCAAGTTAGTCGACTGTAAACATCCTTTGCTCGGCAGCCACGCCGTTCCTTTAAATTTTGAAATTGGTGATTCATATCGAGGCTTGATTATTACCGGACCGAATGCAGGCGGAAAAACGGTCGTCTTAAAAACGTTTGGACTGTTAACACTGGCCACGATGGCCGGCCTCCATATTAGTGGTACGACCGAGACAGAGATTTCCCTGTTTCATCAGATCTTTGTTGATATTGGGGATAATCAAAGCATGGAGAATGCCCTCAGCACATTCTCGTCCCATATGAAAAATATTTCGGATATCATGCGTGTGGCTGACCATCGAACATTGCTGCTTTTCGACGAAATTGGAAGTGGCACTGAACCGAACGAAGGAGCAGCTCTTGCCATTGCATCGCTGGAAGAATTTTATCAAATGGGATGCATTGTAGTCGCCACGACGCATTACGGAGAGATCAAACGGTTCTCGGAGCAACATGATGACTTTATGAATGCAGCAATGCAATTTAAAAATGAAACATTGGAACCGACGTATCAGCTCTTAATCGGAATGTCGGGAGAAAGCAATGCTTTGTGGATTGCGAGGAAAATGGAGCTGCATGATAAGGTGATCACGAAGGCAAAACGATATATGAATGAAAAAGAATATGATTTTGCGAAAGTGCGAAGTGAAAAGATCCGAAAACCACGACTCCTGAAACAAGAAAGCGAATTGGTATACGAGTATGCCATTGGTGACAAAGTAAAGCTATTGGAGTCTGGAGAAAGCGGGATCATTTATCAAGAGCGGAATCAATTTAACAATGTCGTGGTCTTTAATGAGGGAGAGTTTATGGAAGTGAATGTAAAGCGCGTTGCTTTGGAAATTCCAGCAACGGAATTGTACCCACCGTCTTACGATTTGCAAACGCTGTTTACTTCCTATGAGGAACGCAAAATGGAGCATGATTTGGCGAGAGGTTCGAAAAAGGCGTTGAAGAAGCTGCAAAAGGAATCGCGTGACCGTTAACTCCATTAAGAAGCAGCCTAGGCAATAAAAATCGTCAGAGATCGCAACGTTTCCATTTGCCTGACTGGCAAGGAATCGTGGCATTTCTGACGATTTACATCTTTGTTTTCGTATGCTTAGGAATTTCAATGTGTCATATTTTCGTGTTCGGTTATAACGTTGCCGTCGTTAAAGTAGAGGAAGGTTTCTCCTTCAAGGTCTGCGATGCGCTCCTTGTTGAGTCCCAATGAAAGATTTCCTTCAAAAATCGTTTCCCACCAAGTTTCTGTTGTCGTCATGTCCTTTTCCTCCATTTCGTGTTGAATCGTTTTCGTTTATGTGGTTATTCTTTACCCTGAAAAACTTCTCACCCAAACACAAAGGACGCAAAAAGAATCATTAGGCCTATCCCGAGAAGGTGTCGGCTCACATGCTATTCTTCAAAAGGGGACGCCGGTTCACAATAGGACGTGCTTGTCATTCGTAAACGTTTTAATCTGTGGTGATCTTTTTTCTTAATACAAGTATATGTTTCGAGTCATTTCGCCAAACTGCGTAATTGGTCGGAAATTAGCGGAACTAAAATTCAGTCCTTTTGCTATATTGACATTCTGTCTCGGTTTATTATTTTTTGCATGAAATTGAGTTTCCGGCTATGATGGCGATAACGAGTAAGAGGAGGGAACTCATTGGAAGCCATACATGTCGAACAGATTATCGAGAAGCAACGAAATTTTTACTATTCCGGTGCGACCAGGCCAGCATCGTTTCGAAAAGAGATGCTTGACCGACTGCGTGGTGCTATCATGCGATATGAAAGTGATATCCTCGACGCCTTATGGAAAGACTTGCATAAAGGTCCTTTTGAAGGGTATATGACGGAAATTGGTTTTATTTTGGACAGCATTTCGTATATGATGAAAAACCTGGATGACTGGATGGAGCCGGAACCTGTTAAAACACCGCTCCATTTGCAACCTGCTCAAAGTAGTGTCATTCGTGAGCCGTATGGTTCCGTATTAATTATTGGTCCATTTAATTATCCGTTCCAGCTTGTAATGGAACCTTTGATTGGTGCAATAGCAGGAGGCAACTGCATAGTTGTAAAGCCTTCTGAAAATGCCCCGCATACAGGGGGAGTTGTCCAAAAAATCCTTGCGGAAACCTTTCCATCAGAATATATATATGTAGTGGAAGGCGGTGTGCGTGAAACATCAGCCCTGCTTCACGGTCCTTTTGATTACCTGTTTTTCACTGGAAGCGCCCGGGTCGGCAAGATTGTGATGAAGGCGGCTGCAGAGCGGCTAACACCATTTGCACTGGAGCTTGGTGGGAAGAGTCCGGCCATCGTCGATCAGACTGCCAAGCTGGATAAAGCGGCGGAGCGCATCGTTTGGGGGAAATTCCTGAACAATGGACAAACTTGTGTCGCACCTGACTACGTTGTGGTTCATGAATCCGTACACGATGCCTTTGTGATGGAGCTGAAAAAGGCTATTTTCCGGTTTTATGGAAAGGATGCCTCTCAAAGTCCGGATTACGGCAGAATCATTCATGAGAATCACTTTGACCGGCTTGAAAATTTTTTGCAAGGCCATCGTTCAAATGTTGTGTTCGGAGGACATGTGGATCGGGAAGAGCTATATATGGAACCGACGCTGCTGGCTGGCGTCACTTGGGAAGACCCGATTATGGAAGAGGAAATTTTCGGGCCGATTCTTCCCATCTTGCCATATGAACATCTAGGTTCCTTAATTCATAGGATTCGTCAGTTGCCGAAACCGTTGGCAGCCTATATGTTCACTGAAAATAAGAAAGCGGCGGATTATTTTGCAGAACAATTGCCGTTTGGTGGCGGGTGTGTCAATGACACGATCAGCCATGTTGCTAATCTGCACTTGCCATTTGGTGGGGTCGGTCCATCCGGCATGAATGCTTATCACGGAAAAGCTAGCTTTGACACATTCACGCATGCAAAATCCTTGATGCATAAAAGCACTGCCATTTCTGTCCGGTTTGGTTTCCCGCCTTACGGCAATAAATTATCCCTGCTAAAGCGGCTTTTAAAGTAAAAGAAAAAGAAAAAGCCGAGAAATAGTAATAGAATAAAAGCTTTCTAGTTTATAAGACAGTAGAGCATTACGGGTATTTGTCGTGGCGACAACTCCGAGACGGCGGTTCGTTAACCGAAAAGAGTTGGCCGCAAAAAGAACTTGTTAGACGTAAAAAAGAGAGTATGGAGAACCTGACCGTTTCCATACTCTCTTTAATTTCTCTCTATTTTAGAGTTTATTAGCAAGCCAGCGGGTTCATTTTGACGATTGGAAAAGTCAAGGATACGAGGGTACCCGCCCCTGGATCGCTAGTAACTTCGATTCTGCCTTTATGATCATATATAATCTTTTTTGTGATGACCATGCCGAGTCCGGAGCTATCCTCTTTCGTAGAATAAAAAGGCTCAAAGAGTTGTTCGAGTGCTTCGTTATTCATGCCTGATCCGTTGTCGTAGATTTCAATGCTTAGCTGATCAGCTATGATTTGGTTCTTAATTTGCAGAACTCCTCGATCAGAAAGTGCTTCTACGGCATTTCGCAAAATATTGATAAAAACTTGTTTAATACTTTCTTCATTGCCAAAAATATAAGCTGGATGTTCCGCTAGATGAATGGAACATTTAATCTTCCTCATTTGGAATTCATTTTCAAAGAGATTGATGACTTCCAGTAGTGCATGTTCAATATCAAATTCGCTTGTCTTTTTTATATTTGGCTTGGAGAAGATGAGAAACTCACTTGAAATCAAATTAATCCTTTTTATTTCTTCGCCCATGATTTCTGTAAAATGACGGTAGGGATTCGCTGGATCATCATTCATCATTTGGATGAAGCCGGAAACAGAGGTCATTGGATTCCTCATTTCATGGGCAACGCTTGCAGCCATTTCCCCAATGGCCTTTAATTTGATGGCATCCATCTTAAGCTTTTCGGCTTGCAGCTTATCCGTAATATCTCTTGCGATGACGGAAAATGCAATGATTTCTTGCTGATTATTGTAGATCGGAGCGATTGTCATTTCCGCATCGAACAATGTCTGGTCTTTCCGCATTTCCTTTGTCCTCAAATGAAAACTTTCCCCTTGCTTGACGCGTTCAGTCCGATAAACAACGCCGCGCAATTCACTGTCGGGATAAAGCTGAATCTTTTTTCCTTGGCACTCGCCTTTTTTCCAGCCATACATCGTTTCGAACGCAGGGTTTACCGTAATGATGCGTAAATCTAAACTGAATACGGCAATGGCGTCTTGGGCATGTTCGAAAAATAAATGCAAATATCCATCTTTCGAGGTTAACTGTTCTTCTTTCCGTCTGTTTTCGACAAATAATCTCTTCCACTCAGGCCCCACCCTGAAGACGAAAAGGACAGTCAGAACGAGTACCATCAGTAGTAAGAATACATAATGGGCGACGAGACGAGAGTGATCGATAGTTGAATATAAATCATGAAACAGGAAATATAGAATCCCCAGCTGGGATGATGTAAGTGAAACTAAAAAGATAGTCGTTCGCTTGTGATTATATACGAACGCAAAAATGATTGGGAAAAGCAAGTAAAGTAAAAAGGGAATATCGGGATATAGGAAATTGAGAAGGAATACATATAGGTTTGCGCCAAACAGAATCAGAGAGCGAATACAAGTTGCGTATCTTCTATCGTTAAGTCTGCAAAGAATCAGCAATAGAGCCGTGTAAAGAAAACCTGCGAGCACGAACACCCAGTATAGTTTATAATCTGCAAATGGCAGAACGAAGAGTTGAACGATGACGACAGAAGCGAAAAAAAGTATAATGAAATTATTGTGGGATTGGATCAGCTTATCAGTTTCCACTTTCAGCACCCCTCGAAATAATATTACCGATAATCATACATGATTTTCGATCAATTGGGAGTATGTTTTTTAAAAAAATGACAAAAGGTGATCCGTATGAATTTTGATGAAAAAAGTGTTGTAGCGTTATTGAAACGGTTAGTAGAAACCCCAAGTCCGTCTGGCTATACAAACGAAGTGATGAAGCTCATCGCTTCTGAATTCGAAAAAATGGAAGTTCCCTTCAAGAAAACGAACAAAGGGGCAGTTATTGCGACATTGGAAGGTAAAGATACGTCTCGCCATCGTCTGTTGACGGCTCATACCGACACATTAGGTGCTATGGTGAAAGAAATTAAATCGAATGGCCGTTTGAAACTGACAATGATCGGCGGCTTCAGATGGAATGCAGTCGAAGGGGAATACTGCAAAATACATACTTCTTGTGGGCGAGTCATTTCCGGAACGATATTAATGCACCAGACGACGGTCCATGTGTACGAAGATGCTGGCACTGCTAAACGGAGTGCGGATAATATCGAAGTCCGGATTGATGAGAAAGTGAAGACGGCAGATGAGACCCGCTCTCTCGGGATTGAAGTCGGGGATTTTGTATCGTTTGATCCGCGTTTTGAAGTGACGAACAGTGGCTTTGTCAAATCTCGCCATTTAGATGATAAGGCGAGTACCGCATTGCTGTTGGAGCTCGTTCGAAGCTTGAAAGAACAGGGGACTGATCTGCCTCACACAACCCATTTTTACATTTCGAACAATGAAGAGATCGGCTATGGAGGCAACTCAAATATTCCGCCTGAGACAGTGGAATATATCGCTGTTGATATGGGAGCTATCGGTGACGGGCAGACGTCCGATGAATACACGGTTTCCATTTGTGCAAAAGATTCCACGGGCCCGTATCATTATGAGCTGACCCGGCAACTGACTTCTTTATGTAAAGAGGGAAGCATTCCATTCAAACTGGATATCTATCCTTTCTATGGATCAGATGCTTCAGCTGCTATCCGGGCTGGTTTCGACGTAAGACATGCTCTGTTCGGCCCAGGCATTGAATCATCGCATGCAATGGAACGCACGCATATCGACTCATTGAAAGCGACATCGCAGCTGTTGCACGCTTATGTAAATGCAGCCATGATAGACTGAATGGAGGAAATAACATGAACACCGAACACTTATTATCAATTGTGCCGATTGGACGAATAGAAGGGCAGCTTCCACAGGCAGTGACAGATCTTGCGGTCAACTCGCGGGCTGTCAGTGCTGGAGGAGTGTTTGTCTGTATAAAAGGATTCACGGTCAATGGACATAACTACGCTCAGCAGGCCGTCGAACAAGGGGCGCGTGTTGTAATTGCCTCCGAACCTGTACATGTGGATACGGATAAAGTGGCTGTCGTGTACGTGGAGGATACCGCGCGGGCAATTGCGTTGCTTGCCCCTCGATTTTACGGTTTCCCTTCCAAACGGATGACGATGATCGGTGTAACTGGCACGAACGGAAAAACAAGCGTCAGCAATCTGATCCATTCCATTTTGCGGGAAGCTGGTGTGAAAACAGCTGTCACGGGAACGATCGGCTTTAATTTAGATGGCGTGCACTATGAAACAGATAATACGACAACAGATGTCCTCACGACGCAGCAGATGATCTCTCAAGCTGCTGAAGAAGGATGCGAAGTGATGACAATGGAAGTTTCCTCTCACGGATTAGTGGAAGGGCGTCTGGCGGGGACGGAATTTGATATCGCGATTTTTACAAATTTAACCCACGATCATCTGGATTTCCATGGTTCGATGGAAAACTACGGAAATGCGAAAGGACTTTTATTCGCACAGCTTGGGCAAGACTTAGAGAAGTTCAAATATGCGATACTCAATGCGGATGATCCGTGGAGCGAACGGATGAGTATGATGACACCTTATCCCGTCTTGACCTATGGTGTGCAGAATGAGGCGATGTTCAAAGCGTCAAATATTCAAATGGAATCGGGCGGAACATCGTTTACACTAACATGTCCCGAAGGCATCTATGAAGTCAGCACGAAATTGATCGGCGAATTCAATGTCTATAATGCACTCGCTGCAATTGCGGCTTTGTATGCAAAAGGAATGAAAACGGAAGAAATCCTCGTACATCTTTCTGCCGTTTCCCCTGCGAAAGGGCGGATGCAAAAAGTCGAAACCGATTTGCCAATCACGATGTTTGTCGACTATGCACATTCGCCGGATGCCATTGAGAAAGCGATCCAATCTGTTTTGCCTTATAAAAAAGAGGGTTCTAAGCTGATCTTCCTTATCGGCACAGGCGGCAATCGAGACCGGAAAAAACGGCCGGTTATGGCAGAGAAGGCATCTGTAGCTGACTATGTCATTCTGACGACGGACGATCCTCGGTATGAGCCGAATGAATCGATTTTATCTGAATTGGAAGCCGGCATGACACATAGCCAATATGCATGTATCGGTGACCGTGCCGAAGCGGTGCGACACGCCATCGCCGTCGCAAATGCAGGTGATATGATCATCTTTGCCGGCAAAGGGCACGAGGACTTCCAGATCATAGGTAATGAAAAATACCCGCACTCCGACGCGGAAATCGCGCTGGAGGAAGCGAAAAAAAAGTTCGGCGACCGGATATTGAGCGAATAACCAATGGAGTGGGCTGTCCGCGATAGGGCAGTCCCTTTTCTTTTTCGCATATTCTAACGTAAAGCATTACAATCAGGATTTCAAAGGGTCAGAAATGGCGCAGTAATAAGAAAAAATGGTTGAAAAGAGACATCAATCGCTCTATGCTTAAAAAAGCTCATATATAAGGAGATAACAAAATGCAAAAACCGATAAAGGATGAGATTGCATCTCGCCGGACGTTCGCTATTATTTCCCACCCAGATGCGGGGAAAACAACAATGACTGAGAAGTTGTTGTACTTTGGCGGCGCCATTCGTGATGCCGGTACGGTAAAAGGAAAGAAAACAGGAAAATACGCCACTTCTGACTGGATGGAAATTGAGAAGCAGCGTGGTATTTCTGTTACGTCATCCGTCTTGCAGTTCGATTATGACGGAAAACGGGTGAATATTTTAGATACACCTGGACACGAAGATTTCAGTGAAGACACCTATCGTACGCTGATGGCTGTCGATGCTGCTGTCATGATGGTGGACTCAGGGAAGGGAATAGAGCCGCAAACCATCAAATTGTTCAAAGTTTGCCGGATGCGGGGCATTCCGATTTTTACATTCATGAACAAAATGGATCGTCAAGGGAAAGAGCCCCTCGAATTGATGGAGGAACTTGAAGAGGTACTCGGAATTGAATCGTATGCGATGAACTGGCCTATTGGCATGGGGAAAGAATTTCTTGGAGTCTATGACCGGCACAATCAAAGGGTGGAGCTTGCACGCCCGCAGAATGATCAAAAGTTCCTTCCGCTTGGCGAGGACGGAGGGCTTGCGGTCGAACATCCTATGATGGAAACGTCCTATTATAAACAAGCATTGGAAGATGTACTGCTGTTGAATGAAGCTGGCAATGAATTTGATGAAGAACGGGTGGCGAAAGGTGATTTGACGCCCGTATTCTTTGGCAGTGCGCTTACTAATTTTGGCGTGCAGACATTTTTAGAAACATTTTTGCAGTTCGCCCCGGCACCTCAGCCTCGGCAAACGCAGGATGAAGAGAAAGTGGATCCGTACGCGGATGAATTTTCTGGGTTTATTTTCAAAATCCAGGCGAATATGAATCCAGCACACCGAGATCGAATTGCATTTGTGAGGATTGTCTCAGGAGCATTTGAACGGGGAATGTCGGTTACCGTGCCGCGGATTTCCAAGTCATTCAAGCTGTCGCAGACAACTCAATTTCTTGCGGATGACCGGGAGACGGTGAACGAAGCGGTCGCTGGCGATATTATCGGATTATATGATACTGGAAATTACCAAATCGGGGATACAGTCGTTGGCGGAAAGAAAATGTTCCAATACGAAGCATTGCCGCAGTTCACTCCGGAGCTTTTTGTCCGAGTTACGGCGAAAAACGTGATGAAATCGAAGCATTTCCATAAGGGGATCTTGCAGTTGGTTCAAGAAGGGGCCATCCAATATTATAAAACGCTTCATACGGAAGAGGTCTTGTTAGGGGCTGTCGGCCAGCTGCAATTTGAGGTTTTTGAGCACCGGATGAAAAATGAATACAACGTGGAAGTGCAAATGGAACATATCGGTTCGAAAGTCGCCCGATGGATTGAAAACGAATCGGATGTAAAAGAAACGATGGCGGGACAACGTGCAATGCTTGTAAAAGATCGTCATGACAATCTGGTCTTCTTGTTCGAAAATGATTTTGCAATGCGTTGGTTCAACGATAAATATCCGGATATCCGGTTATACAGTTTGTTGTAAAATAAATCATTGATGGTCCGGCAACGATGTGTCCGGACCATTTTTATTTGTGACAAATCGGTAAATATTTTAAAAACGGAAGCCTGCGAATTGAAGTTGCAGAAAGCTTTCAATATGATTGAGATAATGCTGTAGAGATGTGAAGGAGACGTGTAAATGAAAATTAGTGAATTCTCCATTAAACGGCCGGTTTTTACGATGGTGACGATGTTTCTCGTCATCATATTAGGGGCCGTATCTTTCTTTAAAATCCCTGTCACCCTGATACCAGAATTGAACCCGCCGGTTGCTGTTGTGGTGACGAGTTATCCAGGTGCCTCTTCCACGGAAGTGAGTGAGAAATTGACCAAGCCGTTAGAAGATAGTTTATCGACTACGCCTGGCTTAAAGTCAATGCAGTCCTCATCGCAGGAAGGTGCTAACTTTATTCTGCTCATGTTTGATTGGTCGACAGTCATCGACGATGTTCAATTGGATGTCATGCAGCGGGTCGATCAGGTTCCGGTGCCGGAAGGGGCAAACGCGCCTCGCTTTATGAAATTCGATCCAGCCCAATTTCCAGTGATCCAGCTGTCCCTTCGCGCTTCCGGTGACAATGTAGATATCCGAAAAATTGCAGAGCAGTTGGAAACCGAGTTGCGCAGGACAAAAGGGGTCGCGAGTGTTACAGTCTCCGGGGAGCTAGTGGAGGAAGTCCAAGTTATCTTGGATGAAAAGAAGCTGGAAGAGAACGGTCTTGTTCAATCCGATATTGTCCAAGCGATTCAGGCTGGCAACGTATCCATGCCGGGAGAACCGATTGAGACTCCAGACGGGAAGCAGCTGACAACGAGAATTTTAAGTACGCTGACCACGATTTCTGATATTCGCAATGTGGCAGTAGGGGCCAATCCTTTGACGGGTGAAAAGCTGACGATTGCTGACGTAGCAGAAGATGTTGCATTGATGGAGGCAAAATCGACTTCTGAAACACGGGCGAATGATGAGTCGGCCGTACTCATGTCGGTATTGCAAGAATCCGGAGCCAACACTGCGACAGTGTCCACTGCTTTCAAAGAAGCATTAGATAAGCAGTTGGAGAAAGAGGAATTCAAAGGAGTAACCGCAGATATTTTATTTGACCAAGGAGATTATGTAAAACTCGCGATTGGCAACATCGGGCAGTCCCTTCTGCTCGGCGGACTATTTGCCATGATTGTGCTTTTCTTGTTTCTCCGGGGAATTAAAAGCCCGATTATCATCGGAATTGCGATACCTTATTCTGTCATTGTTACATTTGTTCTTATGTTCTTTGCTCATTTTTCGTTGAACATTATGACGCTCGGGGCTCTTGCCCTCGGTATCGGGATGCTTGTGGATAACGCGATTGTCGTTATTGAGAATATCGAAAGGCATCTTGGCATGGGCAAATCACCCCGAGACGCCGCCAAGGAAGGGGCCAAGGAAATTGCTGGCGCTATCACTGCTTCTACGCTCACAACGCTAGCCGTCTTTGTTCCCGTCATTTTCATCAGCGGTTTGATTGGACAGATTTTCACGGAATTTGCATTGACTATTTCATTCAGCCTCTTTGCTTCCCTTGTCGTTGCGCTTACTGTCGTACCGATGATGGCAAGCAGGATGCTGAAGAAACCGCAAAAGAATCTGGAGGCACGGAGAAGGCGTTCGAAGTCGTGGAATACATTTGAACGATCCGTAAAATGGTCACTGAAACATCGTATTATTGTGTTGGCGTTAACCTTGCTATTATTAGTGGCGAGCGGATTTGGGTTATTTAAAGTGGGAACTGAATTTTTGCCGCCGACCGACGAAGGTTTTTTCAGCATTTCTGTTGATTTGCCGAACGGCTCTTCATTATCCGCTACGAACGAAGTGGTCAAGAAGATTGAGAATGAGCTGAAAGACAAAAATGAAGTTGAAGTCTATGTCAGCTTAGTGGGTGGAACCCAGCAAAGCATGGCGCAAGAAAGTTCAGAGTCCAACACAGCGGAAATGTATGTCAAGCTTGTTCCTCTAGCTGATAGAGAGCGCTCTGTCTTTGAATTTGTGGACGAGGTTCAGCCGAAAGTGATGAAGGCGGTTGGAGATCAGGCGAAAGTCGGCTTTAATATGCAGACTGCAGCTGGCTCTTCCCCTAACACGCTGACGTTCTCCTTGAAGGACATCAATGAGAAGCGGTTGGATGAAGCGGTCAGAAAGATTGATGAAGAACTGGAGCAAATGGAATCTGTCATGGAAGTGTCCAATACACTGCAGGACACGATTGAAGAAATTCATATTGATGTGGATCCAGCCAAAGCGGCCGACGCCGGCTTGGCGCCATATCAAATCGCCCAGACTGTCAACTCCATTACACGCGGTTCATTTGCAACGCAAATCGTAGATAAGCGTGGCGAAGTCGTTTCGGTCATGGTGTCGTATGACGAAAAATATAGGGACAGCATTGACAAATTGAAGAAGCTGAAGCTTCGTACACCGGCAGGAACGTTCATCGATCTTGGCTCGGTAGCTACGATCTCTGTGCAGGAAGGTCCTGTTGCCATTCAACGGGTGGATCAAGCCCATTCGGTTACGTATACAATAAAATATGCCTCGAATGAATCATTAGGGGATATGACGAAAAAAGTAAATGATGTAATGGATCGAATTGATTTGCCGGAGGAAACGGAAATGTCCTATGGCGGCGACCGTGAACTTTTTGAAAGTGCCATCAATGATATGCTGTTGGCTGTGCTGCTTGCAGTAGTTCTAGTTTATATTGTAATGGCTGCTCAATTTGAATCATTTAAATATCCATTTGTCATCATGTTTTCTGTCCCATTAATGATAATTGGTGTATCGCTTGGACTGCTGGCAACGAATACGCCGATTAGTGTAACGGCAGTCATAGGTATTCTTGTTCTTGTCGGAATCGTTGTAAACAACGGGATTGTTCTGGTGGATTACATCAATCAGCGGAAACAGGCAGGTTTGTCCTCCTATGATGCAATTATTGCATCGGTAAGAGACCGGGTTCGTCCAATTCTTATGACGGCATTGACAACTATACTTGGTTTATTGCCACTTGCACTCGGCCTTGGTGAAGGAACAGAAATGAATCAGCCGATGGGCATTGCGGTCATCGGAGGCCTGATTAGCTCAACTTTCTTAACGCTCTATATTGTTCCGATCATCTATAGTTTGATCGATCGGGAAACGAGAAGACGGGCAGTCGGTAAAAAACGGCAGGCACGAGACTGATAAACAAAAAAATCATGCGAAAACAGGGGCTGTCCAGAAAGTCAGTGAAAACTGAGTTTCTGTGACAGCCCTTTTCTCATAAAAAGAATATGGAGATCTTTTCTCCGCCGTTCCTTTCCGTTCCAGGCGGACGCGTTCCGGAGGGCGTGCGGTGAACCACTCCTCGCTGCGCTCGCTGGGTGTTTCACCTGTCCCGCTGATCCTCCCGGAGTCGCCGCCTTCCACTCCAATCCACTCAGTACGCTGTATAAAAACAACAAAAAAATCGTCCTTTTTAAATAAAGTCACGACAACCCTCTACGAAAGGAAAACCTGCCGTCCATGTGGCTCGCCGCGATGCAGCAGCCGGACTTCCGGACGATCAATGATTTCCGGGGTAACCGGATGAGCGGGATGATGGATGAGTAGCTTGAGACCATGATTCTGCGGTTGATCGAAGAAGAACACATTACCATGGAAGAATACTTCCTCGACGGCACGAAGATCGAGGCCAATGCCAATAAATACTGCTTGGAGGAACGGGCAGAGGAACTGACGAGCGAAATCGAACAGACACAAGACGTCTCCAAGCGAAAATCCTTACGGACGAGTCGCAGTGTGTTACGGAAACCACCTGCCAAATTGATCCGTGAAGACTTCTTGCCGCGCCTGGCAAAATACGCGCACTATCAGGAAACGTTCGGAGACCGCAATAGCTTTTTGAAAACCGACCCGGATGCCAAGTTCATGCGGATGAAAGAGGACTATATGAAGAACGGCCAGTTGAAACCCGTATACAATGTGCAGATGGCGACCCAGAACCAGTTCATTCTCTAATTGCCGGATGGAATGAATTAGGCATAATACTTGTACTCTCACATATAGTACTAGAGGAAAGGCAAATGAATAGCAACTCCGCAAGTCAAAGGCTTCAAAAGAAAAAAAGGTGATGGACCATGATATTTGAACTCGAATATGATATACTACTATTAAATGGCCCGACAACTTAATATTCTTTTGACAGATGTCAAAGGGGAGTAGCTATAGGGAAACCTATTTCATAGTCGTCAGTACATGGCTCCAGCCATCGGTTATGATAGCAGGATATTTACTTCAAATTTCTGACTTAGCGAGACCTTTGCCTTTATTAGGTGAGGGTTTTTTTTAATTGGAAAAATGAGGAGGAACTTTTTTGGAAGCAATTTTGTTGGAGTATGCATGGGTACTTGTCGTACTAATTGTGTTGGAGGGGTTATTGGCGGCAGATAATGCTGTGGTCATGGCTGTTATGGTCAAGCACTTGCCGAAGGTGCAGCAGCGGAAAGCCTTATTTTATGGGTTGCTTGGTGCATTTGTGTTCCGTTTCACCGCGTTGTTCATGATTACTTTTTTAGTGAACATCTGGCAAATCCAAGCACTGGGAGCCATTTATTTATTGTTCATTTCCATTAAAAATATTTTGGATAAGCGAAAAGAGAATGCAGGACATGCAGTGGATAAACCGAGAAAGCAATCGGGTTTCTGGATGACGGTATTGAAAGTCGAATTGGCTGATATTGCCTTCGCGCTGGATTCCATGCTTGCAGCTGTCGCTTTAGCCGTCACATTGCCGGAGCTTGGAGATTTTCATATCGGGGGCATTAATGGCGGACAGTTTGTCGTCATGTTGCTTGGCGGTATTGTCGGTTTGATTTTAATTCGTTTTGCGGCGAGACAATTTGTTGTGCTTCTTGAGAAGTATCCTTCATTGGAAACAGCTGCATTCCTTATCGTTGGTTGGGTAGGGGTGAAGTTGGTAGTCCTTACATTGGCACACCATAAACTTCAAATTATTGATGAAGCCTTTCCACATTCACCTTTGTGGAAAACGACGTTCTGGATCGTACTCGCGACAATTGCTATTGGAGGCTATCTGACAGCTGTAACAAAAAAACGCAAAAAAGCATAGGAATATGAATATCCGGTGACTCTTTAATTAGGGTCGCCGGATTTATTTTTTCATGTTTCCTTTATTTTTCGATTGAAATTCACTAAAATGGGAAGATGGATCTCTTCAAGTGGTGGAAAGGAACTCGATGACAATGAAATTTACCCGTGAAAGTTTATACAGGTTCACTCCGGCACAAGTCATAGTCTTTTATTACTTTTTAGCAATTGCTTTTTCTTATATCTTGCTGAATTTACCTGGAGTCTATAAACCAGGCGTCCATGTCTCGTTCATTGACAGCTTATTTACGGCGGTCAGTGCGGTCAGTGTGACCGGCTTGTCTCCCATTAATATTGGGGCAACCTACTCAGTGTTCGGATTATGCATGCTAATGATCGTATTGCAAATTGGCGGAATCGGCATAATGTCGATCGGTACATTTTTCTGGCTGATGGTCAAGAAGAGGATCGGCTTGCGGGAACGGCAATTGATCATGGTGGATCATAACCAATACTCCCTTGCAGGTGTTGTTCAATTGATCAGACAGATTGTCGTTATTATCTTTTTAATTGAACTGATTGGCGGAATCATCTTGTCATTATACTTGTTAAAGTATTATGACACCGCTTCTGCAGCGTTTTTAAATGGAATGTTCATGTCGGTATCAGCTACGACGAATGCTGGTTTTGATATTACCCAGGCGTCATTGCTTCCTTATTACAATGACTATTTCCTCCAGACCGTCGTCATGATTCTAATTATTGCAGGGGCTATCGGGTTTCCTGTTCTAATTGAGGTAAAGAGTTTCTTTTCACGAAAGGTGCCGCATTTCCGGTTCTCTTTGTTTACGAAAATTACGACCGTTACATTCGGTTTGCTGCTCATTTGGGGTGCAGTGATGATCTTTATATTGGAATCATTCCACTCATTCAAAGGAATGGCATGGCATGAAAGGATTTTTACCGCGTTATTCCATTCGGTATCATCCCGATCGGCGGGGCTCACGACGTATGATATTACACAATTCAGTGAAGCAACTGATATCTTTATCAGCTCGCTCATGTTTATCGGCGCCTCACCGAGCTCGGTAGGGGGAGGAATCAGGACGACGACGTTTGCGATCGCCATTCTGTTCCTCATCAATTTTGCACGCGGCAATGATGTCATCCATATCTTCAAGCGGCAAATTAAACTGATCGATGTCTTTCGTTCATATGCGGTCATTCTATTAGCTTCGATGATGGTCATGACGGCTTTATTGATCTTGCTGTTAACAGAGCCTGGCGTGCCGGTTGTCGCGTTGCTGTTTGAAATATCGTCCGCATTCGGAACTTGCGGAATGTCACTCGGCATTACATCCGATCTATCGATTATCGGTAAGGTGATTATTATGATCTTAATGTTTATCGGGCGAGTCGGACTCATTTCCTTCCTCTATACATTAGGCGGAAAAACAAATAAGACCACGTATCATTACCCGAAGGAACGAGTCATTATTGGATAATAGATGTTGCAATAAAAAAGGAGCTGTCCGGTTACTTAGCAAAGCTGAGTAACTGAGGCAGCTCTTTCTGTTTTCTGTTTAAATGAAAAAAGTGGAGAAGAAACGAATCGTCTCTACTCCACATGATAGGTTTAAGCGTAGGAAAGTGCTTCGTCTTCCAAGTATAGGAATGACGGTTCTTTGTCAGAATGGAACACTGTAATGAGATATCCTTCACGGACTTCATAATGTCCAGCGTTTATTTTGTTCGGGTCAATAAAGGTTTTAGTAATGAAAGTTTGCTTCCGGATGCTACGGGAATTCCATGTTTCATTTCCATTCATCTCTCCAAGCAATGGAAGGTCATTTAGCAACCGTTCTTCGAGTACCAAGAGAACCTTTTTGGAAACGGCATCTTCCCACCAGATCTTGCGAGGCTGGAACTTGTGGTGCGCCAAATAATCCATTTTCATCAAACTGGCCACAATTTGCATGTCGGCCTTTCCGTCCGAACGAAGGAAAGCATCCAGTCGGATGAATAAATCCTGTAGTTGATGCCCAATTCGGGACCAGCCTTTCTCCTCCCAGAATGTACCGAACTGTTGGAAGAAATCAAATGGTGTCTCAAAGACTTGAGAAACGAGATATTCGACAGTCCGGGGAAGCCGTTGATCGTTCCAATATTTCTCCAATACATCCTCCGTTTGTTTGATTCGGATGATCTCCTCAAAGGTCAGCACATTGTTGGATAGAATTTCATACGGCGCAGTGTCTACATAGGTATATCC
The DNA here is from genome assembly GCF_057373025.1 of Sporosarcina sp. AD_1. Lineage (NCBI taxonomy): Bacteria > Bacillati > Bacillota > Bacilli > Caryophanales > Caryophanaceae > Sporosarcina > Sporosarcina sp. AD_1. Next base: position 137,640 of record NZ_JBPVIR010000008.1, read on the forward strand.
ATACTGTTCCGCCTGGATCCGAAGACCGGTCCCTCTGAGAAGCTTTAGAAACCCTAATTGAAGTTCTTCAGGCCGCAGGGCGAAGACATCATTAAATGTCTTTCTAAAGGAATCGTAATTTTCTTCAGGCAAACCTGCAATCAAATCCAAATGCTGTGCAATTTTTCCTCCGTTTTTCACCATACGGACTGTCCGGGTTAATTTTTCAAAGTTTTGGCGTCGTTTTACGAGTTCATTTGTCGCATCGTTTGTCGATTGGACACCGATCTCAAATCTAAAGAGACCGACAGGGGCATTCTCATTTAAAAACTCAATGACTTCAGGTCGCATGATATCTCCTGTAATTTCAAATTGAAAGACAGTCCCTGGACGATGTTCATCAATTAGAAACTGGAACATTTCCATAGCGTAGCTTCTGCTGATATTGAATGTCCTGTCGACAAATTTTATCGTCCGCGCGCCATGATCCATCAAAAATCGAATATCTTCCTTGACCGCTTCCCGATTGAAGTACCGAACACCGACTTCAATGGAAGAAAGGCAAAATTGACACGAAAAAGGGCAGCCACGGCTTGTTTCGATGTAGGTAACTCGGTTTGGCAAATTGGGCAAATCTTCTTCGAACCGGAAAGGGGTCGGAATTTCACGCAAATCCAACTTAGGTCCCGGTGTATTGACCTTTAATTTTCCGTTTTCCATATAGGCAATTCCTTGTACTTGCTCCAGCGGAATTTTTCCGGCCTGCCAATCGCATATTTGTTTAAATGTGCGTTCTCCTTCACCAATTGCAATTAAATCAATTTCAGGGACTCGTTCCAGCCACTTGTCATAATCATAAGTAACTTCTGGGCCACCTGCTACAATAAGGATGGAAGGATCGATGGTTTTGAGAATCCGGATGACTTTAATCGATTCTTCAATGTTCCAAATATATAAGCTAAATCCAACGATATTTGGCTTTTTTTGATAAATATCTGATACAATGTTCATTGTAGGATCCTTAATGGTATACTCTGTTAGAATTGGTGTATATTCCGGCTCGGCATACGCTTTTAAATACCTGATAGCCAAGTTGGTATGGATATATTTTGCATTCAAAGTTGTTAGTACAATACTCATAGTTTTCTCCTTTAATTTTCAATGAAAATAATCAATATGCATATTTAGAACTATTTTAATAAACAAAATAATATGGAATAATCTGAAATAAGGCTATTACTGTGTATCATGAATAACTTATCGCAATTTTTCATACGGTTTGTAGAGGGCATACGGGAGGTATCAACTTGGAAAACGAAAATAATAACTTAGAAAATCTTTATTTTATATTGAATGATCGCTGTCGACCGGGCATCATCCTTGAGATGGATGGATCAATCTTTGAAATGAATGAACCATTCAGGGTTTACTTCGAATGTGAACAATTTCGTTCCATAGAGGACTTCATTGATACGACCTCCATCCAGGATTGGCATTCATTTTCGGAACAATTGCTTGACTCCGGCCAAATGCAAATGGCTAGGATGCCGATGAATGTGTCAAGAATGAATGATGTGTTAAGTGTGGAAGCGCACTTATTCTATTTGCATGCCGTAAATAAAATAGGTGTCATCTTCGATTTGCCAAGAAAACAGACCAGTATGTCCATTAAATCATACTACAATGCCTTTCGTTTTGCCCATAGCTTTATGATGCTGGTTGATGAGAAAGGAAAGATTTGTGACGTAAACGAGCGCAGTCATGAATTTTTCAATCTTGATAGAGAAATTTTTAATGGCCGCCAAATTACCGAACTGGAGAAACTGTTTCCCGATTTGACAGCTAAAACGATTACAGAACAAATGTCCGTTGCCAAATCTACTGGCCTGGCTGAACTGAACAAAAAGTTCGAGCGGGAATCAGGCGACACAAGATATTATCATATTACAATTTCGTATGAAAAAGATACAAATATGTTCATCATTCAAATTATGGATTGTACAGAGAGGGAAGAGCTAGAAGAAAAGCTGGCGCATTCTGGAACATTATCCGCGGTCGGCCAATTAGCGGCTAGCATTGCCCATGAAATCCGCAATCCCATGACAACCTTAAAAGGCTTTACTCAGCTACTCAGCGCTACTGCAACTGAAGAATCGTTGCGGTATATTTCTGTCATTGAAGATGAAATTAAAAGAATGGAATCAATACTGAGTGAAATGTTGGTGCTGTCAAAGCCTGTCAACCGTAAAAAAACTACTTTTTCACTGGATCATCTCATACAGGATATGGTTTCAGTCCTCGAGCCGAAAGCGCTTCTTGAAAATATCCACATTGTTCAAAATCGGAATCTGTGTTCCACTCCATTTGTCTATGGTGATATTGATAAGCTGAAGCAAGTCATCTTGAATCTTTGCAAGAATGCATTTGAAGCGATGACAGCCGGTGGAACATTGACTATTTCAAGTGATGAGGAAGATGGTCAATTGATTCTCTCGATTGGAGATACAGGGAAAGGCATGTCACTACAGCAAGTCAACCAAGTATTCATGCCATTCTTCAGCTCGAAAGCAGGAGGAACTGGCTTAGGGTTGCCATTTGTCCTTAAAACAGTGGAAGAACACGGAGGGACTATCTCGGTCGAGAGTGAAGTTGGCAGCGGAACTAAGTTCTTATTGAAATTTCCTCGTGCAGCAAATGCTGCAATTGAGTTGGAAAGTATTAAGCAAACTGTCGTATCATAGGAACTTTGACAGTCGCCCGAAACAGCCAGTATAATAGTGTTATCTAGGTTGATATAGAGGGTGGATTTGGAAGTGGAGAGAGAAGAGATCGAACGCGCGTTAAAGCTGTTTATTGTTCTAAGCCGGGCGAGCAAGGTAATTTCGGAAGAGGCCAATAAAATAATTGAAACGTATGGGTTGAATCCGACAGAATTTGCTGTGTTGGAATTATTGTTTCATAAGGGTAGGCAGCCTATACAAAAAATAGGGCAGAAAATATTGCTTCGTAGCGGCTCTATGACATATGTGGTTGATAAGTTGGAGAAAAAGGGTCTTTTAAAGCGGGTTTTTTGCGAGGAAGATAAACGGGTCACCTTCATGGAGATTACAGAGGAAGGCAAAGAATTGATCCGCTCCATTTTCCCTTCTCACGAGAAAAACATTCAAACCATTATGTCTGGGTTAACGTCAGAAGAGCAGGAGCAGGCGATTCATCTTCTTCGGAAGTTAGGACTGTTCATTAAAGACCTGTCTTCGTGAGTCATTCCAAAGTAGAGGAGCTCTGTCAAATGTGATGAGACAATCACGTTTGACAGAGCTCCTTTTTGGTTTTCCTATTATTTAGCTTGAATGGTTTGGCCCATTTTGATAAAGTCTGCCCCAAGATCCTCCTCAGGTGTATCGAAAATGGTCAATCTGACGAGTAGATTGCCTTTCACAAATACGACGCCTGTTGTAGAGACTTCATCCGATTTGGAATTAAAAGCGACTGCATTCTCAATGCCGTCTCCTGCTGGAAGTAAATTGGCGTCTGTCACATTTTGTACATCCTCTTCTGTCGAAGCCTTCACAAGTTCCTGTGAGTTGGCTACCCAATCATCATAGCTGTCTCCATCATTCGGTTTCGTTTCAATCCGCATAAACGCTTCAGAGTTTTTATCGGAATATAGAACATCACGGCCAGGTTCTTCAGCCGTTAATGTAAATCCAGGTAAAATTTGCATCGAATAGTTCTGTTCATCGCTTGTCACCGACTCCGCATTATCTAACGCAGTGTCATTCTGAGCATCTTCGGAGGCTGGCGTGCCGTTTTCTTCTGACCCTTGATCTGTCACCACTTGATCAGGTGCAGTTGAACCTTCTTCCGGCGTAGAGCTGTCCTTGTCGGTTCCGCATGCTGTCAGAAATAGGGCTGCTGCAATTCCGGTTGATACTAGTTTCCAATTGAGTTTCATAGAAAATCCCTCCTGTATGTTGTATTGGACGTTTTGGGAACGAAAATGTTTCACTCGTCACTTCCGTGCAGAATGGTGTACCTTTTATGGTTGACTACAGTTTTTTCTTCCAATCCTAAATCGTTGAAGTTTTCCATGAAAGTTAGGTCGACGATAACCGAGTTTTCGTTTACTTTCTCCACAATCCCTTGCAGGCCGTCTTTGAACTCTATAATGTTGCCTACTTCTGCAATTTTCATAACTTCCAACTCCTTGTGGCTTGAATTCTTCTATAGTTTGCCTTAAAAATTGCAAAACGTAAAGTGTTTTATTAGGAAATCAATTTACAACCAAAAATGAATAGATGAATACGTTGAAGTTTGTCGCATTGTGTCAAAATATTTTCATTACTTTTCAATTAATTTAGTGTATAATGATAATTTAGGTACTTGTTGTTTGGAGGGGGAAGAGCCTTGCCATTTAGTTTGGAGGAGGAAATCGAATCCGTACGAAACCAGTTGATCCGATCTGCAGAACAGGAAGGGCTCACCTCTAAAGAGACGATTGAGCTGAGCAAGAAGCTTGATTTCTTATTGAACAAATTCAGTGTATCTTTGGAAGCGTATTCGGAGCAGAAATAACCTATGTTGTGAGGGGATGATGGGGAAATGACAACTATCGCAGAGTTTAAAAAGGAATTGAATCAGGCAATCATCGGCCGTGAAAAAGAATTCGATATGATGCTGATTGCATTGTTGCAACAGGGACATGTTCTTTTAGAGAGTGTTCCGGGTTCTGGAAAGACGATGATGGCCAAGAGCTTCGCCAACGCGTTTAAGGGGCTATTCAAAAGGGTTCAGTTCACACCCGATGTACTACCATCAGATGTGACAGGAATCCGTTTCTATAATCCGCAGACACAGGACTTTGTATTGAAAGAAGGACCGGTTTCAACGAATATCCTGTTAGCGGATGAAATCAACCGGGCAACACCCAGAACGCAATCGAGCTTGCTGGAGGCTATGGAAGAAAGACAAGTTACGATTGATGGCGAAACAATGAAATTGCCGACTCCTTTTATGGTCATTGCTACGCAAAACCCAATTGAATCCCAGCAGGGGACTTTCCCGCTGCCTGCGGCGCAATTGGATCGTTTTCTTTTCAAATTGGTCATCGATTATCCTTCTTTTGAAGAAGAACACGAAATTCTTAGACAATATAGCAAAGCGCCTGGTGAAATTCGGACAAAAGCGCTAATTGATACAGCAACTGTAGCCGAATGGTCGAAAAAGGCTTCGGATGTCATGGTGCATGAAGACATTGAGCGGTATATTTTAAAAATCGTACGTGCTACGAGGGAGCATCCTTACTTGGAGTTAGGGCTAAGTTCTCGTGCAGCACTGGCGATTCTGCAAGCGTCCAAAACATATGCATTTCTTAAAGGCAGGGATTTTGTCACACCTGATGACATTAAAACAATTTTACCTTCTGCAGCATTGCACAGAATGGAGCTGTCAACTGAGGGAGTTTTGACAAAAAGTTTACACGATCTTTTGGACGAAATCGTCTATTCCATACCGGCTCCGATTGAGGCGACAGTCTAATGACCTGGATACGGTACGAAAATGGTTTTAAGTGGATTTATAATGGAATGATTATCACTTTTGCCCTTTTCCTTTTTTCTTTTATCTTTGGACAAGAGTTGCTGGGAGCTTGTTTTGGAGCTGTATTTGCAATGCTTGCCTTCCAAAATTACTATTTTTCCAATGTTGGGAAGGAAATCACCTTTCAATTGCAGGGAAAAGGAAATCGGTATCTTGTTGGAGATGAAGAAGAACTTGTCTTCCTGTTTGAAAATGGCGGAGTTCCTATATGGAACGGAACATTAAAATTATCAATTGAAGATGCAGTCGCTCCTCGGGAAGAAAATCTAAAACATTTCAGCGGGATTTACGATTTATCAGTTCCATTTGCCATCGGCCAAAATAAAAAAATCGAATTGCGAATTCCCTTAGAAGGCAAGAAGCGTGGGCTCTCGCGGATTACCCGTGTCATTCTTGAAATACCACATTTATTTGGCGACGGTTCTGTCATGATGGAATTGAATGAACCGATCCGTTTTGAAAATTTAGTTTATCCAAAAGTGAAAAAGAGAGAGGACCATTTGCAGTCCGCTCCTTTCCGTCCAGGTGAATTTGACCAGAGACGCTCACTCTATCAAGATGTCTTCCAACCAATTGGCACGAGGGATTATGTGCCGACTGACCGTTTTGATCAAATCCATTGGACAGCGAGTGCAAGGATGCAGAAGCTGCAAACAAAGCAATTTCTGCCTGTTAGCGACCGAACCGTCATTTTACTGCTTAATGTAGTTGAAAAAGACCACAGATCACAAGAGTTTGAGGAGAAAGTGGAACGTCTGGCCTCCTATGCAGAATATTGTGAGTCTCATAATATACCATACTCGGTGGCAATCAATATACATACGTTTGCGTCCACGCCGTATTTGTATCTACCGAATGGAATTGGGAAAGTGCAATTTTTAAGGACATTGGAAACATTGGCGCGATTATCCGAAAAACATGCGAAAATGCCATTTGAGACAATGCTACTTAATCTAGAGTCTAAAGGCAAACTCCCCGATACTATTGTGATGGTCAGTCATGAAAGTCCAAAATTAAAAGCATTGATCCAAAACTGGTCAAAAAAATATGTTGTAAAGTTGGACGCTATTGTAGAAAAAGGGGAGGACGAAGGATGGAACAAAGAACAACTGGACAAGACGGGAACCGATTCATAATTTCCGAGCGACTGACAGTTGAATTGTTTTTGCTCGTCTATGTTTTCGTCTTTTTCTTAGGTGAAACAACAACCGGAACTCCGTATATTTGGCTCCTGCTAGCTATAGCTGGCGGCATTCTGTCCTATATTATTTTTCAAAAGAAGGATTATTCTCTGCCTTTGGGATTACTTATTAGTCTGGCTGTCACGTTGCCATTACTCTTATTTCACGCACCTCTATTGAATGTCTTCATATTTTTCGTTTTTACATTTTGGAGGATTCAGGCTAATTTTAATGATACTAAAATAATGGGGTGGCCTTTCCTATTCGTTAACACGATCGCATTTGTCGGGTTTTATTATCTAGTGCGGCTGATGTTTATTTACCATAACGTATTTGAACTGCTGGAGCAGTTGGCTTATCTTTATTTGGCTACATCCTTTTTGTACTTTTTTATACGTCTTTTGACCATTTGGATTACAAGTAAGAAAACAGGTAATTTCCAAACGAAAGAAGCTGGTAAAGTTTTTGGATACATTACCGGATTTGGTGTAGCTGTTTACTTAATTGTTTACTTCGGAATGGATTTGATCCGAACAGGAATTTCAGGGGTATTCGGTTTTCTGTTTGGTAGTGTATTCCGTTCGTTTGGTATTTTTATGGAGCCTATTTTAGACTTTTTCAAAAATGGAGCAGAAGAATTTATAGAGGAAAATTTGGAAGAAGAAGATCATTTTGTTGATTTTCGAATGGATGAAGAAGTGACGGTGTTTGGCGGCTCTGGCAGCGTGTTTGAAACAATCATTTTAGTCACGGTGATGATCCTATTAGTGGCGGTTATGATTTATTTGATACGTAAAAAGAGACAGGGACGAGATCATAAGAAAGAAGTAAACTATTCCTTCGAATTCCGAGGCAGAAAGAACCGCCTGGCGAAAGAGAGCCGATTAAGCTATGACTATTCAGCTGCAAAAGATGAAATCCGCAAGACATTCGAACGTTTCGAAACAGAAGCACAGCAGAAAGACATGTCCAGAATGCGCGGTGAAACGATTTCTGAATGGTTTGGGCGTATGGGCTGGGGGAATAATAAACCGCTTTTCGATATTTATAACAACGTTCGATATGGCTCCCATCCTCCCTCGGAATCTGACTTTCAGCTTTTCTTAACTGAAATCGAAAAAATTAAAGATAAATATTTTAAAAAAGATGTTTAAAGATGTTTTAACCGGGGGATATTATAATTGAACACAGCAACATTCTCATTTCCCCCTTTTGAGGACGGACCCTATTTATAGGTTCTGTCCTCCTTTTTTTTATTTTTCGATTAGTGAAGGAATTGGTTTTCTGGTACGATAGAGAAAAGATCCGATTGGAGGAGAGCGGGAATGCAAAAGAAAATAGGGTTTATCGGCACAGGTGTAATGGGAGCGAGTATCGTACGCCATTTGCTCAAAGCAGGGCATGAGGTATCCGTCTTTACAAGGACTGCTGAAAAAGCTGCGCCACTTGTTGATGAAGGAGCCAAATGGGTTTCTTCCCCAAGGGAGGCTGCTGTTGAAACGGATATTGTTTTCACAATGGTCGGTTATCCTCATGATGTGGAGGAAGTATATTTTTCGGATAATGGTGTTTTTGCAGGAGCTTCAAAGGGGCAGATCTTTATAGATATGACTACCTCCAGTCCTACATTAGCGATAAAAATTGCCGAAGAAGCAGAGCAGCTCGGAATGCATGCAATGGATGCCCCTGTTTCAGGAGGAGATGTGGGAGCTAGAAATGGGACCCTTTCGATTATGTGTGGAGGGGATAAGGAAACGTTCGCAAGTGTTTTGCCTGTTTTGGAGGTATTCGGTTCTCAAATTGTTTATCAAGGAAAAGCCGGTGCTGGACAGCATGCCAAAATGTGTAATCAAATTGCTATTGCAACCAATATGATCGGCGTTTGTGAGGCCTTGGCGTATGGCAAAAAAGCGGGTCTTGACTTAGACACGGTCCTTGAGTCGATTTCTTCTGGAGCTGCAGGTTCTTGGTCACTGTCCAACCTGGCGCCACGTATGCTGAGCAGTAATTTTGAGCCAGGATTCTACATAAAACACTTTCTGAAGGATATGGACATTGCGCTTCAGGAAGCAGAAGCGATGAATCTGCGCCTGCCTGGACTTTCCCTTGCAAGGGAAATGTATGATAACCTTGTTGCAGAAGGATATGGTTCAAAAGGGACGCAAGCACTTTACTTTGCATATCTTGATTAAGCGAAAAGGCTTTCTGTTCGGAGTGACGACAGAAAGCCTTTTTTTATATGCGGAAACTTATGTTTCAGCAGATCTGGTGGGTTGAGAGGAGAAGTGGTGTATTTTACGAATCAAAATAAGAAGAACGGAAACGGCTTGTATTTGACATGGGGGAACGTTCCATTTTCTGTGGTTTCCTTTGAGGTTGTTTTGACGTTTGTTGCATCGGATAGACATACTTGTCCAAAATCATACGTGCTGTTCGTAAATTCATTCGTTCCTTTGGATTCCGGTAGGATTGATCTTGTTCACCGAGATGGGGCAATGTGTCAAAGTCGCTTTTCTCAGGCAGTGTGTGAAAAAGAAAATCTCCACACTCAACAAGTACAGTCGAGCTTTGTTTACTATATTGCGGATTCTCTACAAAATGCAGTCCAATTTTTTTGGCTTTCCCTTCATCCAGTAATTTTTTGATGGCCTCGTTTTTCAAGTGATATAGGGCTTTTTTATCAATTGCTGTTTTTGCGTGGCGGTTAACTGTATAAATGGCTACAGCCAAATTGTGCGGAGTCAGACGGTTATCCATAGTATTCTCCTCCCTTCATCAAACGAATATTGTAATTCCATCATAATGGTATGTTTGCATTTTGCCAAACGGATGTCGAAAAAAAGATCTGGGGGTAGTGAATTCTCTATATTTTTGTCGATATTAAAGGTATACTTGAAAAATAGTGAGGGAAAAAGCGGTTACAAGTCAATATTTTTCAAATCAAACCAATTGAGAAAGCAAGCTGTACCAGTTTGTGCATACATGGAGGCATTCATGGGAAAATTAGTTTTGCAAGATTCATACATACAATACATGGAGACTTATGTCACTGCCCATCCATATTCACTCTTATTCTTAATTGGGAAAAAAGAAGCAGAGGATTATTTGGTTCTTGAATTGAATGAGGCGGCACTTCGACATTTTCCTGATGTGAAGACAGCAACTGCTGAAGCAAGGTTGGGTCCGCTTTGGCATCCTTTGCAAGACCTTGTGAGATCAAAAGATGTTCAAGCGCATCGTACCATAATCTGTCACCCGATCACGAATGAAACGTTCGAAGTGGCGTATATTCCGATAGTGACGGAATCCTATGAGCAGTTATTCTGGATTGAACTGCGTTATCATGACGAGTTGGCAAAAGAACGGAAAGAAAGAGAACGAATCCATCAAAAATATACTTCATTGATAGAAGATAATTTGGATCCCATTATTACGGTAGACTGTCATAATGCCATCATTGATTCGAACCGAGCGGTTTACAGTGCGTTCGGCTATCATGCGAAGGATCTAGTAGGCAAAGATATCGGTGAATTATTCGCGGCAGATCAGCGGGAAGCGTTCACACAACTTTTCTCCAAAGCACTGAAAGGCGAATCATTGGAGATGGATGGCAGTTTATTCTGCCATAAGTTGGGTCACTATTTACCCGCCTATGTTAAGACTCTCCCGGTCTCGGTGGATGAAGAAACGATTGAAATCCATCTCATTTTGCGTGATACATCTATTCATTCCAAGAATAATGAAAAGCTTCTCTTTTTATCGTATCATGATCAATTGACGGGCTTATGGAATCGGAAAGCATTGAAAGAACATTTTGATGAGGATTCTGAGTATGCGCTGAAAAGTGAAGAGCATCTGGCATTCATCCATGTGGATTTGGACCGGTTTTCAACTATTAATGAAGCGCTCGGAAGAACCGGTGCCGATGAAATACTTAAGAAAATTACGGAACGGATCAAAGTGATCTGTCCTCGATCGGGGAAATTGTATCGCAATGGCGGCGATGAATTCATTATTACAATGAGAAGCCATTCGTTAACAGATGTTGAAAAGTTCTCCCAAAAGATTTTGAGTGATTTCAGCAGGCCGTTTTATTATCACCATCAGGAATATTTTTTATCCGCCTCAATCGGGATAGCTGTTTTCCCTGAAAACGGAAAGTCTTTGGAAGAATTGCTTCATAAATGTGAGCGGGCCATCCAATATGTGAAAGATCGTGGAAGGGCACATTATCGTTTTTATCAAAAAGAAATGAATACAGCATTTCCAGATACAGCGGTCATGGAGGCGCACCTTCGACGTGCCATTGAGTTCGAAGAGCTGGAGATTCATTATCAACCGCAAGTGAATCTGAAATCTGGCCATATTAGCAGTTTCGAGGCGTTGCTCCGGTGGAATAATCGCAAATTCGGGTTTGTGTCACCTGCCACATTTATTCCGATAGCGGAAGCATCCGGGTTAATTCATCAAATCGGGGAATGGGTATTGGACCGGGTTTGTTCCCAATTAAAAGAGTGGTCTGCAAAACAGTTTAGGCCGGTGCGGATTGCCGTTAATATTTCTCCACAGCAATTCCAAACGGGCAATCTGGCTGACAATGTTAAAAAAATTATCCATGCCCATGGAATACAACCCTCATCGTTGGAAGTGGAGATAACGGAAAGCGCGTTAATGCACATGAATGACACACTGGCAACCTTAAATGAACTGAAAAGCATCGGCGTGACGATATCAGTAGATGATTTCGGCACAGGCTATTCCTCTTTGAGTTACTTGAAGTCATATCCGATCGATATTATCAAGATTGATCGTTCGTTTGTCAAAGATATTGAAAGTGACGAAAAAAACGAGGCGATCGCAAAAACGATCATCAATCTCGCCCATAATCTTGGCATGGAAGTCATCGCAGAGGGCGTGGAAAAGGATTTGCAAGCGAAGATCTTAAAGGAAGCCCACTGCCATAAAGCGCAAGGTTTTCTCTTTAGCAAAGCAATTCCTGCTAAAGAAGTGGTGGAAAAATATTTTAAAGGATTTTAATGAGTAACTGTCTGGATTTTTGCGATCCAGGCAGTTTTTTTTATTTCTCTTGACCGGGGGGACATTGTTAATTGAAACAAGTGTCGAAAATTCATCCAGTATATGCTAACATAGTGAGTGAATATTCATTCATAAAAAGGGGGAGTAGGAATGTTTACAGGAAAAGTGATTATCGTCACAGGCGGCTCAAGCGGAATGGGGAAGGCGATGGCCGCAAAGTTTGTGCAAGAGGGAGCAGACGTCATCATTACAGGACGAGACATGGATCGGCTTCAGGCCGCTAATGAAGAAATGGGAGGCAAGGCTTCCGTATTTCAGATGGATGTCCGTGACGTTGAATCTGTGCAGGCGATGGTCAATTTCGCCGATGAGAAGTTTGGTAAAATTGATGGGCTGATCAATAACGCTGCCGGTAATTTCATTGTCCATGCGGAAGAGCTGTCGCCAAATGGCTGGAAAGCGGTTATTGATATTGTGCTGAATGGCACGTTTTATTGTTCTAGCGCGGTTGGAAACTATTGGATCAAGAAAGGTATGAAGGGATCCATTTTAAATATGCTGGCGACGTATGCCTGGGATGCAGGTCCAGGAGTTGTGCATTCTGCCGCGGCGAAAGCGGGAGTCATGTCATTAACCAGAACACTCGCTGTGGAGTGGGGGAGGAAATATCGCTTCAGAGTCAACGGAATTGCACCAGGTCCAATCGAGCGTACGGGCGGAGCAGAGAAGCTGTTTCAATCTGAGAAGGCGAAGGAACGGACGATACAATCTGTCCCGCTTGGCCGAACAGGTACACCAGAGGAAATTGCTGAGCTGGCTGCATTTATCATGTCGGACAAAGCATCTTATATGAATGGTGAAATTGTCACGTTGGATGGTGGCCAATGGCTTAATCAATATCCTTTCTAATAAAATGGATAAGTCTTGCCTTTTCGCACATGCTAATGCACACGATAAGTTGCAGGAGGATGGTTGAAAGTGGCATATTATTTCTTTGATGTTTGGGTAATCCCGACAATGCTGGTTGTCGGCATCATCGTCTTGATCGGGATAAAGGCAGTCCGTAAGCTGAACATGCCGAAAGTCGTCTTAAATGAAAGAGACCGGCCTATCCCTGATGTTGTGAAGGAACATCCTTTCACAGTCAATCCGATATTATGGGTCATCTTGGTAAGTTCTATCTTCATTTTAATTGTTATCTTTTATTATTGGGGCACTTCTTCTTATTAGAAGGGCCTTTTCTTTTTGACCAAAATATAAGGAAATGTCTCCATTTGAACTTATTGACAGAATGATGCCCCATTTCTCACTATCTATAGTTGGAAAATTCCACGAGCAGATGGGGTGGTACATATGGTATGATAAGGGAGGAAATATGATATTGAATAGTTTAGATAGAGAAGGAGCGGATTTATCTTGATTTCTGTCAACAACAGGGATTTTCTTTTTATGCCGATTGCAGAGTATCTGATCCCAGCTGAGAAAGTTGCTCATGTGCAGATCGGCAATTTTGCGGAACACGCCCTTCTTGTCCTTACCAAAACAGGTTATTCTGCCATTCCCGTACTGGATTCGCAAAATCGTTTGAAGGGTCTGCTAGGAATCGGGATGATTACGGATGCGATTTTAGGCTTGGAGCGAATTGAATATGAGCGACTTGAAACGATTAAAGTCGATGAAATCATGCAGACTGATATTCCGAACGTGAAAACGACAGACCGTTTTCAAAAAGGATTGGATTTACTTATAAACCACCCTTTTCTTTGTGTAACTGATGATGATGGTGTTTTTGCAGGCATATTAACAAGAAGAGTTGTTCTGAAGCAATTTAAAAAATATATATATACAACTCCGTGATGATTGAAATCATTGTCTGTAACGATCTTCAAATCCTTTTGCGAACGGACGGATAGGATGAGATCATAGGCTCCGTAAAGGGGCCTTTTATTATTTGTGGAGCTGTCAGAAGACAGCCCTTTGTTCCTGAAGGAACTGAATTATATTGTTTTCCAGAAGGAGTTGGATAGTAATGAAAAATATGCAAAAGACGACGAAACGCCCTCTTGTATTAGTTTCCGTCATGCTGGCCATGTTTGTAGGAGCAGTGGAAGCAACCATTGTTTCAACTGCCATGCCCGCAATCGCCTCAGATTTAGGAGGTTTTTCCCGATATAGTTGGATCTTTTCAGCCTATTTGCTGATGAGTACTGTTACCGTGTTAATTTACGGAAAATTGGCTGATCTTTTTGGGAGAAAGCCGATTTTTTTTATCGGATTGACGATTTTCTTAGTGGGATCTATCCTTTGTGGAACTGCGGGTTCCATGGAGCTGTTGATCGTCTACCGCCTCATTCAAGGATTAGGTGCAGGGGCTGTAATGCCAATTGCAACGACGATTGTCGGAGATATCTATTCGACGGAAGAAAGGGCGAAAATCCAAGGGTATTTATCAAGTGTGTGGGGGATTTCAGCAGTATCTGGTCCAGTCATCGGCGGTATGATCGTCGAGTATTTGGATTGGGCATACGTGTTTTGGGTAAATGTGCCGCTCGGCTTGCTCGCCATGGCCGGGATTTATTTCTTTTTACATGAACCAAAGGTTGAGGGGAAAGCCGTCATCGATATGAAAGGCGCTGTTCTATTAACAAGTTCCTTATCCATTATCCTTTATTGGCTTGTAGAAGGGGGACAATCCTTTCAACGGATTTCTGCTATCAGTTTAGGCATATTGATCGTTGGGCTCTTTATCCTCGTGTTATTTGTTTTTGTTGAGCGAAAAGCAGAAAATCCGATGCTTCCCTTTACATTGTGGAAGAATCCAATCATTTTATACGCAAATATCGTTTCATTGACGACGGGTGTCATTTTAATTGGCGTTTCTTCTTACTTGCCGACATATGTCACAGGTGTCATGGAGCAGCCGGCCATTATCGCAGGCTTTACATTGACCGCGATGTCGATTGGATGGCCGATCTCGTCATCGGTGGCTGGTCATTTATTGCTTCGGTATGGTCCTTTTCCTGTTTCCTTTGCTGGAGGGATTTCGTTAATTGTCGGTTCGGTTTTGTTTGTCTTGATGAGTGCAGGGTCAGGTCCTATATGGGCAGCGGCTTCGAGCTTCTTCGTCGGTGTGGGAATGGGACTAACAAGTACTTCTTTCATCGTAACCATCCAAGGTGCCGTTTCTCGAGCCGAAAGAGGGGCAGCTACGGCTGCAAATATGTTTATGAGGAACTTTGGAAATACAGTAGGTGCCGCAATTTTTGGTGCTGTTCTGAACAGTTCCTTAGTGTCATTTTTTTCTAATCATCATGTCAACTATGGCGTGAATGATATTAACGCATTGTTGACAGAGGAAACGAGACAGCGGCTTCCGGTTCAGGAGATTACAGAATTACAAGCTGGCCTCGACCATTCGCTGCAATGGGTGTATGGGACGGTAGCTCTGTTTGCAGTCATTAGCTTACTATTTATTTTGCGGATACCGCGTGGAAAGGTGAAACTACATGACAACGACTGAATTAGAAATTATTAAAGCACTATACGAGGAAGGAAATATGAGAAAAGCAGCTGAGCGGTTATTTTTGTCTCAGCCTGCGTTGTCTCAACGTTTGCAGACCATAGAAAAGGAATGGGGGACATTACTGTTTGTCCGTTCTCAAAAAGGACTTGAACCGACTCCAGCAGGAGAGCTTGTTATTGCTTATGCCAATGAGACCATCGCCAAGAAAGAAGAAACGGCAGAGATGATTGCCTCATTAGGCAATAAGGTATATGGAACATTGAAAATTGCTTGCGCTTCCATTGTCGGTCAAACGTGGCTCCCCCAAGTGCTGAAAGAATATGTGAACTTGTATCCAGATGCCAAAATATCATTGATGACCGGATGGAGTTCGGAAATTGTTAAAGCATTATATGAGGGAGAAGCCCATGTTGGCATCGTCCGTGGACAAGTCGATTGGAAAAGCAGAAAAACGTATCTGTTTCGTGATCAACTCTACCTTGTTGATAAAGAAATCAAATCCATTGATGAATTGAAAACCAGCGAACGGCCATTCATTCAATTCAAAAGCGACTCGAATTACTATATGGAAATTCAAAGATGGTGGCAGCGTCATTTCTCCAAATATCCAAAGAGGCAGATCACCGTCGATCAGATCGAAACATGCAAGCAGCTTGCATTAAACGGCATCGGGTATGCGATATTGCCATCTATAACGCTGCACGGAGATGAGGATGTTAACATGATTCCGCTATTAAATAGTGAAGAAGAGTTTGAACTGACTCGTGATACATGGCTCATTGGATATGATTCAACCTTTTCCTTGAAACAAGTCGCCGCATTTGCTCAAATTGTTGAACAGCGGGCTGATAAATTCAGAAAAGAAACAGAGTTGTAATTTAAGGGAACTTTAATTCTTTATTGACGTACTAATTAGGTAGATAAATAGAAATAAGCAATGGAGTCAATTGATGGGAGGATTATCGGAATGTTGAAAAATAGGTGGGGAATCGTTCTTTTGTTCATGTTCGCCTTATTGGCGACCCCGCTTACTCATGCAATGGCGGCACCTGAACTTCGTGCTACAGTTACCGCAGGCATAGATGGGAAAGCGAAATATGGCAGGGGAGCACCAGTGACAATTGTCATTGAAAACAAAGGGACTGCATTCAGCGGCGATGTCGTCATTGATTTGCAGCAATCGTATGATACCGGTATTGGGGAATCCTTCCCGCTTGATATTGGAGCGGGTGAGACGAAAACCATTACATTCGTTATCCCGCGGATGTTTGATTACAACATGTATGGGTCTTCTAGCAATGCGAAGTCCATTCACTTTTATGAAGGTGGATGGAAAAAAGGGAAAGAAATTGACCATAAAGGATCAAAACAAATTGTCACTGCCATGTATTACGATGATGTCAAACTGATCACGGCTTTCACGGGCAATATGGATCGCCTTGCCGGTTTGCGCGGAGTCAGATTTCCTAATACCTCTTCGACGCAGTTGATCGATGCCTCAAAGGTCGGTGTTAACCAGTTTCCAGAAGAAGCAGATGGCTGGGGTGCAACTGACTTTATCGTTTTCGATGAATACCCTGTAGCCGATCTACCACAAAAGGAACAGCAAGCGTTAGTGGATTGGGTGAATCAAGGCGGGATTGTTGTCTTCAGCGACTCGGATCAATTAAGTGCTGAATCAGGTTTGTTTTCCGACTTGCTTCCATTAAAACAAGAGGGTAAGGGTACCATTGATCCATCCGTCTTAAATAAATGGGCAAGCTCAGAACAATTTGACACGCCAATCGCCTCATCAAAAGCGTCCGTTCGTGAAGGTGCCCAAGTGTTATACGGTTCGGCTTCTGAGCCGTTAGCAGGCATACGGGAAGTTGGAAATGGAGCCATTATCCAGACGTCCTTCTCTTTTGGAGATGAGCCCTTTTCTAAAATGGCAGGAACGACTTCTTGGTGGAATGCGCTGCTAAATGCCCAAGTACAAAAAAATTTAGCAAGCGGCCAAGGCTATTATGAAAATCCATTAGAAGCCATTCGATATACAATCGGGAATGCAAATGAATTATTCCCTTCTTTTAAAGTTTCTGCGCCACTATTAGTCGGAATTATCATTCTCTATATCATAATTATCGTTCCAGTCTTATACATCTTCCTGAAGAAGAAGGATAAACGGGAACATACTTGGTGGATTGTCCCGACAATCGCAATTATGACTTCTATCTTTATTTTTGCTTATGGAGCAAAAGATCGGATAGGTAAAGCCCAACTGCAGCAGACCGCAGTCTTGAATGTCTTGCCTGAAGGCGGGATGGAAGGCTATTTTGTTGAGACGATCCTGACGAATAAATCAGGGGATTTCACTTTTAATGCACCTCCTACTACGTCTCTGAGTGCATCCACATCGATGAATATGCTGTTCGGCCCAACTCAGATAGAAGCACATAAAACAGCAATGCTGGAAAGAGATGCAGCGGGATCGAAAATGCATTTGCGGGATGTTGGCTATTGGAATGTTGCTTCATTGGCAGGGAAAACTTCCATTGAATCAGAGGGGTCTATCGAAACGGATCTGATCGTGCGTGATAAAGAGCTGACTGGAACCGTAACGAACCATTTTCCATTTGCGTTAACAGATATAATCATATGGTCCGGAACTAGACAAATCAAAGTCGGTGACCTCGGTCCTGGAGAAACTGCAGATGTAAAAGAAACATTAAAAACATCCGCTCTTATCGCGAGAAGATCCAATCAAATGTATTATGGACCAAGTCCGATCCAAAGTGACGACCTAATGGAAATGAGGAAAGAAAGCATCGTCTCGTTCGCTGATTCGTTTATGACAGCACCAGCAAAACCGATGATTTCCGGTTATACGGATACACAGCTCGTCGATGTCAATTTGGAAAATGTCAAAACAGCAAAAACATCCGCTTTAACGATGATTATGCAGCCAATTGAAGCGAAGGTTGAAATTAATGGCTCATTCACCGTCGACCCTGAAGCAATGGCAGTTCAGCTTATTTCGGAGACAAACAACTTTGAAGCTCATTCAATCGGATATCAGTCAGATACCTATTATTTCGATGAAGATGTATATATTCAAACGTGGCAAATTCCAGAAGAACTGCTGAAACATAATTTGGGCTGGAAGACAATTGAACTATCCAAAATTCAAACAGACCGCTATGCAGTCACCATCTGGAACAACCAAACAGAACAATATGATGCACTTCCGGCAGATAAGAAAATAACCATTGATCATCCGAATCCTTATATTCCAGCGAATGGCCAAGTGAAGATTCGGATGGATTTCCATGATGCACAGCAAGGGACAGAGGCGCGGGCACCTCAATTAAAGATTGAAGGCGAGGTGGCGAAATGATAGAAATTAAAGGACTCACTAAAAAATACGGCTCCTTTACAGCATTGGATAATTTAAATTTAACTTTACATGAAGGCACAGTCTTCGGCTTCGTTGGTGCGAACGGGGCCGGGAAGTCGACTACTTTCCTCATCATGTCGACTTTATTGGAAGCCACTTCTGGAGACGTGATCATCGACGGCGTCAATGTGAGAGAAAAACCGGCTGCTGTCCGGCGATTGATCGGTTACATGCCGGATTTCTTCGGCGTGTATGACCAATTAAAAGCAGATGAATATTTGGATTTCTATGGTGCCAGCTACGGAATACCTGCGGAGGAACGGAAAAAGTTAATTCCGCAATTGCTAGAACTTGTGAATCTATCTCATAAACGATATTCCTACGTAGATCTGCTGTCGCGTGGTATGAAGCAGAGACTTTGTCTGGCACGAAGTCTTATCCACGATCCGAAGGTTCTCATTTTAGATGAACCGGCTTCCGGATTAGATCCACGTGCGCGAGTGGAAATGAGAGATATTTTAAAAACGCTAAAAAAAATGGGGAAGACAATATTAATTTCCTCTCATATTCTTCCTGAATTAGCAGAGATGTGCGACGAGATCGGAGTGATCGATAATGGGAGATTGATCGCTCATGGTTCCGTACCAGAAATCCAAGCCAAACTTCAAGGTGAAAAAGTAATTACAGTCAAAGTGCCAGTCGATGCAGTCAGCAGAACGTTGTCATTTTTTGAAGAACAGCCTCATGTTTCTACTATTGAGATGCTTGAAACATGGGATGGAATCACGTTTAAGTATGTTGGGAATGAAGAAAGTCAAATCTCTTTACTGCAACAAGCAGTCAAAAAGGAAATTCCGATTGTTTCATTCATGGAACATGTGACGAATCTAGAGGACGTCTTTATGGAAATAACGAAAGGAGCCGAGTGAAATGAAATTGATTGGAACAAATCCGGTTCTTTTCAAGGAGCTTAAATTACGATTTAGATCGTTCAAGTCGTTCAACGGCATGCTGTTTTTCCTTTTGGCGATGTGCGTATTTGTCTTTGGATACATCTTCATGACAGTTACAGTATCGGGTACATCCTATTTCAGGCCGAGTGAGAGTTTTGTGCTCTTCGCTTTCCTGTCCTACATTCAATTAGGACTCGTCCTGTTCACCGCCCCTGGGTTGACAGCGGGAACAATCAGTTCTGAAAGGGAAAAGCAAACACTGCCGATCTTATTGACGACTTCGCAAAGTTCGTTTCAGATCATTTCAGGAAAGTTATTTTCCTCGGTAGCATTTTTGCTATTTTTAATCATTGCGGGCATGCCGGTATATAGTTTGGTCTTTCTGTTTGGCGGTATTTCACCATGGGATTTCATTAAGATATTTTTATTCTTGTTTGTAATATTACTCGCCTTTGGCAGCATAGGTGTCATGTTCTCAACGCTAATTAGAAAAACGGTCGTTTCCATGATCGCCACCTATGGTACAATGCTATTCCTTTCTGTTGTGACCGGCTTTTTATTCATCATTACTATGCAAATGAAAATGATGAATCAAACGGGGACCGTTGTAACACCATCTTACATTGGCCATTTCTTAGCATCCATTAACCCGGGTGTCCTGTTTGCTTCTTTTCTATCTCCTGGCGTTCGAGGAATGGTGGAAGAAATGACAAAAGTAGATTTTCCAATTTGGATTGGTTTTCTATTGTTTTATGGAGTAATTACCATTATCGCGATTTTGATCGCAGTTAAAAAATTACGTGTCAACACAAAGAGACGGAAGTGAAGGGAGATGGATGAATAGTGCGGAAAGGAATATTGCGTGACGTTATTCGCAAAGCCCAGAGGAAGCTTCAATTCGAAAAGACTGTTTATATGATACAGGCTGGATTGTTTTTATCGGTACTAGGATCGGTCATTGTCATGGTTTCTTCCCGGCTGTTTGTCCTCCCTAACTATGCATGGTTTGCCGTTGTTGCAGCAGGTTTAGTCCTTGCCGCGACAATTGTATTTATCATTTTACGCAGAGTTACATACGAAGAGGCCAAATGGAGGTTGGATCATTATTTCCCGGACAATCTTCTTGTGACCGCGGTGGATGAAAGGGTCGAAGAGTCATCGATGGGCCGGTTGTTAGTGCAACAAGCGGAAAATCAATCAAATGAGGCTCTACAACTTTTCAAGAAACGGAAGAAGAAGATATGGAATAGTGCCATGTTGATTAGTTTTTGCATTGCTTCTTTCGTCCTCAGTCTTCTCATTCTATTTCCTTCAGAAGCACAGTTAGAGGCAAAATCGGAAATGGCCGAAAAAGAAATTGTGAAAGAGTTTACGAAAGAAATTGAGGAGCTGGCCAAAAAGCAAAAGACAGATGAAGTCAAAAAGGAGCTTGAATCCCTTGCAAAAAACTTGCGGGAGGCCGAAACGACTGAACAATTATTGAGAGAAGCAATTAAAAAACAAAAGGAATTAAAATTAAAGGAACAGCGTCTCGCAGAGAAGAGCCAATCCACTTCCGAGGATTCAGACGGATTGACAAATGACGAAAAGAAAGAACTGGAGGACCTCCAAAACCTTACGGATAAATTAGCTCGGAAGACAGGTGAGACACAAAGCGCATTAAATAAGATCGGCAAATCGCCATCCTTACCTGCTCTGGCTTCAGCAGGCAATAATCCGAATGGACAACAAAATGGTCAAGGTCAGCAAGGCCAAGGTCAGGGTCAAGGCCAAGGTCAGGGTCAAGGCCAAGGTCAAGGCCAGCAAGGTCAAGGCCAAGGACAAGGCCAGCAAGGTCAAGGCCAAGGTCAAGGCCAAGGTCAAGGCCAAGGTCAAGGCCAAGGCCAGCAAGGTCAAGGCCAAGGTCAAGGCCAAGGTCAAGGCCAAGGTCAAGGTCAAGGTCAAGGCCAAGGTCAGGGCCAAGGCCAGGGTCAAGGCCAAGGCCAGGGTCAGGGCCAAGGCCAAGGCCAAGGCCAGGGTCAGGGCCAAGGTCAAGGGTCAGGCTCAGGCTCAGGCGGAGGCTCAGGAGGAAACGGGGCAGGCACTGGGAAAGGCGGCCGTGATCTTCTGTCCATACCGTTTGACCGATTTGGTACCTCAGGAGACCCTTCAACAGTCAAGGGAGATCTGGGCAAAGGCAATTTCATAGAAGAAAACGAACGTGATGATTTAGTGGAACGGGGTACAATCCGTCCTTACGAAGAAGTGGTCGGCAAGTATAAAGATTCGTATATACGAAGCACAGAGAAGATGGAATTGTCACCGGATTTGCAAAGAATTCTATCTGACTATTTTTCGTCAATCGAATGAGAACGGGAGTTGTAGATATGTCATTCACACCTGAGCAGTTTGGAGAAATGAGCAGCAAATTAAGTGAAGTAAGAGAGGAAATCAGTACATTTATCGTCGGGCAGCAAGAGGCAATTGAATTCTCCTTATTTTCAATTCTAGCTGACGGGCATGCCTTGCTTGAGGGGCTGCCAGGGTTAGGAAAAACGATGCTAATTCGTACAATTTCCGAAGTTTTGGATTTATCCTTTTCCAGAATTCAATTCACACCGGATCTGATGCCGGCGGATATTACGGGAACTAGTATTTTGGAGAGAAGTGAAGACGGCACCCAGCGCTTTGTTTTCAAAGAGGGCCCTATTTTTAGCCAGATGGTTTTGGCAGATGAAATAAACCGTGCCACGCCGAAAACACAAAGTGCTCTCCTAGAGGCAATGGGGGAGAAAACGGTGACAGTGATGGGAGAGACGAGAAAGATGGCTCGGCCATTTTTCGTTCTAGCCACTCAAAACCCGATTGAAATGGAAGGCACCTATCCTTTGCCGGAGGCCCAGATGGACCGCTTTCTGTGCAAAATCATTCTGCCGTATCCAACGAAGGAAGAAATGAAAGAGATTATGTTGCGCACAACGGGAGCCAGAAGTATCGTTGTCCGTAAAGTCATGCAACAAGAAGAGATTTGTATTGCCCAGGAAATGGTCAAAGAAATTGTCATTGCAGATGACATGATTGAGTACGCAGTCGATTTGGTCACCTCCACATATGAGAAAGAAGAGACCGGAGACATGTGGACGAAGTATGTTCAGTATGGAAGCGGGCCACGGGGGCTGCAATCGATTATTCGACTTGCGAAAGCCAGGGCTTTTATGGCAGGACGGTTCCATGTTTCGATTTCTGATATTAAAGCTGTCGCGAAACCGGCATTGCGGCACAGAGTTCTTGTCAATTATGAAGGCGAGGCGGAAGGAATTAATGTCGACAGCCTGATTGACAAACTGGTGGAGGAAACGCGTCAAGGAGCAGCCTTGTAATGGCGGATTTATTTCCAGATGGCCTCGCAAACCGTCTCGGTCCATTGAAAATTGTGACACGTTCCCGATACCTGGGCCATCACAAAGGAACGCATCGTTCAACAAAGACGGGCACGTCTCTCGAGTTTTCTGACTTTCGGGAATATCATCCAGGTGATGATCTTAGGCATATTGATTGGAATGTATATGCTCGAACGGATAAACCTTTTATTAAACAATTTCTAGATGAACAAGAAATGCGGATACACATTTTGTTAGACGCCACAAAATCAATGGGCTTTGAACAGAAGTGGGATTTTGCCCGGCAACTCGCCATCGGGATTGGTCAGATCGGTTTAAAGAGTGGTGATACGGTTACTTTTTCTACGAAAAATGAACAACAAGAGTATTTCTTTCGAAGAAAAGGAGCCTTGCAGCGCGCAGCTCTGAAAAAGTTTATTACCCAAATCGATCAGCCGACATTACCTGGGGATTTCACAGATTATGCACTACGCCATATACCAAAGGCGGTCACGGTTTTATTTATTATTACGGACGGACTGGAACCATTGGGAAAATGGGAGCAATTGTTTAAGAGGCTTCCAGGAATTTGCAAAGATTGCCGTGTGATTACTGTGCATGACCCATCCGAGGAAGAGCCTCAGCTTCAAGGAGATATCCGTCTGCTAGATATGGAGACACAGCAAGCGGTGGAAGTGACGATGACTTCAAGGTCCAAACAACAGTACATGGACAGAAAATCAGAACATGAATCAAAATTTTTAAGTTTGGCCAAAAAATACGGTATCCAGACCGTTCGGGCAGAAGTGGCTGATGGAATTTTGGATACGGTATCGAAGAAAATGCGACATGTAGGCTGGGTACGGTAGGGAGTGAATGCCAAGTGGGGTTTAATCATGTAGTGAATAGCTGGACAGTCATCTTTCCTTTGGCTGTCCTGCTCTATTATTTTTTTAGAAAGCGGTATGAGACTCGGACGATTTCTTCAACTCTCTTTTGGGAACAATCCATGCGAGAAACGAAAGCATCCCCTTTCTTAAAAAACTTGCAGCAAAACGCTTTATTTTATTTGCAAATGGCCGCGCTCCTTCTTCTTCTATTTGTTTTACTGGGACCTTTTGTGAAATCGGAACAAGCAGCGGGAAGACAAATCGTTTTTGTTGTTGATACCTCGGCAAGTATGCTTGCAGGAGAAGATGGATCATCCATTTTTGAGGTGAATAAGCAAGAAATGACCCAATTAGCCGAAGACAATAAAGGGAATGCGATAACGATCATCACGACAGGCAAGGAGCCGGAATTGGTGCTGCGTGATGAAACTAACCTGGAAGTCATTCAGGCTTCCATTGGAAAGTTGTCGGTTACATACGATCATGAAAACATGGGCAGAACACTGGAGTTCATGAAATCGGTTGTAGCCGACCAATCTGCGACTGTCCATATTTTCACTGATTACTTGGATCGATCCGTTTTCTCAGATGGAAATGAAGCGATCGATTATTACGTCCACGCAAGCGAGCCAAACCTTGCAAATGTTTCGATTGATAAGTTTGGAGCAGTCAAAACTGCTGATGGAACAGAGGCGATTGTCAAGCTTGTCAATCAATCAGAGAAGGAAGTGGATGGAACCCTCCAGATCACAGATGCCTTACATGGTGGAAAATTGGGATCAAAGAAGTTTACTTTGAAGAGTGAAGGAGAGACATTGATCTCTTTTAAGGATTTGCCTTCTCAAATCGCTCTAAAGGCACAACTCCTTGTTGATGATCAGTATGATGTAGACAATGAAGCTTTTATTCTACTAGGTGACGAAATTTCAGATGCCATGGTGGACAGTCAACTTCATGAATTAATCCGTAAAGCGTTTCAGGCGATAGGAATGGATGTGACGGCTGGTTCAATTAACGAAATGAAACAGCGACAAAATACGGCTACCATTTTAGTGTCGAATGAAACTTCCTTTTTGCAGGAAGGGGAACAGCCTATTTTGCTGATCGGCAGAAATGATGCAAATGCTCATCCGGTTTCTGGTATTTTAGAAGACAATGGAGATGTACTGTTTTCCATCGCGCCGATTCACGACGTATATGTCAGTTCTCTCTATCCGCCATTCGAAGGAATGGACACCATTGCTAGCATTGGAGATGAGCCGTTTATCCAGCGATCTAAACGTGGAGATATTGTCGTTTTAGCCGATGTTGAGATGACGGACTGGCCGCTTCATCCCTCTTTTCCACTATTCTTTTGGAGTGTGACGGAGTCGCTCCGCTCCGGATCATCTGTAGGAGGAACGTTCAGTCCTTCCCAAAGGAAAGCGATTTTGTCTCATGCGGATACGAAGGAGATTGAAATTTTTAATTTGGAAGATGAGTACGAATCGTCATTTTCTAGCGGCACTGACTTTGTTGCGCCGCAAAAACCGGGGATATACAAACTTATCGACAATAAGCGGGAAAGCCTTATTTCTGTTCAACTCGAGCAGGAAGAAAAAAAACTGGGGCATGGCACATCGTATAAGATTGGAATGGAATCGAAGGGAAATGAAAAAGAAGTAGGGCAAAAATCAATCGGTTGGATTTTTCTTTTACCTATTCTTCTTCTCCTCGTAATGGAATGGGAGGTGCAACGCAGACGTGGATATTCGAATTGATCATCCGTTGTGGCTCTTATTGCTAATTCCCATTGTGATTTATCTGGTGTATGCGTGGAAGACTTCCAAGTTAAAAGTGAAAGACAGAGCTGTTGTGCTTTTCATCCTACGCTGCTTGACGATCTTATGTGTTGTTCTAGCATTAACCGTACCTTATCTTCGGCTTCACGATACAGAAGAGCAAGTGCTGTTCGTTGTGGACCGTTCCATTTCGATAGAGAATGCAGGTGATACGGCTGATAGTTGGATCATCGATAGTTTGCAACATCGCAAATCGAATCAGACCGTCGGTATTTATTCATTTGCAGGGGGATTCCGCACGGATGTACAATTGACGGACAATGAGATTAGCTTGCCTAAAATGGAGCCGATGGAAAACCGTGACGCGACAAATATTGGGAAAGCGATCGATCTGGCGGCCAGTATTGCAAAGAAGGACGTTGCCACAAGGATCGTCCTACTGACGGACGGTTTGGAGACAGATGGATCGCTGGAAGAGATACTTCCCAAATTCCAAGGCGGAAGAGTAGAAATTGATACGGTACTGCTCAACCGTTCCAATCGTAAGGACGCCTCTATTACAAAGTTTGAAACACCGAAAACGGCTTATGAAGGGGAGCAGCAATTCATCGAACTGGACGTTGAATCATCTACGGCAACGAATGGCCAAGTGATCATCTACCGGAACGACGAAGAGGTCCTAAGTGAAATGGTTCAATTAGATGAAGGAAAGAATGCATTTTCATTTAAAACAACGGCTTCTGGAAAGGGTTTATTAAAATATGAAGCGAAGCTCATCGTTCCGGATGATGGCTTCCTCGAAAACAACAAGATGCTTTCTGTGACGATGCTTGAAAAATCGCCGCATATTTTAGTAGTCGAAACAGAAGATAACCCATCTGCTATTCCGCCATTGCTCGATCAGCGCTCTTTGGCTGTTGATGTTGTGTCTGCTGAGCAGCTTCCTGAATCGCTTTCAGGCTATCTTGGATATAGTGCTATTATTTTTGATAATGTTCCGGGGCATTTAGTCGGTGAGCAGAAAATGACCGTTATTGAACAGGCTGTTAAAAAATTCGGAGTCGGTTTCATGATGGTTGGAGGCCAGGAAAGCTTTGGTTTGGGAGGATATTTCAAATCACCGATCGAACGGCTTCTGCCAGTTGAAATGGAAGTGAAAGGGAAGGAGCAATTGCCTTCTTTAGGCTTGGTCATTGCCTTAGACAGATCAGGCAGTATGTCAGGTTCGAAAATTGTCCTGGCAAGAGAGGCGGCGGCTCGTGCAGTCGAACTGCTAAGAGATGATGATACATTCGGCTTTACGGCGTTTGATCATGAAATATGGGAATTGATACCTGTTGGGCCATTACAAAAGCAAGATGCCATGGAAAAGATCCTGTCTATTCCTGTTGGTGGCGGAACTGACATTTTCCCTTCTGTAGAGAAAGCGTACGGAGATCTTGCCGATTTGGAATTACAGCGAAAACATATTATTCTGATGACAGATGGCCAATCGCCGATGCCTCCTGATTATGAGGAAGTAATCAAAGAAGGAAAAAAGAACAATATTACGCTTACTACAGTTGCTATCGGTTCGGATGCGGATGGTGCTTTGCTCGAAGAACTTGCTGAGCAAGGGGGAGGACGCTTTTATAATGTCATTGATGAATCGACAGTCCCTTCCATTCTGACGCGTGAAACAACGATGATGACAAGGACATATATTGAAGACGACCCTTTCTACATGTCCTTCCATCAAGTGCCTAAGTGGCTGGCTCTCTTCAGCGAGGGTGTCCCTCAAATGAATGCTTACATCGCCACGACGCCGAAAAGTACAGCGACCATTGTTGCGGAAAGTCCAAAAAATGACCCGGTTTTGGCGGAGTGGAGTTATGGATTAGGAAAAACAATCGCCTTCATGTCCGATTCAACGGGCAAATGGTCAGGCGATTTGGCCAGATGGGAACACTACCCTGAGTTTTGGAATACAGCCATCTCCAGACTATTACCGAGTTACGAAGATGTGCCGTATATGATTACCCATGATCGGGGAGGAACCTATACCGTAACCGACAGTTCTCGAAAAGCAGCGTTTTTGGATATTGCCGTGGTGAATGAAAAGGGAGAGGAAATCCCTGTTACAACTGAACCGCTGGCACCTGGGAAAACACGCGTCACGCTGGAGTCTAAACCCGGTCTCGTCTTCTTTGGGGTGACGGATGATCGTGGCGGCTTATTCGAAGCAGGCGTTTCTGTACCTTATAGTGCAGAATTCAAACCAGGAGAGCCAAATACTAAGCTTCTTCAAGCAATTGCCGAAAAGACCGGGGGGCAACCTTTAGTGGAAAATCCCGCAGAAGTTTTCAGGCAGCATCCATTTAAAAGCGGTAATCGATTACCGATTGGAAATTACTTTTTACTTGCGGCCATGCTGCTGTTTTTCATTGATATCACCATTCGACGCTTCGGGCTCATCGAAGGGAAACCGATGAAGAAACGCGAGACAGAATCGATTGTAAATGAAAAGCAGAAAGAGTCCGGCCATGTTTCCGAGCTGTTGAAAGCGAAAAAACGAAGATAAGGGAAATGCCCATCCGACTCTATCAGTCAGATGGGCATTTCTATGCTGTTCTTGTTGAATGTAAGAGCGCTGCGTTTCGTTTGGACCAATAGCCTGCAATCCCGAAGCAGATCAAGAGGATAGCCGTTCCTAAAATATAAGGAAACGCAATATTGAAATCGAAAATGGAGCCTGCCAGCGCTGGGCCGACCATATTTCCTAAACTCATGTAAGCATTCATCATGCCGGCTGCAAACCCTTGTTCATCTCCAGCCAATTTGGAAACGAGCGTATTGACAGCGGGCCGAAGCAAGGATGTAGCAATCGAAAAGACGGTAGCGACCATCAAAATTGTCCAAAATGTATTGACCGCCAGGATGGATACCATGGATAAGGCAGCGAGTACCAGATTGAAAAGGATAACTTTCATTTCGCCAAAACGCTTAAATAGCGGGGTGATGACAAAAGTTTGGACAATGACGCCGACAAACCCGCCGACTGTAATCAATACGGCAATTTGAGAAGGCGTATACCCATATTTATGGTCTACGTATAAAGAGATCGTGGATTGATAATTCGCAAGTCCGAATGAGAAAACGAACATGACAAGCAACATGATGAAATAAGGTGTTTTTGTTGATCGAACCAATTGGGCCAATATGTTATCCTGTTTTTTCATTGTTTGTGCCTGTTCAGTCGTTGGCACAGGATTCGGCAGGATGAAAATGGACAAAAGCGCGGCAAAAATGGCTGCGCCTGCCGCGACATAAAATGGGAACTCCAAACTCACTTTTGAGAGAAAGCCTCCAATTCCTGGTCCGATCATAAAGCCGAGTGACATGGATGCACCGAGCAGCCCCATGCCTTTCCCACGATCTTCGTAGGCAGTAATATCCGCAACGAATGCCATCATCGGCGGCACGATAAAAGCTGAGCCGAAACCGGAGAAGAAACGGGCAATGAACAGCATCCAGACTTCTGTCGATAAACTGAAGGCCAGCTGGGACAGGCCATAAATAATTAGGCCAAAGATAATTATTTTTTTCCTACCATGTCGATCTGACAGGCTTCCTGCAAGTGGGGAGAAAATAAATTGTGCAAAAGAGAAGATGGCAATTAGAAATCCAAGTACTTTTCCCGCCGCGCCGAATGTGCCCAGAAACTGCGGCATAATGGGAATGATGAGACCGATACCTGACATGGCAATAAACATGTTAAACATTAATATATATAATGCGGCTTTCGATGAAGCTGTTGTCATCGGCATCCCCTCTTTCTATCTACATAACATTTCGCATTCTGAAATATTTTATCATATGTGGCTGGCGTTCTCATACTGTTAGGCACCGAAAAAGTAAGAGGGAATGAATTGATAATGAAGTATGACCCGTGGCAATTGAAAAAGCTGCCACAGAAATCCGCTTTCTGTGACAGCTTTGATCATTTCATATCCATTTTGAATTCCAGGAAGAGTTCGTTGTATATACCTAACATTTTAAGACCTAAGTTTTTGTACACTTCCAAATGGCTGCGTGTGTCTTCATCTGGGTAGAAGCGTTCATCTGCTACCACCTCGGGATCCATATAGTCAAGCGCTGTCAGGTTTGGCGTGGAATAACCAACATAATCGGCATTCTGTGCCGCTACTTCCGGATCGAGCATGAAATTGATGAAAGCGTGAGCGCCTTCAATATTTTTGGCGGTCCGTGGAATGACAAAGTTATCAAACCATAAGTTGGAGCCCTCTTCGGGCACAACATAGTCGATTGATTCATTTTCACTCATCATATCAGCTGCCTGGCCAGACCAAGTGAGTGAAACCGCCGCTTCGTTGTTCACCATTAATTGAGTCACTTCGTCTCCAATGACCGCTTTCACATTCGGACTGAGCTTTTTCAGCTTCTCGGTCGCTTCTTGCAATTCATTGATGTTAGTTGAATTCAAGGAGTAATGTAAGGAATTCAGCCCCATGCCAATTGTTTCCCTTGCGCTATCTACAAGAATAACTTGTTGTTTTAAGGACGGATCCCAAAGATTCTCCCAGCTTTCGAATGTTTGGCCATCGAGCAGATCAGGGTTGTAAGCAATGCCTACCGTTCCCCAGAAATACGGAATGGAAAATTTGTTGCCCGGATCGAACGGAAGATCAAGAAAATAAGGATCAATATGTTTGATGTTCGGAATTTGACTGTAATCGATAGGCAGCAATAAATCTTTTTCAGCCATCATTTCTACCATATATTCAGACGGCATCGTAATATCATAGGATGTCCCGCCTTGTTCGATTTTCCCCATCATTCCTTCGTTAGAATCAAATGTTTCGTAAATCACTTTTATGCCCGTTTCCTTTTCAAACTGCTTCAGCAGGTCGGGGTCAATGTATTCTCCCCAGTTGTAAACGGTCAAAATGTTTTTCCCTGTTTTATTGCTGCCTTCACTTAAATTGTCATTGATCAGCAGCAAGATAAGGGAAACGGCCACGATCAGAATGGCGCCTCGAAGCAATTCTTTCATTTCTTCACCCCCGTAAGAGGCATTTTCGTCCGGTTGCTAATAGCATAATAACCAAGAACGAGTATGACGGTAATGACAAAAATCAAACCGGACAGTGCATTGATAGTCAGAGTGATTCCTGCACGTGCCATAGAATAGATCTCGACGGAAAGGGTAGAGAAGCCATTTCCGGTCACGAAGAAGGTGACGGCAAAGTCATCCAACGAATACGTTAACGCCAAGAAAAAGCCTGCGAAAATGCCTGGCTGGATGAAAGGCAGAATAACCCGTGTCACGACATCCCTTCTAGACGCCCCTAAATCTAACGCCGCATCGATTAAGGAGGAGCTCATTTCCTGCAATTTCGGAAGAACCATGATCACCACAATCGGAATACTGAACGCGATATGGGAAATCAGCACCGAGGCGAATCCGAGCTTCACGCCAATCATCGTGAATAGAATCAAAAAGGAAGCACCAATAATAACATCCGGACTGACAATCAATATATTGTTTAATGAAAGTACAGCATTCCGCATGCCTTTATTGCGCATGAAATGAATGGCCATTGCTCCAAGCACGCCGATTGCTGTGGAAAGCAGGGCGGAGAGCAATGCGATGATTACGGTGTTCAGCACGATGACAATGAGTCGTTTATCCTCAAAGACTGCGGCATAATGTTCCCAGGTGAATGACTCGAAATGAGACATGCCGCCGCCCGAGTTGAACGAATAAAAAATCAAATAGAAAATAGGGGCATACAAAATGATAAACACAGCAATTAGATATAGTTTTTGTAAATTATTTATTTTTTTCATTTACGGACGCCCCCTTATCGCTGCCGCCTGTAATGACCATCACAATGAACATGAAGAGGATGAGGAAGACGGCGATCGTCGAACCCATGCCCCAGTTCTGCGTGACGAGAAATTGCTGTTCAATGGCGGTTCCGAGTGTAATGACTTTATTTCCGGCAATCAACCGGGTAATCATGAACAACGACAGAGCAGGGATGAATACGACTTGAACACCTGATTTCACTCCATTCAAAGTAAGAGGCCAGATGACCCGTCTAAATGTTGTCCAAGAACTTGCCCCAAGATCACGGGAAGCGTCGATCAGCGCAGGATTCAGCTTATCCAGCGCATTGAAGATCGGAAGGATCATAAACGGAATAAAAATATAAACCGACACGAAGACGAAGCTGAAATCGGTGAACAGAATTTGTTGCTTGCCGATGCCGATCGCTTCCAGGAAAGCATTCAAAGGACCATAGAGTCCCATCAGACCGATAAAGGCATACGTTTTCAGCAACAGATTAATCCACGAAGGGATAATAATTAGCAAAAGCCAAAGCTGCTTATGTTTTGTCTTCGTCAACAGATAGGCTGTCGGGTATGAGACGAGCAGGGCAAAGAACGTAATGAGCAGGGCATACCAGAATGAGCTGATGGTTAACGTCAAATAGGTCGACGAAAAAAAACTCTTGTAGTTACTAAATGTGAAATGTCCTGTTATATCGAAAAACGAATAGTAAAGGACGAGTGCGATTGGCGCCACAACAAACAGCACAATCCATAGTGCATAGGGAAGCATGTAGATCCGCTGTAATCCTTTATTCATTTTCCAATGCTCCATACGATTCGAGACGTGCATCGTAATCTTCTTCGCTTTCATTCAAACGCATGACGTGAATGTCCTCAGGATTGAAGTCCAGGCCGATCATCTCTCCGACTTCTGCTTTCTTAGTGGAGTGGACGAGCCATTCGTTCCCGTCTGTGTCATACGTAGATAACTCATAATGGACACCGCGGAACAATTGGGTATCCACTTTGACATTCAATTTTCCTTTATCTGTAGAAGTAATCTCTAAGTCCTCTGGCCGGAGTACAATATCCACTTTCTCATTTGGCTGTAAGCCGGCATCTGCACAGTCGAATCGCTTCCCTGTAAATTCGACTACATAGTCCTCGATCATCCGTCCGGAGACAATATTGGATTCGCCGATGAAGTCTGCAACAAAGCGGTTGATCGGCTCATCATAAATATCAATAGGTGTTCCTGATTGCTGGATGACTCCTGCATTCATGACAAAGATTTCATCCGACATGGCAAGAGCCTCTTCTTGATCGTGGGTAACGAATACGAAGGTCTTTCCAAGGCGCTGCTGCAATTCACGAAGCTCATATTGCATTTCGGAACGAAGCTTCAAGTCAAGAGCCGAAAGCGGTTCATCAAGTAAAATTACTTCAGGATCGTTGACAATGGCACGGGCGATAGCGACACGTTGACGTTGTCCACCAGACATTTCGGTAATCTCCCGATTTTCATAGCCTTCCAAATTGACGAACTTCAATGCTTCTTTTACGCGCTGATCAATTTCCGCCTTTTTCACTTTTTTAATACGCAGCCCAAAAGCGACATTTTCATAGACATTTAAATGAGGAAAGAGAGCGTAGTCTTGAAACACGGTGTTCACTTGGCGTTCATTGGCCGGTACATCATTGATTTTACGGCCATTAAAAAAGATGCTGCCTTCACTCGGTTCGATGAAGCCGGCAATTAATCGCAGGATCGTTGTTTTCCCACAGCCAGATGGACCTAGCAATGTATAAAATTTACCTCTTTCCATTTCAAAAGAAACTTCATTCAACACGGTTGTGTCCGTGCCATAGCGCTTTGATACGTTTTCAAAGCGGATAATTGGTTCAGTAGTCATGGTGGACCTCCCTTTATAAATAAGATTCTGTCGCTACAAGTATCAGTTCGCTCGGGCCATCATTTGCATTGGAAACCCGGTGATGGTCGGACGCCTCGTAATAGACGGATTCGCCTGCACTCGCAAGGTACCGTTTTTTGCCTAGCTCTACTTCGATTTTGCCTGTCAACACGTAAATGAACGTCTCCGCAAGTGACGGTTCAAATTGTTTGAACTCACCGCCTTGTTCGAAGGTGATATGTACCGGTTCCATTTCGTTCTCATTTGAACGTGGAACTAACCAACGAATGCTGTATTGGTGTTCGTCGTTCGTATATGTTGTTTGGTCCTCAGGAGAATAGACCACTTTCATATTTTTTTTCGGTTCCTCAAAGAATTCCTTCGGTGTTGTGCCAAGCACTTCGAGCAGGGCGAAAAGAGTTTCGATGGAAGGTGAGTTTAATTCACGTTCCAACTGGGAGATGTATCCCTTCGTTAAATCGGTCCGTTCACCTAGTTCCTCTTGGGTAAGTCCTTTTTTTAAACGAAGTTTCTTGATCTTCCCTCCGATTTGCACGCAACATCCCTCCTCTTTTTTCGGAGTTTAGTAATACTGTACTTTAAGTTTACTATAAACCTTTTTTATTATACAAAATTACACTGGGAAATCAAGTGGGTAACTAAAAAAAGACCGGTCCTTGCCGCCTGGGCAGGAAACCGGTTTGATTACATATACAGATCGGACTTTTTATCCCTTGATTTTCGCAAAATGAACTTAATCAGCATGCTGACGATCAAATAGCCGGAAAGGCCGATGCCACTTACTGCTGTCACTAGCGAAATCCATTCGAAAAACGTATAAGAGGTATATTTTTTCCAGCCGAATGGATCTTCCCAATCCGAAATGACGAGGTTCATACCATAAATACCTGACACAACAGTAAAGACAGTGAGAATGAATAATAACATATTCATGCGTCCTGCTCTGCTGTTCTCCTGGGCTTTATACAATTCATTCAGGGATAAGTTAACTTCATTAAATAAGTTTTCGATATTGAAGGCTTTATAGAATGCCAAAGAGAGCTCTTTTCCTTCAGAACGGGTGCTGATTTCTCTGAAATAGTACCAGGAAGAAAACAACGTGATTAACTTTATTAGTGATTTCACGTACTCTTCATCTTTGCTCCAGACGATTTCGCTGTATTCGTAGGAAACCCGCAATAACATAATGCGATAGAAGTAATGGATTAAAAAATTATAGTAATGCGTACCCATATAATGAACGAGTTCATCCTGCATGGCGTCAGGTGCTTGATCCGTGACCGTTACATAGGCATGTTCGGTCGTGACCGTGTATGTATGCGGCGACCAGCGATCATGCAAGGTATGGGCGAGTGATCGTCTTATATATTCAGGATTATGGGCAGAGACAAAAGTTTCTCCCGATGGGGTTCTACCGTTCAGATTGCCCATTCGGAATAACTGCTCTTCCGTAATTTCACTTCCGTTTTTCGTGAACAGGAAGGCAGAGGCATACATCCGTTCATCGTCGAAATAGGGAAGGGAGCCGAAATACCCTTCAAGCCTTTTATCGCTTATCATATATGTCTTTAGGAAGGGACACAGCGTTTCTAATAAAAAGTTGTAAATCGAAAGGGCTTCACCGTTTTCGAGTACGATGTGAGAACCTTTTGTTTCCATGAGATGGGTATCAATCGCCCTGAAATGCTGCATAAATTCAAGAACGTCTGCCAAGTCGGCGCACGATTCTCTGCTTTCAACACGAACTGTGAGAAAAGCGAGGCCAAACGGGCCAAGGATAATATCAACACTTCGGACGATATAATGCCATTGCTCGTCGCGGATGGAGAATAGGAAAGGCGTGTCGAATTGCTTTGTAAATCGATGAAACCCTCTATCTTTTATGGATAAAGGGAATAACTTATGTTCAACATAGGGATAGAAATATTGCTCCAATTCTTTACCGCCGACTTGAATGCCGGGTCCGTAAATATCGCCCCATTCATCTGCTTTCTTTAACTGAAAGTATGGGTAACC
The DNA here is from genome assembly GCF_057373025.1 of Sporosarcina sp. AD_1. Lineage (NCBI taxonomy): Bacteria > Bacillati > Bacillota > Bacilli > Caryophanales > Caryophanaceae > Sporosarcina > Sporosarcina sp. AD_1. The sequence goes on from NZ_JBPVIR010000008.1 coordinate 173,105, forward strand.
GTGTTCTTCCAGCGCTTCAATAATCCGATCCTTTTTTCGCGCGTCAAATCCGAATGGAAGAAAAAATGACATATGTGATTGAATCACATCCAGTGTTGATGGGATGATGGTTGTTTGCATAATATCCGTCCTTCTTCTAGCATCTACTTCTATAGTTCCTCAATCAGCTGCTCACTAAACATGAAGGCGAATTGATAGGGGCTATCAATTCGGACGACAAAAGATGAAGAAATCCGACATATTTATAATAATAATTATTAGATTCGAGCCATTCTAATTGAAAAGGTGAACAACATTTGGTATTCTAAATGAGAATTGTCCGAGGGAATTGCCCTTGGCAAAGAACTATTGGAGGGATCAACAAATGGCTGAACGCATGGTTGGTAAACAAGCACCACAATTTTCGATGGAAGCTGTACTTCCAGACAAATCTTTCGGTAAAGTAAGTCTTGAAGAAAATATGAAAAATGACAAATGGACAGTGCTTTTCTTCTATCCAATGGACTTCACTTTCGTATGTCCGACTGAAATCACGGCTATGTCCGATCGTTACGACGAGTTTGAAGACCTTGATGCAGAAGTGATCGGCGTTTCGACTGATACGATCCACACGCATCTTGCATGGATCAACACAGATCGCAAAGAAAACGGTCTTGGCGACTTGAAATATCCGCTTGCTGCTGATACAAATCACGCTGTTTCCCGCGAATATGGCGTATTGATTGAAGAAGAAGGTATCGCATTGCGCGGTCTATTCATCATCAACCCTGAAGGCGAAATGCAATACCAAACTGTTTTCCATAACAACATCGGACGCGATGTAGATGAAACATTGCGCGTTCTTCAAGCTCTTCAAACTGGCGGCCTATGCCCGGCAAACTGGAGACCAGGTCAAAAAACTCTTTAATTTTGATTTGAAATTACCAATTTGGATCCCCATGCATACTATAGGCAGTGGGGATCTTTTCAAACCGGAGGAGAGACAAACATGAAGCTACGGGATCAAATGCCTGAACTGGAAGGCGCGACAACTTGGTTGAACGGCGAAGTGACGAAAGATGAATTAGTAGGTGAAAAGCCAACATTGATTCATTTTTGGTCAATCAGCTGTCATTTATGTAAAGAAGCAATGCCAGATGTAAACAACTTCCGCGATCAATACAAAGACGAATTGAATGTGATTGCAGTGCATATGCCACGTTCAGAAGACGATGTAGACCTCGACAAGATTAAAGAAGTTGCTGCAGAACATGACATTACGCAGCCCATTTTTGTCGACAGTGATCTGAAGCTTACAGATGCGTACGATAATCAATATGTACCTGCATACTATGTATTCGATAAAGACGGCCAGCTGCGCCATTTCCAAGCTGGCGGTAGCGGCATGAAAATGCTTGAAAAACGGGTAAATCGTGTATTGGATGAAATGAAGCGATAAGGGCTGGCTGACTAAGCCCACTTATAAATCAGGAGGAGAAGCCGAGTGTGTTTCTTCACCTGATTTTTTTTGCCCGAAAAATGAGCATGAGAAACGGGAAGGTGGTGGTCATTGCTCCACTTCGTTCCTGTATACGGGATGAAAAACTGCATTTTGTGATTTTTTGACGCCTATATGAAGGAGAAGTCGTCTAAAGATCATTATTGATCTCGCAGAGCAATTTGAGGGGAGGCCCCATTATATGGTACACTGAGGGCATCTTTCAAATACATAAGGGAGTAAATACGATGAAAAAAGAATTTGTAGTCATTGGACTGGGCCGGTTCGGCGGCAGTATCGTGAATGAACTTGTTGAATTGGACGCAGATGTAATGGCAATAGATATATCACAAGAGAAGGTCGATGAGTTCGCGCAGATTGCAACACAGGCGGTTGCAGCAGATACGACGGACGAATCTGCATTGCGCTCACTTGGAATCCGGAATTTTGAGCATGTTGTCGTGGCGATCGGAGAGAATATCCAAGCCAGCATATTGACGACGCTTATTTTGAAAGAAATTGGAGTCAAGCGCATTACCGTAAAAGCTCAAAATGATTATCATGAAAAGGTACTGCGGAAAATTGGAGCGGACCAGGTCGTACACCCCGAACGGGATATGGGGAAGAGAATAGCCAATAACATGGTGTCCAACAATATCCTAGACTATCTGGAGCTGTCGGATGAGTACTCTATTGTCGAGATCCAAGCGAACGAAAAATTAGCGGGCTACACGTTAATTGATTTGGACATCCGTGCCAAGTACGGCGTCAACATCGTTGCCATTAAACGGGCTTCCCAGATACTTGTCTCCCCAGCTGCAATCGAGGAGATTGAGCTGAACGATATTTTAATCGTCATCGGATCGGATCTGGACATCCACCGGTTTGAAAAGAAGGCACTTCATTAATTCAGCAAATAGAAATAAAGAAAAGGCGGCATCTCGTATTAGTCGAGATGCCGCCTTTTTTAACTTGTTCACTTCAGTTTTATACTTCCATCACGACAGGCAATACCATCGGACGGCGTTTGGTCTTGTCATATAAGTATGGGGATAGAATTTCGATAATATCGCTCTTCAATGAATTCGATTCGCTTCCGGCATTTGCTATTCTCTTTTGCAGTTCTTTTGATAGCAAATACTGGGCTTCACTGATCATCGATCCGGATTCTCGCATATAAACGAAACCTCTGGAAATAATGTCCGGACCGGAGACCACCCGGTTCTTCTTCTTGTCGACTGTAGCAACGACAATGACCAATCCGTCCTCAGACAGGATTTTGCGATCCCTTAGTACGACATTTCCAATATCGCCGATTCCGCTGCCATCGATATAGACGTCTCCCGAAGGGATTCTGCCGGCAATCCGTGCGCTGCTATCCGTAAGGGCGAGTACATCTCCATTGCTCATGATGAAGGTGTTATCTCGTTCCACATCACAATCGACTGCCAACTCTGTATGCATTTTCAGCATCCGGTACTCTCCGTGGATTGGCATGAAGAATTTCGGTTTGATCAGCCGGAGCATCAGTTTTTGTTCCTCTTGCGAACCGTGGCCTGATGTATGGATATTGTTTAATGCTCCATAGATTACTTCAGCTCCTGCCCGGAACAAAGCATTGATCGTCTTATTGACGCTCAGCGTGTTTCCTGGAATAGGGGAGGAGGAGAAGATGACTGTATCACCTGGTTGAATCTGGACTTGTCGGTGCGTCCCGTTCGCAATCCGGGAAAGTGCCGCCATCGGTTCTCCCTGGCTTCCTGTACAAAGGATCATGACTTCGTTTGCCGGAAGGCGATTGAGCGACTGGGTATCGACAAATAATTCCTTTGGTGCGTCAATATAGCCCAATTCACGTCCAATCGTAATCGCATTATCCATGCTTCGGCCAAACACTGCAATCTTCCGTCCGTACGTTTGTGCAGCCTCGATCACTTGCTGCAAACGGTGGATATTCGAAGCGAATGTGGCGAAAATGATTCGTCCGTCCACTTTACGGAAAATCTCGTGCAGGCTGTCTCCCACTTTTCGTTCGGACATGGTGAAATTTGGCACTTCAGCATTGGTGCTGTCTGATAATAGACAAAGTACGCCCTCGCTGCCGATTTTAGCCATCTTCGCCAGATTGGCCGGCTCCCCGACAGGAGTGAAATCGAATTTGAAGTCTCCTGTGTGGACAATATTCCCACAAGGAGTCTTAACTACTACTCCGAAGGCATCAGGAATACTATGGGTTGTCCTAAAGAAGGAGACAGAAGTCTTTCTGAATTTAATGACGTCATCTTCGTCGATCTCTATCATTTTAGTAGATCGAAGCAAGCCGTGTTCGTCGAGTTTGTTTCTCAATAATCCGAGGGCCAATTTGCCGCCATAAACGGGAATGTTCAATTTGCGAAGCAAGTATGGAATCCCGCCGATGTGATCTTCATGACCATGTGTGATAAAGAGGCCTTTTACTTTATCCGCATTGCGTTCTAGAAAGGTATAATCCGGAATGACATAATCGATCCCTAGAAGATCGTCTTCCGGAAATTTTATGCCCGCGTCAATCAAGATGATTTCGTCCTGGAATTGGACGCAATAGGTGTTCTTGCCGATTTCTCCTAGTCCGCCTAGAGCGAAAACGGCAGTTTCATTGTTTTTAATTAACTTCATCGCCATCAAACCTGCTCGATCTCAAAGTGGGCGGAAGCTTTTTCATATTCCAGATGTTCTCCTTCGAGAGCCTGGATAAATTCAATATGGTAGTTGCGTTCTTTCAATTTTGCGCGGACTTCTCTTTCAGTTGCAGCTTCTACATACAAGCTCTTCGTGTTTTCTCGTACAGGTACTTGTTCTTTGTCCTCTTGGTAGTAAACTTTGTAAATCATGCGTGAACTCTCCTTTTACGTTCGTTTCAATTTATTCTCTTCATATTATCACGTCATTTGCGTAAAATAAAGAAAAGCCCACCAAGCGAATGGCGGGCTATTATTATGCGATTGTCTTTTTCCCGAGTATGCCATTGAGCCGTTTCAACAATTTCCGTTTCAGGCGTTTGTACATGGGCATATCACTCCTTGAAAATAGTATATCGCAATCGGAACTTTCTGTCAAGTATTATTCCCTTACAAATGGGACGGCATTCGGAATCTCTTTGAATGGCGCTTTTTGATCAATATGATCATAGAACATAATGCCATTCAAATGATCCAGCTCATGCTGGAATGCAATCGCAGGCAAGCCTTTTAGCCGTTTCTTGAATTCTTTGCCTTCCACATCATAGGCTTTCACAGTAATTCTTGCATAGCGCGGAACAAAACCTTCCACGTCCCGATCGACAGACAAGCAGCCTTCGCCGGACGTAATATAAGTCATTTCAACAGAATGGCTGATGATTTTGGGGTTGATCGCTATAAAGCTCGCTTCGATTTTTCCTTCATCCTCTATATGAAGAGCAAAAACTCTTTTCGACTCATTCACCTGCGGAGCTGCAAGGCCGATGCCCGGACGTAAACCGTACTTTTCGACCATCTCAGGGTTTTGGCTATTCACTACATAATTATGCAGATCAAGGCCAAGCTGTTTGATGTCCTCGCTGATCGGGAAAGTGACCTCTTCAGCAACCTTTCGCAATGTTGGATGGCCTTCACGTATGATATCTTTCATTAAAATCATGATTCTTCTTCCTTTCACTGCCTTCTTTCTTACTAGTATAATCGAATGGTCCACATGGTAAAAGAATTAAGGCGTTAACTTGAAATTGGTGTTCTGAAAAGATATAGTTTACCTAATTCTTTTAGAAATATAAACAATCACTTGGAGGGTTGCCGACGTGAAAAAGGGATTTATCGCTCTGGCTGTTTCCTGCATCGTTCTTGCTGGATGCAGTTTTGGGGGAAGCGTGGAGAAAAAACTATCAGATACGATGACAAGCATGAGCGATTCAGAGAAAGCATACCGGGATGCGCAGGCTGAATTGACTAAACTAGAAGAGCGTGAGCAGGAGCTGTTTAAATCGACGATGGAATTGACGAAGGAAGATGATGATAAGGTCAAAGGAAATGTCGAGGAACTGATCGCTTCTGTCGATAATAGATTGAAAGTGTTAGATAAGGAATTGGATTCCATCCGTTCTTCCAAAGATACTGCAGTCAAATTAAAAGATGTTATTGAGAAAGCAGATGGAAAAGAAAAAGAAGATATTAAAACGCTCCAGGAACTGCTCGACAAACGTTATGATTTGCATACTTTGTTCTCCGAGGATTATAAAAGTCTAGCGGCGAAGCAAAAAGAATTTTACGAAATGCTGGATCGTGAAAATGCTGATATCGATCAGCTGAAAGAGAAAGTGGAAGAAATCAATTCATTGAACGGCAAAGTGAAATCGGCGATTGAAGATTTTAATCAGACAACAAAAGAAGTGAACACATTAAAAGATAAACTCTTTTCAAGTTTGAACTCAAAGGAATAAAGGAAGAGATAAGATGGGGAAGCTATATTCCTCATCTTTTTCCATTCTATTATAATACAGATGGTGAGTTGTGTTATTACAGTTTATTATTTTAATGTAATAGTGATAACGTAAAATGCCTCGTGAGCGTCGCCGTTTCAATGATTGACCAAAGTGTTGCACTTCAGTATACTGAGAAGGAATGATAATTGTATCAATCGATTGGAACATTCATCATAATACAGATGCAAAGGAGAGTTGCCGATATGGCTGCAAAAAAAGACAAGCAGTTCGATCCGGTGGAAACGCTTCATTCTATTGAAGAAAAGTTTGAAATGTTTCAAATACTGAACGAAGAAGGCGAAATCGTCAACGAGGAAGCGAATCCGAATTTATCGGATGAAGAACTTGTCGAGTTGATGTCGCGCATGGTGTATACAAGAATTTTGGATCAGCGTTCGATTTCCTTGAACCGTCAAGGGCGTCTGGGCTTCTATGCTCCGACAGCTGGGCAGGAAGCATCGCAATTGGCTTCCCATTACGCTTTGGAAAAAGACGATTTTATCCTCCCAGGATACCGTGACGTGCCACAAATCGTATTCCATGGTCTTCCATTACATATGGCATTCCTTTGGTCACGCGGACATTTTGAGGGAAGCATCATACCGGACGGTTTGAATATTTTCATGCCGCAAATTATCATCGGAGCTCAGTACATCCAAGCTGCAGGTGTTGCGTTAGGTTATCAAAAACGTGGTAAGAAAGCGGTTGCGATGACTTATACAGGCGACGGCGGTACTTCCCAAGGGGATTTCTACGAAGGGATCAACTTTGCGGGAGCTTATAAAGTTCCGGCGATTTTTGTTGTGCAAAACAACCAATATGCCATTTCTACTCCTCGTGAACTCCAAACAGCTGCCAAGACACTGGCTCAAAAAGGTGTAGCTGCAGGGGTGCCAAGCATTCTCGTAGATGGAATGGATGCTTTGGCTGTATATAAAGTGACTCGTGATGCAAGAGAACGTGCAATCAATGGGCAAGGCCCGACTTTGATTGAGACAATGTGCTATCGTTATGGTCCACATACGATGGCTGGTGATGATCCGACACGTTACCGGACTTCTGAAACTGATAGTGAATGGGAAAAGCGTGATCCATTGATCCGTTTCCGTAAATACCTAGAAGCCAAAGGAATCTGGAACGAAGAGAAAGAGAACGAAGTGATCGAACGCGCGAAAGAAGAAATCAAAGAAGCAATCAAGAAAGCAGACAGCGCACCGAAACAGAAGGTAAGCGATTTCATAAAAATCATGTACAAAGGCGACTTGCCTTACAACGTACAAGAGCAACTTGATATTTATACAGAGAAGGAGTCGAAGTAACCGATGGCACAAATGACGATGATTCAAGCGATTACCGATGCGATGCGCACGGAGCTTAAAAATGATGAAAACGTCCTCGTCTTCGGTGAAGACGTCGGGGTAAACGGTGGCGTTTTCCGTGCAACAGAAGGGCTTCAAAAAGAATTCGGCGAAGAACGCGTTTTTGATACGCCGTTAGCTGAATCAGGAATTGGAGGTCTTGCTGTCGGGTTGACGCTTACTGGCTTCCGTCCAGTGATGGAAATCCAATTCTTCGGCTTCCTTTATGAAGTGATTGACTCTGTCAGCGGCCAGCTAGCACGCCAATCATTCCGTACAGGCGGTAAATTCAATGCGCCTGTTACAATCCGTTCTCCATTTGGCGGCGGTGTAGCAACACCTGAAATGCATGCTGACAGCTTGGAAGGCCTGGTTGCCTCTCAGCCTGGATTAACAGTAGTCATTCCTTCCACTCCATATGATGCAAAAGGTCTTCTTATCTCGGCGATCCGCGATGAGAACCCGGTCATTTTCCTGGAGCATATGAAGCTATACCGTTCATTCAGACAGGAAGTGCCTGAAGAGGAATATACGATTCCACTTGGCAAAGCGGACGTGAAACGTGAAGGTAAGGACTTGTCGATCTTCACTTACGGTGCAATGGTGCATGAAAGTTTGAAAGCTGCCGAAGAACTTGAGAAAGAAGGATATTCGGTAGAAGTAGTCGACCTTCGTACAGTGCAGCCGCTTGATATTGAGACGATCGTGGCATCTGTCGAAAAGACAAATCGCGCAATTGTTGTCCAAGAAGCACAAAAGCAAGCTGGTATTGCAGCAAATGTCGTTGCTGAAATCACAGAGCGGGCTATCTTGAGCCTGGAAGCTCCTGTCTTGCGAGTAGCGGCTCCTGATACGATTTATCCTTTCGCACAAGGGGAGAACACTTGGCTTCCTAACTCGAAGGATATCATTGAAACTGCTAAAAAAGTTCTAACATTCTAATTGGTTAATCCATGAAATCGAGAAAGGGTGAATCTTGTGGCATATGAATTCCGTTTGCCAGATATCGGAGAAGGGATTCATGAAGGCGAAGTCGTAAAGTGGTTTGTCGCTAAAGGCGATCAGGTCAATGAAGACGATACGCTTCTTGAAATCCAGAACGATAAGGCTGTAGTTGAAATTCCTTCACCGGTAACTGGAACAGTCGAAGAAATTCTAGTGGAAGAAGGCAAGGTCGCTGTCGTCGGTGATGTATTGATCCGATTTGATGCACCTGGTTATGAAAGCGAACAAAGTTCAGAGGAAACAACGGAAGCGCAGGTCCAATCGACTGCTGAAGCAGGCCAAGAGCTGGACAAGGAAAAGACAGAACAACCTGCTGACAAGAAAAGCGGTGTTGCGATTTCTGGTGACGGCCAACGTGAAAAGGATCCGAACCAGCGTGTCATTGCCATGCCTTCCGTACGTAAATTTGCCCGCGAACATGACGTGGATATTCACCAAGTAAACGGAACAGGCAAAAATGGCCGCATTTTGAAGGAAGACGTTGAGGCATTTCTCAATGGCGGACAAGCCGCAGCGCAACCTGAAGAGGCTCAACAAGCGCCAGCAGAGGAAAAGGCTGTTTCCGAATCGCCGAAAGCAGCTCCTGCACCTGTTGCACTTGAAGGTGAATTCCCTGAAACAAGAGAAAAAATGTCCGGCATGAGAAAAGCGATCGCTAAAGCGATGGTCAACTCGAAGCATACGGCTCCCCATGTCACTTTGCTGGATGAAGTGGATGTCACTGAGCTTGTTGCGCACCGCAAAAAGTTCAAAGAAATCGCATCCGAAAAAGGCATTAAGCTGACGTACCTTCCGTATGTTGTGAAGGCACTTGTATCAACGTTGCGTGAATTCCCGCAATTGAATGCTTCCTTGGACGATGCAACTGAAGAGATTATCCAAAAGCATTATTTCAATATCGGAATCGCAGCTGATACAGATCGCGGACTGCTTGTTCCTGTCATCAAGCACGCGGACCGCAAGTCAGTGTTCGCCATCTCAGAAGAGATTAATCACTTGGCTGAAAAGGCGAGAGACGGCAAGTTGTCACCAAGCGAGATGAAAGGGGCTTCCTGCTCCATTACCAATATCGGTTCTGCCGGCGGGCAATGGTTCACGCCGATTATTAACCATCCGGAAGTGGCAATCCTTGGAATTGGCCGCATTTCTGAAAAACCTGTTGTAAAAAATGGTGAAATTGTAGCTGCACCTATGTTAGCATTATCATTGGTATTCGATCATCGGGTCATTGATGGTGTGACAGGTCAGCAAGCCTTGAACCATATCAAAAAATTGCTCGGTAATCCAGAACTTTTATTAATGGAGGCGTAAGCAAATGGTAGTAGGAGATTTTCCAATCGAAGTGGATACACTCGTCGTAGGATCAGGTCCCGGAGGATATGTTGCTGCGATCCGTGCAGCTCAATTAGGTCAAAAAGTGACGATTGTCGAGAAAGACACCCTCGGTGGAGTTTGTTTGAACGTAGGTTGTATTCCATCGAAAGCATTGATTTCTGTAGGTCATCGTTTTGAACACGCAAAAGGTTCCGATGACATGGGAATTACAGCAACGGAAGTCAAATTGGACTTCTCCAAAGCACAAGAATTTAAAAACAGCGTTGTCAAAAAATTGACAGGCGGTGTAGAAGGACTTCTCAAAGGCAATAAAGTTGATATCGTTAAAGGTGAAGCATATTTTGTAGATGCTAACACAGTGCGTGTCATGGATGAGAATTCCGCACAAACATATAAGTTTAAAAATGCGATCATCGCAACTGGTGCCCGTCCGGTTGAAATCCCGACGTTCAAGTACTCCAAACGCGTTATCAATTCTACTGGCGCTTTGAGCTTGGAAGAAGTACCAGGAAAATTAGTCGTCATCGGCGGCGGTTATATCGGTACTGAACTTGGTTCAGCATATGCGAATCTTGGGGCACAAGTGACAATCATCGAAGGCGGGGACGATATCCTTGCTGGATTTGAAAAACAAATGACTCAAATCGTGAAAAAAGGCTTGAAGAAAAAAGGCGTGGAAGTTGTTGTCAAAGCTTCTGCAAAAGGCGTTGAAGAGACAGATAACGGCGTAGTCGTTACGTATGAAGCTAAAGGCGAAGAAGTTAAAGTCGAAGCGGATTATGTACTCGTCACAGTTGGAAGACGTCCGAATACGGATGAAATCGGTCTTGAGGAAATGGGCGTTAAATTCCTTGAACGCGGCTTGATTGACGTTGATAAGCAATGCCGTACAAGTGTACCGAACATCTACGCAATCGGGGACATCGTGTCCGGCCCTCAGCTTGCACATAAAGCTTCTTATGAAGCGAAAATTGCAGCTGAAGCGATTTCAGGTGAAAAATCCGAAGTTGATTACTTAGCTATTCCAGCTGTTTGCTTCACAGATCCTGAACTTGCGACAGTCGGCTATAACGAGCAACAGGCGAAAGACGAAGGATTCGACGTAGTCGCAGGCAAATTCCCATTTGCAGCGAATGGCCGCGCGCTCTCTTTAAATGAAACAGATGGTTTTGTGAAACTTGTAGCGCGTAAAGAAGACGGTCTATTAATCGGTGCTCAAATCGTAGGATCGAATGCATCAGATATGATCGCTGAACTAGGTCTTGCGATTGAAGCTGGCATGACGCTTGAAGACATTGCAATGACTATCCATGCGCATCCTACCCTTGGAGAAATTTCCATGGAAGCAGCAGAAGTTGCGCTTGGCAAACCGATTCACATGATTACAAAGTAATACTCCAACCCGGAAAGGAGATCCTTTCCGGGTTTTTTGTCTTTATTTACATAGCAAAAAATTGCTGTATCTCCATAGGATAGAGATATAGAAAAACTGGAACACCTATGAGTGGAGTTGTCGTTTTTCACATGATAGGATGAAGAAAAAGGAGGAGACTATGAATAAATTTTTGGTATACATATTCACCAGTTTGATTCTAGTGATAGCAGGTTGTTCGCATTCTTCGGATGATAAAGTGGAGAAGAACGAGAATGGCAATCTTTCATCCTCACAAGGACAAAATGAAGGAGAAAAGAAGGAAACGGAAGAACCGGATGAGGAAGTGGAAGAAACTTCAGGAACAGAGATTGAAGAAACACAACCTGCAGCACCTTTATATAAATTAAATGAGGTGTACTCAGTTGTGCCGATCGATGAGGCAGATCCGAAAGTGGTTCTGCTTACCTTCGACGATGCTCCTGACAAACGAGCGCTAGACATTGCCAAGACGCTTCAAAAGATGGATGCGCCTGCGATATTCTTTGTCAATGGACATTTCCTGCAAACGGAGGAAAAGAAGAAGGTAGTAAAAGAACTATATGATATGGGGTTCTCGATAGGCAATCATACTAAAACCCATGCAAATCTGAAAGAGCTCTCTGAAGAGGAGCAGCGCGAGGAAATTGTTTCAGTCAATGATGATGTCGAAGCGATTACAGGGGAACGGCCCGTATTTTTCAGAGCTCCTTTCGGTGCCAATACCGATTTCAGCCGTGCATTAGCGAAACAGGAGGGGATGCTCCTGATGAACTGGTCGTATGGATATGATTTTGAAAAAGAGTATATGTCCAAAGAGAAGATTGCTGATATTATGGTGAACACTGAGTATCTGCGGAATGGCGCGAATCTGTTGATGCATGATCGTGACTGGACGGCTGATGCTTTAGAAGAGATTATTACAGGATTGCGCAACAAAGGGTATGACTTTGTCGATCCGAAGACTATACAGGGAGTGGGGGATGAGTGATGAAATGGAAAACTCGAGTGACCGACATGTTAGGTATCGAGCTGCCGATCATTCAAGGGGGATTGGCATATTTGGCATATTCCGAGCTGGCTTCGGCTGTTTCAAGCGCTGGCGGGCTTGGACAGATTACGGCGATGAGCTTGGAATCCCCTGAGCTTCTTCGGCAACAAATCAAGAAAGTGAAGCAGCTGACAGACAAGCCATTTGGTGTGAACTTTGCTATCGGACAACACGGAAGGCCGTTTGAGCATATGGTCGAAGCCGCCTTGGATGAAGGTGTTGGCATCATGTCAGTAACAGGAGGCAATCCCGCTCCTTTCTTTGACATGCTTCAAGGGACGTCCGTGAAGAAGCTGGTGCTTGTCGCAGCTAAGAGGCAGGCTGTGAAAGCTGAAGAGCTTGGTGCTGATGCTGTGATGGTCGTTGGGCAGGAAGGCGGCGGACATCTAGGCAGAGATGATATTGGCACTATGGTGCTAGTGCCGCAAGTTGTCGACAGTGTCAAAATCCCTGTTATCGCTTCCGGAGGAATTGGGGACGGAAGAGGCTGGATGGCCGCACATGCCCTTGGCGCGGAAGGCATTGAGATGGGAACGCGGTTCATTGCCACAAAGGAGTGTGTCCATGCGTCAAAAGCGTATCAGGAGGCAGTGGTACAAAGTGCTGAAACAGGTACTGCCATTATCAAACGGTCACTTGGAGCACCTGCTCGTGCGTTAAAGGGGCCATGGACGGAGAAAATTTTACGGCTCGAGTCAGAATCCGCCGGATATGAGGGTCTAAAACCATATATTAGCGGTGAAGCGAACCGGAGATTTATCCATGAAGGCGATCCAGAGCAAGGATTCGGCTGGGCCGGGCAAGTCGCTGGATTAATTAAAGATATCCCAACCGTACAGGAGTTATTTGGCCGGATGGTGTGTGAGGCAACAGAAATAAGGAAAAGATGGGGTAATGAAGGAGAGTGCTAAGATGGAATACAGTTATCCGATACGGCATGATTGGTCGACACAAGAGATTATTGAGGTAGTTTCTTTTTTTGAAATGATTGAAAAAGCATACGAGACAAAAGTGAAACGTGAAGAATTCATGCAAGCCTACCGTCAATTTAAGGGGGTTGTCCCCTCGATGGCGGAGGAGAAGACGCTGTTTAAGGAATTTGAAGAAGCAAGCGGCCTTAGCAGTTACCGGATCGTCAAACTTGCCAAAGAAGCGAATGATGGTGACTCCATTTCAGGATCATAATATAAAAAGAGTGCTGCGCAAGCTGCACTCTTTTTATTATCCACCAACAATTACATCATATACAGGGAGCAATTTGTTTATGGTCTGCCGGGTCAAATCCATAAATTCTTCTTTTGAGTAGGTGACAGCCTCTTCACGTGGGATATGCCTCCCGACTAGAAATTCCGCCTTCTTCACCGTTTGAAGCCTTTCCAGTAACGCTTCAATTCCAGCCTCTCCTGCTTCTTTCATTGTTTGGGCTTCCGGTTTCATATGGTCTCCCGAAATGATATATGTATCAGGCAAAGCGGTCAGAACCTTCTTATTGGCTTGCAGCCTTTCTGCAATCCCTTTTTTATCAGGGTTTTCATAAATGACGGCTAGTATAATGAACAGGTGAGTATTCCATAAACCAATTTGAAAATGTGGAAGCGCCTTGTAGCCACGTTTGGCGGGAGCAAATGCAACCCAGCTGTCTTTCGGCGGATTCACCGTTCTTCTGGCGTGTTTTGCAACATGAGGAAAAAACTCGCCTTTTCCATGCGATGACAGCTGGGAAGCGAATTCCTCTCCGAGTTCGTTAAATTTTGGCTGGATTTTTGTTTGAAGTGCGGTCATGCGATGCTCGAGCCCTTCAATGGTGAACACATTAAAATCATCCGGTGTCCAATAGCTTGTAGTTGTTGCCAATTTAATTCCTCCATTCGTTTATTCCACGTTTATCGTATCAAAAATTGGGGAACAATCTAATACAAGAAGGCTTATAACTAACAAAAGTAAAAACGGCGGCATACTTTATAGTAAGTGATAAGCACGGAAAACTATACTTCATAAAGGAGTGTTGAACATGAAACAAGTGGTCCATATTATACGAAAAGCTGAAATTGAAAAGGAATATGTCAATTTGCTTCAGTTGGAACTTGATTATGAATTGGCTACTCTTTACGATGCTGTACAGGAAAATGATACGAAGCAAATCGGCAGAAGCAAGAAAAGATTGACTGAAATTCACGGCGAGCTGGAGACATTCAATGCTTTTGCGTAACCGAATATTGCTACCCGAAAAAAGGCTTCTGTCCACGCTCTTCTGAAAGGAAGATGTTGTGAACGGTTGCCTTTTTTTGCGTCCGGTCGTATCCAATCTAATTAGAAAAAAGAGCTCTGTCAACGGAAATGAATTTAGAACAGGTAGCGGATTGATCCTTAGTTGAAATTGACGATCAATGAATCGGACGCCGCAGTGTGAGCCCGGCTTTCAGAGATGATGGAGATGTATGGTATACTGGACAAAATGTTGAATGAAAACGAGGTGGGCAGACATGAATTTAGGATATATTGATCGATTTGCAAAGTCGCTTATTCGAGAAGCAGGACATAAAATACGCATTTCGTTTTATAGCCAGATCGATGTGGAGTCGAAAGCGGAGGCCAATGATCTGGTTACAAATATTGATAAAGAAGTGGAACGATTTTTTATTAAACGAATTCGAGATGCTTTTCCTGACCATAAAATTTTTGGTGAAGAAGGATTTGGAGACCGAATTCACTCACTTGATGGTGTCGTATGGCTCCTAGATCCCATAGATGGAACGATGAATTTTATTCACCAAAAAAAGAATTTTGCCATCTCACTTGGAATATACAAAGACGGGGTAGGGATGCTCGGGTATATTTATGATGTCATGGCGGATGATTTTTACCATGCCGTCAAGGGAGAGGGGGCATACTACAACGACGAGAGACTTCCTCTGCTGGAAGTGACGCCGCTGGAAGAAGCGGTAATTGGCATCAATGCCAGTTGGGTCGTGCCGAATCGCAGGGTAGAGCATGAACCGCTCATTGAACTTGTTGCAAAATGCAGAGGCACCCGTTCTTATGGTTCCGCTGCCATAGAGCTTGCTTATGTGGCTTCTGGCAGAATTGACGCCTATGTGTCCATGCGGCTTGCTCCATGGGATATCGCAGGAGGCATGGTAATTGCACAGGAGGTCGGAGCGGTGGCGACGAACCTGAAAGGGGAAACGCCTCATCTGCTTGGAACCGATACTTTTATTGTGGCGCGTCCAGGATTGCATGACAACATGCTTCGAAACCATATCCGTTTGAAATAAAGAACAGGCACGCTTCCATACATAGACGGAAAAAGGACTGGCAGGAAAGAATCCTCTGCCAGTCCTTTACTTGAAAGGGCACTGATAATCTTGATTTATAATAAGCCTTTTTCACGCATTTTCTTTTTCGTCTTGAATCCGTTTCCCATGACGAAAATCAATGCGAGTATAGCAACAATGGCAACGGGGATGCTACGCATGCCGACTGCAACGCCAATTCCGCACATAGCGGCGACTGCGCCTAATGAATAAAGCACGAAAACCCACTTTATATTATTCAAAAAAAACCCTCCACATAAAGTAAATGTTTTTTAATCTTGTACTCATGTGCTATAATAACACAGTTAATCACCTGAAAAAAGAATATTGGAGTGAAATTATGACTACATCTCGTAATGATTTACGTAATATAGCAATTATTGCCCACGTTGACCACGGAAAAACGACACTAGTCGACCAATTGCTAAGACAATCAGGAATATTCCGTTCGAATGAACATGTGGATGAACGCGCAATGGATTCCAATGATTTAGAGCGGGAACGTGGAATTACGATTCTAGCAAAGAACACGGGAATTGAATATAACAATACAAAAATCAATATCTTGGATACACCAGGACATGCCGATTTCGGAGGCGAGGTAGAACGGATCCTCCGCATGGTAGATGGAGTCATCCTTGTTGTCGATTCCTTTGAAGGCTGTATGCCGCAAACGCGTTTTGTATTGAAAAAAGCGTTAGAGACTAATTTGAAGCCAATCGTCGTCGTGAATAAAATCGACCGCGAATTTGCCCGCCCGGAAGAAGTTGTCGATGAAGTCCTTGAATTATTCATTGAACTTGATGCGAACGATGAGCAGCTTGAGTTCCCTGTCGTCTATGCATCCGGTTTTAATGGAACAGCTAGCCTCTCGCCAAATCCGGCAGATCAAGAAGAGACGCTGCGCGTCCTGTTTGATGCCATCTTGGAACACATCCCTGCGCCTGTCGATAATCGTGAAGAACCACTTCAGTTCCAAGTATCGCTTCTTGACTACAATGACTATGTAGGTAGAATCGGGATTGGACGTGTTTTCCGCGGTACGATGAAAGTAGGCCAGCAAGTATCAGTCCTGAAACGGGATGGATCGACGAAGAATTTCCGCGTTACTAAAATGTATGGATTCCTTGGTTTGAAACGGATTGAAATACAAGAAGCGTTTGCAGGAGACCTCATTGCCGTATCAGGCATGGAAGATATTGATGTCGGTGAAACGGTTTGCCCGGTAGATCATTTGGAAGCATTGCCTGAACTTCACGTGGACGAGCCTACTTTGCAGATGACATTCCTAGTGAATAACAGTCCGTTTGCCGGTAAGGAAGGGAAATGGGTGACTGCCCGTAAGATAGAAGAGCGGCTGGAACAGCAATTGCAGACTGATGTATCGCTGCGGGTCGACCCAACTGACTCTCCTGATGCATGGATCGTATCTGGACGTGGTGAGTTGCATCTTTCCATCTTAATTGAAAACATGCGACGTGAAGGATATGAACTGCAAGTATCGAAGCCGGAAGTTATCGTGAAAACGATTGATGGTGTCCGCTGCGAACCGGTTGAGCGTGTGCAAATCGACATACCTGAAGAATATACAGGTTCGATCATCGAATCAATTGGTGAACGCAAAGGCGAAATGCTTGATATGATTAATAACGGCAACGGTCAAGTTCGTCTGATCTTCCTCGTTCCAGCGAGAGGATTGATCGGTTATTCTACCGAGTTCTTGACGCTGACAAGAGGTTACGGAATCATTAACCATACATTTGATTCGTATAAGCCACTTGCTACTGGAAGAGTCGGCGGTCGCCGTCATGGGGTTCTCGTGTCTATGGAGAACGGAACAGTGACAGGTTACGGAATCATGCAGCTGGAAGACCGCGGTGTCATGTTCGTGGAAGCCGGAACGGATATTTACGCTGGCATGATTGTAGGGGAAAACAACCGGGACAATGACTTGACGATCAACTTGACCAAAGTGAAGCACGCAACCAACGTTCGTTCTGCTACGAAAGATCAGACGGTCACAACGAAAAAACCACGGATTCTATCCTTGGAAGAAGCTTTGCAATATGTCGGAGATGATGAATATTGTGAAGTGACGCCGCAATCAATTCGTTTGCGCAAGAAGATTCTTGATAAAAACGAGCGGGAACGTGCACAAAAAAAGAAAAAACTCGGTGAATGAGGTATAATGGACAAAGCTAGTAAAAAGAATGCGTACAATCGCTTTGTTTAGAAGGGAATGTGCTATATGAATGGTCCTATCGGGGATGCAGAAACTATTGAAGCCATGTCTCCAGTTGTGCGGATGATTTATGAACTGACATCGTCATCCATGACCGGAATTGTGTTGTTCGCAGTTGTTTTCATCCTTTCCGCCATCGTATATAAGTTAGGAT
The DNA here is from genome assembly GCF_057373025.1 of Sporosarcina sp. AD_1. NCBI lineage: Bacteria > Bacillati > Bacillota > Bacilli > Caryophanales > Caryophanaceae > Sporosarcina > Sporosarcina sp. AD_1. Next base: position 190,947 of record NZ_JBPVIR010000008.1, read on the forward strand.
TCGCAAGGAAAATAAAGTTTTGGCAAAATATCGTTGTCTATAGCTTCCTATTTTTAGGGTGCATCGTTTTAACGTTTTTCGCCATTTTCCTGCCTATAGTAGAAGGATTGATTGTGGCGGCGCTCATTCTGATTATTTATCGGCTGCGCCGTCTCAATGAACATAAAAAGGACTCTGTCGTATCTTGACAGAGTCCTTTTTTTACTTATTAAAATTCTTTTTCTGATACATGTGAGCTACGGTAGAACGTAAAGTTGCCGGTCGCCAGGCGTTTGCTTGTTTCATCTGCAATCCGCTCGTGGCAGGTGTCACACATATAGGTGTTGATCGGATGGTTGCGCAGCTTCTTTGCGAGCGGCAGATCATCCGGTAGTTGACCGATTTCATCGCATAAGACGCATTTTACACGCATCTCCTCAACTCCTTCAAATTGGTATTAATCCACACGGATAGCTGTAACATCCTTGATCGGGTTCTCAAGATTCGATCCGTCACGGAAGAGCACATAGACGGGACCACCTTCTTTTACCGGCTTTCCTTCAATACTGTATTGAAGAATCATATCTACCGCATCCTTGAGAGGAAAAGTATGCTCCCCATCACCAGTTACAAATGAAAACGTAGTGGCGTTTTCCCCTGGTTCGGCGTTTTTAATGAAAGGTTCAAGCAGCATGCCGAATGTGCCTGTCAGCATTTTTTGCTTCTCGTATTTCTTCTCAGTCTTTAAAGTAGGGGGGAACGTAGCCCCTTCCATAATTTCGCGGGACCAATGCTTGCCCATCGCTTCTTTATACTCTTCCATTTCGTCCCGTTCTACATGCTGATCAGTAAAAAATGTATCAAGATCGAGTCTTCTATCGTCAAAAATCCATACGGTCGGATCTAACGTGATACTAAATTTAACATTTCCTGTTACAGGGATAATTGTTTCCACTTCACAGAACCTCCTACATAATAAAAGCGTCATAATGTAAGTATAACGCTTTATTTCATCGGAGGAAAGTCATTTACCATTCCCATCGACCAAGGGAAACACTTGCATTTTATCTTATCAAAAGATACAATTTACGTATGGTCACCATGATGGAATAATAGGTGAATGGGGGCGTCCTCATGGATATAGAAGTGCGAGAGACATATCAGGAGAAAGCTTTGAAACAACTTCAGGCAGATGCCGAGAAGATCGCTCAACTCATCAAAGTGCAGATGGATCATTTGACGATGCCTCAATGCCCACTTTATGAAGAAGTGTTGGATACGCAAATGTACGGGTTATCTAGAGAGATTGATTTCGCTGTCAAGTTGGGCTTGATCGAACGCGAAAAAGGAAAGGAAATCCTCTCCTTGCTTGAAAAAGAAATGAATGTCTTGCATGAATTATATACAGACAAATAGACGTAAGACTCAAACTCGTTAAAGGTTTGAGTTTTTTATTTAATGAAAACGGGGAATTGCCATGAAAAATTACGTTAAAAGAATGATTAAGAACTTCGATTTTCCATTATTTTTTACATATGTGCTGCTCTGTTCGTTCGGTCTTGTCATGATTTACAGCTCCAGTATGGCTTGGGCGGTGAATAAGTATGGATATGCTCCGGATTATTTCTACAGAAAGCAGCTTATTAACCTTACAATTGCGGGCATTGCTTTTTTTGTTGCCGCCTTTTTCCCGTTCCAAAATTATAAAAGGAAAGGGTTCATGGTCTCCTCTGTCGTTATCATGTTTTTCCTGTTAATCTTAGTCCATTTCATTGGATATGGTGGGGACGTCGGAGCGCAAAGCTGGATCCAACTGCCTAAGCTAGGTAGTATTCAACCATCGGAAGTGGCCAAGCTTGTTATCATCATTTATTTTGCGAGCGTTTTTGCGAAAAAATATGAAGCTGGAACGATAGATGATATTAATAGATCAATTGCTCCACCGGTATTCATTTTGATTCTAGCGGTCGGTTCCATCATGACGGAAACGGACATCGGTACCTCTTTTATCATTCTCATGGCAGCTTTGGCGGTGCTGGCTTCCAGCGGCATTAAAGTACGGACCTTTGGGAAAATATGCGGTTATATTGGCTTGGCAATGATTCCAATGGCCATTGGCATTTTCTTGGCATGGGATACCATTATGACTCCTGGCCGGAAAGGGCGGATCCTATCTTTCTTGAATCCGTTTGACTATATGCAGGGATCTGGCTATCAAATTGCAAATGGGTATATCGCTATCGGAACAGGTGGAGTGAAAGGGCTCGGATTGGGGAATTCGATTCAAAAACTCGGTTATTTGCCTGAGCCGCAGACGGATGTCATCATGGCCGTCATTTCAGAAGAAACAGGTATTCTTGGAACGTTTATCGTTATTGGGGGATTAGGATTTATTGTGCTGCGTGCGCTATTCATTGCCATGCGCACAAAGGATCCGCAAGCAAGGATGCTTGCTGCAGGGATTGGCAGTGTCATCGGCATTCAGACATTTGTCAATATTGGGGGGCTAACCGGCTTAATTCCACTGACAGGTGTGCCGCTCCCGTTTATTAGTTATGGCGGAACTTCAATTATTCTGTTATCTTTAGCTTTAGGAATATTGATGAATGTGTCAATGTTCGTAAAATACAAAAAGAATACTAGTAAAGGGAGTGCCTGAAGTGGAAATGGGAGAAATCAAGAAAATTCTCGTAGCAAACAGAGGCGAAATCGCCATCCGTATTTTTCGTGCTTGTACAGAGCTGAAAATACCGACTGTCGGCATTTATTCTGCCGAAGACAGAGGTTCTTTCCATCGTTACAAGGCTGATGAGTCCTATTTGGTCGGCGAGGGGAAAAAACCGATTGATGCGTATTTGGATATTGAAGGAATCATCCAAATCGCAAAGGAATGTGGTGCCAATGCTGTTCATCCAGGGTACGGCTTTCTGGCTGAAAACGTTCAGTTTGCTAAGCGCCTTGAAGAGGAAGGCATCATATTCATCGGTCCTAAATCAGAGCATCTTGATATGTTTGGCGATAAGGTCAAAGCGCGGGAACAGGCAATTCGCGCAGGCATTCCCGTCATACCTGGCAGTGACGGACCAGTGAAATCGATGGAAGAAGTCAGTTCTTTCGGTGAGAAATACGGGTATCCGATCATCATAAAAGCTTCCCTTGGAGGCGGAGGACGTGGAATGAGAATTGTCCACGACGCCGGTGAAGTTGCGGAAGCATATGAGCGTGCCAGGTCGGAAGCAAAATCTGCGTTTGGCTCGGATGAAGTGTATGTGGAAAAGTATATTAACAAACCAAAGCATATTGAAGTTCAAATCATAGGTGATACATATGGAAATGTCGTCCACCTTTATGAACGGGATTGTTCGATTCAGCGGCGTCATCAAAAAGTCGTCGAAATCGCACCATCCATCTCACTTGAAGATGAATTAAGAAAAGCGATTTGTGAGGCAGCTGTCGTATTGATGAAAAATGTTTCATATATCAATGCCGGAACAGTCGAATTCCTCGTGTCGGATGGCAATTTTTATTTTATTGAGGTAAACCCGCGAATACAAGTGGAGCACACCATTACAGAAATGGTGACAGGCGTCGATATTGTCCATGCGCAAATCCATATCGCGAATGGCAGTGATTTGCATGAGGGGAAAGCCGCAGTGCCAAAGCAGGATGAAATTCCGCTGTTTGGCTATGCAATTCAATCTCGCGTGACGACAGAAGATCCATTGAACGATTTCATGCCGGATACAGGTAAATTGATGGTGTACCGGTCAGGCGGTGGATTCGGGGTTAGGCTAGACGCCGGAAATGGTTTCCAAGGGGCTGTCATAACGCCTTATTATGATTCCTTGTTAGTGAAAGTCTCGACATGGGGTACGACATTCAGGGATGCGGCAGCTAAAATGGACCGCAATCTGCAGGAGTTCCGTATCCGCGGTATTAAAACGAACATTCCGTTCCTTGAAAATGTCGTGCGGCATGAAAGCTTCCTGACAGGCAATTATGATACAGGATTCATTGACAGCACGCCGGAATTGTTTGAGTTCCCGGTTCGTCTTGATCGAGGCACCAAGCTACTAAATTATTTGGGGAATGTAACCGTAAACGGTTTTCCAGGAATCGGAAAACAATCCAAACCGGTATTCCATCCGGTTCGTAAACCGGCAGTCGATTTATCGGCTCCGCCAACCCCAGGGACAAAGCAAATCCTAGACGAGCGGGGTGCGGACGGACTGATCGAGTGGGTGAAAAGCCAAAACGATGTGTTGCTGACAGATACGACTTTCAGGGATGCCCATCAATCCCTCCTAGCAACGCGAGTGCGGACATCAGATCTGCTTAACATCGCATCTGAATCTGCACGGCTAATGCCCGATCTGTTTTCCTATGAGATGTGGGGAGGCGCCACGTTTGATGTCGCTTATCGATTCTTAAAAGAGGATCCATGGGACAGGCTGGAAAAGTTGCGGAAACAAATTCCGAATGTATTGTTCCAAATGCTGTTCCGTGGAGCTAATGCGGTAGGCTATTCCAACTATCCGGACAATGTCATCCGTGAATTTGTCAAAAATGCAGCAGAGGCGGGAATCGATGTCTTCCGCATATTTGACAGCCTTAACTGGATTAAAGGAATGGAAGTGGCCATTGAAGCGACGAGGGACGCAGGTAAGGTTGCAGAGGCAGCTCTCTGTTATACAGGCGACCTGTTGGATGAATCCAGAGCGAAATATACTGTGGATTATTATAAGAAGATGGCGAAGGAATTGGAAGCAACGGGAGCCCATATACTGGCAATCAAAGATATGGCCGGATTGTTAAAGCCAGAAGCAGCTTATCGTTTGATTTCAGAATTAAAAGATAGCATTTCTATCCCGATCCATCTTCATTCTCATGATACGAGCGGCAATGGAATTTACATGTATGCCAGAGCGATCGAAGCTGGTGTCGATATTGTCGATACAGCACTTGGAGCCATGGCCGGCCTGACATCCCAGCCTTCCGCGAGCTCTTTATTCTACGCCTTGCAATATGGCAAGCGGAACATTCGGGCAGACGTGAAAGCACTGGAAGATTTGTCGTATTATTGGGAAGATGTACGAAAGTATTATCAGCATTTTGAAAGTGGCATGATCAGTCCGCACTCAGAAATCTATGTACACGAAATGCCGGGAGGCCAATATTCCAACTTACAGCAACAGGCGAAAGCAGTTGGTCTTGGCGAACGATGGGAAGAAGTTAAAGAGATGTATTCCCGCGTAAATTTGCTGTTTGGCGATGTCGTGAAAGTAACGCCTTCTTCTAAAGTAGTCGGGGATATGGCGTTGTTTATGGTACAGAATCAGCTGGATGAGGAAACTGTCATCACGAGAGGGGTATCAATCGACTTCCCTGAATCGGTCATCGAATTCTTTGAAGGGTATATCGGACAGCCATATGGCGGATTCCCGGAAGAATTACAGCGCATCGTCTTGAAAGAAAGAAAGCCGATCACCGTGCGGCCGGGTGAACTACTGGATGATGTTGATTTTGAATCAATCAAGCAAAAACTGGAGGGCTTGGTGGATGGGCAGGCAACGATGCAGGATGCACTTGCCTATGCATTATATCCAAAAGTATTTGAAGAGTACTCTGTAGTGAAAAAACAGTTCGGCGATGTATCAGTCATCAGCACACCAGAGTTTTTATTCGGAATGCGTCTCGGCCAGGAAATCGAAGTGGAAATTGAACGCGGGAAAACGCTGATCGTCAAGCTGGTATCCATCGGTGAACCACAGTCCGACGGCACACGGATCATCTATTTCGAAATGAACGGCCAGCCGCGTGAAGTGCTGATCCAAGACATGAGCGTGGAAGCGGACGTCGTGCGCAAGCAGAAAGCGGATCCATCGAATGATACCCATATTGCGGCGACAATGCCGGGCACTGTGCTAAAAGTGGCCGTCTCGGCAGGCGCAAAGGTGAAGAGGGGAGAACACTTGCTCATCACCGAAGCAATGAAGATGGAGACAACTATCCAAGCGCCGTTCGCGGGCACCGTCAAAGCCATCCACGTCGGAGCAGGCGAAGCCATCTCGACAGGCGACTTGCTGCTTGAATTGGAACACTAAGTAACAAGAGCAACTTCATAAGTGTATGTATGAAACGGGCGGAGAAAAACAAGTTGTTTTTCTCCGTCTTTTTCTATTGACAGAAAGAGCTGCTTGGATGTGTGATTGATACCTTCATGCCAGCCGTTCGGGAAGTGCTCGATAATT
>NZ_JBPVIR010000009.1:0-190690 GCF_057373025.1 Sporosarcina sp. AD_1
ATTTGTGGCTCAGTAGCTCAGTCGGTAGAGCAAAGGACTGAAAATCCTTGTGTCGGCGGTTCGATTCCGTCCTGAGCCACCATTTATATCATGCCGGTGTAGCTCAATTGGTAGAGCAACTGACTTGTAATCAGTAGGTTGAGGGTTCAAGTCCTTTCGCCGGCACCATGCTCTTGGTGGGGTAGCGAAGTGGCTAAACGCGGCGGACTGTAAATCCGCTCCCTCCGGGTTCGGCGGTTCGAATCCGTCCCCCACCACCATTTAAATAGGGGCATAGTTTAACGGTAGAATAGAGGTCTCCAAAACCTTTGGTGTGGGTTCGATTCCTACTGCCCCTGCCATTACTGTTTTAATTCAATATTATGGCGGTCGTGGCGAAGTGGTTAACGCATCGGATTGTGGTTCCGACATTCGGGGGTTCGATTCCCCTCGTCCGCCCCATCTATGCTCAGTATTAATTCAGTCTTAATTAATGTCATCCAATTTTATTATGGCGGTCGTGGCGAAGTGGTTAACGCATCGGATTGTGGTTCCGACATTCGGGGGTTCGATTCCCCTCGTCCGCCCCATTACTTTGGGGTATAGCCAAGCGGTAAGGCAACGGACTTTGACTCCGTCATTCGTTGGTTCGAATCCAGCTACCCCAGTTTCGCGGAAGTAGTTCAGTGGTAGAATACGACCTTGCCAAGGTCGGGGTCGCGGGTTCGAATCCCGTCTTCCGCTCCACTTATTCTACGGCGGCATAGCCAAGCGGTAAGGCACGGGTCTGCAACACCCTTACCACCGGTTCGATTCCGGTTGCCGCCTCCAAGTTTTATGACGCTGTTGCAAAACTTCATATGCCCGAGTGGTGGAATGGCAGACACGCCGCACTCAAAATGCGGTGCCGCGAGGCGTGCCGGTTCAAGTCCGGCCTCGGGTATCCACTAAAAAAGATACAACTTCGGTTGTGTCTTTTTTTCTATCCTCTTTTTTTCCGTTTCCTATTTAATTCTCCGAATCCACTGTAATGAATCCGCATTTCGTTCGTCTACTTACTAGGAGGGGATCCACGTGCCGGATAGGGTTGAAGAATGGTTTCATTTATATGAGCGGGATCTGACCAGTTATCTCGTTTATTTTACAGGGAGCTTTGATGTGGAGGATTATGTCCAGGAGACCTTTCTCATCGCTCTGCAAAAACAAAGATCTTTTCATCAGCGCTTCCATCCAAGGACTTGGCTTATCTCCATTGCCCGTAATCACGTATTGGACACGTACCGACGCAAAAGGTTATGGGAGCGGTTAATGCCCTTTTTACATGCTTCTCCACCTGTGCAGGCGTCCTTGGAGGCTGCCCTGATTGCCACAGATGATCAACAGACCTTGTACCACGCCATATCGCAGCTCTCCGCTCGTTACAGAGACGTGGTCATTTTACGAGGGATTCTCGAGCTCTCTGTCAGCGAGACGGCGCAAGTCATGAATTGTTCTGCCAATCATGCTCGTGTGCTGTTTCACCGAGCTTTGGCAAAGCTGAGAAAATCCTTGGAGGAGGTTCCATATGAAGAAGCCTAAAGATGACTTGGAAGAGAGATTGAATCGCTTGCCTACTTTCACTTTGCCAGAGGAACAGAAGGCCAGGATTCTGCAGTCTCTCCAAGGCCACTCTCACGAAAGGAAAAAGTATTCCTTCCGTCCTTTCTTTGTTTGTGCAGCCTTGCTCTGCATTGCTTTTCTGTTATTTGTCCCGCTTCGAACGAATCTTTCCCTCACCGGCGACGGGCAATTGACACTTCCGCCCGGCAAAGAACTGGAACAGTTCCTTATGTCTCCTCGCCAACAGGAAGTATTAGGGATTGAAGGCCGTTTTGCGATGCTTGGTTCTCTCAAACCATTTGTCGCAGAGGATTGGAGGAGAGGAGCGAAAATCATGTTGTTCTTCTGGGGGGAGCCAGCCCAACTTGTTGACAAGCCATTCCGTATGGAAGCTGTCCATTCCAACCAGGCAATCACACTAGCTGAAGGGGTGCTGAGCGGTCCTCTGAACGATTCTGAAGATGCACACGTCCTGACGAGATTTACACCATTCCCGGAAGAAGGACGTTGGCATGTCAAGGTATATGTAAATGAAGAAGTCTTTGAGACGTTCGATTTGGATGTACTGCCTCCATTTCCAAAAACGAAGCATTATACGCTAGAAGATTCTCCTGCTGAGTTGGAGACAGGAAAAGAGGTAGACATCAGTATCGAACGGTTCGGAGAGAGTAAGAAGGAGATTCAAGTCGAACTTCAGAATAAAAAGGGTAAAGTGATTGATAGACAGTGGTTCAAAGAAGATGGAGAATTTATCGATGCTAGAGGATCCGGTATTTTGCATACTTTCACAGGGAAACTGACATTTCCGGAAAAGGGTACATGGATACTCGTCATTGATGGGGAAAAGACGCAGCCATTCAAAAATTGATTCATAAAAAAATGCAGTCATTCAAACATTGATTCAAAAAACGCTCTCGCCTATGAAGGCTGGAGCGTTGTATTATGGAATTTCTTATACAGTTAGTGCTTATTCAGGAATGACGATGGACCTTAGTGCAGCATGTAACACATGCGTTGTAGCGTCTCCGCCACTGATCGAGGTGAACATGTTAGCAGCGGCGTTTGTCAATTTTGCAGCGTTGTCTAGATCAAGAGAAGGGCGCAGAAACAGCACTTGCAAAGCGGATGTCGTTTCTTCCGTTACTGCAGTACGGATGGAATCAACAAACGGGCTGCCGAACGGACTATACTCATCTCGCAGGACTAACATGTTTTCCAGTGTGTTAAAACGGCCGTTCAGCCCATCATATCCTGCCGCCTCATCACCTACTGTCAGCATAACGTCACCTACGATTTTCTTCCGATCATAAATGCCTGCAGGAATTTGATATTGCAGTGAGAAGAAATTGTTCAAATCGACGGCACTATGATAGGGTGCTATGTAATTCTGCTTATTTATTCTCCGATATAATGCCTCTACGGAAGGCCGGTAGCGGCTCGCATCGGCTCCAAATGCCTTCCAGACCGTTCTCCATTCATTGATTCCAGGAAAATCGGTCAGCTGTTTGTCTTCTAAATCAAAAAACAACTGCTCCTGAAACAATTGCAACCGCCCTTTTAACATTTGAGGCGATTCTGATACTGTTATTTTGTTATAATAGATAAGGCCGATTTTCAAATCGGGCATGGCATGAAACAATTTTTCATCCATTTCTAGTTTCAATGAAATCACCCTTGTCTTTTTGTTCAATCTTACCATAAGGGAGGCGAATCTGTATGAATGTCGCTCAGTTCCAACAAGAGATCTGTGACTATGCAAAAACAATAGGCATCGATAAAATCGGCTTTACTACCGCTGCGCCTTTCCGGGAATTGAAGAACCGGCTGAGACGGCAACAGGAGCTCGGCTACCAATCCGGTTTCGAAGAGAGTGATATCGAAAAGCGTACGAATCCAGTTTTATTGTTGGATCAAGCTGAAAGTATCATTTCAATCGCCATTGCCTATCCATCCAAAATGGAACATGCCCCGAAGGGAAGAAAAGGTGAAAGACGGGGAATCTTTTGCAGAGCTTCATGGGGATTGGATTACCATGTCGTCCTGCGCGAAAAGCTCGAGTTGCTCGAGACATATATGAAAGAACGGATTCCCGGCGTTCAGTGCCGATCCATGGTAGATACGGGAGAGCTTGTCGATCGGGCGGTTGCGGAACGGGCCGGAATCGGCTGGTCTGCCAAGAATTGCTCTATAATTACACCGGAGTTCGGCTCCTATGTCTATCTGGGCGAGATGATCACCAATATACCATTTGCTCCAGACGAACCGATGGAAGACGAATGTGGCGACTGCACGCTTTGTCTGGACGCCTGTCCAACCGGTGCCTTAATACAAGGAGGACAGCTGAATGCCCAGCGTTGTATTGCTTTTTTAACACAGACGAAGCAACCGATACCAGAGGAATTTAGAAAGAAAATCGGGAACCGGATTTACGGCTGCGATACATGCCAGACGATTTGTCCGAAAAATAAAGGCAAGTATAATATGCATCAGGAAGCTTTTCAACCGGATCCCGAACTGTCAAAACCAATGCTTGAACCAATGCTTTCCTTAACAAATCGGGAGTTTAAAGAAACTTACGGCCATATGTCCGGCTCTTGGAGAGGGAAGAACCCGATCCAGCGAAACGCGGTCATTGCATTAGCGCATTTTAAAGAGGAATCAGCCGTTCCAACATTAGCGAAGTTATTGCAAACAGATGCGAGGCCGATGATTCGAGGTACCGCAGCGTGGGCATTAGGTGAAATTGGCTCCGCTGAAGGACGGCTTGCATTGGAACAAGCATTGGCGACCGAACAGGATTCCGGAGTGCTCACCGAGGTGAGACAAGCACTACAGATTACTTGAAAGAAGGGCTATATTATGGCGATACATGTCGCTCTATTTGAACCGTTGATTCCCGCTAATACGGGTAATATCGCAAGAACATGCGCGGGAACCGGAGCAAAACTTCATCTGATCAAGCCTCTCGGATTTTCAACAGATGATAAAATGTTGAAGCGGGCGGGCCTCGATTATTGGGAACATGTTGAGATTACGTATCATGAAGGCATACATGAATTTTTTGCAGCTTATCCCGATGGGGAGTTTTATTTCATTACGAAATTCGGGAAGCAAACGTATTCTGACTACGATTTTACCGACAGCTCCAAGGATATCTTCTTTGTTTTCGGCAAAGAGACGACAGGGCTGCCGCCAGAAATCATTGAAACGCATAGGGAGAATTGCTTGCGCATTCCGATGAATGGCAATATCCGCTCGTTGAACCTCTCGAATACGGCTGCCATTTTAATTTATGAAGCGCTTCGTCAGCAGTCATTTTTGGATTTGACATAAAGAAACGGGACAGCCAATTGGCATGTCCCGTTTTCTCATTGCATTATTTTTTTACTTTGCCTGGTTTGTCTTCATAGCCACCAGTTAAAATCGCAGATAGGAATGCGAAGCAAACGCCCATGATAAGGATAAGTTTCATCGGAAGTACCTCCTGTAAAAATCATTAGTCCTTCATTTAGTATACATGAATCTCATGTGAAATGAAATGAATGATGCCAATATTTGTGACAAGAAACGCAATAATTATGACATCAATGAGGCAGGAATAACAGCTGGTATGCGAATAACACAGCAAAGAAATACAATAAGAGCGGAACTTCCCGCCATTTGCCTTTCACAACTTTTAAGATTGGATACGTGATAAAGCCAAGCGCAATTCCCGTTGCGATGCTGGATGTCAAAGGCATCGTCAAAATGACAAGAAACGCAGGAAACGCTTCATCAAACGAATCCCAGTCAATATGCTTCACGGCACCGATCATCAAGCTGCCGACGATAATCAAAGCAGGTGCAGTAATAGCTGCCACATTCGAGAGAGCGCCGACTACCGGGCTAAAGAATGCCGCAATAATAAAGAAGATGGCGACTGTCAAAGTGGTGAGACCGGTCCGTCCGCCAACAGCTACTCCTGACGAGGATTCTACATAAGCGGAAGTCGGGCTTGTCCCTACCATAGCGCCGGCTGTTGCAGCAATGGAGTCTGCCAATAAAGCATGTCTTGCACGCGGAAGGGATTTGCCTTTCATTAAACCTGCCTGCTTCGCGACACCAATCATCGTACCTGTCGTATCAAACAGCGTCACAATTAAAAAGGCGAAAACAACACCATATAAGCCATGGCTGATGACATCGCCAACCGCTTGAATCGGATTCCAAACAAGAATGCCTTCCGGAAGATGAGGGACTTTCCATGGGGCCCCTTCAAAATGCAATTGCTTCGTAAAGAAGGCGACGATTCCGGTGGCGATCATGCCGATAAAGATGGCGCCATAGACGTTTAACGTCATCAGGATGACAGTTACAATCAATCCGAATAGCGTCAATAAGACAGGCGGGGAAGTTAAGTCACCAAGCCGGACAAGCGTCGACTCGTGAGAAGCGACAAGCCCGGATAGGCGCAAGCCTAAAAATGCGATAAATAAGCCAATGCCTGCTGTAATTCCATGCTTCAAATTTTCCGGAATGGATTCAATTAGTTTCTCCCGAAACGAAGTCAGGGATAGAATAATAAACAGCAAACCGGCGACGAAAACGGCAGAAAACGCTGCTGTATAATCAAGGCTGCCGTCGGAACCGATGACGACCGATGCAAAATAAGCGTTCAACCCCATGCCAGGAGCGATGGCAATCGGATAATTAGCACATAACGCCATCCATAACGTACCGATGACCGTTGCAATAATGGTCGCTAGAAACACTTGGTCAAAAGGCACGCCAGCATCCGATAAAATAATTGGATTGACGATGACGATATAAGCCATCGTTAGAAACGTTGTCATGCCTGCCAATAATTCAGTTTTAATCGATGTATTATTTTTTTCTAGTTGAAACAATGGTTGTACCCCTTTCAATAAAACACGAACATTTTTATTATCCTTATACATAATATTCGTTTCTTTGATTTTTTGCAATGACTATCCTAACAACAATAGGAAAATTAGAATGAAATCGGTACAATGGTACATATATAAGGAGGTTGTGGAATGGGTTTTATTTATCAAGAGAAAATTACATTGGCAAATGGTGTCAAGATGCCTCAACTCGGATTGGGAGTTTACAAAATGACCGATCCGGAAGAAGCGATAGCTGCGATATCGTATGCATTGGAACTTGGCTATCGGGCGATTGACACAGCTGCCATTTATGAAAATGAAGAAGAAACAGGCGAGGCTATTACGTATTCTGGTATCCCAAGGGAACAGTTATTCATCACCTCGAAAGTGTGGAATACCGATCAAGGCTATGATGAGACATTACGTGCGTTTGAAAAATCGTTAAAGAAGCTGAAGTTGGATTATTTAGATCTATACTTGACGCATTGGCCCGTAGCAGGGAAATATCAAGATACGTATAAAGCAATTGAACGTTTGTATGATGAGAAGCTGATTCGCGCGACTGGGGTTTCCAATCATCATGTGCATCATTTAGAAGAAATCTTATCGGAAGCGTCCATTCCTCCAATGGTTAACCAGGTTGAATTGCATCCTCTTTTATCGCAAGTCCCTTTGCGCTCTTATTGCGAGCAACATGGCATCGAGGTCACCTCTTGGTCGCCGCTCGCCAGGGGCCGGATTTTAGCGGATGAAACATTAGTGGAAATCGGCAAGGCTCACGGCAAGACACCAGCACAGGTCATTATTCGTTGGCATTTGCAACATGGGTTGATTGCCATTCCAAAATCAGTGACGAAGGAACGAATCAAGGAAAATGCCAGTGTCGCAGACTTTGCACTTTCGCTTGAGGAGATGCAAAGGATCGATCGATTAAACAAAGACGAACGGACTGGAACGAATCCAGAAAAATACGATCAGCTTTAATTGGGTATTTATACCCTCTGACTTTTCTCATAATAAACCGATATATAAAAGTAGAGAATAGACAGGGGGAATTAGAGTGTTCAGAAGCAAGAAGAGTGTAAGCCATGATGAGAGTTACTTGAAAGAGATCGAGCAATTGAAAGAAGACTATAGACGGAAAGAAGTAGAGGAAGCGGCACGGCTTGACGAGTTGAAAAGTGAACTGGAGGCAGCCGTTTCACAGCATGAAAAAGTGAATGCACAACATAATGTGTTGGGTGAAGCCGTTGCCCAAATCGAAGAGAGATTTGATAAAGTCGAAGGTCTAAGTGACAGCTCGGCTGTGAAATCAGAAGATCTGTTTGAAAAGGGACGTTCGCTAGAAGAAAAATCAAATCAGATGGTGACAGAGGCTTCAGAAGGGGCGAAGGAAGTCCATGGAACGGCGGATGTCATTAACCAACTAGGCGTACAAATCCAATCTTCTGAGCAAAACATGACAAACTTAAGCACTCGTTCTGTTGAAATTCAATCGATTGTTGGTGTCATTGAAGATATTGCAGCGCAAACGAATTTATTGGCTTTGAACGCTTCCATCGAGGCGGCGCGTGCAGGGGAATCTGGCAAAGGGTTTGCGGTAGTTGCCCAAGAAGTGAGGAAGCTTGCGGAAAGCACATCAAATAGCACGGCGAATATCCAGACATTGACGAACGCGCTTCGTGAAGAGATTGAGCAAGCATTGCAAGCGACACGGAAAAGTGCGCAGCTGGTAGAGAAAGGCATGCAAGTCAGCTTGGAAACAGAAGCGAAAATTGAACGGATTTTGCATACGGTTGAGGACAGTCAAACAGATATTACTGCCGTGCAGGACATGATTGAAGAACAGAAGAAGCTGTCGAGCAGCGTGAAGCAGGAGCTTCTCGAAGCGAAACAATTATTTGCGGAAGCGCACGCATTAATCATGGAGCATATTGATGACGCGAAAGAAGTGGACATGCGCCTGGAGAATGGTATCAAGCAGCTGGCGTATAATTGATTCCATAGAAAAAGCCGGAGAAATGGCTCTCCGGCTTTTTCTTATTCAATTGTCAATGATTCTTCCGTCATCGGATGGACAAAGGAAACTTTGACTGCGGTCAAGCGATATTGACCATCACCTGTTTCCGTGCCGCCGTATAAAGTGTCTCCTGTAATCGGATGGCCGATATGGGAAAAGTGGACACGGATCTGATGAGTTCGTCCTGTATCCAGTCTGGCTTCAATAATTGTCGAGTTCTCAAGCCGCTCTAGAATGCGGAAGTGGGTCGTAGCGGATTGGCCGCCTGGTGAGACCCTTCTCCGGGTTGGATGATGCCGGTCCCGTCCAATCGGGTACTTCAGCGATCCCCTCATACGGTTTAAGCGACCATCGACTTCCGCCACGTACGTCCGGGTCACTTCGTTCTGTTCCATCATCCGGTCAAGCAGCCCTTTGGCAATGGGGTGTTTGGCGACGACAATTAATCCACCTGTCCCTTTATCAAGCCGCTGCACATGCTCGGCATAGGTTCCTCCACTGCGTTGAACATGCCCCATGACCTGATTCATGAAGGTTCCAGTGCCATCTGGAAGATCTGGATGCGTTGCGATTCCGGCTGGTTTTCTTGCGATGAGAAGATGTTCGTCCTCCCAGACTACTTCAATTGATCCCGGATCCTCGGGTACATAACTTGATGTGATATCTGGAAAAGTGAATTTGAGAATAGTCCCGCTTTCAAGCGGCTCTCTCCAGTCAGCGGAAACTCCAGACGAATCATAAATACTTTTCGCCATCCGCATCTGGTGAACCGTTTTTTTGCCCACGACCCACTTATCTTGAAGCAATCTTTCAATGGTCAGCCCATCTTCTTTTAATGAATAATGAAATGTCGGTGTGGCTATCATCATTTTCCTGTATGTTCCTTAAGAAATTCTTCGATGGCTTTTTCAGGTTCTTCTGGCGGCAAACCAACAAGCCTGCCGACTTCTTTTCCGTTCTCATATTGAATGAGGGCCGGCCAGCTTTCAATTCCATATGGAGCCGCTTCTTTTTCAAACTCAAGCAGATTGTATTGATAGACATGAATCCCTTTATCTTTTGCGATCGGCATAAGAATTGGTGTCATCTTCATGCAAAACGGGCACTGAGGAGAAAAGAAATAGGCAGTAACTGGTTCCCCTGATTTGATCTTTTCCATCAGCTCATCAGGAAGGACGATATTGCTGTAATTTTTATTGCCAAGCAAATTTATGGTGGATGGTTCCAGTTCCTTTGTTCCGTAAGGGTTGTCCTTTAATTTTTGTTTGTTTGATTGATTCGTCAAGACGACAATCAAAACAAAGATGGCGATGATGACACCACCGATAATAAGCAGTTTTTTCATTTGGTCGAAACTCCTTTTGCCTGTTTTAGTAAGATTAGGCTTGTAATTAAAATAAGTAAAAATGCGACGAATGCCATAAATGGGATTGTAATAAATCCTAAATAATTGACGTATTGCCCTGTGCAAGGGATATTCCTGCAGGCGGGTGCGTGACTTTGGAAAAATGAGAGCTTTTGGATGCTGTAATGGTAAAGCGATGTACCTGCTCCGATAACTGAAAAGACGGCTGTCGTCATTGCAATTCTGGCATTCTTCTGAACTAGAGCAACTCCAGATATGAGAACGAGCGGATACATGAGAATCCGCTGATACCAGCAGAGGGTACAAGGAGTAAATCCTTTAATCTCTGAGTAATATAAGGACCCCAGTGTGGCAATCAATGAAACGGTGAAAATGAAAAGAAGTCCATTCTCCTGTCGTTTATCCAATATAACGAACCCCCTATCTTGCAGACTTCTCTTTGATTATAGAGTGTCCCATCAGGG
The DNA here is from genome assembly GCF_057373025.1 of Sporosarcina sp. AD_1. Lineage (NCBI taxonomy): Bacteria > Bacillati > Bacillota > Bacilli > Caryophanales > Caryophanaceae > Sporosarcina > Sporosarcina sp. AD_1. The sequence goes on from NZ_JBPVIR010000009.1 coordinate 10,315, forward strand.
CTGTAAATTATTCACTCTTTCATGACTTGTTAGCAAGCAAGTTGGGTAAACAAATAGGAGAGGTGATAGTAGTGAGTGAACAATTTGATTTAACTTCATTTGAAATGAGCATGGTAATCAGGCAAATGGAGTACGAGGACATTGCAAAAATACTAAGCATGCAATCTGTCTGTTTTCCAGGGATGGAGCCTTGGAAAAGGGAGCAGCTGGAAAGCCATCTGGACATTTTTCCGGAAGGCCAATTTGTGGCGGAACTCGATGGCGAAATCATCGGCTCCTGTTCAAGCTTGATTGTTAACTTTGACGAATATGATGACCGCCATACATGGGATGATATTTCTGATGGGGGTTACATAACCAATCATAATCCGGAAGGGTACAATTTGTATGGCATCGAAGTGATGGTCCATCCGGAGTACCGCAGAATGAAAGTCGGACAGCGTTTGTATGAAGCGAGAAAAGAGCTTGTCCGTCAAATGAATTTAAAATCGATTATTATCGGCGGGAGAATCCCGAATTATCATAAATACGCAGCAGAATTGTCTCCGCGCGAATATGTTGATGCGGTGAGCCGGCATAAAATCTACGATCCGGTTCTCTCCTTTCAATTATTAAATGATTTTACGTTAATGCGAATCAATCCGAACTATTTGCCGGATGATAAAGCTTCGAATAAATATGCGACATTGATGGAATGGAATAACGTCGATTACCGGGCAATGACGAAGCGGCATTTTAAAACGAGCTTTCCGGTGCGGATTTGCGTCGTCCAATATTTAATGAGGAAGATCTCCTCGTTTGACGACCTTGCCAACCAATGTGAGTATTTTGTGGATGTCGCTTCCGATGCCGGTTCTGATTTCGCTGTGTTTCCAGAGATTTTCACGACACAGTTGATGTCATTCTTAGATGAACGCTCTCCAAGCCAGGCAATCAGAAGGCTGACAGAATATACGCCGCAATATATCGAGCTGTTCACCAACTTGGCGGTTCGGTATAACGTTAATATCATAGGCGGCTCTCATTTTGTGGAGGAAGACGAAGAAATTTATAATGTGGCATATTTATTCCGCCGCGACGGTTCGATTGAAAAGCAATACAAGCTCCATATTACACCGAATGAACGAAAATGGTGGGGGATCAGCCGAGGAGATTCCGTCCGCGTGTTTGATACGGACTGCGGGAAAATTGCAATTCAAATCTGTTATGACATTGAATTTCCTGAGCTGGCCCGCATCGCTACGGATAAGGGAGCGAAAATCATCTTTACGCCGTTTTGCACAGAAGATCGTCAGGGCTATTTGCGCGTTCGATACTGTGCCCAGGCACGTGCGGTCGAAAATCAGGTATATACCGTCATTTCCGGTACGGTAGGCAATCTGCCCGAAACAGAAAATATGGACGTGCAATACGCCCAGTCGGCGATATTTGCCCCGTCTGATTTTGAATTTGCAAGAGATGGAATTGTAGGCGAGACGCATGCCAACGTAGAAATGGTGCTAATCGGAGATGTCGATCTTGAGATCTTGCGACGCCAGCGCCAAAGCGGTACGGTCAAGCAATTGAAGGACCGTCGGCCGGATATCTATCGAGTGGAATATTTGCGTGACTGAAAAAACATCTGTAAACCTTCCATATGGATGGTGAATATGATATAGTGAAAGGAGAAAGGGAAAGGGAGGATGCAGATGGTGGAGTCTGAAAAGATTACAATTAATATGAATGTCGTCGATTTGGGAAAGGTAGATCTGTTAGTAGAGCAAGGGTTTTATTCCAACAGGACAGATTTCATCCGGACGTCGATCCGAAACCAGCTCGCGACGCATGCGGCAGAAGTACAGGAGATTGTCGTGAGGAAGTCATTTGTTGTCGGCGTCATGCGGTTGAGCCGCGAGGATTTAATAAAGCACGCGGAGCATCACACGAAAATAGACATTAAAGTGGTCGGTCTATTGATTTTGGACAATGACATTGATGTGGATCTGGCACAACAGACGATCGCTTCCGTGCAGGTGAATGGGGTATGGAAAGCGAGCGCGGAACTGAAGGCGGCTTTGGGTTAGTTGTCATATGGAAAGTAGAAACGAAAAGTGACCTGCAGATTGTTTGCTGATTTGCAGGTCTTTTTTTGTTTGGAATTAATTTATCAGTTCTTAGAAAGTGCTCATATCCGTCGGCGAACCACTCGTATCCGCCGCCGAACCACTCGTATAATCCAGTAACCGCTCGTATCCGTGTGCGAACCCCTCGTATATTCTTCTAACCGCTCGTATCCGCCGCCGCACTACTCGTATATTCCTCTAACCGCTCGTATCCGCCGCCGCACTACTCGTATATTCCTCTAACCGCTCGTATCCGCCGTCGAACCCCTCGTATATTCTTCTAACCGCTCGTATGCGTCGTCGAACCCCTCGTATATTTCCGCAACCGCTCGTATCCGCCGTCGAACCACTCGTATATTCCCGCAACCGCTCGTATCCGCCGCACTACTCGTATATTCCTCTAACCGCTCGTATCCGCCGTCGAACCCCTCGTATATCCCGGCAACCGCTCGTATCCGCCAGCGAACCACTCGTATATTCCCGCAACCGCTCGTATCCGCCGCCGAACCACTTGTATATTCCTGCAACCGCTCGTATCCGCCGCCGAACCTCTCATATATTCAGGCAACCTCTCCTATATTCCAACCGGTCCAAGCCCCATCCATAAACAAGCCCTATAACAAAGGACTGTGTAGAAAATCAGATTCCGCTGACTTTCTGCACAGTCCTTATGTTTCGTTATCTCTTTTTTTGAGTTGCTTTCTTTTGTGTCTTCCGTTCTTTCGCTTCGGATTGCTTTAATTTCCGTTCTAGGAAGGCGAGTTCTCTTTGTAATTTTAAATAGCTGTCATAGCGCTCAGCGGGTAATAAACCTTCGGCAATGGCGGTTTGTACGGCGCAGCCGGGTTCTTTTTTATGCTGGCAGTCGCTGAACTTGCAGGAACTGGCGAGCTGGTCGATGTCTTGGAAGCTTGCGTCCAAGCTGTCACCCTGATCCCAGAGCTGAAATTCACGCATTCCTGGTGTGTCAATGAGGATGCCTCCGTGCGGCAAAAGCAGCATTTCCCGGTGGGTTGTGGTGTGCCTTCCTTTGGCATCATCTTCACGAATATTTTGAATCTCCATCTTGCCGTCTTCTAAAAGGGCGTTGGTCAGGGAAGATTTACCGACGCCTGACGATCCGAGAAGGGCAGCGGTTTTTCCATTTTGCAAGATCGCTTGCACTTCTTCGAGTCCTTCTCCTGTATGATTGCTGACTGCGATGATATCTGTTCCGGGAGCAATCCGTTGTGCTTTTTCAATAAAGACTTCTGCATCAGGGCATAGATCTTTCTTGGTCAATAGGATGATCGGCAACGCTCCTGAATCGTAAGAAGCAATCAGATATCGTTCGAGTCGTCTTTCATTGAAATCCTGATTCAGTGACATAACGAGGAATACGATATCGACATTGGTTGCGATGATCTGTTCTGTTATGGTCATGCCTGCGGATTTTCTTGAAAAGAGTGAAGTCCTGGGGAGGAGGGAGTGGATAATTCCCCGTTGCTCGCCTGGCATCTTTTCTACCGCCACCCAATCACCGACTGCGGGGAAGTCCCTTCGTTCGCTCGCCATATGTTCCATCGTGCCGGAACAGACGGATAGCCATTCGCCTTCTTCAGTGATGACGCGGTACATTCTTTTATGTTCAAGTGTAACTCTTCCGGGTAATGATTTCTGTTTCATTCCTTCGGGTAATGCAGACCAGTCCTGCTCCCGTAATTCTGTCCAACCTAGCTGTTGTAAGTTTGTCATTCAAAAGCCTCCTGTTTTGTGCGAATCAAAAAACCGTGGGTCCTGGATCGGACACCACGGCTTTCACGCGCATAACAGAATAGACATATCGATCAGTGCGATAGGTCAGGTGAAAGCATGGGTCCGATCCACATTACAAATAATTGAGTGTAAGTAGTAGTCTTTTTCATATGCCTTCACCCTCCTTCTATCAGTTGAACTAACAATAGCAAAAATATCCACAGCCGTCAATATGGTGAAAAAAAAACGGCGAGATGCCGTTTTTTATGATTCATAGGATAGATCGGATGAATCGCTTACTTCTTCTTTCTCGTGTTTGATAGCTTCCAAGTAAAGGATATGATGGCCTTCCACATCTTTTACTGTGAATTCATAGCCTTGTTCAATGATCTTTTCACCTGGGATTGCTTCAAAGCGTTCAGACATGAACCAGCCGCCGATCGTATCAATGTCTTCTTCGACGATATGGGTGCCAAGCACATCATTGACATTTTCGATCAGCATTTTCGCGTCGAAAATATAGTGGTCTTTATTAATCATTTGGACTTCCGGTATTTCATCCATATCAAATTCATCTTGAATTTCCCCGACGATCTCTTCGAGTATGTCTTCTATCGTTACGAGACCGGATGTCCCGCCATACTCATCCATCAACACAGCCATGTGGATTCGTTCCCGTTGAATCTTCAGCAAAAGATCGCCGATGGACATCGTTTCGATGACGCGGATGATCGGTTGCATGTATTCAATAACCGGCTGTTTACCGGTCGTCGGGTCTTTGATGTAGGCGGTCAACAGATTCTTCATATTGATGAGACCGATGACATGGTCTTTATCTCCGTCTGTTACGGGATAGCGCGTATACTGTTCCACGCCGATCATTTCAAACACGTCTTGTAACGTCATATCTTTTTCGATGGTCATCATTTCAGTCCGCGGCACCATGATTTCGCGAGCGACGCGGTCATCGAATTCAAAGATGTTATTAACGAATTTGTATTCGGCTGGATTGATCTCTCCGCCTTTCAGACTGTCAGACAAAATCATGCGGAGTTCGTCCTCGGAGTGGACTACTTCTGATTCGGATACTGTTTTGTAGCCTAGCATATGTGCGATTCCTCTTGCAGCGCCATTCATTCCTTTAATAATCGGATACATGACATTATGGAAAATGATCAATGGTCGTGAAAAGGATAGTGTAATCGCTTCGGCACGCTGTATGGCAATGGTTTTCGGAGCCAACTCACCGACTACGACATGCAAAAATGTCACGATTGTGAATGCAATTGCAAAAGAAAGGAATGTTGTCACATTCGGTGTCAAATCAAAATGGGAAAAAACTGGTTGTAAGAGCAGCTTGACTGTCGGCTCGCCTAACATACCGAGTCCTAATGCTGTGATGGTAATGCCCAATTGGCATGCCGACAAATATTCATCCAAGTTGCTGACCACTTTTTTCGCGATCATGGCTTTGCGGTTTCCTTCTGCGACAAGCTGATTAATGCGTGTTGTCCGTACTTTCACTATTGCAAATTCACTCGCAACAAAAAATGCGGTGAGAGCGATCAAGGCAGCAAATGCTGCCAATCGTATGGCAATGTCCAAATAAGTTTACTTTGCTCCGCGCCCGAATGAGGGGTAGAACAAAGTACACACCTCCTGTATAGGTAAAATAGTTAGTTAAGATTATGATAAATTATTTACAAGAAAAAAACAAATGATTTTGCCCGATTCAGGTATACTGGATGGAAGAGTGAAAGGGGGAGGATTTCGAATGAATACATCAAGGTATTGGGAGATCTTAAAGGCATCCACTAAGCTTGGGCTGACGTCATTCGGCGGTCCGGCCGCTCACATCGGATATTTCCGGGATGAATATGTGAAAAGGAAAAAATGGCTGGATGATAAGATGTATGCCGATCTCGTGGCGCTTTGCCAATTTCTGCCCGGACCGGCAAGCTCTCAGGTCGGCATTGCCATCGGTCTGATGCGCGGGGGATTGTTTGGCGGCCTGTTATCATGGATAGGATTCACTTTGCCATCTGTTCTTTTATTGATGGCATTTGCTTATCTCATGTCCAATGCGACGTTTGATATTGGTTGGCTGAAAGGATTAAAAATTGTTGCGGTTGCTGTTGTCGCGCATGCGTTGCTCGGGATGGGCAAAACGTTGACACCGGACCGGCAACGGATCACAATCGCTGTGCTGGCAGCCGTAGCTACATTATTAATGCCAACTGCATTTGGACAAATCATGATCATCGTGCTTGCAGGAGTGCTAGGATTTTATTTGTATAGGAAAGAAAAGACCGATGTAGTGAAGGATTTGTCTCTTTCCTTCGGGAAACGGATTGGAATGGCTGCATGGGTTGTATTTTTCGGACTGCTGGTCGCTTTGCCGCTGCTGCGTCCGTTATGGAATCATTCATTAGTAGCTATTTTCGATATTTTCTATCGGGTTGGTTCCATAGTATTCGGCGGAGGGCATGTTGTTTTGCCAATGCTGGAAAGAGAGATTGTGCCGGGGGGCTGGATGGATGCCGAGACATTCATCGCAGGTTATGGAGCTGCGCAGGCAGTGCCAGGTCCACTTTTCACCCTTTCCGGCTACTTGGGACAATACATGGATGGACCTGTCGGAGCGCTCGTTGCAGTTACGGCTATGTTTCTGCCTTCGTTTTTGCTTGTCATAGGTGCCCTTCCTTTTTGGTCGGCCGTTCGTTCGAAGCCAGGCATCCAGGCGGCATTAAAAGGAGTAAACGCGGCAGTAGTCGGCATTTTGCTGGCGGCTCTATACAATCCAGTATTTACGAGTTCCATACATAAGCCAGTCGATTTTGCCATTGCGTTAATTGCTTTTGCCCTGCTCGTCCATTATAAGCTGTCTCCATGGATTGTCGTCATTGTTACGACAATTTTAGGCGCTACGGCATTTTCGCTGTTTGGCTGAATGAATGAAGGGTTTTCATCATAGGATAGGACGGTCAAAAAAATACCAGGAGCGTTTTTCGCTCCTGGTGCATATGTTACATTGCCGTGGGGTTGTATGACGTCAAGGGGAATGGCGCCAACTTATCTTGCTAGTAACAGTATAATCAGAAATGTTGCAAACTATTCGCTGCAATCGGGAGACCTTTTCGGCCTTGCTCTATCATTACCCGGCGAGGACGTGGCTGAAACCAGGCAGGGCATAGTCCGAAGAACAAGAAAAGTAGGAAATTAGTGTCCAACTTTTTCCGATATTTTATTGACAAATGTAAATTGAACATGTAATGTAGAATTATTCGAAAATCGAAATAGTGAGGGAGGTGCGGAAAATGAAAACTTTGCAAACTGGATTTCAACATCTACAATATCATATTCCGTGCCGGCCAACTCGTTGAATTATAACTAATTCATATTTGGACGGCAAACAGCCGTTCCTTTTTTGAGCACACGCTTATTGTAGGAGGCGTGTGTTTTTTTGTCTTTCCAAATATGGAAATTGGGTGTTTTCACGCTATGCGTGTGACATATAAAAATACGAAGGAAAGGAGTGCTGGTGATGACTTTCATCAAACAGCAACGGAAATTATTAAAAAAGGAATCTCTTGAAAGTGGATAGTTACGAATCAAGGAAGAGGTAGATACGTATGTTTTCGGTTTTATTTAAATTAAAGTGGTTTTTCAAGGAGAATCGCAAGCGGTATACGATTGCGCTCGTTCTCCTAATGATTGCGAATGTGCTTGTCATTTTGCCGCCGTGGATTATCGGCCAGGCAATTGACGCTATCCATACGCAGACGATGACGACCCATCTATTGGCACTGTTCATCGGCGGAATGTTCTTGATCATGCTCGTATCTTATGTCGGAAACTTTGTCTGGCAATACCAGCTGTTTGGAGGAGCCTATGTCATTGAGCGGCAATTGAGGACTCGATTAATGCGTCATTTCCTAAAGATGACACCAACATTTTATGAAAAGAATAAGACGGGTGATTTAATGGCCCGTTCTACAAATGATTTGCGTGCTATTTCTGAAACAGCCGGCTTTGGTATTATGACGCTGATCGATTCGACTGCTTATCTTGGCACATTGATTATTACAATGGGATTCATTATCTCGTGGAAGCTGACACTCGTCGCCATCTTGCCGTTGCCGATTTTGGCATATAGTTTGCAAGTGCTTGGCAAGAAAATTCACGAACGGTATATGGTCGCGCAAGATGCATTCGGAGATTTGAATGACAATGTCCTCGAGGCGGTCGCAGGTGTCCGTGTTGTTCGGGCTTATGTGCAAGAACGTGCGACGGAACAACGGTTTGCGGATATGACAGAGGATGTCTATAAGAAAAATATGCATGTCGAAAAGATTGACGCGCTCTTCATGCCGTTTTCCAAAACATTTACGGCTTTAACGTATATGATCGGGCTTGGTTACGGAGCTTATCTCGTATCGACTGGAGAGATTACGCTTGGAAAGCTCGTTACATTTAACGTCTATTTAGGGATGATCGTCTGGCCGATGTTTGCAATCGGGGAACTGATCAACGTATTGCAAAGAGGGAATGCTTCCCTAGACCGTGTCATGGAGACGCTGGAGTACGAAGAAGATGTGAAAGATCCTGAGAAGCATATAGATGTAGAGAAACCGGAAAGTGTCGGCTTCAACGATGTCAGCTTCCAATATCCGATGTCGAGTGCAGTCAACCTCGATCATATCGAATTACGGCTTGAACGCGGGCAGACTCTCGGGATTGTCGGGAAGACAGGAAGCGGGAAAACGACGTTCGTTAAACAGCTATTGCGTGAGTATCCTGCTGGGGAAGGGGATATTGCGTTCTCGGATGTTTCGCTTCATTCATTAAGGAAAGACCAAGTGCGCGACTGGATCGGCTATGTTCCGCAAGATCATGTGCTGTTCTCGCGTTCGGTTCGGGAAAACATCTTGTTTGGCCGTCCAGAAGCGACAGAGGCCGATATCGCAGAAGCTATTCGACTTTCACACTTCGAAAAGGATTTGCAAATGCTTCCGGCTGGTCTTGAAACGCTCGTCGGTGAAAAAGGTGTTGCCCTATCTGGAGGACAGAAACAACGGATTTCCATTGCCCGTGCACTCGTGAAAAATCCTGAGATACTCATTTTAGATGACTCGCTTTCCGCCGTGGATGCGAAAACGGAAGCGAAGATCATTGAGAATATCCAGACGGAACGGGAAGGCAAGACGACCATCATTACAACGCATCGCCTTTCCGCCATTGAACATGCGGACTGGATCATCGTCCTGGACGATGGCAAGGTCATTGAAGAAGGAACACATGAAGACTTGCTTACGATGAATGGATGGTACAAAGAGCAATTCGACCGCCAGCAGATCGGGGAGGTTGAATAAGATGGGTACAGGAAAACGCTTATTGCATTATGCGTTGTTTTATAAAAAGCTTCTTATTACAGGATTGGTGTTGCTGGCGTTTGCCGTTGGAGCTGACTTGATGGGTCCATTGATTGCGAAAAAGATCATCGATGATCATATTGCCACATCGGTGGATCAGTCAATCAATTTCACACCAATTGCTAAATTACTTGCCGTCTTCTTCGGATTGGCAGTCGTGACAGCTATACTGCGTTATTTTCAATACTTGCTGTTGCAGCAGGCGGCAAACCGCATTATCCAAAAATTGCGGAATGAGCTGTATGCTCACATTCAAAGACTTCCGATCCGGTACTTCGATAATTTGCCGGCAGGGAAGGTAGTCGCGAGAATTACGAACGATACGGAAGCAATCCGTAACTTGTATGTGACGGTTGTATCGCAATTCGCAATCAGCGGCATGTATATGCTCGGTATTTTCATTGCACTCTTCTATTTGGATCCGAAGATGGGGGCGATCACCCTTTTCGTCTTGCCTGTCCTGTATATTTGGATGAAGGCATATCGTAAATTCGCTTCCAAAGTGAACCATATTATCCGAAGCAAGAACAGTGAAATGAACGCGATGATCAATGAATCCATTAATGGGATGACAATCATCCAGGCATTCCGTAGGGAAAAGCAGATGGATTCGGAGTTCAATGCTATCAATGACGAGCATTACACGTATCAAAGCAAGTTATTGAAAGTGGAGGCGGCGACGTCCCATAACTTGGTTGATATTATCCGCTCACTCGCTTTCGTGTTCCTTATCTGGTATTTCGGCGGGGCTTCATTAAATGCTGAAAGCGTTGTGTCTGTCGGGTTGCTGTATGCGTTCGTTGATTACATTACGCGTTTATTCAACCCGATCACAGGTATCGTCAATCAGTTTGCCCGGTTGGAACAGTCGCTTGTTGCTGCCGACCGTGTCTTTGATTTGATGGATCGCAACGGGGAGCCGGTCAGTGATGAAAAGATTGCCCGCTACCGTGGAAACGTACGCTTCGAGGATGTCTGGTTTGCGTATAAAGAAGAGGAATATGTGCTGAAGAATATTTCATTCGAAGCGAAGCAAGGTGAAACGGTGGCGCTGGTTGGCCATACCGGATCCGGAAAAAGTTCGATTATGAACTTGCTATTCCGTTTCTATGATGTATCGAAAGGTCGTATTACCATAGATGGCAAGGATATTGGCCAGATTCCGCGCCAGACGATCCGTGACCATATGGGAATCGTTCTACAAGATCCGTATTTATTCAGCGGAACAGTCGAGTCGAACATCAGCCTCGGGGATGCACGCATTTCCCGGGAAAAGGTTCAGCAATCGCTTGATGCGGTAGGCGGCGAACGCGTGCTGAAGCACTTGCCGGGTGGCATTGATGAGCCGGTTGTCGAAAAGGGAAGTACCCTTTCTTCCGGACAACGGCAATTGATTTCATTCGCGCGGGCATTAGCCTTCGATCCAGCCATTTTGATTCTGGATGAAGCAACTTCGAATATTGATACAGAAACAGAAGAAATCATCCAGCATGCGATGGATGTGCTGAAAAAAGGACGTACGACATTCATTATCGCTCACCGGTTATCGACAATTAAAAACGCGGATCGGATTCTCGTCTTGGACCGCGGAGAAATTGTGGAGCAGGGTACGCATGATGAATTGCTTGCTCTTGGCGGCCAGTATGCACAAATGTATAAATTGCAGGCGGGTAATGGCGCGAAGGTAGGATAAAGGAAAGGAGGCTCGGTAATGGGCCTCCTTTTTGCGTGCAATCGACCAGGTTCAAAGGCTTTTAGAAAAGCATGAATGAAGGCAGACGGAAGGTGCTGCAACAGGTTAATTGGCATAACCAGTTTTACGTCTGCTAATTCTCCAATTCTACTTGCGAAACTATTCAGTAACACGTATATTTAGATTATCGAAATAGTGTGCTAGGAAAGTTGGAAACGAAAATGAGATGGATGTCGGACTGGAAACGGAATTTCTTATCGTTTAACCGGAACGTCCGGTTTTTTATGTTAGGCAATATACTCATCCAAATTGGGATGGGTGTTTTTATGGTGATGTACAATTTATACATCCGTGAGCTTGGCATGCCGGAGACGGTCAACGGAAAGGTCATTTCCATGACGGCTACGGCTTCGGCGATCATGCTCATTCCGGCAGGTTTCTTAAGCGATAAAATCGGAAGGAAATGGCTGATTGTCGGAGGAGCCGTCTTAACAGCTTCGACTTTGTTTTTCAGGGGAGCGGCGGTGACAGAAGCTCCGATTATTACGGCAGCCTTTCTAACGGGGCTTTTCATGGCGTTCGTCCAAGTGTCTGGGATTCCGTTTTTAGCGGAAAATTCATCTCCTTCCGAGCGGGTCCACCTGTTCAGCGTCAACTTTGCCTTTATTACCATTGCCAATGTTTTCGGCAGCCTGTTTGGCGGAATTATTGCCGATGCCTTGGAAAGCCTGTTGAAAATGAGCACTGTGGATGCCATTCGTTATTCACTATATATTGGAGCAGCCATTTTTACGGCTGGGCTCATTCCTTTCTTTCAATTGAAGGAGAAGCAAAAGGAACATGCTGAGCAGAAAAGTGAAAGAGTCTCTAAACAGCAGCAAGCGGACGACAGCTTAAAACGTAATTTAATAGTTATTTTCCACTTCTCGTTCGCGGGCTTACTCATCGGTTTTGGATCAGGCCTAGTTGTTCCATATTTGAATCTTTATTTTGCGAATCGCTTTGGCGCCAGCAATTCCTATATCGGCTTGGTACTGTCGCTGGGCTCTGCGATGACAGCGGTGGCGGCGATGATTGGTCCTGCCCTGTCCAGAAGGATGGGGAAGGTAAAAGCTCTCATTCTCTTTCAAATGCTGTCCATTCCGTTTTTAATTTTAACTGCCTATACGACTTCCTTATGGCTTGCGTCGCTCGGCTTTTTAATGCGTCAGGCGTTAATGAATGCGGGCAATCCGATTCAAAGCGCAGTCGCGATGGAAGTGGTATCTGATAAATACAAGGGGCTTGCCAATTCGACGAACCAGATGGTTTTTAATTTAGGGTGGGCGACAATGGGGCCGATTGCAACGGGGCTCGTCGTCTCGCAAGGCACGTATTGGGGATATGCCTACGCCTTCACGATCACAGCCGTGCTTTATGTCATTTCATCTACTTATTATTATTTCATTTTTGGCCGCAGGAAATTGGAGGATGAATAAATCAATCAAAACTACAGACGAAATTTGTCTGTAGTTTTTTAGGTTTGAACTGATGTGTGAAATAATGCGCGGGTGGGCATCGCTTAGTGAGATTTTGGACAGTCATCATAAGGGCTAGGTAGACTTTTTATACATGATGCTGAGGAGTGTATTGATAATGAAATTAGTAGAAGTAGATGTGTGAATTGTGATCGAATATCTATTGAGCTTTTCCCTGAAGGTACTGACTTTAGTAAGTTGAATACTGATTTCGAACATGATTTCGATTGCAGCCAACTGGACTCAGAGGATGACTGTTAGAGATCCCTAATTTATCAGCTACCTCTTTCCTGGTTTGGCGTATTGATAGACGGAATTTAATTTATTATCGCAGGCATTCTATGGTGAAAGTGTACGGTAAGCACAGCCCGTAAGGTAAATATCTATATACCTGTTGTAAAGGCCCTACGCCACCCAAAACAGCTAATCAATTTCATAAACTCAGCAACGGATCCCTCTCCGGTTGGAGCCGCTGCTGTTTTTGCAATTTTGCTATTGACTTCGCATAGTTGGTCTTATACTGTACGATGCACTATTCAAATTGTTAGCTTTATAATCCGAGTCTGGCACCTACTTCTGCATACTCTATATCTTTTCTTTCTGCATTCCAATTACCCAATGTTTGTCCGTCCCATATCGCTCCTGTTTCAACGAAACCGACAGACGCATACAACTTCCGGGCGGCTTCGTTTACCATCCAATATGATGTAGAAACTGCATCGGCTTTTCCTTGTGGAAACGACTTTATGTAATCAATAACTTTCATCATTGCTTGTTTGCCAAATCCTTTGCCTTGATGCTTTTTATCAATCATAAAGCGATTAAGCCCATAAGTAGATTTATCTCCATATTTTTCACATAAAAATGCACTTTCCGCCAGTTCGAAAAATCCAATATCGACATATCCTATGACTTCATCATTGTTGCATATAGCGAAGATCATAGGAGGTTTTTCGTCGTTGAGTATCTTTACATAGGCTTTAGCCAAACAATATATGCTGGGATCCACATTTCCTTTCTGCTCGTCTGTTATGCTTAACTTCAACACTGCCTCAAAATTATCGTGGGTAATTTTTCTTAATTCAATCATTTTTCTTCCCTACTTCCGAAAATATAAATTCGCTGCATCTGCCCGTAACGCCGTTCCCGTCCCTAAGGGCAAGGGTGAAGCGCAGCGCCGACATTTTTACTATCTTTCAAGACGGGTCCTTTTTTATATAAAATTACCTCCTATTCTGTAATGTAATTACAATTATAAGTAAGCTAGAAAAGATAATCAAACTCATTATCTAAAAATTTTAAAAATGAATCCTTGGATGTAATTAATTTATTAATTATTGAAGTGGGATAGTAAGAATAATATATGACAAATTATAACATAAGGAGTTTATGAATATGAATTAATATCCATTTATTTACTCGTAACTAATGTGGAACACCCAGTACAATAAAATCCGAAACACGAAACAACAAAGAACAATGGTTCCTAAAAAGGGATCCGTTGCTCTTTGTTGTAGAGAGACTTCTTAACGACGCCGTATACGACTGCGCAGACCATCAAAAGGTACTTCTTTATAATTAACGATAAATAGTCACCTGAATGTTCAATTCGCGATGCAACCCATTTTATCGATGTCGTGGAAGTCATCATGGTAAAAGAACTCAATTCGGGATCCGGAATATAATTCATGATCGTTTAAATGGAAGCGCCCGCCAGAATTCCTAACAAGGTCTCCTTCAGTAATTACTTCTTTGTCCAGGTAATCTAAATCTGAAGATATAGTGTCCAATTGTTCAACAATCGAGAAATACTCTTCATCCAAAAGACTCATAATCATCAGGATCGATCGGGAAATGAAACTCACCATGTTTTTCGTAACCGGAGTCACGAATTATTTGTTTACTACATAGCCATATTAATTGAAAGCGGGGCGTGGCCATTTTCTTGAAGTAATTTGAGTTCGTTTTTGTCGGTAGAGGAAACGAGTTAATATGCGCGTATGCTGGCTTAATGGCGGGTACGAGAGCTTAATGCGCGGGTGGGCACTTATGCGCGCCTACACCTGTCAGTGGGTGCGGCGAGAATCGCGGGAGGATCCGTGGGAATGCAAGATATTAATCGAACAGAATGCCGTTGACCAATCAGGGGCTTGCATTTTATTAAATGAGGATATGGTTCTTTGATTGAAGGGAATAGGGAGAGCGTGGTAACAGGAGTTTCTGATATTTGCCGACATCCAAAAGGGTTGGAATTCAGTTCGAATTCCCAACCCTTTTGTCATTAAAACCGTTCAGGCTGCGTTTCTTTCCAGGCGTTTTGCTCATTCGGGACGCGGCTTTTGTCTTCAAAGACATTTTCGGTTTTTTGGTTCTGGATTTTCAATTGCTCTTTTTCTTTCCGCAATTGTTCCGGTGTTTTTTCTTTATCCATCATATCTCCTCCTCATCGGAAGGTAGTATATGTGGAATTCATTCTTTCATTCATAGACGTGAAACGTCATGAGCTCATGGATCATTTTTTTGACGGTCTCTTCTTCAGGTGGTGTGTCTCCGGTCCATCGGATTTCGCCGTCCGGCATGTAATCTCCTGTGTAGCGTTGTTGTTGATAGAAAAAAGAGAACGTCCAGCCTGGCAGTGTGCCTTCCGTATACATCGGTTTATAGTTGAAATGCTGCAGCAATGAAATCGCTCCTTTCATATGGCAGCTTTCCCATGCATAGAGTGAAGAAATGAGAGCGAAAGGATGCTGCCGTGTTTGTGAATCAATTGAAGCAGGCCATCGAGGACGAATATCGGTCCTATTATTTTTACAAATCCATGTATGAGCAGACAAATAATCAATTGTGGCGGGATTTCATTCAACATGCGTACGAAGATGAAAAAAGCCATTACGAGATGATGCAACAGCTCTATTATATGATGACCGGGACATTTGTTCAAAATCCTAGAAAACCGGTTGCATGCCATGATTTGAAAGAGTGCGCAAGGCGGGCGCTTGTCGATGAACTGGATTCCGTCGAGCATTATAAGATCATGCTGCTGAGTATACCATTTCAACAGGCACACAATCCAATTTTCATTGCCATGCATGATGAGATGGAGCATGCCATCCGAATGACGGCGATTTACAATGCATTGGGTGGATAAAAGAAGGGCTGTCTGAAGTCAGTAGACATTCATGACAGCCCTTTTGACGTTATAATTTAAATTGTCTTACTAGACCATTTAGGTTTTCTGCAAGCTTGGCAAGCTGCTCGGAGCTCGCTGCGACTTCTTCCATGGAGCTGGACGTCTGTTGAACCGAAGCGGATGTTTGTTCAACACCTGCCGCCGCTTCTTGAGAGACGGAAGCGATATCGTCCGCTGCCTGGTTCATTTGCTGGCTGTTTTCGGCAATCTCATTCAAGTTGCCAGCAATGGTAGCAATGCCGGTTTCCATTTGATTGACTGCTTCATTGATGCGCTCAAATGTTTGAACCGTATCCTTCAATTGGTCCGAACCGGATTCCACTTCACTATAACCATCCTTTAACGTGTTCGTCACCTGGCTCGTGTCTTGCTGAATCCGCAGGACAATCGATGAAATATCCGAGACGGATAAAGCGACCTGTTCGGCCAGTTTCCGCACTTCATCAGCCACAACAGAAAACCCTCGTCCGGATTCGCCTGCTCGTGCCGCCTCGATGGCTGCATTCAGCGCAAGCAGATTAGTTTGCTCGGCAATATCTTTAATAGTAGAAACAAGCAATGAAATTTGAGCTGAGTTGTCTTGCAATTTCTCCACTTTGTCAACTGAATCACGCACGATTTGGTTAATGCGCTCCATTTGGTTCATAGACGAGTCCATGAGTCGATTCCCTTCGGAAGCCATGTCGCTGACTTGGCGGGAATACCCTTGAATCCTCGCACCGCTCTCATCCGTTTCTTGCACTTTTTGATGGAACGAAGCGGTTAAAGAGGCAAGATCTCCGGCATGCGAGGCTTGTCGTTCCGTACCTACCGCCAATTCCTGCATTGTCATGGCGACTTGCGCCGATCCGGCCTTCACTTCATTAGCCGATTGGGTCAGTTCCTCGCTATGGGAAGCGACCGTGTTTGCTACCTCGTTGATCTGTTGAAGGATCGAATGCATCTTGGCATTCATTTCATTCGTCGCTCCGATCAGCTGCCCGATTTCATCACGTGATTTTGTAACTAACGGTTCCTGGCTAATATCGCCATCCGCAATGGCACGCATACGACCCGTAACGGACTGAATCGGTTTGGAAATGAGACGCGCTGTTACGAATGCTGCAATGATGGCTAGGATTGTTATCGTAATGGACGTAATAACGCCAATGATGGAATTTGTCTTACTATGCTTAAGCATTTTATCGCCTAAGGCTTTAATTTCCGCTTCCCGCTCTTTTGCCATCTGTTCATAGCCGTCTTTGATGACCTTCAAGTCATTGCTTGAAATCATCAAATTTCGAAGGGCATTGTCTTTATTGCCCCGATCGTATTCATTGAAAACTTCCTCTTTCATATACTCCCGCCATGCGACGGTTTGCTGGATGAGCTTTTCAAATTCTTCGCTGTCATCCAAAGAGCGGACAATATCTTCATTCGTTTTTCCCAGCTCGGTATATTGATCAAACAGATCTAAATAAACGGTTTGGCCAGTTAGTAAATACCCTTGAACAAAAGAAATTCTTGAGGATAATGAGTTGGACAACAGCTGATTGGCAATCAACAATTCGGTCTGCCGGTTAATAATCTCTTCCATTTGCTTGTTTTCACTTTTCGTAACGTAGAAATTGAACGTGCTATAGGAAGAAATTAATAAAATAACAATGCCGAAACCTGCCAATATTTTCATAGCAACGCTCTTAAATGCAAAACGATTCACAATGTATACACCTCTTATGGAGTTTAATGAGCCATTAGTAGCACATTTAGTATAGATACCATAGAGGATGATAGCATGCCTATCAAACTATGTAAAGTATAACCAATTAGTAGATTGGGCATATAAAGGTTGATTACAAACCTAGATTTTTAATGAAATAGTCTGGTGCCTCAAGCATTCGAGGCCCATACCAAAGCATCTCGCCATCGATCAGGACCACTTCAGCTCCTGGCGCCATTTTCCTGAATTCATCCAGATGTTTCTCTTTAAACGGATACGGCTCAGAAGCTAAAAAGATCGTATCCAACTGCGCTTCCTGAAAATCATCCGGTGTGACTGCGGGATAACGGCCTTCCTTTTGAAGGAAGGGATTTTCAAATCCGAGTCGTTGCAATACATCGTGTATATACGTATCTTTGCCGACGACCATGTAGGGCTTTTTCCAGATTACATAAGCGGCCCGCGCACCTGCTCGAGCCGACAATTTTTCAAATCGCAATTGTATGTCCGCCACCAGCTTTTCTGCTTGAAGCCGGCGATCCGTCAAGTCTCCCATTGTCTCAACCATTTGCAGTGCTTCTTTGACCGTCTGCACTTCTGCCACATAGACAGGCACATGCTGCTCCAGCAGCTCTGCCATTTCCTTCGTGTTTTCCTCTTTTTCCAAAATAACTAGATCGGGTGCTGCTTCCAGGATCGCCTCAAGCTTCAAGTCCTTTGTACCGGCCACAGCGGGCACCGATTGGACACGATCTTCAGGATATTTGCAAAAACGGGTTCTGCCGACAATCTCCTGTTCCAATCCGAGAGCGAATAAAGTATCTGTAATCCCTGGACACAAGGAAATGATCCGCTTGGGTGGATAAGTAAAAGTCACAGGACGTCCAGTCCGGTCAATCACTTCTTTTTTCATCAAAAACACCTACTCTATTAGTTTTCTGCAAAATGGAGTTTGGCCGCCTTCGCCACTTCCTCCGGAGCTTTCAAGGAAAGCGGTTCTCCGTGTAAATAATTAAAGACATTCATATCGCTCGTCTTCAATATGCCAATTGTCATCCTTGGAATGAGGCGGATATGAACCCGCTCGGCTTGGGAACCGGAGAGGGGAATGAACAGGCCTAAATTAAAACTGTTAATGCCGGCTTGTTGGAAATAAGCGAAGAATGCTTTTAGACTTTCCGCCAAGCTTTCATAATGTGCATCCGTTAAATCCTCTAAGGCAGCTGCATCGATTATGCCGATAAAGTCGGCATGGCTGAGCGGGGCAAAGGCGTGAACCCATTCAATGGATCCTTTAGTGCCGATCCAACGCTCTCCAAGTGTTTTCTCCTCCGCTGCCAATGATTCAAAAAAGCCGACGCCTTCCCGCTCGGTAAAATTCCTGCTGGAGAGGGCGATTTTTGCCTGATAGTTTGTTGGATGTTCAGAAGCGAGCACATGGATGTGCGGGTGAATAATACTGCCTCCAGAGGGAGGGAGATAGTTCCAGTTGATGGATGCGTATGCCGTTTTCGGATCAAACTCCGCGACTTTCTCTACATATTGGTGAGCAGTCATGAATGCATCCTTTAGAAGCGGCACTGTAAATTCATCCAGCTTCACATAATGCTGATCGCTCATCCGGACGACGGCATTATGCTTACTATAAGGGAAAAGATTAGGGAATGCGACAGCCTCACCATGAATCAGACGCCCTCCGTCGAATAATTCATCAGGAAATCTAGGTGTTGAATCAAAGACATTTTCAGGACAAAACGGACACTTCTTGCCTTCTGTTGATACAGCTTCTTCAGAAAAATCAGCAGGAGTGAAAGGCGCTCCCGGATCAAAAATGATACGCGCTGTCTCTCCTGTCAGCGGATCGAATCGAACTTCTGTCTTGCGATCAATTAGTTTGCCACCCTGCATCGGGTCATGGAAAGTAAAAAACTCTTCTTCTTTTCGAAATTGAATTGTCATCGTGCTCCTCCTTTGAGTATGTACAGCCGCGGGACAGCTGCAGCATGGATATGTTAGAATTGTTGTATAATAGTTTACCAATAATTCTTGAAATAGTCACTGTGATTGGATGGTTGATATAGCTAGGATTGGGGGGAGAATATGCTGCGCTATAAGAAGTTATTCGGCTTTTGTGTCTTATTTGTTGCGCTTTCAGCTTTGATTATTCCGCAGCCCGGATATCGCTTTGGCTGGCCGCTTCGCTGGGTTGAATACTATGGAAAAGAACCGATTGCCGTATCGGCTGACTTGTTTAAACCGGGTAACTTACAACATCTGTTTTTTGATTTATGGAATTTAGTCTTTGGCTCATTGCTTCTATACTTTACTCTCATACTTTTGCATAAACTGCTTTCAAAAGTGATGGGGAAAACAGACGGGAGAATCCAGGGATGATTGAATCAGCGACATTTTATACAAATAAATTAAAAGCATTGAAACGGTTTTACGTAGATTTACTGGAGCTGGACGTAGTCGAACAGTCAGAAGGGCAGATGACATTTCGAGTAGGTGAATCAGAAGTAACCTTCAAAGAAATGGAACAGCCCGCATTTTATCATTTCGCATTCAATATTCCGGGAAATCAATTCTCCATGATGAAATACTTTATCAAAGACCGGCTTTCTTTAAATTGGGAAGACGGACGGGATGAGGTGTATTTCCCGAGTTTCGATGCAGATTCGATGTACTTTGAAGATCCTGCGGGCAATATCGTCGAGTTGATTGGCAGGAGAAAAAGAGATTTGTTTGGCGATTTGACAAAAGAGTCCTTCCTAAATATTAGCGAGGTCGGTATCGTCACGCCAGATGTCGCGGGAGTCGGAGAACAGCTTCTGGATGCAGGCATCCCACTGCGGAAAGGAACGGATATCCATCCGGATGAGTTAAACTTCCTAGGAAGAGGAGACACGTACATTGTGCTTGTCCCTCCCGGCAGGCGATGGTATTTTTCGAAGAAGGCATCCGAGGTATTTCCACTTGAAATGTCCTGGAATGGAAAGAGGATTGGGATAGACAACGATGGAAATTGGCTGAAATGATTTATAGTCAAGCAGACCTTATTCTTTTTGCCTATGCGATGGTTCTGTTATAATGTAGCGGAACTATGTAGGAAAAGGTGAAGCGATGAATTTCATATGGACCCTTCTGTTCATGGCAGTCATCGGGGCTTTGATCGGCGGCTTTACGAACCATTTGGCCATCAAGATGCTCTTTAGGCCGCATGAACCGAAATATATCGGCAGCTGGCGGGTGCCTTTCACCCCTGGCTTAATTCCGAAACGGCGTGATGAGCTGGCGAAGCAACTAGGGAAGACTGTGACGAATTATTTATTGACCCCTGAGACATTCCGGAAGAAACTGCTTACTCCGCAAATGGAAACGAAAGCGGAACAAATTGTACAGCGCAAATTGGATGAGCATATTCTCCAATCTGACAAGACATTGAACGATTGGCTGGCAGTCGCTGGCGCTTCTGAATTTGCAGGGAAAGCGGAAGAAAAGGTCATGGCAGTCATGGACGGGCAATTGGCATCTGTACGCCGAAAATTAATGACCGGGACAGTCGAGGAAGTGGTGCCGGCGCAATGGCTTCAACAGGCAAGCGGACATTTGCCTACCATTACGAATCACATTTTGCAAAGTGCTGAGAATTATATTGATTCCTATGAAGGAAAAGTGATGTTTCAGAAGCTGATTAATGATTTTCTGGAGTCCAAAGGAACATTCGGTGGCATGTTGAATATGCTATTCGGAGATTCGAACTCCCTTGTGGAAAAAGTTCAGCGGGAAGCTTTGAAATTCGTCACCGCTCCGGGGACATATAACTTGGTACATTCCTTGCTTGAGAAAGAGTGGAATAAACTCACAAAACGTCCAATGGAAGAGCTGATCGGCAACTTCGATTGGGATGGACTGTTCATTTCCATCAAAGCATATGCTAAGAGGGAGCTTGCGATCGAAGCAAGATTGGATAAGACACTGGCCGAGTATTGGCCGTCAGGATCCGATTGGACTTCGGCCCATATTACGCCGAAGCTTGTGGGGTTTGCATTCGACCAGGCAGAAAAGCAGTTGGAGGCATCTCTTAGCAGGCTGAAGCTAGATGAAATTGTCAGGGAGCAAGTAGATTCATTTCCGGTTGCCGTGTTGGAAGACTTAGTATTAGGCATTTCCAGACGGGAATTTAAAATGATCACCGTTCTCGGCGCTTTGCTCGGAGGTCTCATTGGAATCGTGCAAGGCTTGATCGTATTTTTTACAACATAATCTGAGGGGGACCTACTATGACAGTAAATATTTATGACGACGTAAACCGATTGGAAGCAACACTTCGCAAGACCGATGAATTTGCGGAAGTCGAACAAGCGATTAACGAAGTAAAAACAGATTCGACGGCATTGGAGCTTTTCAAGAGCTTTCGTCAAATCCAAGTGACATTGCAGGAGAAGCAAATGAAAGGGGAAGAAATTGCCCCAGAAGAATTTGAGTATGCACAGAAAACAGCTCAATTGGCGCAACAAAATGAGAAGATCATGAACTTGCTCCAAGCGGAAATGAAGCTGAGCGGCTTGATTGAAGAAGTCAACCGGGTACTCATGAAGCCGGTGCAAGAATTGTACCAAACGATATCATAACGAAGTGGACGGCCTGTCATCAGGTCGTTTTTTTATTTCGAGAAGCGGTTTTTCGGGATTTTTGATACAATGTGGAAAGGTATTTGAGTAATCAAAGAAAGTTGGTACTTCAATTGCAAAAAATCATTACACAGCAATCGTTTCCGCAAGATTGGATACGCATGTTCACCCATTTGGCGAATCTGTTTTTTGAAGAAGCGAAAATTGAAATAGAAAACACGGACGATGCAATTCAAGTTGAATTTACTGTCGAGCAGGCTGCAGGCACATGGCGAGGGGAATCCACCTTGAAGTGGAACGGGCATGTATACCATTCTGCTTTCTCGGAAAAGGAAGAAGAAGGGGACGAGAAGCAGCGCAACCGGCAATTAAAACGGATTTACTCCCATCTCTTCCTCGATTCACTGGAGCAGGCTACAGGCATGGAGCAGGCTTGGGGGATATTGACCGGCATCCGCCCGACGAAGTTGTATCATAAGTATCGAAACGAAGGACTATCAGTAAAAGATACAAAGGAATTGCTAATGAAGCAGCATCGGATCTCGCAGGAGAAAGTGGATTTGCTGGCGAAAATAGCAGACGTGCAATTAGGAGCAATACCTGATCTGCATGACTTGAAAAACGAAGTGAGTCTGTATATCGGAATTCCATTCTGTCCAACGAAATGCGCCTACTGCACGTTTCCTGCTTATGCCATCCACCGGAAAAATGGACGGGTCGAGTCATTTTTGGATGGCTTGCACGAGGAAATGCGGGAAATTGGCAAATGGCTGAAAGAACGAGACATCAAAATTACGACCATTTATTTTGGCGGAGGCACGCCGACAAGCATTGAAGCAGACGAGATGGACGCTCTCTATCAAACGATGTATGATTCATTTTCGCATATGAAAGAAGTGCGTGAAGTGACCGTAGAGGCGGGGCGCCCGGACACGATTACTCCAGAAAAGATTGAAGTGCTGAAAAAATGGGGTATCGACCGGATCAGCGTCAATCCGCAATCCTACACCAATGAGACATTGAAGGCGATCGGACGACACCATACAGTACAGGAAACGATCGACAAGTTTTGGCTGTCTCGAAACATGGGCATGCGAAACATCAATATGGATCTCATCATTGGCTTGCCAAATGAAGGACTGGACGAGTTCCAACATTCATTAAATGAAACCGAAAAAATGCAGCCGGAATCATTGACGATTCATACGCTATCATTCAAACGCGCCTCGGAAATGACCCGGAATAAGGACAAATACCGGGTAGCCGACCGCGTGACTGTCGAGCAGATGATGAAACGGGGCGAGCAATGGACTGCCTCAAACGGCTATGTTCCATACTATCTGTATCGGCAGAAAAATATCCTCGGCAATTTGGAAAACGTCGGCTACGCAAAACCAGGAGAAGAGAGCATATACAATATCCTCATCATGGAAGAGGTTCAAACGATCATCGGGATCGGCTGCGGGGCGTCCAGCAAATTCATGGATCCCGTCACCGAAAAGATTACACAATTCCAAAATCCGAAAGATCCGGCTGCTTACATTTTGACGTTCGAAGAGTATATTGATAAAAAGATCGAACACTTGGAGCGAATCTTCCCCAACCGCCCGGTTGTTTCGGAAGCATAAATATGAATGAAAACCGCCTTTGAAATCAGTATGTAGCTGATTTGCTAGGCGGTTCTTTTTTTTGTTTAGTTACCACTTTCCGGTGGATGAGCAAACAGCTTCGCGGGGATCGAAAGATGTAAGAACAAATGATGGTGCGCTAAATGCCTTTGACCAACTATGGGTTTTTACTGAAAGACGCATCCATATCACGAGGAGCCTGTTAAGAAACTAGTTTTATGCGCGGGTGAAGCTGCGTTATGCGCGGGTGTCCCGACTTAATGCGCGCCTGGGGCAGGGGTATGCGCGGGTGGAAGTAGTTTATGCGCGGGTAAGGCAGTGTAATGCGCGGTTACGGTGGTTTTATGCGCGACTAGCGCGGCTTGCTGAATACCAGCTGCGCGAACAACAAAAATGATGTAGAACAAATGATGTCCCGCTAAATGCCTTTGACCAACTAAGGGTTTTTATTGAAAGACGCATACATATCAAGAGGAGCCTGTTAAGAAACTAGTGTTATGCGTGTCTGACCGAAGCAACCCCCGCGGACAACAAAAAGGATTTAAATCAAATGCAACCAAAGTGTAAAATACTTTATCCCCACCGATTAAAGGATTTTAGCGAAATACGCCGAATAGTACATTATGAACGGCTATTCATTTTAAAAGGGGTGTCATGATGTATCAGACAATTAGATTGGTGAAAGAGGGAAGACTTGCACGTTTGTATTTAAATCGTCCAGCAGCGATGAATGCGATGGATGATGTGATGATGAAGGAGCTGGCGGATGCGTTTGAGGCATTGCGCGATGATGCGTCTGTGCCGGTGCTGATCCTTCAAGGAGAGGGACGGGCGTTTTCGGCAGGCGGGGATATTAAGAAAATGATCGATCCGGAATCGCCGATGGATATCGGGAAAGTGATGGTGGATGTGACCCGGCTCGCGAAAGGGTTGTACAGTTTGCCACAAGTGACGATCGCGGCTATACATGGTGCGGCTGCCGGACTTGGCTTCAGCATGGCGCTAGGCTGCGATATTATTGTTGCCGAGGAAGATAGCAAACTTGCGATGAATTTCATTGGCATCGGTTTAGTGCCTGATGGGGCAGGCCACTTCTTCTTGAAGGAACGGATTGGAGTCGCGCAAGCGAAGCAACTCATTTGGAAAGGCGACGTGATGACCAGTTCAGAGGCAGAGGCGAAGGGGCTGGTGGATCAAATCGTTCCAAGTGGACAGCTGGATCAAGCGGTTTCGGGACTCGCTGCACACTTGCTGGCATCCCCGATACAGGCGATGCTGGCTACGAAAAAGATTTTACACGCTCCAAAGATGAGCGAACTGGATGACATGCTGCAAATGGAGAGCGAAGCCCAAGTAGCGATGCGCAGCACTGTCGATCACATGGAAGGAATACAAGCATTTATTGAAAAAAGGAAGCCTTCTTTTACAGGGAAATGAATGTATTAAATTTCCAGTGAAACTATCTTTAAGTAAAGGTTTATTCTCTCTCTGAAACGGCTATATATGTAGATGCATAGATGTAAAAGGGGGAGCAAGAATGGACCGTATCTTCAACAATGAATCAGCTGAGAAGTACTTTGAAGAGAATAAGAAGTTGTTCGAACAAGAACTTTTGAATGAAGCTGTAACCGTCAGAGACAAAATAGATGACATTCTTGAAATCGGTAATATTGACTTGATTAACAATGCACATCATCTCGTTTCCTGTATTATGGAAGGCAGGGAAGAGGAGCTTCTCGCATTTGCCAAGCAGGAAGGAATTGCTTGGGCAACCCACTCGCTTACCTTATCCTTCAAGCTCGAATGGGTACAAGCAATCCGGAGAACGATTTGGTCCTTTATTAATAAATATACAGAAGCGGAACCAAGCAAGTTTGACTTCTTCAGTTTGGAAAAGCAGATTAATAATCGCGTAGATACATTTTTGAATGCATTTTTTATCAACTATTCGACATACAAAGATTCTTTGCTAAAAGCGCAAAGAGAATTAGTAGAAAATCTCTCGGTGCCGATCATTCCTATCACTCAGCATATATCCATTCTTCCTTTGATCGGAACGATCGATTATTTCCGTGCCAAAGTGATGGAAGAAAAAGTATTAATGGAGATCAGCCGTTTGCGCATTCAAACATTGTTCATGGATTTATCGGGTATAGCCAATATGGAAGCCGAGGTAATTGACCAATTGATGAAAATCATTGATGGCGCAACAATGATGGGATGCCGAACCGTGATTACGGGACTGCGGCCAGATGTTGTGCGCAACATTATTAGGCTCGGCGTCCGATTTGATGAACAGACAGAAACGATTGGCTCCTTGCAGCAGGCACTTCGTACGCATTTGTTGTAATAAATATAATAACCCGCCTCCACATTTGGAAGCGGGTTTTATTATGATTTTTTACATGAGCCCTTTGGAACGATATTTTTCTGCGGTATCCCGCCAGGAGAAGTAGCCTTTCTCAATCGCACGTATGAGCAGTTCAGCCGTCGCAATATTTGTTGCGAGAGGAACTCCGTATACATCGCATAAACGCAAAAGGGCACTGACATCCGGTTCATGAGGCTGTGCTGTTAGCGGGTCGCGGAAGAAAATGATTAAGTCCAGTTCCCCCGTCGCAATCATCGAGCCGATTTGTTGGTCGCCGCCTAATGGCCCGGACATTAGCCGATTGACATGCAAGTCGGTTTCCTCCATAATTCGTTTGCCCGTTGTTCCTGTACCATATAACGTATATTGTGAAAAGATATGCTCATAGGCAATCGTGAAATTCACCATTTCATCTTTTTTCTGATCGTGTGCAATAAGCGCGATGTTCATACAGCTACCTCCGGAAGTATTTTCTTCAGTATATCATGTATGGAAGAGCAATAGCTTCCCTGCAGGCGAAGCAAGGCGATGCGTCTTTTCCGCCAAGGCTTTCTCTTCCAGCAGGGCACGTCCTTTTTCCTTCGCTTCTTCGTCTGTCGCCGCGGTAAATGTCTCTTCCGTCAGCAATTCCCCATTTTTCTCATACGCCGTCAATTTATACGTTCTCATATGTCCATCCCTCCGTTCGCTTTTCTCTATTATACAATGCCAGGCCAATAAATGAACAGCCATTCAGTCGTTAAGGTAAAATAATATGTAAAGGTTGCTTGACAATGAATTCGAGGTAAAGTAAACTTTACGTAAAGTTAGCTTTACGTAAAAGAAACTTTACAAACGAGGGGAGGAGCATCCAACTGAATAACTTGATAAAGGAAAAGAGGACAGAGATGGGTTGGACGCAGGACGATCTTGCGGAAAAGCTGGATGTATCCAGACAAACAATCATTTCCTTGGAAAAAGGACGATACAACCCATCCCTCATATTAGCCTTCAAAATCGCAAAGCTCTTTGCTTGCAGGATTGAAGATATTTTCTTACCGGAGGAGGAATGACAGTTGTACGAAGGATTTGATATATGGGCATTTTTGTCCGGGTTGCCGTTAGGTTTGGCGATTGCCGGTATTATCTTCTATTTCAGCAGGCGGAAAGGAAAAAAGGAACGCAGGTTTGACGAGCGTTATACAAATATTCACCGGCAAGCCAGGTCGATCTCCTGGAGTGCGACGACCGTTGCGATTTTAGTTGCATGGGCCATTGTCATGATTGTGGAAGGCCCCAAGTTAGCCTTCTTCATCTTAGCCGCGATCTGGGTCATCCATATGATTTCCTACGGTATTGGCGCAGCCATAGCGAATAAACAGAATTAAAGGGGGGATTCTTATGAATCCAACATTGGAAACACTCGCAGGGTTTATTACAGGAGCGGGGGCTGTCCTGTTAGTTGCTTTGATTTACTTCCGGAAAGGCAGGAAAGAGCGGAAGTTCGATGAGCGCTACGAAGCGGTGCATACGAAAGCCCGCACAATCTCTTGGGCGATCACGGTCATTGTCCTTGCACTCATGTGGCTCGGTGCACTCATTTTTGAAGGTGTCGCTCTCGCATTCGTGCTTGTTGCCTCGGCATACGGCATTATGCTCATTTCATATGTAGTGGCGGTTATGATTCTAAATAAAAGATTATAAGTGAAACGAATATGCGGCCTATTGCGTAAGTAGGATAGCAGAGAAAGAGAGAGGGGAAAAAGATGACACTATTATTGGAGAATGTGACGAAACGGTTTGGTGATTTCACGGCAGTCGATCACCTGAACTTATCGGTAGAGGAAGGGACCATGTATGGTTTTCTGGGGGCCAACGGGGCAGGGAAAACGACAACGTTCCGGATGGTGTTGGGATTGCTGACGCCAAATGAAGGGACGATTACGTGGAACGGCAAAAGAATTTCGTATGCGACAAGTCCAGAAATCGGCTATTTGCCGGAGGAGCGCGGACTTTATCCGAAAATGAAAGTCGAGGATCAGCTCGTCTTTCTCGGGGAACTGCGAGGCATGAAAAAGAGTGATGCAAAAAAGGCAATCGATCATTGGCTCGAACGGTTCGAAGTGCCGCAATATAAGAACAAACGGGTGGAAGAGCTGTCAAAAGGGAATCAACAAAAGATCCAAGTGATTGCCGCTTTGATGCATAATCCGAAGCTGCTCATCTTAGATGAACCGTTTTCGGGCTTGGATCCCGTCAATGTGGAGATGTTAAAAAGCGCTATCCTCGATTTTCGGAATAATGGGGCGACGATCGTTTTCTCAAGTCACCGGATGGATCATGTCGAGGAGTTATGTGAACAGCTAAGCATTATCCATAGAGGTAATCAGATTGTCAGAGGATCGCTGCGCGATGTGAAGCGCTCATTCGGCAGACAAAATGTTCAAATCAAAGCTGATCATGATTTGACGGCATTGGAATCCATTGCGGGTGTCACCGGCTTTACGAAAACGGTAGAAGGGGGCATCTTCCAAATCGAGGACGAACAGGTTGCTCAACAGTTGCTCACTGGCGCAATGCAAGCCGGCCCGATCCGGCATTTTGAGATCGAGGAACCGTCCTTGCAGGAAATCTTTATAGCGAAAGTGGGGAAAGAGCATGCGTGAGTTTTGGATTATTTTTAAACAGGCTTTTGTCACGAAGGCAAAGGCGAAGTCTTTCATTATTACGACAGCCATTATGGTGGCGGCGATATTCATATTTGCCAATATCGGCAACATCGTTGACACTGTCAAAAATGTCACTGGGGATGATGAGGCTGCAAACGAGCTGAAGGTCATTGATAATAGCGGTGTACTTTTCCCGATGTTGAAAGCGCAGATAGATGCAGATGATTCATTGAAGCTTGTCCAATCCGATCTTGCGGAATCCGAACTTGAAAAGCAAGTGAAAGAAGGAAAACTGGATTCGTTTGTTACGTTGAATTTGAACGAAACGAATACAATCCAAGCGAAGTATATGACGAAAAGCGTCATAGATTTCGATATCCCGGGACAACTGCAAGAATCGCTTCAAACCATCCAAACGCAAATGAATGCTCAACAATTATCGTTGACAGGAGAGCAGGTGCAGTCGCTTTTCACCCCGATCCAGTTTGAGCAGAAGAACGTATCTCCTTCTGCGAAGTCGGAGGAAGAATTGATGCAGGCAAGCGTTCTTGTATACGTGTTAATGTTTGTCATTTATTTTTCGGTCATCATGTATTCCAGTATGATTGCGATGGAAGTCGCTACAGAAAAATCGTCCCGAGTTATGGAAATCCTTATTTCCAGTGTATCGCCCGTAAAGCATATGTTTGCAAAAGTATTCGGCATTGGAATGCTTGGCATCGTTCAAATTATCATCTACGGGTTAGCCGGTTTCATTGCTTTCAATACCTCTAAAACAAAAGAAACAGGCGGCTTTCTGGATATGCTGAATCTATCAAATTTCAATGTCGCCACCTTGGTGTATGCAGTTATTTTCTTCTTGCTTGGCTATTTCTTATATGCCACACTGGCGGCATTGCTCGGCTCGCTCGTCAGCCGGACAGAGGATGTCCAGCAAATGATTATGCCGATGTCGTTGCTAATCGTTGCGGCATTCCTAATCGCAATGGCCGGTCTCAATAATCCGGAACTTGGCTTTTTGAAATACGCTTCGTATTTCCCGTTCTTCACACCGCTCGTCATGTTCTTGCGTGTTGGTATGCTGAACTTGCCGCTATGGGAACCGCTTTTATCCATCGGCATTATGCTAGTCACCTTGTTCCTGCTTGGCTGGTTTGGGGCTCGTGTCTACCGCGGCGGCGTCCTAATGTATGGCCCGTCTCGTTCCTTGAAGGACATTAAAAAAGCAGTTCAGCTAGGGAAGGAATAAAAGAAAGGAAGTCTTCTACTAATGGGTTGGGTTAATATAACGTACATCAATTTTCACCCTAATCAGCATACGGTTCGCACCGATTAACAGTATAAATAGCAAGTAAAAACGCACAGTGTCGTCTGTGCTTTTTTACTTGCTATATTCTATTGTAGCGAATTATTTGACGATTTCGCCCTTATCCGGAATAGAATTAATCCCCGTTGAGTTGCGTTCCAGCCGGACGCTTTCCTGGGGGCGTGCGGTGAGCCAATCGAACAACGAAGAGTTCGATTTGCCGTATTTCTGTGTTCTTTGCAGAAATTAAGGCATCCTCTACCTGTTGTTTCGCCATTCAAGCTTGCTCCAAACACTTTGCTTATTATCGCAAAAGCCGTTCCGTGTTACGGTTTTTCCTGCGGGGTCTCACCTGTCACGCTTATCCCCAAGGAGTCGCCAGCTTCCACTCCAATCAACTAAGTACCTCCCTCTTAATTCTGAACCATACGGGCAATCCATTATTCCATATAACCATCCGTTTGTTGTTATTTCTAAAAACCATATCTGAAAACAGTAAATAGCGAACTGATAGCGGTCAGTCCTGCTAACGGGGCAGCAACTTTTATATTATTTTATGAACTCATAAAGAGTTGCGATTACACCCATTCCGCATAAAAGTAACCATATCGGTGTAAATGAAGCAATGCCAATCTTTCTAGGCAGTAATGCATATCCGTTAACAAGAAAGAATAACCACTGGAAAATTAACAATCCAAATATTATATGTGAAAATATCCGAGTTCTTTTTCTCTTTCTTTAAGAGCAGAAATAGAAAGGTGATAATTGTAGCAAGCACAATAACCACAGCTAGCCCCCATAAATATCTGTGTATCCCCATTCTTATCCCCTTAGAAAATACTATACTCAGTAATTAGACTTTATCTTCTGAACAATTGTTCTGCTGAAGGCTCCGATTGTAGAAAAACCTATATTCTTAGTGCTTGCCGTTGCTTGGAGTAGAAGGCGGCGACTCCGGGAGGATCAGCGGGACAGGTGAAACACCCTTCGAGCGTAGCGAGGGGTGTGGTTCACCGCCCGCCATCCGGAACGCGTCCGCCTGGAACGTAAAGCAACAGTTTGACAATCCAGCGTTTCCTATCCAACAATCGGCTCCGTCTGTTTGTGTCTCCAATCAGTATGCTATTTTACGTTTTCTCCCTACGTTCCGAACCCGTTAGTCTTCTACGGAGGGCTTCCTTTTATATTTATGTTTCTATTTGTGTTACATATGGTAAAATAGGAACAAATATTCGTTGCGTAAGGAGGAGTGCAATGTCTACTATCCGTTTTATCCATACAGCCGATCTTCATCTTGGAAGTCCTTTCAAAGGGATGACTGACTTGCCGCCATCCCGGCTGGAAGCACTCCGGAATAGTACAATCCGGGCATTTCAGCGTTTGATAGACTACGCGCTCGCATCGAAACCCGATTTTGTGCTCATTGTAGGTGATTTATATGATGGGGAAGACCGGAATTTGAGAGCACAGCTGAAATTCCAGGAAGGGATGGAGCAGCTTTATGGGGCAGGTATTCCTGTTCTTCTTTCTCATGGGAACCACGATCATTTGGGAGGGACATGGACAAGGGTCGCCTTGCCGCCTAATGTCCATGTCTTTGGCGATACAGTCGAAACGGTGACATTCCAAGTGAACGGAGAAGATGTATTCATCCATGGCTTCAGCTATAAAGAAAGGCATGTTCGGACTCCTATGATCCGCGACTATCCAAAAGCGGCAGGAAATAGCCTGACGATCGGCATGCTTCATGGCAGTGTCGCTGGGGATGCCACTCACGCTGTGTATGCGCCGTTTACGAAGGAAGAGCTTCTCGAAAAGCAATATGATTACTGGGCGCTTGGACATATCCATCTTCGCCAGCAATTGCATGAGGAGCCGGCCATCATTTATCCCGGTAATATTCAAGGCCGGCATCGAAATGAAAGAGGTATGAAAGGATTTTATGAGGTGGAGTTATCGAAGAGCGAAACAAAGCTTCGATTTGTGCCGACTTCAGAAATCCTTTTTGAGCGTGTGGAAGTGAACTGTTCGGGGCTGCGGCATGCAAATGAGTGGATACAGCGATGCGATGAAGCGCTGGAGACAGGTGAAACGAAGCGAGGACGCATTGTGGAATTGGTTTTGACCGAAGTGGATGCTGAGGCGGCTGATCTATTCAGTCAAGCACCTGATAATGAATGGGTGGAAATTTTGCGAGAACATCTGGAGGAGAATGAGCCGTTTGTCTGGATTCGGAGCTTGGAACTGGAACGACGTTCTTCAGGTATTCTCGCGGCACCGAATCTCATGGTTGATTCGATCGTCAGGACGATGGAAGACTGGTCAATGGATGATTGGCGATCCACTTTGCAGGAAGTTTATCAGCATGTCCGTATGAGCAAATACCTGGATGTCCTCGATGAAAAGGATGTCTCGCGCATCAAGGTGGATGCCAAGCAGCTTATAGAAAAGGAAATGATCCGTGGGGAGTGAGGTGAGTAAATGATCATCCGAAAATTGGTCATCTACGGTTTTGGAAAACATGAAAATGTGACAATTGATCTTCAGGACGGCATTAACGTTCTCTATGGCCATAACGAGGCAGGGAAGACGACTATCCAGCAATTCCTCCTGCATATTCTTTTCGGATTTCCCCAAAAGAATCATGTTCTACAACGCTATGAACCGAAGACAGGAGGTAAGTATGGAGGACAAGTCCATATCGAAGATCCTGAATCGGGTTCATGCATCATTGAACGCGTGCGGGGCAAATCGGCTGGCACAGTGACAGTCTATTTCGAAGATGGTTCTACGGGAGGGGAAGAGGCGCTCCAACAGCTTCTCCGCCACTACGACCGCTCCTCGTTTGAATCGATCTTTTCCTTCTCCCTCCTTCAGCTGCAAGGATTCGAGAAAATGGATGAGGAACAGTTGAGCCGGACGCTTCTTGCATCAGGAACGACCGGAGTGGATGCGTTGCTGCAGCTTGAATCAAAGCTTGAAAAAGAAATGGGCGAACTCTTTAAGAAGAATGGAAGAGTTCCCGAAATGAACGTACGATTGGCGGAATTGAGGGAGATGGAGAAGGCCTTAAAAGAAGAAAGGGAGCAGGCAGATGAATATGCTCCTGCTGTCAATCGTATGATGGCCATTGACAGAAATCTTGTTGAACTAAAAGACGAGGAACGGGATTTGGATGAGCAGCGCAAGCTGATAGAAACGCAGCGCCAGATGCTTCCATTAATCGAAAAGGAACGGGGATTACTGGCTCGGTTGGAGCAACAATCCGTTCGAAAGTTTCCGGCGGAAGGCATACGGCGGTACGAGATCATAAACGGCAAATTGCTTGACGTCTTGGCAAGAAGGCAAGTCCTTCAAAATGAGCTAGAAAAATTAACGGATTCAGGCGAAATGCGAGATCAGCATTTCCTACCCCGGCTTGACCGGCTCGTTGCAAGAGAAACCGAATGGCATCAATGGCGATCTGATAAGAGAGCTGCTACGGAAGAACTGCGTTTATTGGACAGCAAACGAGAACGTTATTTCGCCAGCCTCGGCATTCGAGATGATGAGAAAGCGGCCTTATTGCTTGCAGCGGATGTCTCTATCCAACAGGAGAAGACAATGCTTACGTTGCTGGACCAGCTGCACCAGCATACGAAACAAGTGGATTATGTACAAAGACAGCTCGCGCAGACATCCAGTGAAGAGAGGGCAATTATGCAAGACAAGCTGCGCCTGGATGAAATGGCTCCTACAGACGAAGAGCAGAAGAAGTGTGCCGACTGGCCGGGCATTCAGCGGCGTCTTGCAGAAGCGAAAGCATTCATTCAACTGAAGAATACACCTTCTGGGAATCTGCGGATCGTTCCGCTCGCTTTACTGCTGATGGCCGTTCTGCTGGCAGGCTTTGGAATCGTCAGCCAACAATGGATCCTTGCCATTTGCGGCGTGCTGCTTGGGGCTGTTGCCACTTTCCTAGTGGTGAAAATGAAGAGTGAGAATCCATCGGATGCAAAAAGAAAAGAGATGGAACAATTTATTGCGCAGCATGCGAAGGAAGAAGCACAGATGGATGCGCTCATTCAAAGAGTGGATAGCTATCTCCGGAAGAAAGAAACGCTGGAAAGTTCATTACTGGCAGTGAAGCGGAATCGGAAGTCATATGAAGAAGAGCTTCGAATGGCGGATAATAGGACGGACCTGGCAGCAGACGAGCTGTTTACGTTCCTGCAAGCGTATGGCTTTGACGAACTGCCAAGTTTGCAGATCATACCGGAAATTTTCCGCATGATCCGAGAACTCCAGGAAGTGGATCGTGAATTACTTGCTGCCCGGCAGCGGGAACAGAATGCCTCCCGCAAAATAGCCGAATGCATGGATAAGGCTCATAGTCTGTTAGGAAAAGAAGTGCCCGAAGAAATGCTTTTCGACCAGCTTCGCAATGAATGGATGCTGCAGAAGGAGCGGATGGAGAAACAGAAGTCAGACTCCGAAAAACAGCTTGGATTGCAAGAGGAACTCCAGCTGGTGAATCAAACTGCAGCTATGCTGCAGTCCCAGAGAGAAGAACTTCTGACCGAAGCAGATGCTACAACCGAGGAAGATTTCTATCGGGCATTCGACGTCTTTCAGGATGCCGAACTAGTAAGAAGGCAATTAGATGATCTGCGAAGTCAGCTCCGTATGCATGACCGTTCGAATTGGTCAGCCGATCTGTCCATCAGCGAATTGGAAGAGGCGGCTAGGCAAGTGGAAAACAGGATAGCAGAAGTTTCCAAACAGCAGTCAGATTTGTTAGAAGAGAAGATGCGTCTGGAGCATCTGACCAAACGGCTGGCGGATAATGAAACCTATGAACGCATGCTGCAACAGTTTGAAAACAAGCGGGCTGAATTTGCACAGCTTGCTAGACAATGGTCCTCGAAAAAAGCGGTGGCGGCCGCCATTCGCCAAACGATGGCTGAACTGAAAGAGAAAAAGCTGCCAGGTGTCTTGCGTCAAGCCAGCCATTATTTTTCCGATTTGACTGGGGGCCGCTATGTCGGTTTAACGGTAGGAGAAGAAGGCTTTTTCCGCGTAATCCGCCAAGAGGACAATATGCTGTTTCCGATAATGGAGCTCAGCCAGGCGACGAAGGAACAAGCTTATATCTCCTTGCGCTTGGCTCTGGCAGAATCCTTGCAGGGGACAGCGCCTTTTCCAATTATTATGGATGATCCATTCGTCCATTTTGACGGCACACGGCTTTCTCGTATGATAAAATTGTTGAAGAGATTGCAAGCGGAGCATCAGTTCATCTATTTCACTTGCCACGAAACGATGACGAAGCATCTGCATGAGGCAAACATCATTACTGTTTCCGAAATCGGAAGCAATCAGGGGGCGGTTCTTCAATGAAAAAAATAGCAGAGCATCAAGTCGGTGAACCGGTTGATCTTTTTCTGTTAATCAAACAATCCGTTAAAGGGATTACACAGCAGGGCAGTCCGTTCATGACATTAATCCTTCAAGATAAAAGCGGTGATATTGAAGCGAAGCTCTGGGACACGGGCGAAGAGCAGGAAAAAATGTATGCTGCTGCAACGATTGTCAAAGTCGGAGGGGAAATTCATGAATACCGCGGCAAAAACCAGCTACGTATTAAAAGCATCCGTCCGGCAAAGGAAGAGGAGGGCATCTCCCTTTCTGACCTTGTACCTTCCGCTGCAAAGAGCAAGGAAGTTTTATTTGAGGAGTTGCTTCAATTTTTCTTTGAGATGAAAAATCCTCATATCCAGCGGATTACCCGGCATATTTTGAAGAAACACCAGACGGAAATTATGGTGTACCCGGCGGCTACTAAAAATCATCATGATTACGTCTCCGGGCTTCTCGATCATGTCGTGTCGATGCTGAATCTCGGAAAGGCGATTGCCGAGTTGTATCCGACCTTAAACAAGGATTTACTATATGCAGGCATTATCTTGCATGACATCGGGAAAGTGGTGGAATTATCGGGCCCGATCGCGACTCAATACACGGTGGAAGGGAACTTGCTTGGCCATATTTCCATCATGGTGAATGAAATTTCAAAAGCCGCGGATGAATTAGGAATTGTGGGCGAAGAAGTGACCTTGCTGCAACATATGGTCCTGTCCCATCACGGGAAGGAAGAATGGGGAAGCCCAAAACGTCCAATGCTGAAGGAAGCGGAAATGCTTCATTATATCGATAACATTGATGCGAAAATGAATATGTTGAACCGTGCGATGGCTAAAACAGCACCGGGAGAATTTACGGAACGTATTTTCCCGCTCGATAATCGTTCTTTCTATAAGCCTTCGTTTGAATAAAAATTACAAAGGGCTGTCCTGTACGAGAATTCGTACGGAACAGCCCTTTTATCATTTATTTCTTTTCAGCTTTTTCTTCTTTAGCAGGAAGGTACGTATCCATCGCGTGTTTGAATTCTTCATCCTTAATATCGATATCTGCATCCTTCACTAGCTCTTTCAAACGAGCTTCAAATGCAACGCTTTTCAAGTTGTTTTCAACTTCAGCTTTGATTTCATCATCTGTTTTATCTGTCTCGGCTTTACGAGTATCAAGCAATTCAATGACATGGTAGCCGAAATCGGATTTAACCGGTTCGCTGATTTCACCTTTTTTCAGCTTGTATACTGCATCTTCAAATGGTTGTACCATTTTACCTTGTCCAAACCAGCCAAGGTCTCCGCCAGTTTTTTGCGCGACTGGCTCAGTGGAGTATTCTTTCGCCAACTTCTCGAAATCTCCGCCGTCTTTCAATTTTTGAATGACTTCTTTCGCAGTTTTCTCATCGTCCACTAAAATGTGGCGGGCATGAACTTCGGTTTTCGCACGTTCGACGCCAGCTTTAATGTCTTCGTCAGAAACCTTCAAAGAATCGACAAGTTTCTTCTGCAACAATTGGGACTTAACATTCTTCTCGAAGAACTTTTCAGTAATGCCGTTTTGTTGCAAATATAATTCGAAGTTATCACCATACATATCTTTTTGCTGCTTAATTGCTTCTTTTAATTCTTTGTCATCAACCTTATATTCATGTTCAATCGCTTTTTGAAGAAGCATGTTTTCGACGACTTGAACGCCAATCGCATCTTTCATTTCTTCATAGAAGTCAGCTTGTGTAATGTTACCATATTTCGTGGATGCGATCATTTCGTCATCGGATGCTTTTTTATCGCTGCAAGCCGATAGGGCAAGTACGGATGTAGCTAAGGAAACGGCAATTAATGTTTTTTTCATACGTTTTCTCTCCTAACTTTTGTCTACAACAGTTGATACTATACCATAAAAACGTATCGAAAACAAAAAGGTTCCATCGGATAAACAGCCTATGAGCGGAAAATTGCTTCGCATACCATATAGGAGAGAGGAGGTGCTCCAATGGGTGGATATAGCGGGCAAGGTTCCGGTTTCGCGTTGCTGGTTGTGTTGTTCATCTTGCTGATCATCGTAGGTGCAGCATTCTGGTACTAAGCAGCAGCTAATTACTAAAGGTCCATTTTCCTTAACGGGAAAATGGACCTTTTCAAATTGTTAACTCATCAGACCTTTAACAGGACTTCCAAGTAAAACGATAAAATTAATATGGTAATAAGTATATTTACTGTGCGATAAATCTTAGGTTGTTTTTCCTCAGGAATTTCCCTCGACTGACAAAGCGCAAATGTCATTTTGTTTATTTGATATAAGTAAAATAATGAAAACAGAACCGTTACTGTAAGGATCAAATCCATACCTCCTCTTCGTTCCTACTTAATGATAGCAGAAGCAAAACGAAAATGAAATTATTTTTCCTCCCTACCTCGTTTACAGGAAACAGAAGAAGAGGGAGCTAGCCTGGTTTCGTCAAGGCCCGGCAGCCCGCTATTAGAATCTCGCCTTCTCGGATGTATGGACGGCGACCAGGTCACCTTCAGCTTCATCAAATGAATCATCAATGTTCTTGAAGCCTTGTTCGAAGATTTCCATAAAATCCTCGCCATAAATATTGCGGATGACAGACATCAC
Source organism: Sporosarcina sp. AD_1 (assembly GCF_057373025.1). NCBI lineage: Bacteria > Bacillati > Bacillota > Bacilli > Caryophanales > Caryophanaceae > Sporosarcina > Sporosarcina sp. AD_1. The sequence goes on from NZ_JBPVIR010000009.1 coordinate 48,285, forward strand.
TTCCAAAAATTCAGGAAATTTACCATAAATATTTTTGATTGGGAGAGAGCCTTCCAGGATGCCATGCTCGGAATCATAATAGTTTTTATTCATATCATGCAGCAGGGCTTCCCCTTCTTCGGTAACTGTGATGTATGTATTGCGTCGGTCATCTTCCTTTTTGGAAAACTGGACGTATCCTCGCTCTTCCAGTTTTTTTGAGAAGTTGAAAGCGGTCGATACATGCATAACCCCGAATTTTGCGACATCAGAAATCGTCGCACCTTGCAGATGGTAAGCGATCCACAGAATATGGTGCTCATTAATATTGAGATCATAAGGACGTATCCATTGCTGCCAGTCTTTTTCAACGGCTTTCCAAAGAGCCTTCGACATTTGGGCAACCCGTTGGCTATAAATCATTGCCTCTTTACGAGAAAACTTTTCTTCCAATATAAAATACCTCCAACTTCGTATATTTTACTAGTTCTTTCATTATAGCAGGAAAGTAACAAAGAAAAAAGTTGGAATTGCAACAATATTAATTTTCTGATGAAAAAAGGTTATCCCTCATTGTCAGGATAACCCATAATACTTATCGTTGTTCTGCGATCGATTTCTCCAGTTCTTCGAGCGAGTTTTGGATCGCGAGAATTTCTTTTTCCAATCGCACTTGATTGGAAGCAGTGGACATTTGCCATTTCTCAATCGATTCCTTTACTCCATCCACGGTCTCTGGAATATATTCCTTCGCTTCGTTTGCCAAATGCTTGACTGAACGTTTCATATCAGCCAATTTCACTTTGACGTCCTGTAGTTTGTATTTCAAATCGCTGGATGCGCTCTTCACGGAGCCACGCAATTCTTTGCCCGATTGGGGAGTTGAATAAAGGACCGTAACAGCTGCGGCTGCCGAGCCCGCGACAAGCCCTAGAATAAATGTGGAAGCTTTCATTTGATTCCGCTCCTTCCGTATATAATAGTATTCCTTCTATAGTTTTATTAAAACATGAGGGGCGACCCGCCGGCAAGGAAGAACGTGCTGCCGCCGGAGGCTGGACAAATAAAAAAACCTTCCGCCGGAAGCGGAAGGTGATCAATCAATTGGATAATGCTGTTTTAAATGATGTTCGTTTCAATAGATTCACAATGATCGGATAGATAATGAAGAAGACAACCCCGTTCATCGCCACTGCAGGCAAGACAACTGTGACAAACAGCAAGCCGAACGGTACGTTGGCACCAATCACATAAATCGCTGCTGAAAGGAAAATCGTACCGGACAAAATAGTGCCGATGCAAGCAATCGCTGTCGAAACGACCAGCTTTTGTGAAAGTTTTTTCAGCAGTAAAACGATGGCGAAGATGACAAACGCCGTGATGAACTTGTCAATAATATTCGGCAGGAATCCGCCAGGGAAGCTGGTGAAAATTCCGGATAGAACCCCGGTTGTCGCGCCAAGCAAAAAGACACTTCGCACATCAGGGAATAAGAAGATCCCGATAAACATCATCGTTAGCATGAAATCAGGCTTCATGCCCTCCCCGTAACCTGGAATGACAAGATACAACGCAGCACCGACTGCCACCAAAATGGCCATGAGCATCAAATTTTTCGTATTCATTTCTCAACTCTCCTCAACTGTTCTCTTTTAGTCCTCCTGCCGTATCCTCGTGATCGGCAGCGAAAACGTACATGCATTATATAATTTTTCAGACAAACATTCAAGGTCAATGCTGCAATTGTTTTCGAATGCTGTCCGCAATCTGATGAATCCGTTCTTGTGGAAACTCTTCTACTTTCGGTTCCCACGTTGATTGGTATCCATCGTTCTGGTCATAACGTGGAATGAAGTGCAGATGGAAATGGAACACGGCTTGTCCTGCTGGGGCTCCGTTGTTTTGAAGAAGGTTCAAACCTGCAGGCTTAAATTCTTCTTTTATCGCATTCGCTATTTTCGGAGCCACGGCAAAAAGATGCGACGCTTCCTCTTCGGTCATGTCATAAATGTTTTCCCGGTGAGTTTTAGGGATGAGCAGCAAATGCCCTTCGCTGACAGGCATGATATCCATGAAAGCGACGACATGGTCATCCTCATAAATAATTTCTCCAGGAATGGAGCCTTCAATGATTTTGCAAAATAAACAACTGGTCATTGATATACATCCTTTCGTCGTATGGTTTCCCCTATTATCAGGGGAAGGGGGGATCCCCTGACGCGCTCTTTCGCAAGGCGCAGCATTAATTTCAATAGTGTAGCATATTTTTTCATAAGAAGGGTGAGATGGACGAAGCATTCCAGTCAGATTTTTGTTAAAATGAGGTGAAGAATGGAGGATGGTCATGGCAATTCTCGAAGTAGAACATGTAACAGGCGGTTATACCCGCAATCCAGTGCTGCATGACTTGTCGTTTGAAATTAAGAGCGGCGAGCTGGTGGGACTGATCGGTTTAAACGGTGCGGGAAAAAGTACGACAATTAAACATATTATTGGGCTGATGAACCCACATAGCGGCGATATCCGGGTTAACGGTATGACCTTCAAGGAAAGCCCGGAGCAATACCGGAAATCCTTTACGTATATACCAGAGACGCCGATTCTGTACGAGGAACTAACGCTGAAGGAACATTTGGAGCTGACGGCAATGGCCTACGGCGTCGACCGGGAGGTTTTTGAGGCAAGATCCGAGCGATTGCTGAAAGAGTTTATGATGGAGAAGAGATTGAAATGGTTTCCGGCCCATTTTTCCAAGGGGATGCGTCAAAAGGTAATGATTATGTGTGCATTTCTTGTGGAGCCTTCTTTGTATATTATCGATGAACCTTTTGTCGGTCTTGATCCAATCGGTATCCAATCGTTGTTGGACCAGATTACGGAGCGGAAGAACAACGGGGCTTCCGTCTTGATGTCCACCCACGTTCTATCGACGGCTGAAAAGTATTGCGATCGCATCATCTTGCTGCATGAAGGACGAGTTCGTGCGCACGGGACGATGGACGATCTACGGAAGGCATTCAATCGGCCAGGCGCCTCATTGGATGAGCTATATATTGCAATGACAAAGGAACGGAACAATGAAGGACGTGCGTAATATTTGGAGCGACCGGTTCATTCATTACATGAACGAGGTCCAACGGTATATGAAATTTGTCTTTACTGGACATTTGGCGATCGTTCTCGTCTTTACGATCGGTGCTGGCGGTTATGCCTATAGCAACTGGCTGAAAGAAGTACCTGAGAACTTTCCGGCGGCACTCCTGGCATCCTTGTTAATTGCCCTGCCGCTCGCGATGTCAGCTCCAGTTACCTTGTTGAAGCCGGCGGATGTCGTCTTTTTCCTTCCGCTGGAAAGCCAGCTGGATCACTATATGAAACGATCTCTGCGATGGACCTTTTTCTCACAGCTGCCAATTCCGCTTCTTTTGTTCATCGTCGCAATGCCGCTCTTGTCAGCGACGCATACAGGAGGGACAGCCAGCTATGTGGCCGCAGCCGTCTTTATTGTGCTTCTGAAATGGCTGTTTGCGGAGACAGAGTACTCTTTTCATCACGCCAAAAGCGGCCATGCCATCTGGATCGACCGATTGATACGGTATGTCCTGGCTTTTGCCATCCTTTATTCCGGATTGGCGGGCATGCCCTATGTATTGATTGGAGCCGGGCTGATTGTGGCGCTGTATGACGTGTATTGGAGAAAGGAACGTAAAGAAAAACCGTTCCCCTATGAGCATTTCATTAAGATGGAGCAAAATCGGATGATGCGGTTCTACCGGTTTGCTAACTATTTTACAGACGTTCCCCATTTGAAAGGCTCGGTCAGCAGAAGGGGATGGCTTGGTCCCATCTTGTCGAACCCGGTATTTGGGAAGACAAAGCCACAAGCATTTTTGGTCAAGCGGACACTGGTCCGGACAGACGATATCTTCTGGTTATGGGTGAGGCTCACCGTTTTGTCTGTGCTAGGTGTCCTCTTCATCCCTTTTCTGATCGGCGCTTATATATTCACGGGAGCATTGGCTTTTGCAACAGCTCTCCAGCTATATAACGCGTTGAAAATGGGCGATGACTTCCGGATGGATATGCTGTTTCCGGAAAGTGACAAAGAGCGGCCGCAAGCATTGCGGACTACAGTGAGAAATGCACAATGGCTGCAGGCGCTCGTTGTAGTGGTGGGAGCATTCTTCATGTTCGGCTTGTCCGTTCAGCCTATCTTGATTGGGCTTGTGGTCATGCTTATTTCGGAAGCTACCATCCGATCTGCTTCCAAAGAAGCTTAAAACCGGGACATCTCTTCCCTTAAATAGTTAAATCGGTTCAAAAAATAGAATATTCCCAAAACCCTTGCAACTATTCTGATTTGTTATGTATAATAACGAAAAGGGCATCAGGGGTGAGGGAGATGGAAAATAACTATTCGTATACAGAGTTCCTAAAAGCCGTGGGAAAAAACAGTTCGACGATGCATGCCGAAAAGCTACTGAACGAAATTTATATGGATCTGTTCCTCAACCATATCCACCGGGAGCAGACGAAGAAAAGGTTGCTGGAAATGATCGATGCATCACTTGATAACCGTGATGTCTCGGCATTTGAAAGGTATACGGATGAATTGTTAAAGTTAGAAATGGTCAATTGATGAATAAGGCGCTGTACAAGGTATGCACTTGTACAGCGTCAGACTGTAGACAAGATCCACTCCGAGTTAAATAAGAATGAATAATCAAATCGGCAGGGAGCGCAACTTCGCTTTCCATGGGCTTGGCTTCAGCCAATCGAACAGTGAAGGTTTCGATTTGTATAATTCCTGCGCCTGGCGCAGAAATTATACATCCGTTGCTCGTTACGCATTCGCTTGAGCTCGCAAAAGCCGTACTACGCGACGGCTTTTCCTACGGGGTCTTCAGCACAAGCTATTCCCATAGGAGTCAGCGTTGCGTTCCCCGCCTTAGATACAAATTTTTTATGGATGAGTAACTACATGAAGACCTTTCTACTTTCTGTAAAAGGTACTATCCTTTTTTATTTTTCTTAGTTCCTTGTTAGCAGAACATCTATTGATTGGAGCGGAAGGCGGCGACTCCTGGGGGATGAGCGGGACAGGTGAGACCCCACAGGTAGCGTAGCGGACGAGGAGGTTCACCGCCGGCCCCCCGGAAAGCGTCCGCCAGAAGCGGAAATCAACTTTACTAGAAATCTTAAGTGAGTAGCTGCTGTATTTTAATTTTATACGTCACAACAAATTAATATGCTTTTGTCTATGCTTGGGCGCTGTACAGGATCTTCACCTGTACAGCGTTTTTATTTGTTCTGGGATAAAAGTGGGTATAGATTCGTAATAAGCAGGAATTATTTCGCTTGCTGCATAAAAAACGTACGTTCGCTTATTTCTTTAGATATGGCGAGTACTGTGATAGAATAAAGACAATTCATTCAGGGAGGGACTCGTATGGTCCAAACTTTCAATTTACAAGCCCCTTACACGCCACAGGGGGATCAGCCATCCGCGATCGCCAAGCTCGTGCAAGGGGTAAAAGAGGGGAAGAAGCACCAGACCTTGCTGGGGGCTACCGGGACAGGCAAGACGTTCACTGTTTCCAATGTAGTAACTGAAATTAACAAACCGACCCTTGTCATCGCACATAATAAAACGTTGGCAGGGCAATTATATAGCGAATTCAAAGAGTTCTTTCCAAATAACGCGGTAGAGTATTTTGTCAGCTTCTATGACTATTACCAGCCGGAAGCGTACGTGCCTCATACCGATACGTATATCGAGAAAGACGCGACGATCAATGATGAGATTGATAAGCTCCGCCACTCTGCGACGTCGGCTTTGTTTGAGCGCAATGACGTCTTGATTGTCGCTTCGGTATCGTGCATTTACGGCCTCGGTTCTCCGGAGGAATACGGGAAGCACGTCGTTTCATTGCGTCCGGGCATGGAAATCGGCCGAAATGAACTGCTTAGAAGGTTCGTAGATATCCAGTATTCACGCAATGATATTGCCTTCACCCGGGGGACATTCAGGGTAAGAGGAGACGTCGTAGAAATCTTTCCGGCGTCCGAAGATGAGCATTGTATCCGCATTGAATTTTTCGGAGATGAAATCGATCGGATCCGTGAAGTCGATTCATTGACAGGGGAGATTTTAGGAGAACGGGAACATGTTGCGATTTTCCCGGCCTCTCACTTTGTTACCGGTGAGGATAAATTGACAAAAGCCATCGCCAACATCGAGGTCGAACTCGAGGAGCGGTTGAAAGTACTGCGCGAACAGGACAAATTATTGGAGGCACAGCGGCTCGAGCAAAGGACGCGATATGACCTCGAAATGATGAGAGAAATGGGATTCTGTTCCGGCATCGAAAACTATTCAAGGCATTTGACTTTGCGTCCGGCGGGAGCGACGCCTTATACGCTCCTTGATTATTTTCCGGACGATTTTCTCCTGGTCATTGATGAGAGCCATGTTACGCTGCCGCAAATCCGAGCCATGTACAACGGCGACCAGGCGCGGAAGCAAGTGCTTGTCGATCATGGTTTCCGTCTGCCATCCGCGCTGGACAACCGTCCGCTCATGTTCGAGGAGTTCGAGCGATATGCCCACCAGTCCATCTATGTATCTGCGACACCGGGACCTTATGAGATTGAACACTCCCCGGAAATGGTCGAACAGATCATTCGTCCGACCGGATTGCTTGATCCGATCATCGAGGTGCGGCCAATCGAAGGCCAAATTGATGATTTGATTGACGAAATCAATGAGCGTACGAGGAAGAATGAAAGGGTATTGATTACTACACTTACGAAGAAAATGTCCGAGGATCTGACGGATTATTTGAAGGAGATTGGCGTGAAAGTGCAATATCTCCATTCTGAGATAAAAACGCTTGAGCGGATTGAAATTATCCGTGAGCTGCGGCTCGGCACGTATGACGTCTTAGTCGGCATCAACCTGCTGCGGGAAGGATTGGACATACCGGAAGTATCTCTCGTTGCCATCTTGGACGCGGATAAAGAGGGCTTCCTTCGTTCGGAAAGATCGCTTATCCAAACGATCGGGCGTGCTGCACGGAACTCAGAAGGACATGTCATAATGTACGCGGACCGTTATACGGATTCGATGAATAAAGCAATTGAGGAGACCAAACGGAGACGGGAAGTGCAGATGGCGTACAACGAAAAGCACGGCATCACTCCGACGACAATTAAAAAGAAAGTGCGGGATGTTATCCGTGCGACTCAGGTTGCCGAGGATGAGGTATCCTACTTAGAAAAAGCTACAAAAGGAAAGGCGTTGACGAAGGCAGAAAAAGAAACGCTCCTCGTTACGCTTGAAAAAGAAATGAAAGAAGCGGCGAAAGCTTTGGATTTCGAAAGGGCCGCGGAATTGCGTGATACGATTCTAGAATTGAAGGCTGAAAGGTGAAATGCACATGAGGAAGAATGAGATAGTCATTCAAGGGGCACGCGCCCATAACTTAAAAAATATTGACGTAACGATTCCGCGTGACAAGCTGGTCGTAATGACCGGTCTGTCCGGCTCCGGGAAATCTTCGCTCGCTTTCGACACGATCTATGCGGAAGGCCAGCGCAGATATGTCGAGTCGCTGTCCGCCTATGCACGCCAATTTCTTGGACAGATGGACAAACCTGATGTGGATGCCATTGAAGGGCTGTCCCCTGCCATCTCGATCGATCAAAAGACGACGAGCCGCAACCCGAGATCCACGGTCGGTACGGTAACCGAAATCTATGATTATTTACGATTGCTTTATGCGCGAATCGGCAAACCGATCTGCCCGGTACACGGAACAGAAATTACGTCCCAGACGATTGAGCAGATGGTCGACCGGATTATGGAGTTTCCCGAGAGGACACGCCTGCAAGTGCTGGCTCCCGTTGTATCGGGACGGAAAGGCACGCATGCCAAGTTAATAGAAGATATTAAGAAGCAGGGATATGTGCGGATCCGCGTCGACGGGGAGACGATGGACCTCGATGACAACATCGAGCTGAATAAAAATAAAAAGCATACGATCGAAGTGGTCATTGACCGGATTGTCTTGAAAGAAGGCATCGAATCACGGTTGAGCGACTCGCTCGAATCTGCTCTTCGTTTAGCTGAAGGAATGGTGCTCGTCGATATCATCGACGGAGAGGAATTATTATTCAGTGAACACCATGCTTGTCCGCTCTGTGGATTTTCAATCGGAGAGCTGGAACCAAGAATGTTCTCGTTCAACAGTCCTTTTGGTGCGTGTCCGGAATGTGATGGGCTTGGCACGAAGCTGGAAGTAGATCCAGATCTGGTCATCCCGGATCGCGCTTTGTCCTTAAAAGAAAATGCCATCGCTCCATGGGAGCCAACGAGCTCACAATATTATCCTGAATTGCTCAAGACGGTTGCGAAGCATTTCGGCATTTCAATGACAGATCCGGTAAGCGAGCTATCGGATGAAGATTTGAACAAATTGCTTTACGGTTCGCGGGACGATCTTATCAAATTTAAGTATACAAATGAATTTGGGAATACCCGTGTGAACAATATTTACTTCGAAGGGGTATTGGCGAATGTGGAAAGGCGTTTTCGCGAAACGTCTTCCGATTATATTAGGGAGCAAATGGAGAAATACATGGCTCAGCGGCCTTGTCCGGCATGTCATGGCTATCGCCTGAAGCAAGAGGCACTGGCGGTAAAAGTGAACGGCCGCCATGTTGGCCAGGTGACGGAATTATCGATAACGGAGGCAGACCGTTTCTTTAAAGGCCTGACTCTGTCAGAGAAAGACCGCCAGATCGCCAATATGATATTGCGAGAGATTGAAGAGAGGCTCGGGTTTCTCATTAATGTCGGTCTTGACTATTTAACGTTATCCCGTGCGGCAGGTACATTGTCCGGAGGAGAAGCACAGCGTATCCGGCTGGCGACTCAAATCGGCTCCCGCTTAACCGGTGTCCTTTATATTTTGGATGAGCCGTCTATCGGACTTCACCAACGGGACAATGACCGTCTGATTGGCACGCTCCAAGATATGCGGGATATAGGAAATACGCTCATTGTCGTCGAACACGACGAAGATACGATGATGGCCGCCGATTATTTGATTGATATCGGACCGGGAGCCGGAGCGGCTGGAGGACGGATCGTCTCTGCCGGCACGCCAGAGGAGATTATGGAGGACCCGAATTCTTTGACGGGGCAATATTTAAGTGGGAAACGGTTCATACCGCTGCCGCTTGAAAGAAGAGAGCCGGATGGCCGTAAAGTGAGCATTACAGGTGCTTCGGAAAATAATCTGAAACACGTCGATGTCGACTTCCCGCTCGGTCAATTCATTGCGGTGACTGGGGTTTCAGGGTCCGGGAAAAGTACGCTTGTCAATGAGGTGCTTTATAAAGTACTTGCCCAAAAACTGAACCGTTCCAAGCAGAAGCCTGGCGAATTCGATTCGGTTTCCGGAGTCGAGGAACTTGAAAAAGTAATTGATATCGATCAATCTCCGATTGGTCGTACGCCGCGTTCGAATCCTGCGACATACACAGGCGTCTTTGATGATATTCGGGATGTATTTGCGATGACGAATGAAGCGAAGGTGCGGGGCTACAAAAAAGGCCGGTTCAGCTTCAATGTGAAAGGCGGCCGTTGTGAAGCATGCCGAGGGGACGGCATTATAAAGATCGAGATGCACTTCCTTCCGGATGTCTACGTCCCTTGTGAAGTGTGCCATGGAAAACGGTACAACCGTGAAACCCTGGAAGTCACATATAAAGGTAAAAATATTGCGGACGTCCTGGAGATGACAGTGGAAGATGCGCTTATCTTCTTCGAGAATATACCGAAGATCAGCAGAAAGCTTCAGACGATTGTGGATGTGGGACTTGGCTATGTTCAATTGGGGCAGCCTGCGACGACATTGTCTGGCGGTGAAGCGCAGCGTGTGAAACTGGCTTCTGAATTGCACAAACGTTCCAATGGCAAGACGTTCTACATTTTGGATGAACCGACGACAGGTCTCCATGTCCATGATATTTCGAAATTGCTCCTCGTCTTGCAAAGACTGGTCGATACGGGGAATACAGTCCTTGTCATCGAGCATAATTTGGATGTCATTAAAACAGTCGACCATATTATTGATCTAGGACCAGAAGGTGGGCAAAAAGGCGGGCAGATCATTGCCACCGGAACACCAGAGGAAGTGGCGGATGTACAGGCTTCCTACACGGGTAGGTATTTAAAACCGATCTTGGAACGGGACCGCGAGCGAATGAAAATGAAAATTGAGGAAGCCCAATCCGTCAGCAAGTGAAACTTCCGCACGTCCGATTCGTATATATAAGTATTACAAAATGGGTGGGAGCCGTTTTTTCCTTACGGCTGGTGATCCACCTGTTACTAATGAGGAGGCGGAACAATGCAAAACGAACGCAAACGTATCCTGACTATGGTGGAAAACGGCACTATTACGATCGAAGAGGCACTCACTCTATTGGAAGCGATGGAGAAGAAATCGAATGGGGCCTCTGCGAAGGTGGACAATTCGTCCAACACTTCCTATGAAGAGCCTACATATGAAGGCCGGGTGGAAGAAGAGCCGAAATCTACAAAAAGGGACGAATCCATGGATGACTTCCTAAATGATTTGCGAAAAGATGTCGGGCATGTTGGAGAACGGTTCATGCAATTCATGCAGACTGCCGTGCAACGGGTAAAAACTTTCGACTTTGATGCACCGTTCGGCTCAGGCAGTACATTCACACATTCTGTCATTAAGCCAGTGGACGATCTGAAAGAAATCATTGTGGATATCGATAATGGGAAGTTGACGATCCAGGTGAATGAAGACACGGAAAACAATGAAGTAGTTGCAGACTTCACTGTGAAGGTATTCAATCAGAAAACAGAAGAAGAAGCGAAAGAGGAATTCCTTAAGAAACTAGTGTTCATGAATGATGAGGGCCGACTCCGTCTCGTCAGTGATCTGAAATTGACGCAAGTGAACGTGATCCTCACTGTACCGAAGAAGGATTACGACAAGCTATCGATTCGGCTGTTGAACGGAGAAACGGTATTGAACGACTTGGCGACAGAAAAACTGTACTGCAAGACGGCAAACGGTAAAATTGAAGGCTCCCACTTAATTTTCGGAGAAGCACAGCTGGAAACAGGCAATGGGAAGATCCAGCTGAAGGAAATTACCGGACAAGAACTGGATGCGGAAACAATGAACGGCCGGGTATACGTCAGCGGTGCAATCAAAGACGTGGAAGCGAAGTCATTGAACGGCCATGTCGTCGTGACAACAACCGATTCCGATGCACGCAAAGTAGAAGCCCGTACGGTCAGTGGCTCTGTAGAAATCTATGTGCCTTCCGACGTTCCGTTGTCTGGTGAGATTTCGACGAATATGGGACGTCTTGACTTGCAGCTTCACGATGTAAATCGCACACGAGTGGAAGAGCAGTTTTTGCAGAGATCCATCGGCTTCCATAAGAATTCTGAAGAAGAACGCACGCCGCTCTTCATTAATGGCGAAGCCAAAACAGGCTCTGTCATCGTTTGTTACAATGTGAAATAACATATGAAAAGAAGAGCCGTCATGATTACCAATCATGACGGCTTTTGTCTTTTTAGACGCAATCATGCTAAATTGGCAGACTGCCGTATGAATTTTTTGTAACTAATTCAAGGGGGAGTCCGTAAAAGAATTAGGGAGGTGATAAAATGGTATTTACATCAAAAAGAGACGTGTGGATGGGGATAATAATTTGGACTTTGATTGCTGTGTCTATTCGGGGATTATATATATGCACTATTGTACAATTAAATATAGTAGGCATTGTGGTGATAGTTGCTATGATTGGTTTACTGGGAACCATCTGGTTCAATACTCGATACATAATAGAAAGTAAAACACTTAAAATATCGTACGGACTTATAAAGAAGGCTATTGATATACAAGAGATTAAATCAATTCGGCATACAACGAATCCATTTGTGGCGCCATCACTTTCCGTTCATCGAATTGAAATTAATTACGGAAAATACAATACGATTCAGCTTTCTCCGAAAGATATACGTACATTTGTGGATGAGTTGTTCAAAAAGAACCCAAATATACAACGTAATAAATGAATCTATGTGCAGGTGGACTGCATCCGACCTTAGTAAAGACTGTAGACAAACTCCAAGAATTTGGGAGTTTGCCTACAGTCTTATTTCTTTTGCAATGAATCGCTACGGCGGGATGCTTTTCGCGTGCACGGCTTCAGCCAATCGAACGGCAAAGGGTTCGACTTGATCCAGACGCTATGCTTCTTGACGGAAAAGCTGTTCTTCGTGATTAACTTTTAGTATGCAATTGCCCGTTAATACGCAGAATTGATTTCAATTGAAACGGTTCATGGTAAAATGGTGCAAGGACATACGATGAGAGGTGGGGGAATATTGTCAAAGGTGATAGTCAAGGATATACAAGAAAAGTTCGATCTTTCGCTGTTAGCAGGAGAAGCAGGGCTGAACCGCAGCATTACATTAAGTGATATCTCAAGGCCTGGCCTGGAATTAGCCGGTTTTTTTGAATATTATCCCGCCGCACGCGTGCAATTGTTAGGTAAAACGGAGCTAGCGTTTTTTTATAGCCTTCCGGCTGAAGTCCGGATGGCACGGATGGAGCGGCTCTGCTCTGACATGACGCCTGCCATTATTGTCGCGCATGGAGAGGAAGCGCCTGAGGAGCTGCAAAAGGCTGCCGAGAAGTGCCAAATTCCCGTCCTGCAGACCGATAATCCGACCACCCGTTTTTCCGGCATGCTGACGAATTTTTTAGAGGGGCGTCTTGCGCCGATGACTACGGTGCATGGCGTATTAGTGGATGTGTATGGGATTGGCGTGCTCATTACAGGCAAAAGTGGTGTCGGAAAAAGTGAAACCGCACTGGAACTGGTGAAACGGGGCCACCGCCTGGTCGCAGATGATAGTATTGAAATTAGGCAAGTCGCCAAAAATGTATTAATTGGCAATGCGCCGAAGCTGCTCCGGCATATGCTAGAGATACGGGGCATCGGCATCATAGATATGATGACGTTATTCGGGGCAAGCGCGGTGAAAGATGATAAACGGGTGTTGCTCGTCATTGATCTGGAAGTATGGGATCCGGAAAAAGTATATGACCGGTTAGGCATCGATGAGGAGAAAATGGCGATCATGGACTCCGAGTTGACCAAGCTAACGGTGCCAGTACGGCCGGGACGAAATTTATCGGTTATCATCGAAGTTGCTGCCATGGATTACCGGATGAAACGTCTTGGGATCAATGCAGCCGAGAATTTTACAAAGAAACTAGAAATGGAAATAAACAGGAAGATGATTCCTGTGGAAATAGAGGGGAACGAATGATTTATGTTTGAATTAGCTGCAATCAATCCGGTTGCATTTGAGCTCGGTCCGATTTCGGTCCGCTGGTACGGAATTTTAATCACACTCGGAATCGTGTTGGCTTTCATCGTTGTGCAGCGGGAAATGGTCAAGCGTGGCATGCATCCTGATTTTCTGACGGATTTGCTCATTTGGGCCGTGCCGATCTCAATTATCAGTGCGAGGATTTATTATGTTATTTTCCAATGGGATATTTACAAGGATCATCCTGCCGACATCATTAAAGTATGGGAAGGCGGCATCGCGATACATGGAGCTCTGATCGGGGCATTCCTGACTACGTATATTTATACGAAGAAGCGGGGCATTTCGTTTTGGAAAGTCGCTGATATCGCGGTGCCCGGCATTTTGATCGGCCAAATTATCGGCAGATGGGGGAACTTCGTCAACCAGGAGGCACATGGTGGTCCGGTATCCGAATCGTTCAAGCAGAACACGATCATTCCTGACTGGATTATGAATCAAATGACGATAGATGGTGTGACGTATCATCCGACCTTCCTGTACGAATCTCTCTGGAATGTTGTCGGGCTGCTGATCGTTTTGGTCATCCGGAGAATGAATTTGAAACGCGGAGAAGTGTTCTTCTTTTATCTCGTCTGGTATTCGATCGGCCGCTTCTTCATTGAAGGCATGCGGACAGACAGCTTGTATGGCGGGGACCTCAGGGCTGCGCAAATTGTTTCCATTATTGCCATCATAGCTGGAGTGAGCCTGTTCATTTACAGACGCTTCATACAGAAAGTAGAAGTGAATTATCAAGATAAATAAGCAAGGGGCCGGGGAAATGAGAACAGTACAAAATGGCTTGAAAGCAGGTTTCAAAACGACATGGACATTAGGGAAGATCATTTTCCCGATTACGATCCTTGTTGTCATCCTGCAGCATACACCGATTTTGCCGTGGGTCGTGAAGTTGGTTTCCCCTTTCATGGGGTTATTCGGCTTGAGTGGGGAAGCGGCCATTCCGCTTGTGTTAGGGAATGCCTTGAACTTATATGCGGGCATTGCGGGTATATTATCGCTTGATTTGACCGTGAAGGAAGTATTCATAATCGCCATCATGTTAAGTTTTGCTCATAATATATTCATTGAGACCGGGGTGGCATTGAAGGTCGGGGTTAAACTTTGGGTCGTCCTCGTCGTTCGGTTCGGTCTGGCGGCATTTTCAGGCATTATCATTAACCTTTTCTGGAAAGGCGGCGGCGAACTTGCGAAGTATGGCATGGCGCCCCAAGCGACTGCCGTACCGGAAGGCTGGATGGAAATCGGGCTTCTCGGTTTACAGAAAGCTTCCTTCGGCATTTTGCAGTTGGCACTCATTGTCATTCCATTAATGGTGATTGTCCAATTCTTGAAAGACCGAAATTATTTACAAAAATTTTCAAATGCATTGGCACCTTTTACAAAGGTGATCGGAGTTCAGCCGAATGCGTCGATGACACTCGTCGCAGGACTTGTCATCGGATTGGCTTATGGAGCCGGCGTGATGATTCAGGCAGTGCAAGAGGACGGCGTCAGCAAACGCGATGCCACATTAGCTTTTATCTTTCTTGTCGCCTGTCATGCCGTAGTGGAAGATACGTTGATTTTCGTGCCGCTTGGCATACCGGTTTTGCCTTTATTGCTCATCCGCCTTGTGACCGCATTTGTATTGACCATCGTAGTGGCCTATTTTTGGAAGCAAGCAGAACGACAGAAACAGAAGGAGGTCATTGTGAATGGCTAAACCAATAAAAGCATTACTATTTGATTTTGATGGTACGTTGCTGGATACGAATGAATTGATCATCCAGACATTCCAAACGGTGCTCGACCGTCATTACCCAGGAAAATATTTGCGTGAACATATTATCCCCTTCCTCGGTCCAACTTTGGTGGAGTCGTTCGGTACAGTAGATCCTCTAAAGGCAGATCAGCTGGTAACGGAATATCGGGAATGGAACCTTGAACATCATGACGATTTGGTTACGGAGTTCGAAGGAGTAGCCGACACGTTACATAAGCTGCATGCATTAGGCATTAAAATGGCGATTGTCTCTACAAAGAGACATGAGATGATCCTGAGAGGGTTGCGCCTTCTTCAAGTAGAAGACGTATTTGAGACGATTATTGGCGTGGACGATGTGAAAAAGCCTAAACCGGATCCCGAGCCTCTACTGCTGGCATTACAACGATTGGGTGTTGAAGCTGATGAGGCGATTATGGTCGGAGACAATTATCACGATATTGAAGGCGGCAAGAATGCCGGCGTCCGGACGGCAGGCGTTGCCTGGTCCTTAAAAGGAGAAGCGTTTTTACGGACCTTCCATCCAGATTACATGCTACAACATATGTCTGATCTGCTTGACATTGTCCGTGGAGAAGAACAGTGAGACGGACGGAGAGGTATAAGGCGGTAGGGGGCGCCAATTCCCTCTGGCATATTTATAAGACGGTCTCCTTTTGGAAAGTGGCAAAAAACTTTTTGGTCATTCAGATCGCCCGCTATACACCGTTCATCCCGATGAAGAACTTCCTGTACCGCACGTTCTTGAAGATGGAAATCGGTAACCGGACGTCGTTCGCCTTGATGGTTATGCCGGATACGATGTTTCCGGAACGGATTAAAGTAGGAGAAAACACAATTATCGGTTTTAATACGACCATTCTGGCGCATGAATATTTGATTGACGAATATCGTCTTGGCGATGTCGTGATCGGCAGCGAAGTGATGATTGGTGCCAATACAACGATCTTACCGGGCGTTGAGATTGGCGACGGGGCAATCGTTTCGGCGGCCTCCCTCGTCAATCGGGATATCCCGCCTGGTGCTCTCGCAGGCGGCAATCCGGTGCGCATCATTTATACGGCGGAGCAGATGCGCGAGCGCAAGGCGAAAGAGGCCCCGTTGACGGATTCTGTCAAAAAGTGATGACGAGACTAGAAGTTATGATATAATGAAGCAAGTTTGTTGGAAGGGACGTACTGTACGTTCCTTCTAACTTTTTTCGGAGGAATATGATTGGATAATAAGCGTAACAACATAAATAAGAAGGTCATTTCATTTATCCCGGATGGTGAGTTTTACTATAAGAAGGGCTTGCAGGCGATGCAGCGCGACAAGTTCAGCGATGCCCATAAATATTTTGGGCGTGCGGTCGAACTGAGCCCGAATGATCCTCTTATTCTTATGCATTACGGTGTACTCGTAATGGAGGAGGGGCGTTTTGAAGAAGCCTATGAATTGCTGACAGCGGCTCATGGCTTGAACCCCGAAGAAGAGGAAATCATTTTTTACTTGGCAGAAGTGCATGCCCACTTAGGCCTGCTTCGTGACGCCAAGATTTATGCGGAGAAATATATTGCCCTCGCACCGGATGGCCCCTTGGCAGATGAGTCGATGGAAATCATCGATTTTGCGGAGCAAGAGGAAGCCTACTTCGATGAGGAAGAGATGCCGGACAGTGAAGTGTATTTCTTGCAGGAGAAAGCGCGCCGGCTCATGGAGTCGGGCAACTTTGAAGAGGCGGTCGACATACTGGAGTCCATCATCGTCGATTATCCAGAGTTTTGGGCGGCATATAATAACTTGGCACTGGCGTATTTCTATATCGGAAAAATCGCACCGGCCAAAGAATTATTAGATGAAGTGTTGCAGAAGAATAAAGGGAACTTGCATGCCCTTTGCAATCTCGCGGTCTTTTATTATTATGAGAAAGATAAGGAGAAGCTCGATTCCTTACTTGAGCTCTTGCTGAAGATCAAACCGTATCAGTTTGAGCATCGCTACAAGCTAGGCGCGACGTTTGCGCTAGTCGGCAAGCATGAGGAAGCGTACAACTGGCTGCGCAGCTTGCAAAAGAGAGGGTTTGAAGGGGATGCGGGCTACTATTTCTGGCTGGCCCACTCAGCTTATTTTTCGGGACACGAGGAAATGGCGAAGCAGGCGTATGCCAAGCTCGTTGAATTGGATCCGTCCAAGGCGGGATTTGAACCTTGGAAAGACGTCCATTCATCTGCCCGGCCGGAATCTTATGAGCAAGACCGGGAGTTTCTGCTTAGCAAAATCGCAAATAAATACCGTAGTGAAAGACTGTTAGGGTTCTATTTGCTCGGCAAATCTGCGCATAAGCAGGAGATCATCTCGCACCCTACGTATATTGACGTTTCGAAATTAAGTGTGTACGAGCAACTGTTTCTGGCGCATAGCCTGCATTATGATTTTTCGGCAGGAGCCGGTTTTGAAGATTACTTCTTGCGTGCACTGGAAACGACAGATCTACTCTATGACGCGTATGAGCCGTTAGATAAGGAAGGAACGCATTTATTCCAAATGTGGTTCACCTTATGCGAGATGGCGCTTGTTAAGAAATACCCATTCAAAAACCCGCATGCCCTTGCCGCTGCGGCTGATTATATGTTCCTGTCATCCCGGCATCCCGGCGTGACGAAGACCGCCTTGGCTGGAAAATACGGTATTTCGGTGAAGACGTTGACGAAATATGTCAATGAATTGATCGAGTTTCTCCCGCACTTCAACTCCTAAGCTGGGAAGGATGTCGAAGCAAGCAGAAAAATTGAATGGTCTACTAGAATCTTATATGATTTGAGCAGGCTTACTTGTATCAGAGGAGGAATTTTTCATGTCAACTGAGAAGATTTATGATGTGATTATAATTGGAGCTGGTCCTGCGGGAATGACAGCTGCGGTTTATACATCTCGCGGCAGTCTGTCGACGCTAATGCTGGAACGCGGTATACCTGGCGGCCAGATGGCAAATACAGAAGAAATCGAAAACTATCCGGGCTTTGAGTCCATCTTAGGACCGGATTTATCGACGAAGATGATGGATCACGCGAAACGTTTCGGTGCGGAATACGCATACGGCGACGTGAATGAAATCATCGACGGAGAAGAATACAAAACAATCATCTCCGGCAAAAAGCAATATAAAGCACGCTCCATCATCATCTCAACGGGTGCGGAATATCGCAAGATGGGCATCCCGGGAGAAAAAGAGCTTCAAGGCCGCGGCGTCAGCTATTGTGCGGTATGTGACGGTGCGTTCTATAAAGACAAAGAGATCGTCGTTATTGGCGGCGGTGACTCGGCTGTCGAAGAAGGCACATACTTGACTCGGTTCGCGAAGAAAGTAACGATTATTCACCGCCGTGATGAGCTGCGGGCACAAAAGATTCTTCAAGACCGTGCGTTTGCGAATGAAAAAATCGATTTCATCTGGAACTCGACTGTCAAGCAAGTGAATGGCGAGAACAACAAAATCAGTTCTGTCACACTCGTTTCGACTGTGGATGGTTCCGAGACGGAATTCAAAACAGAGGGTATGTTCATCTACATCGGTATGGATCCTCTGACAGCACCATTCAAGAACCTAGGCATCTTGGATGAAAACGGCTATATCGTAACAAATGAGGAGATGGAAACATCCATCCCGGGCATCTATGCAGCAGGTGATGTTCGTCAAAAGACGTTGCGTCAAGTTGTTACGGCAACTGGCGATGGTAGCATTGCCGCGCAAAACTGCCAGAAGTATGTTGAGGAATTGGCGGAGAAGCTGGAAGCCAACGCATAAGAAGCAGGGACGTATCAATTGGATCAGGTGAAGGAAAATGGATTTCTTCACCTGATTTAATAATAATCTACTTAATCAAACCTTAATATGCCTGTAATGGTAATGAAACAACTTTAGGTTATAGTAGAAGTATCAATTGACCCCCCTTTTTATATAGCAAGTTTTAAGGTGATCTGCCGTTCTTCGGCCAGGTTGCCTTCTTTTTTTGTTGTTTGCATCAAAATCGTTGTATACTAGTTATATGCATGCTAAAAAGTGAGGAACGCCTATGCAAAGAATCGCAAATTTACTTGTCGTCAAGGACGGTCAAGTTATTTTATTAAAAAAGCCAAGAAGAGGTTGGTATGTTGCGCCCGGCGGCAAGATGGACCCGGGCGAGTCGATATATGAGGCAGCCATTCGTGAATTCACTGAAGAAACTGGAGCTGTGCCAGTAAAGCCGCATCTGAAAGGGATCTATACGATGATGATCATGGATGAGGAAGGCAAAGAAGTGATCGACGAGTGGATGTTATTCACATTTGCCGCGACCGACCTGACGGGTACACCGTATGAATCGAACAGGGAAGGTGAGCTGGAATGGCATGACACCGAAGCGCTGCACACATTGCCGATGGCGGAAGGAGACCGCATGAATCTCTTGTTTGCGGTGTCAGAGCCACAGTCCATCCAGTACGGCACGTTTTATTACACCGAGGAATTTAAGTTGTTGAGATATGAACTTCAAAATTCAACGGAGGGTGATTGACTAGAATGGAAAACGAAAAACCGAACAGTGATGTAGAAGTCGTTATCATTACCGGCATGTCAGGTGCCGGAAAAACCGTTGCGATGCAGAGCTTCGAGGATTTGGGGTTTTATTGCATCGATAATTTACCGCCCGAACTGATGGTAACATTTTTAGATCTGATGATGAGATCAGAAACGAAAATGCGCCGTATCGCGGCTGTCATGGATACACGAGGCGGCGATCTGTTTGATTCGCTTATTGGCGCACTTGACGAGTTGAACCAACTGGAAGGGGTCTCTGTCAAGCTGCTGTTCCTGGACGCAGAAGATGAAACCTTAGTGAGACGTTATAAAGAGACCCGGCGTTCGCATCCGTTAGCCGAAGGTGGCCTGCCGCTCACCGGCATCCGGAAGGAACGGCTTCTTCTTTCCGAATTGAAAGGCCGGGCCCGCTCCATCTATAACACTTCGAAACTGAAGCCGAGAGAGCTGCGGGAGAAGATTATGGCTGAGTTCTCTGCCAAAGGAAGCACGTTGTTTACGGTCAATTTCATCTCCTTTGGTTTTAAGCACGGTATGCCGATTGATGCAGATGTTGTGTTCGACGTCCGATTTTTGCCTAACCCGTACTACATCCAGGAGTTGAAGCCGAAAACCGGGCTGGAATCAGAAGTATCGGAATATGTCCTGAAATGGAATGATACGCAGATGCTGATTGAGAAGCTCACAGATCTGTTCAAATTCCTAATACCGCAATATAAAAATGAGGGGAAATCCCAAGTGGTCATCGCTTTCGGCTGCACCGGGGGCCAGCACCGTTCGGTTACGTTAGCCGAATACTTTGGCAATCGGTTTAAGGAAGAATACCGGACGATTATTACCCACCGGGATATTGAGAAAAGAAAGGGTTGACAACATGATGCAATCCGGTAAAATGAAAAAAATTGTCGTCTTTGGAGGCGGCACCGGATTGTCCACGTTGCTGCGCGGGTTAAAGAAATTCCCTGTCGAGCTGACTGCAGTTGTTACGGTAGCAGACGACGGAGGCAGTTCCGGGAGGTTATTGGATCAATACAACATTCCACCTCCTGGTGATATCCGCCAAGTAATGGCAGCGCTTTCAGATGTTGAGCCTTTAATTGAGAAGATGTTCCAATATCGTTTTGCGACATCTGACGATCTAAAAGGCCATTCACTAGGCAATCTGATGCTTGCTGCGCTGACCGATATAACCGGGGATTTTGCCCGGGCAATCGAGAAGATGGGCAGGGTGTTGAACATCAAAGGGAAAGTCTTACCAGCTGCCAATCAACGAATTACGTTGCATGCAGAACTGGATGATGGGACAATAGTGACAGGGGAATCGAAAATTCCCGTCTATGGAAGCAAAATCAGAAGGGTCTATCTGTCTCCGCAAGAGGTAGAGCCGCTGCCGGAAACGGTGGAGGCGATTCAACAAGCGGATTTGATTATCTTCGGACCGGGCAGTCTATACACAAGCATCCTGCCGACCATCTTGGTACGGGACATCAGGGACGCGGTAGTGGCGGCTGCGGCGAAGAAAATATATATTGGCAATCTGACAACGCAGGCAGGAGAGACCTACCGCTATACAGCGTCAGAGCATGTAAAAGCATTACATGATCATGCGGAAACAGATTTTATCGATACGGTTCTTTTGAATGGGACGGATTTATCAGCCGAGCTGCAGGCGGAGGGACTTTCCGGCCAGGTGTGGCAGGTGGAGAATGATATAGAGGTGCTGCGGGAAATTGTGCCGCGGATCTTTATTGAGCCGATTTCAATTGTAACTGACGGCAGGGTCATCCATGATGCGGATAAAGTGGCCTCATGGGTAATGAATTTTATAGAAAATGAAACGGCCCGTTAACATGTGGAAGTGCCGGGAAAGGGGATTATCATGTCTTTTGCGGCAGAAGTGAAGAAGGAATTGACGCAAGTGGAATCCGATGATTGTTGCATTAAAGCCGAGATTTCGGCATTCATCCGGATGAACGGTGCTCTCTCCTTCTCGAACAAACAGCTGAGCCTGGATGTTCAAACAGAAAACGCGGCGATTGCCAGGCGTTTGTATTCCAACGTCAAGAAATTGTATCCTTATAAAGTGGAATTGCTCGTTCGGAAAAAAATGAGGCTGAAGAAGAACAATATATACATATGTAGAATCAGGGAAGGTGCCAAACAGCTTCTCGAGGATTTGTATATTTTGACTGGCACATTTCAGTTCAATAATGAGATTGCGGCACCTTTAGTCGAAAATGACTGTTGTAAACGAGCGTATTTAAGAGGTGCTTTTCTGGCCGGCGGGTCAGTGAACAATCCTGAAACATCTTCCTATCATTTGGAGATGTTCTCTTTCTATAAGGAGCATAGCGAGGCGCTGGTGGATTTGATGAACAGTTTTTATCTAAATGCCAAATCAATTGAGCGGAAAAAAGGCTATATCGCTTATTTGAAGGAAGCGGAAAAGATTTCGGATTTCCTCAGCCTGATCGGAGCCCATGTTTCCTTGATGAAGTTTGAAGATGTGCGGATCCTCAGGGATATGCGAAATAGCGTGAATCGACTCGTCAATTGCGAAACGGCCAACCTGAATAAAACGATCGGGGCGGCGCAGCGGCAAGTGGAGAATATCAAGTTCATTGAAA
This sequence comes from Sporosarcina sp. AD_1, assembly GCF_057373025.1. NCBI lineage: Bacteria > Bacillati > Bacillota > Bacilli > Caryophanales > Caryophanaceae > Sporosarcina > Sporosarcina sp. AD_1. The sequence continues at coordinate 70,679 of NZ_JBPVIR010000009.1, forward strand.
GTACAATCGGAATCGATCAACTGCCGGATCGCCTTCAGGAGATCGCGCGGCTGCGCGTCGAATACCAAGACATCACCCTTAAGGAATTAGGGGAAATGGTCTCAGGCGGACCCGTCAGCAAATCAGGAGTGAATCATCGGCTGCGCAAAATCGAAGAGATTGCAGATAAGCTTCGGGGTGGCGGCATTGAGTAATAGATGAAATCAGTGAGTGGAGAGGAGCCAAGTGTTATGGTGGAAAAAACAGTCGAAGTGAAAATGAAAACCGGGTTGCAGGCTAGACAGGCAGCCTTATTCGTCCAAGAAGCCAACCGCTTCTCGGCGGACGTCTTTTTAAAGAAGGACGAGCGTCAAGTGAACGCCAAAAGCATCATGGGCATCATGAGCCTGGCAGTAGCAAGAGGAACGTCTATCACGTTGATGGCGGATGGCGTGGACGAAGATAAAGCGATTGATACGCTTTCTGCGTTAGTGGAAAAAGAGAACTAATAAAATAAAAGTGCTGGAACCGCAATTGCAGTCCAGCACTCATTCTAGAAGATGAACGCCGTTTCTTTAAAAAGGAACGGTTCGTTTCGTTGAAAATAAAAAAATACCTTATCCAGATCAAATCTGAATAAAGTATTTGAGGACGCCCTCGGCAGGAGTCGAACCCACATTTCAAGAACCGGAATCTTGCGTGCTATCCATTGCACCACGAGGGCATATATAGTGTCCATATCTGTAACGGACAAGTTTCATTATACAAAAGAAGTGGAATGAATGCAATAGGTTTTTTAAAATGCATTATATTTGACCATTGTTGACTATAATAGGTATGATAAGGGTACAGTTGAAATACACTTTCAACAGACCGATAGTAACATCCACCTTAAAGGAGGAAATGGAATGAATTTAATACCTACAGTTATTGAGCAAACGAACCGCGGAGAACGCGCATACGACATTTACTCCCGTCTTTTGAAAGACCGGATCATCATGCTGGGAAGCGCGATCGACGACAACGTCGCAAACTCCATTGTAGCACAACTATTATTCTTGGAAGCAGAAGATCCAGAAAAAGATGTCTCCATCTACATTAACAGCCCGGGCGGCAGCATCACAGCCGGTATGGCGATCTACGATACGATGCAGTTCATCAAGCCGGACATCCAAACCATCTGTATCGGGATGGCAGCTTCTATGGGTTCATTCCTCTTGACTGCTGGAACAAAAGGCAAGCGTTATGCGCTTCCTAACGCAGAAGTCATGATTCACCAGCCACTCGGCGGTGCTCAAGGGCAAGCGACGGAAATTGAAATTGCAGCAAAACGTATTCTCTTCCTTCGCGAAAAATTGAACACGATCCTATCCGAGCGCACAGGCCAGCCGGTCGAAGTCATCGCGAAAGACACAGACCGCGACAACTTCATGACTGCAGAGCGTGCGAAAGAGTATGGTCTCATTGACCACATCATCACGAGAAGCGACATGAAAGATCTTTCGAAATAAGTTAGAATCGGCGGCTATCCTCTATTCCGGAGGGTAGCCGTTTTGCGTCTAATCCAATCCGGAATAGCGTATGCTGCAAAAAAGGTGAAACTTTTTAACAAGCCAGCCAGTAGAATTAGACAACCAACGTTTCAGAGCAACCGGCAATCGGGTACAAGAAACGTATTGATGAAAGAGGAGTGGAGTTCAATGAAAAAGATTTTAGGACCGATCGCAGTCATCGTGGGCATCATCGTCATACTCGGTATTATACTTGTTCCGAGTTACAATAAGTTCGTTAATTTAGAAGAAGATGTGGATCAATCGTATGCCCAAGTAGAAAATCAATTACAGCGGCGGCTGGATTTGATTCCAAACTTGGTCAACACAGTGAAAGGGTACGCGAGCCATGAAAAAGCAGTCATGACCGAAATCGCGGATGCCCGCTCCCGTTTGGCTGGAGCCACAGGACCCGAAGAACAAGCTGCAGCTGACGCTGAGCTTACAAGTGCTCTTGGCCGACTGCTCGTCGTAGTTGAAAACTATCCAGACTTAAAGGCAGACCGACAATTCATCCAGCTCATGGATGAACTAGCCGGCACTGAAAACCGAATCGGCGTCGCACGAAAAGACTACAATGACGTGGTGGCAAACTACAACCGACAAACGAAGCGCTTCCCGGGTAAACTCGTCGCTTCCATTTTCGGATTCGATGAAAAAGAATATTTCAAAGCAGACCCAGCTGCAACTGAAGCGCCTAAAGTTGACTTCGAGGATGGCAAAGACTGATGCGCACCGCATCCCGCTTCATCCTGATGGCCCTCATCTTCATAGCGGCCATCCTGCCGGGACGGGCATTGGCAGCGGATGTCCCTCCTTGGAACAAATATGATGAGTATGTGCAAGACCATGCGAATATCTTATCAGAAGAAGAAAAGGCGGAGTTGAATCGGTTAGGGAAACAGTTGAATGATGCAACGACAGCTGAACTAGCAGTTTTGACTTTGCCGAGTATTGGCGATGAACCAGTTGATGAGTTTGCAGTAGAGGCTCTTCGTCAATATGGCTTAGGTAAGAAAGGGCAAGATAATGGGGCTTTGCTTGTTGTCACGACTGTTCCAAATTCGAGTGGCGACCGGCATTTTGAATTAACAGTTGGATATGGACTGGAAGGAGCTCTTCCTGACGGAAAAGTTGGACGTATTATAGATGATGTGTCTATACCTTTTTTGCATGAGGAACAACCGGATATGGCCATCACAGAAGCATATAAAGCATTCTATAATGAAATTGCAAAAGAGTATGGCTGGAATGGTGAACTCGCCCAAGTGCAAACGGTTGAACGCCAGGATGATGGGGGCTTAGGTCTCCCTACTCCTATCGTCATCTTAATCATCATTTTCCTCTTACTCCGAATGTTCGGAAGCGGTGGCGGTCGTGGCGGCGGTGGCGGTCGAGGCAGACGCAGTAGATCACGAGGGCCCATCTTCTTCCCAGGATCATTTGGAGGAGGAGGCGGTTTCGGTGGAGGCGGTGGCTTCGGCGGAGGCGGAGGATTCTCCGGCGGAGGTGGCTCCGGTGGCGGAGGCGGCGCTGGACGAAGCTGGTAATGAAATAGGCATCCAATCCTTTTATGGGTTGGATGTTTTTTTGTTGGGCTGGAATGAAGAGTGGAGGTGCCGCGCATATAGCAGTCGCATCTTTGCATAGCCCTTCCCAATTTAGAGGGCAAGATAATTCATTGATTTCTACTAATCAAACCTTTAAGTGGTCAAGTGCATTCAGCGCGATATATGAGTCCAATTATGTTAATTCAACCCGCGAAGAGCACAAGTCACTATCGACAAACCAGGCGCGCATTAAGTAGCCGTACCCGCGCATAAAGAACCCCCAGCCGCGCATACGACACCCGTACCCAAGCATACACGCCATCCACCCGCGCATACAGCAGGCACACCCGCGCATAAAGCCTCTCACTCCGCTCATAAAACCCCTCCCTAGTTAAAAGGGCATGATGATTCATGTTACATCTACTACCCAAACTCTTAATGGTCAAGTGCATTCAGCGCGAATATAAGAAACCAAAGACATAAAGCCAACCCGCGAAGCAGTGTCTCCACCGACAAGCTAGGCGCGCATAAAGTAGTCGTACCCGCGCATACCCAGCTTCCACCCGCGCATAAAACCACCTCACACCACCACCCAACTTGTCCTCCCACTCTCTCATCCGTTATAATCAACCCATATAAAACAAGAACGAGGGTGAAAGCGATGCACGTCACATTTTACTCAAGACCGGGCTGTCATTTATGCGAGGATGCGGAAGCGATGATGAAGCTGGCGCAGGAGGATGTCCCGCTTACGTGGACGAAGGTTAATATTGAAGAGGATGATGAGGTTCACGAAAAGTATATGCTGATGATCCCGGTAATCGAGAAAGATGGCGAGGTTTTGATGTACGGATCCATCGGTTATATTGACATATTAAATTTGTTTGAAAAATGAAAGGAATAGGTATACAATAAATACAAGATCTATTTTTTTATCTTAGGTGGGACAAAAATAAATATGTGGGACATTTTTTGTCCATAGAAAAGAGGGGCTTTCATTGAACTCGGATTTCCTCGAGGCGCAACGGAAGCTTGTGCCTGAAATGATGGATCTCATGCAACAGCGATATAGTGCATTGAAATTGATTGATATGAGCGGGCCGATCGGCAGGCGGCAGCTGGGCCAAGTGGCGAGGCTGTCGGAACGGGAAGCGCGCAATGTGCTGGAGGCTCTTCGGGATGCGGGTTTGATCCGGATTGAGAAGGAAGGCGCCAGTGTGACAGAGGAAGGCAGGCAGATGCTGTCGTCGCTACGTACTAGTATGGATGATTGGTCGGGTCGCAATACGCTCGCGCGCTATTTGGAGCAGACGATCGGCATCCGGAAAGTCATTGTTGTCCCTGGCGACTCCGATATGACGTCTTCTGTCAAAGCCGTCATTGGCAAAGAGGCGGCAGAGCAATTTGTTTCCTTAATCGGAGACGGTCAAATTGTGGCGGTGACGGGGGGCAGTTCGGTTGCGGCAATCCCACCTTATATCGGGAAGTTCCCGGAAGCCGAACGGTTGCGGTTTATTGCAGCAAGAGGCGGCGTCGGGGAGGATATCGGATTACAGGCGAATGTCATCTCGGCTTTGTTTGCACAAGCTTGCGGCGCGACGTACAGCACGTTCTATTACCCGGAGACGCTAAGCAAAGAAGCGCATGAGGTGTTCCGGAAAGAACCAGCCGCACTTGAGATGATGGCCCTGTATGAGAAGACGGATTGCGTCCTGCATGGGATTGGCGATGCGAAAAAGATGGCTGCGATACGGAATTCATCCGATGAGGAATTGGAAATGCTGGAACAGGGGAAAGCTCTTGGAGAGGCATTCGGTTATTACTTCGATGAAAACGGAAACGTCGTCTATCGATTGCGGACGGTCGGCATCCAGACCGAACAGCTGGAACATGTCCCTCTATTAATTGCGGTGGCAGGCGGTGCAAGCAAAGCAGCCGCGATACTCGCCTATATGGCAAGCGCGCCTCGGCAGACGATTTTAGTGACCGATGAAGGGGCAGCCGCTGAAATGCAACGGATATTACGTAAAAATACTTAAATAGATGGAGGTCATTCACATGACATTGAAAATGGCGATTAACGGATTTGGACGAATTGGCAGAGTGGTATTTCGGGAAGCAATGGCACATGACGATATTGAAATCGTCGCGGTCAACGATTTGACGGACGCAGCGATGCTGGCGCATTTGCTCAAGTATGACTCGGTGCACGGAATTTTTGATGCGGAAGTCGGATCGGATGAAAATCATCTCGTTGTCAACGGCAAAAAGATTCGCGTGTACGCTGAAAAAGATCCTGCGGCGTTGCCTTGGAAAGACCTTGAGGTCGATGTTGTCATCGAATCAACAGGCGTCTTCCGCGACCAAAAAGGACTTCAAAAGCATATCGATGCAGGGGCGAAAAAAGTGATCTTGTCAGCTCCGGCAAAAGGCGATATCAAAACATTGGTTATGGGCGTTAACCACAAGGATTACGATGCAGGTTCCGACCATATCGTATCGAACGCTTCTTGTACGACAAACTGCCTGGCGCCTGTCGTCAAAGTGCTAAACGACGAGTTTGGCATAAAGCGCGGCATGATGACAACAGTCCACTCGTACACAAATGACCAGCGCATCCTGGACTTGCCACATGAAGATTACCGCCGTGCGCGCGCAGCTGCGGAATCCATGATTCCAACGACAACAGGCGCTGCATCTGCAGTCACAAAGGTTATCCCTGAACTGAAAGGGAAGCTCGACGGTATGGCAGTCCGCGTTCCGACACCGAACGTATCCCTCGTTGATTTCGTTGCGGAAGTCGGCAAGGAAGTGACAGTCGAAGACGTGAATGCAGCTTTGAAAAATGCTTCTGAGAATGAATTAAAAGGTTTCTTGTACTACAATGAAATTCCGCTCGTGTCCCGCGACTATAACGGAAACACAGCATCTTCCACTGTAGACGGCCTGTCCACTATGGTGCTTGACGGCAATATGGTGAAGGTCATCTCTTGGTACGACAATGAATCAGGATACTCTGCACGCTGCATCGACTTGGCATTATTCATGCAGCAACAAGGGTTCTAATCAAATCATAGCCAACACACAGCCTACGACTTATAATATAGTTGGGTAGAGGAACGGATCAGCCCGTTCCTCTTTTTTCTACATACCGATCCTGGATGATTTTCTGCGGTAGCAGATGTTGGGATATGGTATGATTAGGCGGAAAGAAGTTGCCGGGGATTCCCCGCAAAAGGAAGTAACATTACATACGGAGGTGTGCTATTTTTCATGATGTCCAAACAGACGATGAAAGATATAGAACTAGGTGGCAAACGAGTTTTTTGCCGGGTTGATTTTAATGTGCCGATGGAGGATGGAGCTGTTACGGATGATACGAGAATCCGTGCTGCTATCCCGACGATCGAATATTTGACCAGCCAAGGGGCCAAAGTCATTTTAGCAAGCCACCTCGGCCGCCCGAAAGGCGAAGTGAAAGAGGAATTCAGACTGACAGCGGCAGGAGAACGACTGTCCCAATTGATTGGGAAGCCGGTAACGAAGCTGGATGAATCAATCGGATCCACTGTCGAAGAAGCAATCGCTTCCATGCAGGACGGCGATATCCTATTGCTAGAAAACGTTCGGTTCCATCCAGGCGAGGAAAAGAACGATCCTGAACTGGCCAAACAATTTGCCGCGCTTGCGGACTTGTTCGTCAACGATGCGTTTGGCGCTGCACACCGTGCACATGCATCGACTGCCGGCATCGCAGACTATTTGCCTGCTGTTTCCGGATTGCTTCTAGAAAAGGAATTGGACGTGCTTGGAAAAGCATTATCCGATCCGGACCGTCCGTTTACCGCAATTATTGGCGGAGCGAAAGTAAAGGACAAAATCGGAGTCATCGACCACCTGCTCGACAAAGTCGATAATTTATTAATTGGCGGCGGACTCTCCTATACATTCTCCAAAGCGCAAGGGTATGACACAGGCAACTCGCTTTTGGAAGAAGATAAAATTGAACTGGCAGCCTCATTTATTCAAAAAGCAAAAGACAAAGGTGTCAATTTGTACTTGCCGATCGACGCGGTCATTGCGGATGAATTCTCTGCGACTGCCAACGTACAAACAGTAAAAATCGATGCAATGCCTGCTGGCTGGATGGGTCTTGATATCGGACCTGAAACAGCAGCACTGTATGCAAAAGTAATCGAACAATCGAAGTTGGTCATTTGGAACGGGCCGATGGGCGTATTTGAAATGGAGCCATTCTCGCAAGGGACGAAGCAAGTGGCTGAAGCAATGGCCCGCACGGAAGCGTATACCGTCATCGGCGGCGGCGACTCTGCAGCAGCTGTTGAGAAGTTCCATGTCGCTGATCAAATGGATCACATTTCTACAGGCGGCGGCGCATCCCTTGAATTTATGGAAGGCAAGGAACTTCCGGGCGTATCTGCTTTAAACGATAAGTGAGAGGAGAGATCGAAGTGCGGAAACCGATCATTGCAGGAAACTGGAAAATGTATAAGACGATGGGGGAAGCGAAAACCTTTGTCGATGAAGTAAAAGGCAAGCTGTCCGCCTCGGATGTCGATGCGGTCATCTGCTCGCCGGCACTCTATTTGGCTGAGCTTGTACAAATGGCGAAGGGTACCCCTCTCTCCATCGGTGCCCAAACGATGCACGACCAGGACGAAGGCGCGTTTACGGGCGAAGTGAGCCCGACAATGCTTGCAGACCTTGGCGTCGGGTATGTCATTTTAGGTCACTCCGAACGCCGGCAATATTTCAATGAAACGGATGAGTCGGTCAATGCGAAAGTGAAAGCTGCTTTTGCCCATCAATTGACACCAATCGTCTGTGTCGGCGAAACATTGGAAGAGCGTGAAGCAGGCGAGACGGTCAGCCGCGTTTCTGTCCAAGTGAAAAAAGCGTTCCAAAACATCAAGGGAACAGACGCAGTCAATGCCGTTGTCGCATACGAACCCATCTGGGCGATCGGCACAGGGAAAACAGCGACGGCTGATGATGCGAATGAAGTATGTAAAGAAATCCGTTCCGCCATCGCAGCATTATACGATCAGGAGATCGCAGACAGCATCCGTATCCAATACGGCGGCAGCGTGAAACCTGAAAATATCGTCGAGCTTCTGTCCAAGGAGCATATCGACGGCGCACTCGTAGGCGGTGCGAGCCTAGATCCGGCATCCTTCCTGAAATTGGTGGAGGCGGGCGTCCATGAGTAAAGGACCGGTAGCACTCATCATCTTAGATGGCTTCGGCCTGCGGGATGAGAAATTCGGCAATGCGGTCGCTCAGGCGAATAAGCAGAATTACGATTTACTATGGAACAACTTCCCTCATTCCACGCTCACGGCATGCGGCGAAGCCGTCGGTTTGCCGGAAGGCCAGATGGGGAACTCCGAAGTCGGCCATTTGAATATCGGAGCCGGCCGGATTGTCTACCAAAGCCTGACGCGCATTAACAAGTCCATCAAAGATGGAGACTTCTTTGAGAACCCGGCTTTGCTGAAGGCGGTCCAGCATGCCAAACAAAATGGCACCGCGCTGCATTTGATGGGGCTTGTATCGGACGGGGGCGTCCATAGCCATTATGAGCATATGTTCGCCCTCTTGCGATTAGCGAAAATGAACGGGCTAGATAACGTATATGTTCACGCTTTTCTGGACGGCCGCGATGTCGGACCGAAAACAGCGATGGAGTACATCAGCCAAACTGAAAAAGTTATGGAGAACTTGGAAGTCGGCAAGATTGCGACGGTCTCGGGACGTTATTATGCGATGGACCGGGACAAGCGATGGGACCGCGTGGAACTGGCGTACCGCGCGATCGTCGACGGATCTGGAAACACGGCTGCTTCTGCGTCCGAAGGAATTCTCAAATCATATGATGAGGACGTAACGGATGAATTCGTCGTGCCATTTGTCATTGAGAAGGATGGAAAACCGGTCGCCACTGTTAATGAAGGAGATGCGGTCATCTTCTTTAATTTCCGTCCAGACCGCGCAATCCAGCTATCTCGGGCGTTTACAGATCCGTCCTTCGACGGGTTCCATACAGGACCGAAAACGCTCGAAAACCTGGAGTTTGTCACCTTCACTGAATACAGCGAGGAAGTCCAGGCGGATGTTGTGTTCCGAAACGACAACCTCGTCAACACGATCGGCGAAGTGCTGTCGGCAAACGGGCTGCGGCAATTGCGTATCGCAGAAACTGAAAAGTACCCGCATGTCACCTTCTTCATGAGCGGCGGACGGGAAGAGGAGTTTGAAGGGGAAACCCGGATTCTCATCGCATCCCCGAAAGTCGCGACGTATGACTTGAAGCCGGAAATGAGCGCAGTGGAAGTGACGGAAGCGCTGCTTGCGCAAATTAATGATGACAAGCAGGATGCAATTATCCTCAACTTTGCCAACCCAGACATGGTCGGCCATAGCGGTATGCTGGAGCCAACCGTCAAGGCAATCGAGACGGTGGATGTATGCCTCGGCCAAATCATTGATGCCATCCATGCGAAGGGCGGCGTTGCGATCGTGACAGCTGACCATGGCAATGCGGATGAAGTGAGGACAGAGGAAGACAAACCGATGACAGCCCACACGACGAATCCTGTGCCTGTCATTATTACGAAACATGACATCACGATCCGCGAAGGCGGTATTCTAGCTGATCTGGCACCGACGATGTTGAAGCTGCTCGGAATTGAACAACCTGCTGAAATGACAGGAACACCATTATTTTAATTAAGGAGAGAATAACTATGCCAATCATTACACATATCCAAGCAAGAGAAGTCCTTGATTCACGCGGAAATCCGACAGTCGAGGTGGAAGTGTTCACAGAAAGCGGCGCATTCGGTCGCGCGATCGTCCCTTCCGGAGCATCGACAGGCGAATACGAAGCGGTTGAGCTGCGTGACGGAGATGCGGACCGCTACAATGGCAAAGGTGTTCTAAAGGCGGTTGACCATATCGAAGAAATCATCGCAGAAGAGCTTGTGGACCGGTACTCTGTCCTTGACCAAGTACTTATCGACAAGGCATTGATTGAACTGGATGGCACGAAAAACAAAGGAAAGCTTGGCGCTAACGCGATTTTAGGCGTTTCCATGGCGGTTGCACATGCGGCTGCTGACTATCTCGATATCCCGCTTTATCAATACTTAGGCGGAGTCAACGCGAAGCAATTGCCGGTACCGATGATGAACATCCTAAACGGCGGCGAACATGCGGATAACAACGTAGATATCCAGGAATTCATGGTTATGCCAGTCGGTGCAGAGTCATTCCGCCACGGACTTCGCATGGGTGCGGAAATCTTCCATAGCCTGAAGAGCGTCCTCAAAGCAAAAGGCTTGAATACGGCTGTAGGTGATGAAGGCGGCTTCGCGCCGAACTTAGCTTCTAACGAAGAAGCACTTTCTACGATCATTGAAGCGATCGAAAAAGCGGGCTACAAGCCAGGTGAAGAAGTATTGCTTGCAATGGACGTCGCGTCTTCCGAGTTCTACGACAAAGAAGCAGGCAACTATAACTTAGCGGGCGAAGGTATCGTCAAGACATCTGAGGAAATGGTTGATTGGTACGAAGAGCTTTGCAATAAATACCCGATCGTTTCTATCGAAGACGGCTTGGATGAAAACGACTGGGCGGGCCATAAATTGCTGACAGAACGCCTTGGCAAAAAAGTGCAGCTTGTCGGTGATGACTTGTTCGTAACAAATACAGAAAAATTGGCACGCGGCATTGAAGAGGGCGTGGGCAACTCCATCCTCATCAAAGTAAACCAAATCGGTACATTGACAGAAACATTCGATGCAATCGAAATGGCGAAACGCGCAGGCTATACAGCCGTTATCTCCCACCGTTCCGGTGAGTCGGAAGATACGACAATTGCCGACATCGCAGTAGCGACAAACGCTGGCCAAATCAAAACGGGTGCACCTTCCCGTACAGACCGCGTGGCGAAATACAACCAGCTTCTTCGCATCGAAGATCAGCTGGATGATACAGCGCAATACCTCGGAGCACGCACTTTCTATAATTTGAAAAAGTAATAGACCGAGCAGGAACCTCTTCACGACATTTCTGCATAATCAGACGGAATTGACAAATGTTGTTGTCACGTTTGGCAATGTTTGATAGAATAGAAATGTCGTGATGTACTATGCAGGAGGTGGGAACAAAGTGCATGCTTTGTTAATGACGTTGCTTTTAATTGTCTCAATCGCTTTAATCGTAGTAGTCTTATTGCAATCCGGAAAAAGTGCAGGCCTGTCAGGAGCCATCTCCGGTGGTGCTGAACAACTTTTTGGAAAACAAAAGGCGCGTGGATTGGACCTCGTCCTCCAACGGGTGACGATTGTATTGTCCATTCTGTTTTTTATTTTAGCAATTGCGATCGTTAAATTTTAACAACATATTGTAAGCAGACTTGCTCAGCGCCTGACCTTCCAAGTAGGGTCAGGCGTTTTCTTTTCTCTTTCATTGGGAAGAATAGGATAAGAGAAGGAGCGCATGATACATATAGGTGACCATTTACATCTAAACGTTTTGGAAGGATGATTGATTTGAGAATTGCTCAACCGAAACCGTTTTTCTTTGAAAAGGGGAAGCGTGCTGTCCTCTTGCTGCACGGATTTACCGGCACATCAGCTGACGTCCGGATGCTCGGCCGTTTTCTGGAGAAGAAAGGCTATACATCACTTGCGCCGCATTACCGCGGGCATGGCGTGCCGCCCGAGGAATTGATCGAGACGGGACCGGATCAGTGGTGGGCCGATGTCGAAGCAGGATACAATCAGCTGCGCGAGGCAGGCTATGAGGAAATCGCAGTCGCCGGCTTGTCGCTGGGCGGCGTGTTTTCATTGAACGTAGGAATGAATTATCCGGTAAAGGGTATTGTGACAATGTGTGCGCCGATGTCGATGAAGACGACGGACACGATGTTTGAAGGTGTATTGAAATACGCGAAAGACTATAAGAAGTACGAAGGAAAAGAGGAGTCCGTCATCGAAGAGGAAGTGGATGCTCTTCGCGGAAAAACGATGCCGTCTTTGGCAGACTTGCGGGCCCTTGTATATGATGTCAGAGAGAAGCTCGACCATGTGTATGCGCCGTTATTTGTCGTCCAGGCGACGCAGGATGATGTCATTGATCCCGATTCGGCCAACGTCATTTACGACAACACCGAATCGCTCGATAAGCAAATCAAATGGTATGAAAACTCCGGCCACGTCATTACATTAGGGCCGGAAAAGGAACAACTCCATGAAGATGTATTTCAATTTCTTGAATCATTGGATTGGAACGTGTGAAACTGTAACTAGATGAACATGTTGTAGATAGAAGGAGGGGACTTTATCATTGGAATTTTTTGATGAGCAATTAAGAGAACGTCTCTTGGCATTCATGAAAGAGGAATCGTATAAACCGCTCACGGTCCAGGAGATCCAGGAATCATTAGGAATCGAAGGGGCGGCGGAATTCAAGGAACTGGTTAAGATGCTTGTCCATCTTGAGCAGAAGGGCGACATCGTAAGATCCCGGACAAACCGATATGGCGTGCCGGAGCGCATGAATCTCGTGCGGGGCAAATTTATTGGCCACGCGAAAGGCTTCGGATTTGTGGCCCCGGAAACGGAAGGCATGGATGATATTTTCATTCCGCCGACAGAAGTGAACGGCGCGATGAATGGCGATATCGTACTCGTCCGCATTGCGAACAGCTCCATGGGCGACCGCCGCGAAGGAACGATCATCCGAATCGCGGAACGGAAGACGACAAAAGTCGTTGGAACATATCAGGACAATCGCGGCTTCGGCTTCGTTATCCCGGATGACAAACGGCTGCCGATGGACATTTTCATCGCGAAAGGCCATAGCCTGAATGCGGTGGAAGGCCATAAAGTCGTCGTTGAAATTACGGAATGGCCGAGTGAACTGAAATCGGCTACGGGCATGGTCGTGCAAATTCTCGGGCATAAAAACGACCCGGGTGTCGATATTTTATCGATCATTTATAAACACGGCATTGAAATCGAATTCCCGCAAGAGGTCATGGATGAGATTAAATCGACTCCGGACACGGTGCAGGAAAAAGACTTGTTCAAGCGCCGCGACTTGCGCAACGAGCAGATCATTACGATTGACGGCGCAGATGCGAAAGACTTGGACGATGCCGTTTCCGTCGTGAAGAACAGTGATGGCACGTACGTGCTGTCCGTCCATATCGCTGACGTCAGCCATTATGTGCGGGAGAACACAGCGCTGGACGATGAAGCGTATGAACGCGGAACGAGCGTCTATTTGACTGACCGGGTGATTCCGATGTTACCGCATAAGCTGTCGAACGGCATCTGTTCGTTAAATCCAGGCGTCGACCGGCTTACATTGTCGTGTCGGATGACGATTGACGGAAGCGGGAAAATTACCGACCATGAAATTTTCGAAAGTGTGATCCATTCGAAAGAGCGGATGACGTATACAGATGTGTATAAGATCATTGCGGAGAAGGACGAAGAGCTGCTTAAAAAGTATGAGCATATCGTTCCGATGCTCAATGACATGGGCGAACTCGCTGCCATCCTGCGCCAGAAGCGGATGAGCCGTGGCGCGATTGACTTCGATTTCAAGGAATCGAAAGTCCTTGTCAATGAAGAAGGCTGGCCGACGGATATCGTGCTGCGCGAACGGACGGTTTCTGAGCAGCTGATCGAGGAATTCATGCTCGCGGCGAATGAAACAGTGGCGGAGCATTTCCACTGGCTGAATGTGCCGTTCATCTACCGGATCCACGAAAATCCGAAAGAGGAGAAACTAGCGCGTTTCTTTGAGTTCCTGACGAATTTCGGTATCGTCGTGAAGGGGACAGGAAACCATGTCCACCCGCGTGCCTTGCAGGAAATTATCGAATCGATCGAAGGCCTGCCGGAAGAAACGGTCATTTCGACGATGTTGCTTCGTTCCATGCAACAGGCGAAATACTTCGAGGAAAGCCTCGGCCACTTCGGCTTGTCGACTGATTTCTATACGCACTTCACATCACCGATCCGCCGTTATCCGGACTTGATCGTCCACCGGCTGATCCGCACGTATTTGATCGAGAAGGACCTGTCGTCCGAAACGATCGCCCACTGGAACGCTGCGCTGCCGGAAATCGCTCAGCATACATCCGACAGGGAAAGACGTGCAGTCGATGCAGAACGCGATACAGACGCACTGAAGAAGGCACAGTACATGCTTGATAAGATCGGTGAGGAATTCGACGGAGTCATTTCGTCCATTACGAATTTCGGTATGTTCGTTGAGCTGGAAAATACGGTGGAAGGGCTCGTCCATGTTAGCTATATGACAGACGACTACTACCGATTCGACGACCGCCAAATGATGATGATCGGCGGACATACAGGCAAGCAGTTCCGCATCGGGGACGAAGTGACGATTCGCGTTGTATCCGTCAAACCGGAAGAATCCGCGATCGACTTTGAAATCGCCGGCATGAAGCAATCATTCCACCGGACGCGCAAAGAAGCGCCGAAAGTCATCCATGCGAAAAAGCAAGGAGGATCGGAAGGCGGCAAACGCGGGGAAGGCAAGCGAAGCGACAAGTCGTCACCAGGCAAGAAACAGGGCGGACCGAGCCAGAAGAAGAAATTCTATGAGGGCGTCGCCAAGAAAACAAAGAAACGTCCAAGAAAGAGAAAATAGGCCGGAGCGGCAATCCCCTCCGGCTGCTTTAGAGGGGTGTTGACAATGGGAAAAGGCCAAGGAAAAGTCATTGCGGTCAATAAAAAAGCAAACCATGACTTCGCAATCGAAGAAACAATCGAAGCGGGCATCGTCCTCCAAGGAACGGAAATCAAATCAGTCCGCAACGGAAAGGTCCAGCTTCGCGACGCGTTTGTCCTCATTCGCAACAACGAAGCATGGATCTCCAATATGCATATTAGCCCGTACGAGCAAGGGAACCGGTACAACCACGATCCCATCCGTTCCCGCAAGCTGCTGCTGCACCGCAAGCAGATCAGCACGCTCGTCGGCCAAATCAAAGAACAGGGCGTCGCCATCGTCCCACTCAAAATGTACTTGAAGGACGGCTTCGCCAAAGTCCTGATCGGCATCGGGAAAGGGAAAAAGCTCTACGACAAACGGGACGACCTGAAGAAAAAAGAAGCAAAACGCGAAATGGAACGCGCCTTCAAAGCGAAGCAGCAATACTAAGCGGAAGCGTTTTCCATTGAAATTGCAGCAAAAACATTGTATGATAGGGACAGTGATAGTTCAGAAACCTGCTATGCTTCGGGCATAGCACTTCCTGACTCTCCAGTTGATTGTGTTGACAGGCAGGCATAGCGCCTAGCTGGTCAACCTTTTATACCGGGGACGTTACGGATTCGACAGGGGTGGTCTGAGCTTGAGCTGCGCGTCGGAGGGCTCGACTCCGTCAGAAACGGCAGTTAATAATAACTGGCAAAACAAACAACAACTTAGCATTCGCAGCGTAAGCTGATGAATCTGCCTAGCAGTTCCATCGCCCATGTGGCATTGTTAGGCTCACCTATTAGTGGGATACGGTAACGGTCGCCTCCTGAGGCCGTTGCAAGAGATTACCAGGATAGCGCTCAAGACGCCTTGATTGACGGCATAATGCAGTGCGAATCGTAAGTAGTCAATCTACACGCGTAGACGCTTAAGTATTGGAGCCTTTGGACGTGGGTTCGACTCCCACCGTCTCCATAAGTTTTATGGAAAATAGAATTGAAAAGAAGCATGAACTTTCCGATTGGAGAGCTCATGCTTCTTTTTTGTTTATTAGAAAGGGACATGATTATAATATTAATTAAGCATGTGACAATTCGTTCAAGTTGGGAAGTGTGACATCTCAGCACGTATTAAGGTACATGATATTTGTTTAATAGGTTCTTGTGAGACCGAGAAAAGAAAAGTAGGTATCGGTATTATGGTCTGGTAGATGCCCAATATACATAAGAAGTTCAAAAACTTTTTCACAAAAATTTATTCTATCTATGTACCTCTTAAAAAGATAGAATATATAGTAGAGATATATTTTAATTTAGGGGGTATTTTAATGTTTTCAAGGGCAACGTTAGTTGATATTTTTAGTTTATTCAGTGAACAAACACATTCAGCTTTAGACAAGTTTTTTTATAAATACGGTATTGACTCATATACAGCCAATGCATCTAATAAAGAAAATAAAGCAATGGCAGCAGTAAGATATTTAGAAGACAACCCTAATGCAAAAGGAATTTTAGGGGGAGATATGGCTTTTGAAATGGCAGAAGAGATAATAGAGATTTACGCTAATAATTCATATTATTATGATGTAACAACGGGGGAACTTAGAGGATATCCTAATTAAAAAGATTACTATTAAAAGATGGATTTGATATTAGGGATGGTCAATTAGTGAGATTAGTTGATTCTACGATTGACTATGTAAAAAATGAGATTTTGCTTTTGAAATTGTTGGAAGAGCATAATTTTAGTATAGCTAAAGGACATTATACTCAAGCAGTGAACGCTTTTACTAGAGGAGACTGGGCTGCATGTAACAGTCAGATAAGAACTTTTGTCGAAGAATTGTTATGTAAATTAGCAGAAGATATTACTGGGAATAACTTTAATAATAGTAACAGTGCTAGAACTGCATTATCACAAAGTTCCCCTAAATTATTTTATCCAGAGTTGAATGAGTGGTTAAATAATGGTCAGGGATATTTTGAAACATTTTGGAAGAGACTGCATCCTCAAGGTTCGCATCCTGGTTTATCAGATGAATATGATAGTATGTTCAGATTAAACATAGTACAAATTTCTATTTTAGAAGTATTAAGAAGATACGATAATGATAAGATGGGAATTCAAAGTTAAATTTATTGATGTTATAAGAAAGGTGTTAAAGAGTTGAATACAAATGATTTTGGAACTTTACTTGTGATATTTATCTTAATTTTATTAACAAGTGTATTTTTTTTCCCTAGTACAATAGTTAAGGTAGCATTCTTAGTTGCATTAGTTATCGTTTTTGTGGGTAATGAGTGGAATGAATGGAATTCCAATAAAAAAGGAGTTATTAAACCCTCTAGAATTTTCTTAGGTAAATTAGAAATTCATATTGGAAATAAAGCTGAAGGAAAAAAAAGGAAGTTTTTTGCGATTTTCATAGATAATGTAATTTGGGCAAGAGATAACAATATTGAGTGTGTTGAATTTTATTCGTGGTTTGATGTAGAAGATGAAATTAAAAATTTATTTAGAGATTCAGTAATTATTACTAGACCGAACCTTTATAAAACTATTGGTAATCAATATATCAACCCGTACTATTGGATAAGTAAAGATAAAAACCCTTTATTAAAATGTACAATCGATACTTCAAAATTTGATGAAGAAATTTTGAAAACTTTAAAAGAAAAATCTATCAGACTTAATGGAAAGAAATTATAATTATATCAGGTCTCCGAACTAAGTTCATAAATATGTAATACTCCCTAGTGGAGAAAATCGTTTGTAATAGAAGTGTGGAGTAGTCTTCAATCTCTTGCAGCAGTAAGTGTCGGCATATTGAAGCGTGAATCCTAAATAGGCAAGATACACGCGTAGAAGCTTGAGTGTTGGAGTTTCTGGACGCGGGTTCGACTCTCGCAGTCCATAGCTATTATGGACAATAACAAAGAAAAGAAGCGCAAATTCTCTATATGGGGGATTTGTGCTTCTTTTTTAGTGTGCGAGCATTTAAAACTCCTGTTCGCTTTTCAATTCAACGCTTAGTGATAGCATGGGAGGTACAGCTACATACGGCGGATGGGCGGTTGGCACTCCCTTGTTATAAAGGAAAGGCGGGCTACGAGCGCCACGTCCTGTGGCAACGCCATGACCCACATCGTGTGGGCCCGTGTATTGTGACATACGAAGCAATGAATATGATGTTCCAGTTTGGAATGTTCCTCGTAGCAACGGCAATAGCCATTGTAGCGATGATTGCTCTATACACCAAAAGAAAAAAGTAACTACCCTCCGCTAACCGGTAAGTAAGCAGGGTAGTTACTCTTGTAAAAACTCTCGTGATACTGGACGACCGCACTTCATGCGGACGTCAGCTGTAATGACTGGTTGTTAGCGCACCCGGTCACTTCTAGTATATGTTTAGTTTACCACGAGCATCGGGTTCGACTTCCACCGACTCCATAGTTAATATGAAAAACAGCAAAGTTGATTAAGAAGCACAATTTCCTTAAATAAGGATTTGTACTTCTTTTTTGTGTGAATCATTATTAGGAATTAAATGCTCGAATTTCTGATATTAAATAATAGAAATGTGTGTTACTTGGATTATGCTTCTTTTCTGTTAGTTTGTTTATGATTGACTTACTTAATGTTAAATTATTTCCCTGGATAATATTATTACCGACGATTGAATAAATTCTGGAATTAGCTTACAATAGACGAGATTAGGAATTTAATCATAAGTAACTAGCCCTGAATATAAATATATTGAACTATAGTAAATTGAGAAAATGATTATAGTACCGGATTTGGTGAAATACAATACTTACTTGAAACTTCTTGTGTTCAAAAACAAAGGGATAATTATGATTAAAATAAATCAATAGCCAGTTAGTTATTTGTTGTAGGTTAATACATAATTTTAAAGGAGAAAAAAATGGATACCTTAAAAATTAAGGAAATTGATATTTTGGAACTTCAAAAGAAAGCTAAAGAGCGGACAGTAAAAACACAAAATGTAGAATATGATTTAGAAACAATGGTAAAGCGAATAAATTCAGGACAAATAAAATTAGATCCAGAATATCAGAGAAATCATAGATGGTCAGACGAAGCAGCTTCAAAATTAATAGAAAGTTTGATTTTGAATATACCTATTCCTACAATTTATTTATCTCAAGATATAGATGCGGATGAAGAACTTGAGGATGAGAGTATATCTAGATTTTCTGTAATAGATGGTCAACAGCGACTAACATCTATAAAAAGATTTATTGAAAATGAACTAAAATTAACAAAAATGGATGTTCTATCTAGTTTAGAAGGGTTTTCTTACAAAGACTTACCAGGCTTTTTAAAAAGAAGATTAGATGAAAGAACTATAAAGTGTTTAAGGATTGATTCAACTCTAGATGATCAAGTGAAGTATGATATTTTTGAGAGATTGAACTCTGGTTCAGTAAAATTAGAACCTCAGGAGTTAAGAAATGCAATTTATAGAGGCGAATTTAATAAGTTAATAAAAAAATTAGCGAAAAATACTGACTTTATGATTCTAAACCAAATTGATGTTAATAATAGGGAAGAGAATAAAAAAGTGAAAAAGATGGAAGATGTAGAATTGGTCTTACGTTTTTTATCTTTAGTCGATAATAGATACAAAAAATATAGACCGAATTTAAAAACATTTTTATCGGATAGTATGAAGCAATTTACTAATGAAGCAAAAAATATAGATTTGGAAAATTATAAGTATGTATTTGAAAGCACGATGGCTTTCATTAGAAGTAATTTTGGAGATGCTGCTTTTGCTAAATATAAATATTTAGGTAATGAAGACGGTACTGAAAAACTAGTCTATGCTTCTAAATTTAATGCTGCAGTTTTTGATGCATTAAGCGTTGCAATTGCAGACGAGCTAATAATAAATAGTTCTTATGGAACTTATAATATTGCTGATTTTAAAAATGAATATTTACTACTTTTCAAAAATACTGACTTTATCGACAAAATTTCTGGAAGTATTAACGATAAAACAAAATTAGGGTCACGGATTGAAACTGTTAAAGGTTTACTAAGAGGTGAATAATAATGAACTCCCGAACTAGTGATATTGTAATTGAAATTTTAGAACAAGAAGAGGAATGGGAAGTTGTAGAAAGTGAAAATTCATCTGATTCCTATGTAGATAATATAGAACAGACTGGGGTGGTCGTAGAAAGTGAGGTTTATAATTTTCTCCAACTATCCGAAGAAAGATGGAAAGAAGTCCAATTATTAATTAGTAAAACTGTAGAGCACGCAGAAGACGAAGAATTTTATGATGCACTTTGTAGGTCAACGATAGTATTATTGGTTGCTCAATTAGAGGGTTATATTAAAGAGTTAGCAAAAGCAATTATTTCGGATTTAAATGATAATGTTAATTTCTCTTTATTACCAAAGAATATAAAGAAAAATTTTACAAGTTACTTTCTAGGAGAAGGAGGTAGATATAATGAGTTATCTGAAATATTCATTAGATTTAATCCTGATTTAAAAATAGATCCATTTTTATATGAAAGAAATAAGAATCCTTCTCCTTCAGTTATAGATAAGATATTGGGTAATTTCGGTATAGAAAGTTTTTTTAGTTATTTGTATGGCTCTAAATTAGATACTGTATTCGAAAATGACACTTCTATTACAGAAACCTTATTAAATGATTTGAAGACACATATTTTAGAAAGGACTAAACATTTTCCGTACAATGTTGACTTGGGACAATTTGAATTGGAGAAAAGTGAAGTTAAACTAACGAAGAGAAATAGAGAATTATCTCTTTGGATGACCTTTTTAGACAAATTATTGCATTCTAGACACAGTGTAGCGCATGGTTCAATATTTAATAATGAATTAACTACAGATTTACTAAGAGAGTACGAGAAGAAAACAAAAATTCTTCAATATGCTATTGCTCTTGTTCTGATCCACAACATTAGTGATGGTGTACAAAATAATTGAATATATTAATATTTCCTGTTGAGGTGTTCATAGTTTTTTGATGAAAAAAAATATAAAAATTTATTTAGGTAGAAATATGGGGTTTTAACATCTTATATTTGAAAGTGTTTGAATACCTCGAAGCTAAGCTCGAAGCTATAGTCTCCACATTCGCTGGTCAAACTAATTAGAGAAATTATCTTACTGGGAGTACCAGCTACCTTGGAATACGATCAGCACAAGAACACTGGTTGGAAAAGCCGGAGACTAACAGAGAGCGGGTTCCTATCTGAACTATGAAGGTGTCGTTCTCGGTCATTCTTTTGAGTGTGATGCAGAGAAGGTTAATAATGTAATAGACACGGGCAAGTATATGATATCTTACGGTGAAAAAAAAGGAAAAAAATATTTGAAAATGATGTAGGGGATTATGGGACATTGTTTAGGATGCTAGTGATGAAGGGGAGAATTCCTTGGTTTAAGCTGAGTACCCTTCCTTTCCATCCTCGGTCTATCGTTAAATCGTTTTCGGAGAATTGGCCACCTATATTAATTCTATACTCATAGTGTTACTAATCCTTCTTATCGATATGTTTTACGGATATTCCTTTATTTACTTTTTTTAATACCAAGATGTTGATTCATGTAATAACCTGCGGGACTATTATCAAGGTAAAAGTCTAATTAAGAATAGATAAAAAAATTTATTATCCAAAAAGCAGATTATATAGAATAATTAAATTATAAGTACAGGAGTGCATTTAATGAACTATATTATTGATAATAAATATATTTTAATCGAGGAAATTGATAGAGGTAAAGATAGCATAATATATGATGCGAAGCATAGAAAAACAAAAGAATTCCTTAGTATTAAGTTATTACAATTTAATTTGGATGATGGTGAACATGAATATCTTTCAGAAATATACAAAAGAGATGTAGAGGCCTTATCTAGATTAAATCATCCAAACATTATAAAATATATTAATTCAGGATTAGATGAGAACAAATTTTATATAGTAATGGAAAATTTTTTGAGTGATAATTTAGGGAAATATCAAAAAGAAAACAATTTAAAAATAGAAGAAATAATAGTTATTATAGAACAAATTTTAAATGGCATGATTGAAGCACATAATAAAAATATTATACATAGAGATATCAAACCATCAAATATCCTAGTTTCAGAGGAAGGAAAAGTTAAGATAATTGATTTTGGTATAAGTAAGATTTTAGATCTCTATAGTTTTAATACAGGATATACATTAAAAGACCGTATGACTAAGGAATATGCTTCGCCAGAACAAATACTAGGTAAGGAATTAAATTTTCAAACAGACATTTATTCAGTGGGTCTAGTCTTACTGAAGATGTTAACAAGCCAAACTCCTTCAGTCGATAAAGAAGAAGTTTATTGTAGCATAGACAATTTATTTGTTGATATTGAGTTGAAAATTATATTAAAAAAAGCCTTAGTTATTGATCTAAATTTAAGATATAAAACCTGCTATAGCTTTTTAGAAGATTTACAGGCTTATAAAGAAAAGTTTTCAGTTATAGATGGTGATTTATATATTTTTGCACCAAAATATTTATCAAAAAAATTATATGAAAAGGGAATTATTTTTAACAATAATGAAAGAGAATTTTTAAGTTTTTTAAACTCGGCACTAATATTACCATCTATTTACAAATCTAAAAATAGTTATTATTTAATTGGTGAAGAAGTTAAACTCGTTTTGAAACCAAATCATTATGATGGATATTTTGAAATTAAAGAAATTGATTCATTAATAGATTATTCTATGAATGAATACGAGCGTAATAAAGGCATAGAGGTTAATACTGGAATAAATGTTTCTACTAAGAAACCAGTATCTCAAAATCATAACAATTTCAAAGTTTTAATAAAGGCAATGGATAAGAAATATGAGCAACATAACTCAAAAGAAAAATCAACAGAAGAATCAAATAAATTAATTGAAGAATGGGAAAATGTTCTTGATACTCTAAATGATTTTAATTATAAAAGGCAAAATATCGGTAGCTATGATGATTTTGAAATTGATAGTAGTAAAAATGAAATGAAAATAAAATTAGGTTTAATTGTTGATGATCAATTAATAGGAGAAAACGACTATATAAATTTGCAAACGATAAGCGCAGAAAAAGTTACTATTGGGAAATTTAAATATATTAAAGATAATATTTTGGTAACATCAATTGTTCCACACTTAGATTTTGAAAAAATTAGTCCAATTGGAAACCTTTCAATTGATATGACTCAAGCCTTAGCAATGAATAAAAGATTAAAGAACGCACTAAGAGCGTTAAGAAACGGTCACACTGCAAATAGAGAATTGTTTAATTATTTAATAGATCCCTCAACCTTAACAATTAATAATTCAAATAAAGATTTAGATTTTGTAAATCAGAGTATTGATTCAGAAAATAAAATAGCAGTTAAAAGAGCTTTAGATACTAATGACATATTTCTTATTCAAGGACCTCCTGGAACAGGGAAATCAACAGTCATTACTGAAATTATTAATCAAATATTTTTAGAAAAAGATAGCGCTAAAGTACTAGTTACTTCGCCTTCTCATGTAGCAGTAGATCACCTATTAAAGAGTATAATTAAGACACAAGAGGAAAGAAAAATCATAAGAATCGGTAATAGTGAAAAAATAGCTGTTGAATCGGAAAACTTACTAGTTAATGAGCAATTAAGAAAATGGGTTCAACAGGTCAAAAAATCGTCTTTAAAAAGCACACGCAATAAATTTTATTTCAATTCAGAACTTAATACTGATGAAAGGAAAGCATTAAAAAACTTTAGTACTACTAGTAAAGATGCTTTTGATAAAGAGAATGTTAATCTTAAACTTAGGCAAACATTAGAAATTATTAAGTCATGGCATTCAAGGTTAGAATTAATGGATGAATTTGATGATATATTTGCTCAAGAAGCATCTATTGTAGCTTCGACGTGTGTGGGAATAGCGTCACGACATACTCTAAGAAGTATTGTTTATGATTGGGTTATAATTGATGAAGCTGCACGTGCAACTGCACCTGAAATGATTTTACCAATGTTGTTAGGATATAAAATAATACTTGTAGGGGATCATCATCAATTACCACCAATAATAAACTTAATTCAGGAAAAAGAATTAGGTATAAATGTTAAAAAACTTGAGAGGAGTCTGTTTGAAGATATCTTTAACAAGACTTCTGAAGAGGCTAAATATACATTAAGCTCCCAATTCCGTATGCATCCTGTAATCTCGTCTATGATTAAAAATGTTTTTTATCCTACTCATAAAATTGAAACTAAGATTGCAAAAGAAGAAAGAATGCATGGCTTAGATGAGAAAGAAATTATTATCTGGAAAGACACTAGTAATATTAAGGCACGTAAAGAGGAGAAATTCGGGGAATCTTTTAGAAATATTGAAGAAGCAAAAATTATAAATAGAGAATTAGAAAAAGTCAATAGAGAATATTTTAGGAAAGGGATAAAGAAATCTGTAGGCGTAATTTCTGGATATAATGCTCAAAAGCAATTATTAAATTCAACAATATCACCTAAAGATCCAAAATGGAGTAACCTTGAAATTCAAATTGATAATATTGATGCTTTCCAGGGATCTGAAACAGACATCGTGTTTTATAGTCTGGTTAGATCTAATTTGGATTATAATATAGGCTTCTTGAGTGATGAAAGAAGATTAAATGTTGCATTATCTAGAGCCAAAACGAGATTATATATTGTTGGTGACAGTAAGGCGGTTGTTAAAGCGCATAATAATAAGGGTGGTTATTTTAGAAGAGTAATTCACTATATAAATCAACATCCAGAGAGTTGCTCGTTTCAGGAGGTTTATTAATGAGTAAATCACTAGTGTATAGTGCGGTTAAAAGAGAATTCCCTCACTATAGAGTAATAAATATTTTCGAAATAGGTATGCCTATTTTTAAAAAAAGCGCTAAGTGTTTAGCAACTGTTGAAAAGGGATTGCCTATTGTTCAAGAATATACTTTAAAATTGTCAAACTTAGAATATAGTATTGAAGAAATTTCAGAAATGTTAGCTTTGGATAAGGATTTAGTTCAATCTGCATATTATACTCTTATCCAATTAGATTTAATTGATTTTAAAACGAGAAAAATTACTGAAAAAGGAAGAGAAACAATTAATAAGAGTAAGTATACAAAACTAGAACTTACTGAAGTTAGTCTATCTATTGATTCGTATACAGGACTGATATATAAGAGTGCAAATTTTGTTAAAGCTAAAAATACTAAAAAAATGAATTTATTTACTGTAAAACCACTCTTATCAAAAAGTAATCAGGATTTGGTGGATTATCCCAAAGTTCGTGAAGTTTTTAAATCAGTAAAAAAGGAAGAAGATGCAGAATTTGAGGGGAATTTAGTAGAGATTTCGAAAGTAGTTAATAAAGCGGATGAATTTTATAAACTATACATTGTTATACTTGAATCACCAGATAATGAAATTCGATTATTAGCTTATGATTTGGATTACCATTTGGAAGCATTAGAACTTAAGTTAAAGCAGGGTGATTTACAAGGAATTAATTATTATATTACTAATTCTAAGTTTTTAGAGGAAATGAATGTAATCGATTTTTTACACGGTGTAGAAGATTCAGAGCTTGATTTTTGGGATATACTTGATTTAAACATTTTAGATTCAGATTATAATCAATTAGAATTAATATTACCTATTAATGATTATTTTATTCCAAATGACGGATGGATTGCTGCCTTAGGTAATCTACTAAAATCAAAGACAAATGTTATTATTACCTTTACAGGTAACTATTCCAATACTTATCAAAAAGAACAAATTAACAAACTAATTAATATGAAGAGCGCTACAGAATTTTTAAATGTTTATCATTCTATAGCACTTCAACTTCCGACCTTATGTATAAATAATAGTATAGGTTTTATTATAAAACCATATAGTTATAATTTAGATTTAGTTACTAATAGCAAATGTATGGCATCAAAGATTTATAAAATTACTGAGTATAAGAAAGCTGAAGTTACCGAAAGAGTATTTGATAAGCAGGAATTGTTGAATAAACAAAGTCTTAAGAAATCTTTAAAAGACCTAGTGGTGTTAATTAAAGATTTAGATTTATTAATGAATGATTATTATGGACTGGGCTGGCTAATAAACAATCGTTGTAATAACGAATACTTATTCGAAAATATGGGACTAGCAAATAATTTGAACAGTTTTACCACCTTTACTTCTCAGTTATATGGTTGTATTGGAGAAAGTATTAAAAATGTTGGTGATAAGGAAAATAAAAAAGGTTATTTTTTTAAGGATTTTAAAGAACGAGTTCCACAAGCACAACATGCGATGAATAGGCTTCGGGTATATAGAAATTCTTTGCAGCATAGCCATTTAGATGAAAATCAAATTGAAATTTATTTAAATTTTATTAAACTAGATTTAGATGGTACCTTCCCTGAATTTATAGATAACGGGTATCTAATATTACAATCAATTCTCATAAAAGAATTGATTGAAAATGTTAAAGAAGAAATCGGAAAATTAAAGATTAACCTTGAAGAAATGGAATAAATTAAGTAGAAGGTGACTAAACAACTCAGAACAATCCTCTTTGAAAAATTGCAACACGTTAAAATGTACATGATAAAAAACTTGCAATAGAGACTTTGCCGTGTATGTACTTAATCCGTACCTTGCCCCACAATTTATTTACCGTATCTGTAGCGGCCGACAATTTGAATTGGAATTAATGGATAATTGAAATAGCTGAAAGGACACAAGTGAAAGTGTCCTTTTAGCTTTTTTTATTTAAAGCATTCGGAATTACTTATTGTTAATAAACCTCTTCCTAGAATTTATTAACTTGACTAAAAGCCTCAAGAGGAGTACTATGTTTTAGTTGTTGCATAACGTTACTTTAAAATAACATTTTCTATAGATTAGAATTACATTAAAAAGCAGAAGGTTGGTGGTTACATGAGAAAACATGGGAGTGTGAAAGATTTTCTTTTACGCAACTTTTTAGGATTATATGCTGTCGCAGTCTTGATGCTATGGATGAAAACATATATCGCTCAAACCACTCAATTTGAATTAGGGGTAGAAGGAGCACTTCAACACTTCCTGTTACTGCTCAATCCGCTCGGTTCAGCGATGCTGTTTCTAGGCATTTCATTCTTGTTTAAAGGTAAGAAAAAATATACAGTGCTCGTCGTCGTGTACACACTGATGTCGATTCTTTTATATGCGAATGTCGTTTATTACCGGTTTTTCAGTGATTTCATTACACTGCCTACCCTTTTCCAAACACAGAATTTCGGGGATCTAGGCGGAAGTATTTTGTCTTTGCTACAACCATTTGATATTTTGTTCTTTGTGGATGTACTCGTCATGATGTACCTTCGATTTTCACGTAAGGTTGAAAAAGGGACGAATCGTATTGGAACTAGAACAGCGTCTGCCATTATTGCTGGCGCATTAGTCATTTCTTTGATTAATCTAGGACTGGCTGAAGCAAGCCGTCCGCAGCTGTTGACTCGTGGCTTTGATCGAAACTATATTGTGAAATATCTAGGGATGTACAATTACTCGATTTATGACTCGGTGGAAACGGCGGCCGCCTCTACGCAGCGGGCAATGGCGGATAGCAGTGATATTACCGAAGTGATCAACTATACACAATCTGCGTATGCCGAGCCGAATCCAGCCTATTTTGGGAAGGCCAAAGGAATGAACGTCATCTATTTGCACTTAGAATCATTCCAAAACTTCCTGATTGACTATAAATTGAACGGGGAAGAAGTAACACCGTTCTTAAATTCATTAACGAAAGATAAGAACACCGCGTATTTTGATAATTTCTTCCACCAAACGGGCCAAGGGAAAACGTCCGATGCGGAATTCATGTTGGAGAACTCCCTATTCGGACTGCCGCAAGGATCTGCTTTTATTACAAAAGCGCAAAATACGTACCAAGCTGCGCCGAGTATTCTAAAGGATTACGGCTATACATCGGCTGTCTTCCACGGCAATAACGGCAGCTTCTGGAATCGAAACACCATCTATAAAGGATTTGGGTTCGACCATTTCTACGATGCGAGCTATTATGATACGAGTAACCCAATCGACATGGCGGAATATGGATTGTTGGATAAACCCTTCTATGAACAGTCGGAAAGTATGCTCAGCTCACTGCCGCAGCCTTTCTATTCGAAATTCATTACGGTTGCCAACCACTATCCATATGCGATGGATCAAAGCTTAGTGTCGATCGATAAAGCTCAGACTGGGGACACCAGTGTGGACGATTATTTCCAAACTGCTCGGTACACAGACGAAACGATTGAAAAAGTCTTCACCCGCTTAAAGGAAATGGGCTTATACGATAACTCGGTCATTGTTCTGTATGGTGACCATTATGGTATTTCCGAGAACCATAAAAAAGCGATGGCACAAGTCATGGGTAAAGAAATAACACCTTATGAAAGTGAAAACTTACAGCGCGTTCCTTTATTCATACACGCTCCTGGAATGAAAGGCGGCGTCAACCATACGTATGGCGGCCAAACAGACCTTCTTCCGACGTTGTTGCACTTGCTTGGAATTGATACGAAGAACTTCGTCCAATTCGGTTCTGATTTATTCTCGAAAGAGCATAATGAAGTGGTCCCTTTCAGAAATGGCGATTTTGTCAGCCCGACAATCGATTCCATTAATGAAAAGTATTATGACAGCCAAACAGGCTTGCCACTCGACGAAAGTAAATTGGAGCAAGCTGAAGCGATGAAAAAAGAAGTGGCATTTAAATTGGGGCTATCCGATAAAGTCGTCAATGGCGACTTGTTGAGATTCTATACACCAAAAGGATATACGCCTGTCGATCCATCTCAGTATAACTACACGAAAGATGCAGATGTACAAGCTGGTGAATGATATTTTAAAGCAAAGAAGCATGTTCTCTCCTGAGGGGGGAGGGCATGCTTCTTTTTTCCTCGGCAATGATCAACATCAAACTGACAAAATAAAGGATGTAGTATTAAAGAAGGGTGTATGTACAAGCAAGATGAATATCTAAACAAAAGATTACTTGGAAAAATAGTGGATAAATTTATGGGGGTTTAAAAAAGTGATGGCGGCTGGCTCCAAAATTTATTGATTAAGTGATTGTACCCATGGGATGACAGATTGGCTAGATTTTTGACTTGTGAATCTAAAAAGCCCGTTATGTTTAAGGGAAGATGTGGTTAATCTCTCTTTTTATAAAAAAGATTAAAGTGACAAAGTACAGAAAACATATCTTGCCATCGTACACGGGCAGTTCCTATTTTTCTCAGCGACACCTACTTTTAGTACTGGGAACATGATAAAATTAATTTTATTGTTATCTCCATTGTCTAAATGTGAGTTTTTTAATGCGTAATGAAAAAACACAAATAAAATCCTAAGTCTAATTAGCTTTATTTACAATGAGGAAAAGAAAAATAATAATAAATGAGGGAGTCAATTGAATGTATTTAACGAGAGAATAGTGGGTAACGTGGGTTTCAAAATTGTATCTCTATTTTTATTTGCAATTTCATATCCCCTATACTCTTCGAATAAGACTATTTTTTGGTTACTGTTAAGTTTGATACTTTATATAGTAGGATTCTTTATTAATCTTATTTTTGATAGAACACAACGTGAATTGTTAAACTGGATATTCTTCTTTCCTTGGGTAAGAATGCTGCTATTTTTATTTGGTACAATAACATTATTAAATGGTTTAATTAATATTAGGAATTACATGGATAAAATTGCGATTGTTGTTATATGGTTGATTCCTATTATATGTTTAGCAGGAATATTGGAAGTCCTATTTATTATGATTTTGAAAATTAGGAGTATTGGTAATACAGAAAATCGGATTAACAGAATTTTGGCGATAATAATAGCGTTTTTTGCATTGATATCTGCTTTAATTTTACCCGATTTTGCATTTGGCTATGGTTATAAGGTTTTTTTCGGTGTATTATTTCCGGAAGAAGTTATGTTTAATTGGTATTATTTAAGTTTTGTTATCTCTAATACATTACCAGTCGAGAATATTAATTTAGAGAACAACATAGAGAAAATAAATTCAAATCACTCATTAAGAATTTATCAAATATTTCATGTATATATGAGTAAATTAATAGAGCTATTATTAATAGCGATAATACTAAATAGCTTAATCTCAAATATATTATTTACTAGGAATAGGAATGCAAATGTTTGACGACCGTTAAAATAAGTCTGAAAATAAAGTTAACATAGTTACAGGCAAGACGGTGACTATGAACAATATCCTTGTTTACGAATAATTTTTTCATTTTTCTGAAGGAAAATACAAAAATTGGTTTTCGTCATTGAGGTAAAATGATGTTAGTTGGAGGTCTGCAGAAAATCTCTACGCCTGTCGTTCCATCTCGGTATAAATACAACAAAGATACAGATGTACAAGCTGGTGAATGATAGATAAAGGCAAAAGAAACATGTTCTCTAGACTGACCTAGCAAATATATGAGACACATATAAAACACCTTGATTAGGCTGCCATTACACCATATTTTACGGGTGTCAGGTAGCCTAATTTTTCTTGGATCCGTTCTTCATTATAGTAATTCAAATAGGTCGCAATCCGTACACTGACCGCATGATTGCCTAACGAGTTGAATTTGACATATTGGAATTCCTCAGACTTCAAGTTTGAATGAAACGATTCAATCACCGCATTATCCCAACAGTTTCCCCTCCGAGACATACTACTTATCAGATCATTTTTCTTGATGAAATCTTGGTAGTCATACGATGTGTAAACACTTCCTTGGTCTGAATGTATAATGACCCCCTCGGGGTTATTTCGTTGTTCTAATGCTGCCTTTAATGTATCGATAACGAGCGGCGTCTGTTGATGGTCGTATAATTTGTAAGCAACGATTTCTTTATTAAATAGATCCATGATGGTAGGGAGATATTTTGTGATACAGCCGTATTGGATATAGGTAATGTCCGTGACCCACTTCTTGTTAGGTACAGTCTGTAAAGTCACGCTTAAGAAGATCAGGAGCGGTTATTATGCTTTCACCCTGAGATTTCCATTTGCGTTTTGGCTTGATGCGGCACTGTAGATTGTGCTTTTGCATGATTGCCTGGACTGTATTACGGTTTAATTCCAGTTTATACTTTTGCTTTAAGAGAGCCTTTATTTTCCTATGGCCATTTCGATACTTTGTGCTTTTACATAATTCAATGATTGCTTCTTCTATTGCCGAAAGCCGTGCCACGACTCCTTCAGCACACCATCTGTAATAGTTTGCCCGCGGTACGTCTAAAGCACTTAGGATGACAGTAACCGTATATTTGCCCCTAAACTATTCTACAATTTGTAGAACTATTTCTTTTTCAACTCCTTTTCGATCTCCATATACTTTTTTAAGATTTCATTCTCCATTTTCAGATGAGACAGTTGTCGCTCTCGCTTGTCGTCTTCACTCACAAAATCAGGGCCATGACCGAAGGTATATTGTTTGCCGATCGGCTGATCAAATCGATAGATCTCATTTGATCGATACCATCTCATCCAGGTTTCAACTTGAGATTTGTTTTTGATTCCGTGCTTCTCCATAATTTCTTTGGTCGTCAGTTCACCACTTAGTTTATCTTTCACAACTGCCCATTTCACTTCGCTTGAATAAACGTTTTTGCCCACGCAAAAACACCTTCGATGTTAGTACTTTTAACAAGTGTACCACTCCGAAGGTGTTTTATATTGTCTCAAAAATTTAGGTTAGCCCACTCTCCTGAGGTGGAGGTCATGCTTCTTTTTTGCTTTCATCAACTTTGGTGCATTCCCACATGCCAAATTCCAAAGCATATGCGTGGAGGTAACTATCAGGATAGCGCTCAATCTACAGCTTCACAGAATTTACACTTAAATTTTGGACTGTCTCCTGTTTCCTGCGGCGACAAGGATGATCGTTAGGGATAGGACAATCATGCAGAGTATGACAGTCAGTGTAATAGCGGGGTATTGGTTGTTAAATCCAGTTTCAGATGTATGTTTAGAGTAGATACCGAAATAAGCCCATAATACAGCCAAACCATATGCAGGGTTGTGTAAGCGCAGCATGGTTCCCACACTGATGATCGTTCCGATAAACAGGATAAGTATCGTCCATGTCACTTCAGATAGCCCAAATCCATCCCATTCGATGGAGACAAGGAAAGCTGTAATGTTGGCAATTGTTGCGACTGTTATCCAGCCAAAATATATACTAAAGGGAAGTTTGATAAAAAAGCTCTCTTTTAAAGAGAGGGAAGCCTCTGCGGTCAATTTGTTGATGTTGATCAGGCATAGGAGCAATCCGACCATGAGAATGACAGAAAGGAATAGTTTTTCGTAATGCCATGCTAATATCCAAAGGGTATTCAGTATGGAAGAAATGGAAAAGTAGATGCCGACTTGTGTTAATAGACGGGTTGTTGAAGGTTTTTGCTTTTTATGAAAGAAACCGAGTTGGTATAAAACATGTAATCCCAGTAAGACATATATGACGCTCCAGATTGAGAATGTAAAGCCTGCAGGAGCAAATAAATTACTGTATTTCGCTGAAACTTCTCCCGTCGTTTGGCCATTAATGGGTAAGACGTTCGCCAAGACATTGGTGACAATCATTAAGACGTATGTTAGAACGATTATTGTATTCAACCATACTCGTTTGCTTGTTAACTTCATTGAATCCTCCTTTCTCGATCACGATAGGAATGATCTGATGGGGCTTACTACTCTTTGCTAGGATACTCCCTTCGGAAACGATAGTGACAACTGACCGCGATCCCAAGCCGCTTAACCAATCATGATACTACCGAAGAAAGTGTAATTTTCACAGGCATCGATATACGTCCGTCCCCTTATTTACCTGCCTCCATCGAGACCAACTCCGTAATAACCTTGCCATTCTTATCGGTACTCTTTATAATTCCAACCCCTTTAGCAAAGTACGCCCTTGAGCCATTTGAATATCGAAGGATGACAGTATTCGTAAAGGTACCAGCCTTGACTGTCACCTTTTTTGTCGTGCTTTCAACCAACACCTTTTGTTCCTCAAACATCATCGATGAATCTGTTGTGGTCGATCCTTCTTTTAATGGATAGGGAACGTTGACGAAGATAACGTCGGAGCTCGATACACCCATTAGCAGCCTTTTGCCGTCTTCGATATAGGTGAAGTTCGATAAATCTGGGTAAAGCGGACTCTTCTTATTATATAAGTACGTGTACTCGTCCTCTGTTTCAACGTAAAACGTCTCTCTCGTTTGTTCTAAAAATGAGGGTTCGTACGTTAGAATTAATCCTTCTTTAGGTGCCAGGCCGCCAGTAACAGTGGAGGCTGCTGCTTTCGGTTTCTTCTTTGATAGAGCAGATGTATACACAAACCCCTTGTTTTTGCCGACTTGCACATAGGACCATCCATTTGAGGAGGACAATACAGTTACCTTGGAATGGTTTTTAATCGTACTGATTTTAGTGGCATTTTGTTTTGGTTTTTCTCGCAAAATAATATCAGCTTTCGCGTTTACATACATGTCGGATGCCGCCGCTTTGGATGTCTGGAGCGGAAAGGCGTAGGAATAACCAAGCATCAGCACCATTATCACCAGGAGTGCTTTTCGAATAGTGAATCACCCTTTCATATCGTTCATGCTAGACGAGGTTATGAAGCGAGTTTTGAAATTAGAACCCTTAGAACGCGACAGATCGTCCGGTTCGTTCACTTAGAGGTTTTATTGATGTAAGCTTTAAACATTTCCCTGCCGCTTGCAGTTCAGTTTCTGCTAGTCGCCCCAATAGTTGTAAATAATAAATACCCCGTCTTTCAACCAATTAGTCATTTCCATTCATCCTGATATATTCATAATAGATGTGTCACGGCAAAGTCCGCTTCATTCTCCTTTTAGTCTGATTGCCGGCATCACTTATGCTAGTGAAGTTAATTTCGAGGTGGGAATTCTCAATTAACATGCAGCAGATTTGTTTCGAGTCATACGTCAAATGGCTATACACATGTCGATTGATAAAAGTATAACCACCTTAATAATGATGATGATGAACGATATTGTTTTGCGAAAGAAGCAAGTTCTCTCCAGGGGGAGGACATGCTTCTTTTTGTGTCGACCACCCATTAAGATTGACCTTACGTGATATCTGTTCTACTATTAGTATAACAAGTGCTTGTAATTTTATACCTAGTAATATGTGAAAATGTCGGCATCGTTATTACGGGAGAAAAGGGGTAATCATTTTGAGTAAAATTAAAATGAAAAAAGGTAAGAAGATCTTGCGTGTTTTTGCATGGATCCTAGGAATCATTGTTTGTTTGAATGTAATAGGGTTTGCAGTCAACAAAATCTTCTTTGCAAATGAGCTGGAAGCGATCTCGCCTTACGGAGAAATGGTAGAAGTAAACAATCAGAACATGCATGTCTATTCAATGGGACAGGGAGAGAAAACCATTGTTTTGTTACCTGGCTTTGGGTTGCCTTTGCCAAGTGCTGATTTTGGTCCTTTAATGAGAGAACTCTCGAAAGACTATACTGTAGTGACTGTTGAATATTTTGGAATGGGGTTCAGTGACAAAACAGATACACCACGAACAAATGAAAATTATATGGAGGAAATCAGAACAGCATTATCACAGGCTGATATGAAGCCGCCTTATGTCTTAATGCCGCATTCTGCGTCTGGAGTTTATAGCGAATATTATGCATCACAATATCCTGAAGAAGTCTCTGCGATTATTATGCTGGACACAACTCCAACAGTAAGTATGGAATCAAATTTACAAACTTTCATGTTGGCGCCTAGAAATGTGAAAGTCATATATGGTTTTAGTACATTACTTCAAGAAACTGGAGTAAATCGGATCATCAATGGATTGCTACCTTCTGAACAAACAGTAGAAAATAACTATACCGAAAAAGAAATCAGCGATAATAAATTATTCTCTTATCATGTTGTCAACGATACCATCATTAATCAGATTTCGAGTTTAAACGACAACATCAATGAGGTAAACAGCATCGCCTTCCCTGCAGAAGTGCCTGTACTGAAACTAATATCCTCGGTCTCTCAAAAACAAATAAAAGATGGAGAAGAGATTCATAAAAATCATTTGAAGCGCCTTGGTGAAAATGCTGAGTCTCAAATTATTGACGGCTCTCATGGGTTCTATCAAACGCATGTTACAGATATTAGTGATGCCACAAAGAATTTCCTTGATTGATTCGACTAAAGTTTGTTGAGAATTAAGACTGAAGGGAGCTCGATATCCAGTATCGGCTCCTTTTTATATTTTGTTAGGAATGTACTTCAATAATTCAAGACGAGGGATTAATGAATAGGAAACGAACTTGACATATTATCATTCGATTCTTCCAAAGAACTCAACATCTAAAATTTAAAGTATAAGCGATGGTACATTCATTCGTGAAGTATCTCGCAATTCTTATAAGAAACAGTTAACAAGAAAACTCAAAGTTGAAGCCAGTTACAGCTGTAATTCGAAAGGGTTTAGTGGAATCAAATAGATTGCAGACAATAACTTGGCTTCTTCCCTTAACTTGCAGTCAGCTCAAATTTGTAACAGCAATGTTATATGCCATTTGAACAACTTTGTGATAATATAATACCAATTGAAAGAATAATAACAACTTTCAAACGTTGTTATATTTTGATTGGGGGGACAAGTCCACAGTTTTAAAACGCAAGATCGGTCATACAGTAGGGGGAAGTAGATTAAATCTCGTTCGTTAAATGAAAAGGAGGCTTTATCTATGAAAAATGAAGTAAGCGTCAGCGAAACCTTGAGTGAAGCGCACACATTGCCGGCTTGGCTGTACACGGATCCGGAAGTGTTGGACTTCGAATTGAAAGAGATCTTCAGTAAAACGTGGCAGTATGTTGGACATGTCAGCGAGTTTAAAAAAGCGGGCGATTATATTACAACTGAAATCATAGGCAAGCCAATTTTTGTGACATTGGGTGAGGATGGGGAGATTCGTGCCTTTTATAATGTCTGCAGTCACCGGGCTGCAAAGCTGGTCGAAGGGGAAGGGAATAAGCGCATTATCACTTGTCCGTACCATGCTTGGTCTTATCGGCTGGATGGGTCGCTCAATCGTGCTCCGAATATGAAAGGTGTCGAGAACTTCGATGCATCTGCCTTTTGCTTGCACGATGTCAGATTGGAGATTTTCGAGTCGTTCATTTTTGTGAATCTCGATCAAGATGCAGAACCGATGGCCAAGACGTTTGGAGGATTGTTTGAGCATGTGAAAAAAGACAACTTGGATCAATTTAAGAAAACGCGGGTGAAAGAAACGATTTGTCATTCGAATTGGAAAATCGGCATCGATAATTATTTGGAGTGCGATCACTGTCCGGGCGTTCATAAATCACTCGTTTCCAAAGTGGATATGAAGCAATATGAATCGATTCTTTACGACAACTATGTTTATCAGGCGACTCCTCTGAAGGGACAAGCCGCTGATTTTGAAATGGGACAGGGCGGGAGATATTACTGGCTTTATCCAAATATGTGGTTTTCATTCGATCCCGGACCACCCAATTTATCCATTCACCAGTCGATTCCGATTGATCATAAAACAACAAAATATATTTATACGACATTTTTCATGAACGATACGATCACGGAAGAGGAAGAAGAGCTCATGTCTGTCGATGAAGATGTGCGCCGGGAAGACAAGGAGATCTGTGAGGTTGTCCAAAAAGGGATCGAAACGGGTGTGTACCAGCAAGGAAGGTTTTCACTGACTGAGAATTGTGTCCACCATTTCCATTTGCTCATGCAACAAAGATTAGAACCGATTTTGCCATTGAAAGAAGTTAAGGTCTGACATTTTGTAAACGCTTTCATTCTAAATGATGGGGATGGTGAGTGGAGATGAAAACGACACAGGATAATCCGCAGAAGCTTAGGCGGGAGATGAAGAGCAGACACCTATTTATGCTTTCGCTCGGTGGCGTTATTGGAACCGGCCTATTTCTCGGTTCAGGGTATGCCATCGGGGAGGCTGGGCCAATTGGTACCATATTAGCCTATCTGGTAGGTGGGCTCTTAATGTATCTGGCCATGGTTTGTCTAGGAGAGTTATCCGTCGTGATGCCGGTTTCAGGTTCTTTTCAGGCTCATGCGACGAAGTTTATCGGACCTGCCTCGGGATTCGTCATCGGGTGGGTGTACTGGCTGAGTTGGGCACTTTACGTCGGTCTTGAATTTATCGCGGCCGGCTTGTTGATGGGCAGATGGTTTCCGGATGTCCCTGTGTGGATCTGGTGTGCAGTATTCGTCGTTCTCCTGTTCGCCATCAATTCGCTTAGTACGAAAAGCTTCGCCGAAACAGAGTATTGGTTCGCGGGCATTAAAGTATTGGCGGTCCTGCTGTTCATTGGAATCGGCTTTTGTGCCATGTTCGGTTTAATCTCGATGGACGGGACACCGGCTCCCTATTTATCGAATATCGTCGGAGATGGTGTGTTTCCTACAGGGCTGACCGGGGTTTTCATCGTCATGATGACTGTCATTTATGCATTCCAAGGTTCTGAAATCATGGGCGTGGCAGCGGGGGAAACGGAGGAACCGGAAAAGAATATCCCGAAGGCTATCCGCAATATCGTTGTGCGGGTTCTGGTATTCTACGTATTGGCGATTTTTGTCCTGTCGGCAATCGTCCCTTGGAAAGAAGCGAGTGTTCTGGAAAGTCCGTTTGTCACTGTTTTTGATATCGTCGGGATTCCATACGCTGCAGATATCATGAACTTCGTCATCTTGACGGCCATCCTATCCGTCGGAAACACGGGACTATTCGCTTGTACGCGGATCCTTTATTCGTTGTCTAAAGACGGTATGGCGCATCCGATGTTTGGGAAGCTAAACAAACGAGGCGTTCCGATCAATGCGCTGCTTGTTACTCTCGGCTTCGCGCTCCTCTCCTTGCTGACTAGTATCATGGCTGAGACTACGCTCTTTGTCGTCCTTCTATCGGTCAGTGGAATTGGGGGAACAATCACCTGGATGGCTATCGCAATTTCCCAAATCCGTTTCCGGATGCAGTATGTAAAAGATGGAGGAAAGCCGGAAGATCTTAAATTCCGAGTCCGCCTGTTTCCGGTCGTTCCGATCCTTTGTATTGTAATTTGCGCATTGTTATTTGTATTTGCTGCAGTCGATCCGACGCAGCGGGTGTCGCTTGCTATCGGATTCGGTTTTATCGGGGCATGTTATTTGTATTATTATTTGCGATATACGCGAAAGAGGAAAACGGTTCTTTCTTCGTAAGAAGAGAGGAATCTTGGAAATTGGGAATCTACATGGTGATGCTTAAGTTGATACCATTTGGTTATAATTACTTTACTAATTTTTTGCTGACATATGGATGGTTAGGCAGTACACTAATAAAGTAAAAAGGTTTACTTCAGTAAATAAGGTATTTTATATTTGTTGAATAGATTCTCTTTAAGGTCAAGAAAAGTAGGTGAGCATAGTGGGGAAATATCAATTGGATACCAAAGGTCAGATGGCTGTGGCAAAGTATCATGAAAAACACAAGCCTGCCAACTTTGATAAAAAGCAGCAACTTGAAAAATACGTGCGGAGTATTTGAGAAAAAAGCAACAACAAACAGAAAAATAATAGGTACCTGAAAAAGAGTCGATTCCTCTTGGACAAAGGAATCGACTCTTTTCTATTTAAAAATAGAACTTTGATTTAGATCAAAATAAACATGTCCTATCGACATTAATGGGATTTAAACGAGAGCGGATAGTATTTCTTTTTTTTCACACATCTCAGTGTAAATACGCCAAGGATGCAGATGTACAAGAAGGCGAATATATAGGAAAGCAGAAGAAGCATGTTCTCTCTGGATGGGGAGGGCATGCTTCTTTTTGCGTTGGCCACCCATAAAGATTGACCTTATGCGATATCTGTTCTACTATTAGTATAACAAGCGCTTGTAATATTTTATCTAGTAATATGTGAAAATGTCGGCATCGTTATTACGGGAGAAAAGGGGTAATCATATTGAATAAAATTAAAAAGAAAAAAGGTAAGAAGATCTTGCGTGTTTTTGCATGGATCTTAGGGATCATTGTTTGTTTGAGTGTAATAGGATTTGCAGTCAACAAAATATTCTTTGCAAATGAGCTAAAAGCGATTTCGCCTTACGGAGAATTGGTAGAAGTAAACAATCAAAAAATGCATGTCTATTCAATGGGACAGGGAGAGAAAACCATTGTTTTGTTACCGGGTACCGGGGCGCCTTTGCCAAGTGCAGATTTTGGTCCATTAATGAGAGAACTCTCGAAAGAATATAAAGTAGTTACAGTTGAATATTTTGGAGTGGGGTTCAGTGACGAGACAGATACACCAAGAACAAATGAAAACTATACGGAAGAAATCAGAACAGCATTATCACAGGCGGATATCAAGCCGCCGTATGTCTTAATGCCGCATTCTGTGTCCGGAGTTTATAGCGAATATTATGCATCGAAATATCCTGAAGAAGTCTTTGCAATTATTATGCTGGACACATCTCCAACAGTGAAAATAGAATCTAAGTTATATTCTTTCTTTTATAACCCAAAAATTTTAAAAATCATAAATGGTTCTTCTAAGTTACTGCAAGAGACTGGAGTAACTCGAATAACCATTGGATTGCAACCTTCTAATCATACAGTTGTAAATGGCTATACTGAAAAAGAAATCAGGGATCATCAATTATTTTCTTATCATGTTCTCAACGATACGCTCAATAATCAGATTCTGAATTCAGATGACAACATCAATGAGGTAAACAGCATCGTCTTCCCTTCAGAAGTGCCTGTACTGAAACTAATATCCTCATACTCTCAAAAAGAAGTGAAAAATGGAGAAGAGTACCAAAAAGATCACTTGAATCGACTTGGTGCAAATGTTGAGTCCCAAATGATTGATGGCTCTCATATTTTCTATCAAACGAATGTTAAAGATATCACTGATGCCACAAAGAATTTCCTTGAAAGAATCGAGTAAGTATTTGTTATAAAAACAGATAGCAGAAAATACAATCTGCGCACCTTTATTAGTTTTAGAAATGAATTTACCTCAATAAAGGCACTTTGTATATGGAATATTAAAGGTGGCTATTCCCTCTTGGATCTGGGGCAATCAATTCTAGTAAAAAATTTATCGTTTCATCATTCTACGAAGAACGCTTATTTATCAATGATTCTGCTTGTAAGGTTATTATCGGACCACTTGATATGGAGAGGATTCAACACTTTAATGAAAGATATAAAAAGTGAGTTTACAACTTACGATAGTTCAATTCGGTATTCTCAGATTGAAAAAAACAGCCGAATGAAGAGGCAAACCCTCTCTCATCCAGCTGTTTTTTCTTATCATTTACTCTCAAAATCACAGTCCTTCAACGGAACCAATTTCGTCTTATGCTTTACTTTATAAATCAGCCAAACAATCAAGAAGAGGGGGAGCCCAATATAAGAAACAAGGGCGCCGTTCCAATCGATTTTATCACCCGTAAACGCTTGGAAGTTTTGGCCGGCGATGATAAAGAGACAAAGGACCAGTGCGAGCAAAGGACCGAGTGGGAACCATTTTGCACGATAGGGAAGATCCGATAAATTCCTGCCTTGTGCAATATAAGCTTTTCTGAACCGGTAGTGACTGATCGCAATGCCAAGCCACGTCACAAATCCAGCCATCCCTGATGCGTTCAGCAGCCAGACGTACACCGTGCCATCTCCGAAGAAAGTGGAGAGGAAGGCTAGGGATCCTACTAATGTAGTCGCAATCAATGCATTCACCGGAACGCCTCGTTTGTCCAATTTCCCTAAGAACTTAGGTGCCTTCCCGCTGCGTGCCAAATCCCAGAGCATACGCGTGGACGCATACATCCCTGAATTCCCCGCAGATAAGACGGCCGTCAAAATGATGGCGTTCATGACGGAAGCGGCAAACGCAAACCCTGCCCGTTCAAAGACGAGTGTGAAGGGACTAACCGAAACCGATTCACTCAATAATCGAGAATCTGTATACGGAATAATCATCGCAATAACGAAAATCGCCAAGATGTAGAATAAAAGGATACGCCAGAATACGGAGTTTACTGCTTTTGGAATCGTTTTTTCCGGATTTTCACTTTCCCCGGCAGCGACGCCAAGCAATTCTGTACCTTGGAATGAAAAGCCGGCTGCCATAAAAATACCGAGTATCGCAAAGAATCCTCCATGGAACGGAGCATCGCCCATTGTAAAGTTGGAGAAGCCGATCGCTTCATCACCCATGATGCCAAAGATCATCAGCAACCCGGTAATGATGAAGATGATGACGGTCACCACTTTAATGAGTGAGAACCAAAATTCTGCTTC
Organism: Sporosarcina sp. AD_1; assembly: GCF_057373025.1. Lineage (NCBI taxonomy): Bacteria > Bacillati > Bacillota > Bacilli > Caryophanales > Caryophanaceae > Sporosarcina > Sporosarcina sp. AD_1. The sequence continues at coordinate 112,025 of NZ_JBPVIR010000009.1, forward strand.
GCCAAACCCTTTGACGGACATATAGTTGAAGCCGAACATGATGAGGAGCGCTAGTCCGCTCCATAAGAACGAAGGGCTATGCGGAAACCAGAATTTCATGATCAACACGACAGCTGCGAGCTCTGCGGCAATTGTGATCGCCCAGTTGTACCAATAGTTCCAGCCAATCGCAAACCCGAATGCCGGATCGACGAAGCGTGTTGCATATTCTTTAAAGGAGCCGGCTACCGGCATATACGCGGCCATTTCCGCAAGGCTTGTCATGAGGAAGTACACCATGATACCGACAGCGGCATAGGCGACCAATGCGCCTCCTGGTCCCGCTGTATGAATGGCCCCGCCACTCGCTAGGAAAATACCGGTTCCGATAGATCCCCCAAGTGAAATCATCATCAGATGGCGTGCTTTCAATGTTCTTTTCAATTGAGGTGTCGTCGTAGATGTTGTGTTGCTCTCCAAGTTGTCCACTCCTTTAGTATGGTGGAAGGGGGTACTCTAAGCATAACTACAAATAAAAAACAGCCTTCGAAGAAAATCGACGGCTGCAGATAAGTGCGTTAATCCTTCCGAAGATAGTTCTCCACGTTGTACAACGTGACAATGATGTTCCTATTCGAAAACATCACCAGCATGGATATCCAATGATCTATCCACACTTCGGCAACTTATCCTTTCAAACGGAGTCCACAATCTCATAGAATCTCGTCCGTCCTACTCTTATAAGCAGCAACCTCTATCCCATCGGTAAATGGGAGTATTAAATTAATATATAAATTATAGTTGAATACTATTTGGAATGCAATGGGAAACATTGCATAATCATGTGCGTCGCAAGTAGTGAAGCATGTTAGAATAGTTATATTGCAGGCAGAGATAAGGTCATATGAAGATAAAATAACTTTTACAAAGGAGATTTCTTATGGATATTCGCGAAGTAGATGGGATAGTAAAAATAGGCGACTTTGAATTGTATGGTCATATCGAACAAGGAAAATATTGTCCGGAATGCAAGTTTGAATTAGTTTACTATGATAAATTTGATACATATTTTTGTCCTGTCTGTAATAGTTGGACGGAATCTCTATGTAATGATCCTGATTGCGACTATTGTTTGAATCGTCCGGAAAAACCTTTAAAAGTAACAAATGGTTGAGATTCTAATATTATTTGTAGACACGATTACAAATCAAGAATTATTGGTACGTAAAATATTGAGGTTAGAGTTTGAAATATTTCGTTCGACTGTCATAACAGCGATCACAGCGTTAATTACTTTGTCGACCAATAGAAAAAGTAACCACCCTCCGCTAACGTCCAAGTAAGCAGGGTAGTTACCTTCAAAAAATTACTCATAACTGGCTTGCGGAATGTCCGTTGCACTGACTGGATGTAACCTCATCCAGTCTTTTTTTATACTACATACATTTTACCACATATATACGCAATAGACATTATAGGCGTAATGAAAGAGAAGGCTGTGTTTTATTTTGGAACTTTTTCCAATGGGTACCGTCAATCTAAGTAAGAGGGTTTTTTGAATGCGCACTTAATTTTTCAAGGGGGAATGTAGTAATGATAAAACAAGCTATTATTTCAGGAGTAGTTTGTGGTTCCATTTTATTGGCTGGATGTAATGGAAGCGAAAGCGAAGAACAAGTTCTTGCAGTAGGAAATGACCAAAAAATAGCAGCAAGTGAACAGAGTAAAATATTATCTGAACTACAAGATGAAATAATTACATCTATTTCAGAACAAACCGCAATTGAAGAGGATGTCATCTCCATCATGTTAGGTAGTGGTGCTGGAAGTTTTGATGTATCAGTAGGTTTCCCGAAGAAGCTAAAAGTTGATAAAAAGTTGATTGAGCAAATAATTGAAGACTCTATTAAGAAAGTGGCTGAATCAGAAAACGTAACCATTAGCGAAGAAATAATAAATATAAAAATTGAGAAATACTAACGCCTAAATATACGGAGGCTAGTCATGTTATTTTTGATATTTGGGGTCATCGCGATAGTAGCAACTTTTTTCAATCTGTATTTGTATAAGGCAGGGAAGGATTATAAGCTTGCTATGGCGCTCGGATTATCATTTACAGCATTATCACTTTGTGCAGAATACAGTCTTGTATCTAGGTGGGTGAATGTAGAAGATTGGGCAGCTTTAATGGATGTGGTACCTGGTATGGAAAGGGCATTATGGTTTTTGACAATTGTTTCGATCTTATTAAATTTGACCCCTAGTCTTTTAGAACGAACAGGTAAGAAATAATTACTGATTGCCATATGATCTATATTGCTTTTTGAACTTTGTGGTTAATGGATAGAGGTGAAGAGAGAATGTCTCTGAAGCAAAATGCATGGCTAGTTGGGATAAGTCTACAAACTCTATTCATTATTTTATTCTTCGGAGAACTTTTGGCCGGAATGAACAACATATTAGGTGCTATTGTTTGTTTTGTTATTAGTTTTTCAAGTTTATTCATAGGCATAAAATCGCTAAAACAGCAACATAAACCGGTTTTATCCATAATAGTTATAGCGATTGCAATTCTAATTTTGTTGTTTACTTTTTATGTTTATTTCTCAACTGAAGGTGGGATTCCACCATTGATACTGCAATAAACACAACCTCAATAAAACAGGCAAGCCGCATAACTAGCAGCTTGCCTGTTCATTTCTATTTTACAAATACCTATCCAAAAACTCACGGATTGCCCGAAAACCTGTTATTTGATTTTCACGTTTCGTGAAGCCATGTCCTTCGTCTTCAAAAATGATGTACTCCACAGGGACACCATTCGCTTTCACTTTTTCCACAATATCATCAGACTCGGCTTGCAGCACACGTGGATCGTTTGCGCCTTGTAAGACGATGAGCGGCTTGTTGATTTTTTCGGCATGGAAGAGTGGAGAGATGCTGCGAATATAATCGGCTTGTTCATAAGGATCGCCGATTTTCTTGTAAAGCAGGTCACGCATCGCTTCCCACCATGGCGGAATGCTTTTTAACGTCCGTTCCCAGTTGGACACGCCGAAAATGTTTACACCGACTTCAAATGAATCAGGTTGGAATGCGAGCGCGGCCAGCGTCATATACCCGCCGTAACTGCCTCCGATGATGCCGATTCGGTTTTCATCTATTTTTCCGGTCTCGATTAAAAACTTTTTCCCTTCAATACAATCAGCCAAGTCAACATCGCCATGCTTCAAGTCAGCTGCCTTAAAAAATGTTTTCCCATACCCAGAACTGCCGCGGTTGTTGACAGCGAGTACAGCATATCCATGATTTGCGAGGTACTGGTACATTGGGCTGAAATCGACTGTCGACTGGCCGCCGGGCCCACCGTGCACCCAAATGAGGGCAGGTGCTTTTTCACCTTCTTCCAAGCGCGGTTCATAATAAATAGCTGGAATTTCGAGTCCGTCAAATGAAGGATAATGTACCACCTTCGCATTTACTAAATCTTCTTCCTCAATCTCCGGATTAAGAGTGTCTGTTAAACGAGTCAATTCCTTAGCTTCAAAATCGTAGACATATAAGTTGGCAGGAGCTGTAGACCGGTTAACTAAAAGCGCCATATACCTTTCACTTTTTGAAATGGCTACTCCACTAATTTGGCCTTCAGGAAGACCAGCTATTTCAACGGAGGTTCCTGTTTCTGACTCGATAATACGGACTTCAGATTTTCCGTTGTTATTTACATAATAGTAAAGGTATTTGTGATTAGGAGAGAAGCGAGCGATTTGAATATCCCAATTTTCCTTTGCCACGACTTCTGTCTTGCCTGACGTTAGACATAGTTTCTTCACGTACAAAAACTCATGATCTTCATCCGTTAGATAGTATACGTGCGAAGAATCTAAATCGAATGCGACTGGGTGAAACTGAACATCGCCTTCATGCTCGGATACGTGTTTCACTCCATCTTCTTTCGTGTAAATGAACATGTCGGAATCATTTGAAGTTCGCGGCTTGGACAAAGCAATATATTTTTTATCATGGGAAATGGCGGAAACTACGTAGCCATCTTCATTTTGAAACAGTAATGTCGGCTCCAGTGTGTCACGATTCATTTCATATAAATCCATATAACGTGGATCCCGTTTATTCGATTCATAGAAGAAGGAATTTTCATCCTGGCTCCATCGGAGAAACTCTGCTTTTTCCTCCTCGCCAGGTGTGAGATCGACGCTTGTTCCATCGTCCAACTGCATATAAAGATGTGTTATTTCATTGCCGCCTTTGTCACTGTAATACAGAAACTTGCGGCCATCCTTGAAATAACCCTTCGGAAGGATCATATCGTCTTCTGAAAATGTCAGTTGCTCTACACTGTTTCCTGTACGAGAAATCGCATAGGCATTAAAGACACCTGTACGATCACTGGCAATTAATATGTTCTCGTCATCAGGAGAAATCGAAACCCCCACCAGTTTCTCGCAATCAATAAATTGTTCGATCGAATACTTTCGCTTAACGTTAATCATGTACTTGCCCCCATCCCTCGTAAGATACACTCTATGTATATGTTAAACTATTTTTACTTTTGGGACAAATTTTTCCTGTGTTAAAGGATTAGGATAATTTAAAGTGAATGTTATGTTGACACTAACATATAAATAATATTCTTACTATTTGGTTATTCCTGTTAAGTTAAGAACAAGTTTGTGAAGGATAACATGTAAACTAACCCACCAGTTCATGTGGATGAGTATTATTCCACTATTGTTCAGCAATCATGCTAGAAAGTGGAATAGAGGGGTGAGTACTATGGGAAACGAGACAGCAAGTGATTGATTAAGGAACAGAAGATTGTCTGCTATTGAAATACTATTTCAAACATAAAGGGGTTGGAAGACTAATGGTGAAAAAGTTACTAGGTAGTATTACAATAATTGGATTATTAATTGCTTGTAGTAACGAGGGGAATCAAACAAATAATAATCAAATTAGTGATGGCACGAATGATAATCAAGAAGAAGATATAAAGGAAAGACCGGAAAATGATAAAAATCAAGCGGATTCAGATGTGGGGGAGGACAATGAATCTAACATGGTGCTTCATACAGGACCCACCGAAACAGTAACTAGAAATGTTGAAGGCAGGGACATGGAGGCTACCGTTATTAATTATGAAATACAGCCATATGACCTAGGCTATCAATTGGATGAGACGTTCGGTGTCCCTGAAGTGAATCAAAACCAAATTACTTATTCAAAAGATGATGATAATTACCAGGTTTCATTAGAAGTGATAGAGTACACCACGCTCGATCAGGCTGTCTCGCACCTACAGGAACGGTTTGAAACAGAAGGGTACGAAGAAATTCTTGAATTGGAAGACACACCTGCAGAAGAAAATGCGTTGGAGGGAAAAATGCAGTACTTTTATGATCCGATAAAAGGATTTATTGCTTATGAGATTGATGGACACGTACTGGCCATTACTTTTCGATATCCAGTAGAAGCTGGGGATGGCATGTACCCACTTTTAAAGGACTTACGAAAATCGATTCATGTACAATAATTATTTCATAAACAAAGCAGGATTTTCCATAAGAACGAAAGAGATAGATATCTACAACAATCATTCAAGTTTTACTAATTTTCTCTTCTGGTATATTGGTTTGGCTTGTTGCTTTCTTCAAAAAGCGTAGTCGTTAGAGAATTAGAAAGCATATTGCCTGTTGAAGTAAAATACTATGAGCTTGGAAATACATTTTCCAGCTCATTTTTTTCTGCATTTTTATTCCCTATAAAAACGAATAATTGGTAGATGACTTTCTTTACATACTCTTTCATACTGCCGTTTATGATGACATGCTCCACATTCTTACTAGACAAAAAAGGCTGAGTAACCATATTGGCAATGTTCACTAACAGGTGTACTCATTATAAACCCACTTCAACAAAAAGGTGAATTTTAACAGTCAAAATGCTAAAATGGTTGTTATGCAGTCCCATTATTAATTGAGAAGAAAGTAGTGAAAATGTATGGCAATCGCATCTCATTCTGTAATCATTCCTGCATCTGTAGAGAACGTATGGAATTATGTAAGTCAAATTGAGAACTGGGCAACGATGGTTCCAGCTTATAAGGAGCATGAACTAATTGATGAGCATAGGTCAGTTTGGACATTCGAAGGGAATTTTAAAGGATTTACAAAGACTGTGAAAATGGAGTTAACCATCACGGAATTCCATGAGCCATCCATGATCCGTTTCGAATTAAATGGCATTACGGATAACTTTACAGGAAGTGGAGAGTTCACTGCTGAGGAAACAGCAGGGGGCACTACGATGACAGGGACGGTTGAAGTGAATGCAGGTGGCCTAACCGGCGCTGTGTTATCACCTGTTATTAAAATGGTACTGCCTAAAGTGACAATACGTTTAACTGAAAAAATTGCCCGCAACGTGAACCGAACAGAGATGCCAATTTCGTAAGTACCTTTGACTAGTTATAGGTAAGACCACTTAATGTTCGCGCATTAAGTGGTCTTTTTAGGTTCATTGGAGTTTTATGCTTTTATTCATCATGGCGCCAACAGGTTGATTGTCGTGATAATGATCGGCGCGCTAAAAATAACGTCCATCAGAAAGGCACCAACAATCGGTACGACCAAGAAGGCGGTGCGTGAGGGGCCGAACTTATTGACCGTGGCACCCATATTGGCCATGGCGTTTGGCGTAGCACCCAATCCGTGACCAAGGAAACCGGCGATCATGACAGCCGCATCGTAATCCTTGCCAAGTGCGCGGAACATGAAGAACACGGCGAATCCGACAATGAAGACCACCTGAATCAGGATAATGCCGACGAGCGGAAGCGCAAGATCTGCGATTTCCCATAGCTTAATGCTCATAAGCGCCATGGAAAGGAAGATGGCGAGCGACACATCTCCGATCAGATTGATCTCCTTCATGTTGATGGTGCCTGGCAAGAAACGATCGACGATGTTGCGGATGAGAACCGCGAAGAACATGGCACCGATGTAGGCGGGTAAAACGAATCCGGTGGCTTCGGTGAATAGGTCACCAAGCAATGTTCCGCCTGCCATTGATAAAGTAATCATGGTGACCTGTATCATGAAAGAGTGTTGATCGATCGGCTTTTCATCTTTTTCCACGTATTCTTTTACTACATCTGTATTCGGCTTCAAATTATATTTTCGGATCAAATGCCGCGCAATCGGTCCGCCGGACAGGCTACCGCAAATAAGCCCGAGTGTCGCAGCAGCCATCCCAATCGTCACCGCGGATGTAATGCCGAGATCCTCAATCGTCTGACCATATGCAGCGGCTCCACCGTGCCCGCCGCTCATCGATACAGCGCCACTCATGACCCCGAGTAACGGATCGATATTAAACACTTTCGCAAGGGAGACGCCAATCACGTTCTGCATGAAAACGGTTACGCCGCAAAGCAGTAAATAGATGATCAAAAGCTTTCCCCCAAGCTTGATCAGCTTAAAACTTGCGCCGAGTCCCACGGTCGTAAAAAAGGCAATCATGAATAAGGATTGCAAGGAAGTATCCAAAGAAATTTCCACAATGCCGGATGATTTCAGAAGGAGCGCGAGAATAGCGAATAATAGACCGCCGACAACTGGTGCCGGGATGAGGAACCGGTCGAGGATACCAATGCGATTGACAAGCGCCATGCCGAGCAGGTACAGTGCTGCTGCTAGAAATAATGTTGTAATCTGGTTGAGTTCCATAAGCAATTTCACCTTTCTTTAACGCATATACAATTGTTCGATCTCTTTTTAGTAGACAATTGTAATAGGCAGTACGTGAGTACAATACCCGATTCGTCTAAACACACACCCATCTAATGAATGTATCAAATTCATCATCAGCTTGAAACCATTTGTACCGCGCAACTAATATTAAAATATCTTGGCAATTATCTTTAAATATAAATAAAACCCGCTGACCGCAGAAGGATAGCAGGTGACATGCGGTTACAAAAAAGGTATGTTGGAGTAAATTGATTCATTGTAACGTTCAGCTGGTTGATTGAGAAAAATAATGAAAGACACTAGGGGATTTTTGTGAATGAGTTTGGTAGCAGAAGGTTTTTGATGCAGTTCCTCGAATGAATGGGAAGAGTTAAAAAGTCTAACAAATAAAGCATGGCCTTGTAAAGCCTCATTTCTTGATGAAATTCAAGCCAATCCAAATTTCATGATTTGGAAGCTATATTAAAAAGTTGAATGAAAGTATTATGAATAGAAACATGTTAATGAGGTATTTGAAGTCGTGATAAAGAAGAATATCGGATAAAAAGATTAGTAATAGTATGATTTTAAAATCAGAAAGAGTTTGATAATTTGAGTACAAATAAATTGAAAGTCATAGCCTTAATGGCTATGTTGATTGATCATATTGGTTATTTCATATCTGGAACTCCCGAATGGTTTCGCTGGATTGGGCGAATTGCCATGCCTATTTTTATTTTTACACTCGTGATCGGTTTCCAATATACCTCTAACCGAAAACACTATTTGATACGTCTATATGCATTTAACTTAGGAATGTGCTTTGTTAACTTTGTCATTAATTATTTTTTTAGGGATTTTAGTATAGAAGATTTGAAAACGAATTTCTTTGCCCCGTTATTTCTTATTGCTTTCATTTTAACTTTAATCGAAAAGAGACAGTCGAAGTTGATCTTGTATTTTTGTGTCTGGCAAGTAGTAACCTTTATTTTTTTTGTGTTTTTAGCGGATGGAATCGGATATCCTAAATTTAATTCACCTGAAGCCAATGGTCGTATTTGGGGCTCTATAGTGGGGAATATAATATTAGTAGAAGGCGGTCCCCTACCCATCATTATGGGAATATTACTTTACAAAGTCTTGACCAGAAAGGTAACTATTGCGTTAGTATTTACTCTCTTTTCCATATGTTATTTCCTAGTTTCTTATAAATGGTCCCATCTTTACACTATTTGGACCAAACTATTTTTCCCATTTCCCGAATGTCAGTGGATGATGATAGCTGCATTACCACTAATTTTATTGCATAATAACAAAAAAGGTAGAGGGATGAAATATTTCTTTTATATTTTCTATCCGATACATATTATCATCTTGTATTTGATAGGATTTTATCTAATGGAACCTTCATCATTGAGGATACAATAATAGTTTTTGGAGCCTACCCGGCGCTGTGTTAGCATCTGTCGTTAGAATGCTATTGCCGAAAGTGACTACACGTTTGACTGGGAAAATTGCCGTAACGAGAACCGCTAAGAGATGGCAGCTTTTCTTATGATATGGAGGGGTTAATCATAAAGCTGAATAAGTACACATTTCTTATTTTAGTCGTTTATTGCATACCATTCACATTTCTGTCCATGTATAATGACCTGACAAATCAGTCCATTGTTGTTTACATTGTGTCCTTTATCTTTGTGTCATTTATGGCTTTCTTGGCTAAAAGGAAGTCTTCCCTCATCGTATTGCTTGTGGCAAATAGTTTGTCTCTCTTTCATTCTTATGTCTGGGTGACACAAGCCACGGAGTTTGAAGAAAGAGGATACTATTTCAGTCCGTTTATGCCGGAAACGCTAGTCATCGTTGTAGCGGTGCTGTTTGTACTACTGCAACTGGCCGTCTATGTATTCACTAAGCCAACGGGTTATAAACAAAAGTTAAAAGAAGATTGAGGAAACAAAAAAAAGGGATTCCGCTCCCGTCGTAAGAGCCAGATACCTAGTGGGAGGTACCTGGCTTTTAGCGTGTTTGTGTTTAGGAAATTCCCTCATTAGATACTTTACGCAGTCTGGATAACTATCGATCACTTACGAGTGATTGAAGCAGAGTAGTGGAATTTTCCTTTTCCTGATTATAAAGTAGTGGTATTAATACTTTAGGAGGAATTGGATTGAGTATTTTTAACTATTTGGTGAAAAAGCCTAATGGCGAAATTCTGTCGATGGAAACATATCGTGGCAAGGCGATTTTGATTGTCAACACGGCGAGCCGCTGCCGATTCACGTATCAATTCGAAGAGCTTCAGAAGTTATATGATCAATACAAGGAACAGGGGCTGGTCGTGCTGGGCTTCCCGTGTGATCAGTTCGGCCAGCAGAATCCGGAGAATGGGGAAGAGTCCGTACAATTTTGCCAGCGGAACTACGGGGTCAGCTTTCCAGTCTTTGACCTGGTGCAAGTGAATGGGACAGAGGCAGAGCCGTTATTTACTTATTTGAAACACGAAGTGCCGTTCCGTGAGCTGGATGACTCCATTGCAACGGAAAAGATGCTGAAGGCACGGTTGCAGCAGGAGTATCCCGACTATCTGATCGGCCGGAACATCCGTTGGAATTTCACGAAGTTCCTTGTCGATGCAAACGGAGCTGTCGTGAAACGATTTGAGCCGACAGAATCGGTGCTGGATGTCGAGATGGAAATTGAACGTATCTTGCCTGTTTCGTCCTTAGCTTAACGAACAGCTGTTTTTGAAGAAAAGCCAATCATGTTAGTCTGTGATTGGCTTTTTACATTTTGTGAAGTTACGGCACGAAACGCAGTTACCGCAGGATGACATGTACCTAATCAGTTTGATTTTAAACAGATAAGAATAAGCGTAATCCCTGCAAAAAGACAAACCATTCGAGTGACAGAAATTTTTTCGGAGAGACCGATTAATGCGAATGCCGTGGTGATGATTAATACACATGGCCCTACTAGAGCTAGTAGCGTATTGATGTAAAATGCTTTTTCCAAATCATTGAACTTGTACATTAACAAGGCTGCCGTAATATCCACACTGCCGGAAAATATCCTCAATAAGATAATCAGTAACAAAGCTCTTTCAATCAATCAAGTTCCTCGTTCCCTTCTTTGTCTAGTTCCGATTGTATGTTTCCTACTATATGTAAGTTGTTTCAGCTTCATTAGGAAAACTTCAGCAGATTAATTAGGTCTGGCATCCGACGAGTGTTTGCTTTCCAATCGCCAATAGAAAAAACCGCCCTATGTATTTCACATAAGGCGGTCCCTTCTTATCTGACTCTTTGCTTTCTCATCCACTGCGTCGCGACCCACTTTTCACCTGTAATCACAGGTGCTCCGCCATGCAGCGTTAACTCGTTTAACGCGTGATCGTTATAGAAGTACTCAAAGTAAACGGCCATACCCTTTTTCGGTGTTACGGAAAAGTTCACTTGAGGGAAGAAGGTTTCTCCGCCTTCTTCGACATCATTTAAGTACATGACGAGCGTGCTGATACGATTGTTCGTTACTTTGCTGTTGGCAGAAAAGTAGTCATAATGTGCTTTATATTGTTGCCCCGGCGTATACCGAAGGATTTGAAGGCATTCTCCATGTTCAATGGGGATGTTCATGATCGTTGCAATTCTATTTTCGACTCTCGTGACAATTTCATTTTCGCTTTCTTCCATAAACATTCCGCTGCTTGTTCTTAGTTCATTTTCTACGTGTGTCGTCCCGATCTTCGAGCGTTTCATTTTGTCCATCGACATTTGGATCAGTTCATCGCATTCTTCGTCGCTCAATACATTTCCTAGTACTACAATTAGAGGCTCTTCCAATCGCGCAACAATGTCAATTTCTCGATCTGTCGTTATCTTACTTCCCGTGTGGTTAAAAATCGTTTGCTCTTTGATCTCCGCTATCAACTTCAAACACCTCTTCAGTCGTTAAATTTCAAAATAAAATACAATCTAGGCTAATGGGTTTATGTGCAATAACGGACTACTTGTTGGGGTTCCACATCCTTTTGGAATTAAATTCAATATATTTTAGCACGCTGATTTTATCTAGTAAATGTTAAATGAAGGGTTTTTTGAACGTTTTCTAAAAACATCTGGAGCTGCATGGGGACAATATTCTTTATAACAATTAGAAATGCGAAAGTATTAACTTATGGAAAATATTTCTTTAAATAATATTTATACATATACTATATATTCTCTTTAACTAACCGATAATACTAAGGAACTAATATACGGAAGAGGAGTTAAGGACTATGAAGAAGATGGGGACATTCCAGAGAAATTTAATATTCACCTTAGTTATTTCAATCTCCATTCTCGTCATTTCGATTGTTGCCATCAACTATTTTCGAAGTCAAGAGAGCCTGGAAGTTGAAAAAGAGGAAACGGAAAAGTTGATCGAGGATCACTTGTTAAGTGTGATTGAGGGCTCCGATGTAGCTTATTCAATTATTGAAGAATCGCTTTCCGGGAAAATGGAAGCATTCACGAAAATCCTGCAAGAAGAGTACAAAAAGAATCCTGATGTAGCATCATGGGATTTAAATGCGTTTAAGAAACGGTTTGATGGTTTCGATATTTTCATCATAAACGATCGTTTCGTAATCGAGTATGCAACAAGGGAAGCGGATCTCGGGCTCGATCTTAAAGAGTTTGGCTTGGAGAAGCTATTGCAGCAAAGAATGGATTCGGGTGCTTTCTTTACGGACCGTCTAGAGATCAGTGAAGCGACAAAGGAAACGAATAAGTTCAGCTATACCGCCACTGCTGACAAGAAATATATGATTCAAATTGCTGCGACGGCTGATCAGTTTTCTGATTTGATTCAATCCATGAACCTTGAAACAATCTCAACTGAATTAAAAGAGAAATATCCATATGTGAAGGATATTGGGATCTATACGATTACAATTGATGGGGAGCCTGCCTATTCCATGAATCAGAAGGATGCCAATGGGGAAGCTGCTCTCCTATCGGATTCCTTGATGGATGAAGGGAAAAAGGCAATTGCGGAAGAGAAGGAAGTCGTTGTTCGAAACATGGATGGGGAAGAGGGGATTGTCCATAAACTTATCCCCCAAATTAAAGTGGATGCCAATGGTGATAATACTTATCGGCAATCACGCCTTCTTACTTTGACGTATGATGAAAACTATTATAACGATCGATTACATGCGAATAATGTTACATCGATTGTTATGATACTCATTTCTGTCATCGTTTCGGTTTTATTATCAATTATTATTGGACGCCGGGTTTCCAAACCGATTCATCAGTTCAGCCAAGTCATTAATCGGACAGCTCAATTAGATTTCACGGAAGATGAATATGTTGAGAGCTTACTGAATCGAAAAGACGACTTTGGCGTGTTAGCAGAGCAGTACGAGGGAATGCTTGCTTCGGTTCGAACGGCTTTTGATAAGGTAATTAGCTCGTCCGATCAATTACTCGCAATGTCGAGTGAATTTACAGCAAGCGCGGATGAGACGAAAATTGCCTCCATCCAAATTGCCGACTCCGTCCAGCAAATGTCGTACGAAACGGAAGGGCAAACGAAGACGGTCAACCACGCGGTATCTGATATAAGCACGATCACCGAGGAAGTACGAGGACTGTCTGAAAAAATGAGTAAGGTAAATGAACTCGTTCAACAAACGGTATCCATCTCGACCGACGGAAATACCAGTGTGGCCAATACCGAAAAGAGTATGGAACAGATCAATGCCTATACAAAACAATCGAAGGAAACAGTCATTGCGCTGCATGAAAAATCCTCGCAGATTGAGGATTTCTCGAAATTCATTACATCCATTGCGGAGCAGACCAATCTTTTGGCCCTCAATGCGGCCATTGAATCTGCGCGTGCAGGGGAAGCGGGCAAAGGATTTGCCGTCGTTGCAGATGAAGTCCGAAAACTAGCGGAGGAATCAAGCAATGCCGCCAGCCATATTCGCAAGCTTATTAGCGAAATTAAACAAGATATCTCTCATACGGTAGACAGCATGACAGATGGATACGAAGCTGTGCAAAACGGCTCAACATTGGTCAATAGCACAGGAGAAGCATTCAAAAGCATATTACAGGCAGTCCATACCGTCTCTGAACAATCGTCCGAAGCGACAAGCATTTCTGCCGAAGTCGAAAGCGTCATGGGCAATTTATTGAACTCCATCGAGCAAATTTCTTCATTGTATGAGAAATTAGCGATGCACTCTGGAGAAATCGCGGCTACAACGGAAGAGCAGACAGCTACAGTAGAGGAAGTCTCCTACGCCGCCAGAAACTTAGCGGAAATAGCGGAAGACTTGAAAAATGAAATTGGAAGGTTTACGGTTTGATAATTATTAGAGATTCAGTAAAAATCCCGTTGGAAAGCGTTTTGCTTTCTGGCGGGGTTCTTTTATTTGAAGGAAATAGTTCTTTTATTTGAAGGAAATAGTTCTTTTAAGAGGGATTTTCATATATTTGGGAGAAATAGAGTATAGCAGGATGGATTGATTTTTGGATAAAGAGGGGAAGCGAAACAGTTGGAATGGAAAGAGATAAAAGGAACAGATGATATAAAGGAGCTTCAAACTACCTTTGGTTATTTTCATGACAGCTGCTTAAAAGAGATGGTTATGTGGAATGGCTTTCATGTGAATGGGGATTTATCAATGGCATTTGGAGACGGGCTGCATAACAACGTACGTATTCTTTTTCAAAGACAATATAAGGAGCCTTCGGCAATTGAGTTGCTATTCGAAGGAATTGAAGAATTGCATCTAGGTAATGCCGGATTTATCTACGATGTAACGTTCACTTATCAAGATGGGATGTTTTTTTGGGCGGATCTGTATGGGGTGGATCGAAATGATAACAGGGAGGATGTTACTTGGGTTGTAGCTAAGAATAGTAAATGGCGTGATGTAAGTCGGTGGATGGGTGAAACGAGAAGATACGGAGAGTTAGGTGGTAATTGAAGGCACTTTAAAGCATTAAGGTGAAAGAGAGGGAAAGTCATGAAGTTACAATACCACGAATGGGGCGATCCAGGTAAACCAACATTAGTTTTTTTGCACGGCCTTGGCTCTTCGGGCTTAAGTTTTGCAGAAATTGCGCAGCAGACCATGAATGATTTTTACATCATTTCTTTTGATCTGCCAGGACATGGGGAAGCGGCGGGATTGGCAAACGAGGAAGAGTATCTGCCGGCAAAAATGGCTCAACGATTGCATCACATGCTTCATGCACTGGGGCTAACGGATATTTATCTTGTGGGACATTCATGGGGCGCACATCTGGCGTTGTATGTGGCTGGATTGTATCCTAAAGCAATCAAAGGAGTCATCTTACTGGATGGTGGCTATTTTCAGCAAGATCCGTTCGGGGATTCTTTGGAAAAGCAGCTGTCAGATGTGGATGATTTTATAGAAAGCATTCGTTTTCCTTCTTGGGAAGCCATGCTAGCAGCAGAGAAAGCAAATTCCTCAAGATGGTCCGAACAGATGGAAGCGGCATCTTTAGCTCAGTTTACTGAGATCGAAAGCGAGATACGACTGGCGGTATCCCCATTTACAGCGAAATCCATCGTAAAAGGGATGGATCAGCAGCCTACTGCGGATATCTTTTCAAAGGTTCAGTGTCCAGTTCTCTTAATGCACAGTACATTACCTGAAGAGTTGGAGAATGAAAGGCACGCGGCCATTACCTATTTTAAGGATGGTATCCCACAAACTAAGATTTTGAATATCCCCAATGCGAGCCATGATATATATCGGGATGCTCCGGACTTAATTGCTCGTAACATAAAAGATTGGGTCAGTATACAAGTTTCTATTTCAAACTAGCTATGTTGGTCATTTCTATTCCGTAGTTTTTTAGACGGAATGCTTGGATTTCAACAGCCGTAAAGGAAGTAGATGGGGGGATCATATGGAGTTAGTTTTTATTCGTCATGGCCAGGGAGAACATACACTAGATATACCTGATAGCTTTCAAATAAAAAATCCTTCACTTACGTCAAACGGTGTAAATCAAGCAAAGCTGCTGCAAAACAAGTTCCTCTTAACGGAAGATGATGTGATCCTCATAAGTCCTCTTAAAAGAACGATCGAAACGGCTTTAATTTGGTCTGAAAAAGTGGAGTGCCGTAAGATTGTTACACCCAAAGTGGGCCCAAGGATTTTTCCCGCACGCCCTGCCGGAAATACTTTGCCCTGTGATGAAATCATGGATTTTGCGAATTTGAAATCAACATATCCGAATCTTGAACTGGATACGAATGCGACTTCTGATTTATGGCGTCATGGTATTAATACTTTGCCAGAGTATGAATTTGATAATATTGCACGCGACTTGATTGAAGAACTAAGGTCGTTAAAAAGAAATAGGATTTTTATTGTCTCACACGATGGCACGATTACAGCATATCGTCAATTTATTACTGGGGGCAGACTATCTAGAAGCGACTTCTTGGATGAAACAGGAGGGTGTAGATTGAATCTTGGCTGAACTCTCGTTTAGGGAGTACCAACTAGCACTTAGACTCCACATCTAGGCTTCAATAAGAGCATGCTATTATCCGTTGCATAGATTGAATCGTTAGGTCATAATAGTTTTTTTAATCAAGCCTATTGACAAGCTAAGCCGAATTATGATAAATTTATCTCGAATTAAAGATATCTTAATTCAAGATAATAAAAGTATTTCTATTTGCCCTATTTAATTGGTAGGGCAAAAAAATTTCATATATATCTCGAATTCGAGATAAAAACAGGAGGAATTTAAAATGAAGAAATGGACAGTAGATTTATCTCACTCAACGGTAGGATTCGAAGTAAAGCATATGATGGTATCGAAAGTGAGAGGTCAATTTACATCATATACAGCAGATGTAGCCGCTTCAGATTTAGAAGATTTGTCAACAGCTTCGATTCAATTTACTTTTGACGTTGCAAGTATTGATACGAATAGCGAGGATCGGGATAATCACTTGAAATCAGCTGACTTCTTCGATGTAGAAACATATCCATCCATTACATTCAATTCAACAAACATCACAAAAGATGGGGAAGACTACAAAGTAACGGGTGATTTAACAATTAAAAATGTAACTAAGCCAGTAACATTTGATGTGGAATATGGCGGGAAAGGCATAAATCCATGGGGTGTCGAAGTTTACGGATTTGAAGCTGAAGCAAAAATCAATCGTGAAGAATTCAGCTTAACTTGGAACGCAGCATTAGAAACTGGCGGCGTACTGGTTGGGAAAGATATCAAGATTAAAGTGGAACTAGAAGTCAATCCAAGTGCTTAAGGTTTAAGCAGTGGAAATCATACGGCAAGAGTATATGTTCGTCCTATTTCCACCAATATAGGAGGGAAGCAAATGGGACTAGGCAGTGATGAATTAAAAGCAGTTACCGTTATACTTCGTGCCTCCCAAGCGATTCTGGAGGCCATTCGAAAAGATGTTGCTAAATATGGATTAAATCCAACCGAGTTTTCTGTTTTAGAATTGCTGTATCACAAAGGCGATCAGCCTATCCAGGTGATTGGGAAGAATGTTCTTATATCAAGCAGCAGTATCACGTATGTCGTTGATAAATTAGAACAAAAAAACTATGTAGTTCGGAAAGACTGTCCAGAAGACCGACGAGTTACGTATGCAACGTTAACGGGTGCAGGAAGAGCATTTATGGAAGACATTTTCCCGCAGCATCAGGAGACCATTCGCAAATTATTTGAGGATATAGATGCATGCGATGTTCAGGGAATCATTACTTTCATGAAACGGATCGGTGGCAACGCAAAGACACTATAATTTTTTGTGAGAATTTACCTTGAAATCGAGATAAAAAGGAGGAAATACGTGTGAATGAAATAAAAGGGATCCATCATGTGACAGCCATTACAAGCAGCGCGGAAAAGAACTATGAATTTTTCACCTATGTGCTAGGCATGCGTTTAGTTAAGAAAACTGTCAATCAAGATGATATTCAAACCTATCACTTATTCTTCGCAGACGATAAAGGATCTGCCGGAACAGATATGACCTTCTTTGACTTCCCGGGAATTCCTAAAGGAACTCATGGAACAAACGAAATATACAAAACGGCTTTCCGTGTGCCGACAGATGAAGCGTTGGCCTACTGGGTGAAACGTTTTGACAAGTATGAAGTGAAACATACAGGAATTAAAGAAGTCTTTGGGAAGCAAACACTATCGTTTGTTGATTTTGATGACCAGCAATATATGTTGATTTCGGATGAACGAAATGAGGGTGTCGCATCTGGCACACCTTGGCAAAACGGTCCTGTTCCATTGGAGTTTGCCATTACAGGATTGGGTCCCATTCATGTCCGAATTTCCGAGTTTGGTTATTTTAAAGAAGTACTTGAAAAAGTCATGATGATGCGGGAGGTCGCAAAAGAAGGTTCACTTCACTTATTCGAAGTAGGTGAAGGAGGGAATGGTGCTCAAGTGATTGTAGAACACAACGCCATTTTACCAAATGGACAGCAAGGATTTGGAACTGTACACCATGCGGCATTTCGAGTGGAAGATACAAAAGTGTTATATGAATGGATTGAGCGCATGAAAGGTTTTGGATTTGGCACATCAGGTTATGTGGATCGCTTCTTCTTTGAATCACTGTATGCCCGGGTGGCACCTGGGATTTTATTTGAATGGGCTACGGATGGCCCTGGATTTATGGGCGACGAACCGTATGAAACAGTGGGAGAGAAATTATCCTTGCCACCATTTTTAGAGCCAAAACGTGAGCAGATCGAAAAGTTGGTGCGCCCCATCGATACCGTTCGCAGCACAAAGCGGATTGAAAAAGAGTACTTGTAAGAGGTGAAGAAATGGGATTTTTAAGTAAAATATTTAGAAATGAAAAACAGGAGGAAATGACAATGACTAAATTAAATATTGGTATCATTTTAGGTTCCACTCGTGAAGGACGCGTCAGCCCGCAAGTCGGTGCCTGGGTAAAAGAAATCGCAGATCAACGGGGAGATGCCAACTATACCATCATTGACATCGCAGAATATAAATTACCACTTTTAGGTGAGCCGGGTGGAGATGCTTCGAAAGCAGGCGCTTGGTCGGAAGCTGTTGCAAAACAAGACGGTTTCGTATTTATTGTGCAAGAATACAACCACTCCATTACAGGTGCACTTAAAAATGCATTGGATTACTTGCGCGACGAATGGAACAACAAAGCCGCTGGCATCGTATCATACGGATCCGTAGGCGGTGCTCGTGCAGCAGAGCATTTACGCGGTATTTTAGGTGAATTACTAGTAGCGGACGTACGAGTTCATCCTGCGTTATCTCTATTTACCGACTTTGAGAACGGTACAGACTTCAAGCCGAAAGAAGTCCAAGTCGATTCAGTCAATCAAATGCTAGATCAAGTCATTTCTTGGGCAACCGCATTGAAAACCATCCGCTAATGGTTTAATTAGACAACATGTGCATGATGTTTCATGTGCATGTTGTTTATAAATATGAGGCTTCAGATGATGAAAATGGAACAATCACTGGAGGAATAGCTCGTAACAAGATAGAAAATAGAAACGGGGAATCTAACTATGAGCTTTGAAAACCTGGTAAAAGAGCGCCATTCTGCAGTTAATTTTATGGTAGATGTAGAGATGACAGAAGAAGATTTTAAAAACATATTTGAATTAACAAAAACGGCACCAAGTGCATTTAATTTACAGTTTGCTGAGTATCTCGTCATAACAGACAAAGAGAAAAAAGAACGTGTGAAAGAATTAAGCCATAACCAATATAAAATACATACCGCAAGTGCTGTGATTCTTGTCATGGGAAATAAAAACAGCCTTGAAAAGTCCGAAGTGGAAAAAATTTATGGTCCGATGAAAATGCTGAAAATGATGGATGAACTAGAATATGAGATGGTCGTCGATACAATCAATAGATATAGTGAGGGGTTAAAAGCGAATCCGAGTGAATTGGATATGGAGTTAGCCCGAAATGTGGGGCTCCATGCCATGCTGTTTATGTTAAGCGCCAAGCATTATGGATTTGATACTTGTCCGATGCATGTTCACAATGTAGAGGAAGTAAGAAAAGAATTTAATATACCTCAACATGTAGAACCGATTATGATGATAACGATTGGGAAGAGTGTGGATAAAGTTCGCGCACGCGGCTATCGTAAACCCGTCGGAGAATTCGTCCGCTTTAACGGGTATTCCTCATAGGAAATGAAGTAGAGAAGGAATTTATAATGTCCTTAACAAATTGGTCAAATAAAAACTGGCTGGCGTGAGGACGGTTCCACACCGTCTTCAAGCCAGCCAGTTGCGTTCGAAGTCTTTATTATAGACTAGTTCTGCATACTTGTTTTTTGTTGATGTTCAGGTTAGCGTCATCCATTTTTAGAATGCAGCAGCACAAGGATTTTTCCATTCTCCACATCGGTAGAATACTGCTCAGCATCTTCATCCGGAACGCCGGCTTCCATAAGAGCATGCTTTAATCCGCCGGCCTGGGAGTTGGCACCAATGACCGCCCCTCCAATGGTTGTCAGAATGGGTCCTGCAGCTAACACAGCACCTAGCCCCGGAACCAACACAGTGGATAAACCTACTAGTAGTCCCGCAATGCCTATTGCTCCTCCAGTGGCAGCTCCTGCAATAGCTCCATCCGTAGTAGACGGTTTTACTTTCTGCGTGATTTCAGGCAATTCCTTTGTATTTTTAGCAACAACTGAAATTTCTTCAGTCGTATAGCCTTCCTTTTTTAAGTTCTCTACAGCCTCAACTACTTGCTGTTCATTGTCATATAAACCAATCACATGATTCTGCATTGAAAAGACCTCCTGTTGTCTGGAAATATGTATTCTTTACCCGGTCTTTTATTTTTTTAGACATAGTTAGTTTTAACTGGCATGGTTATTCGTATGAATTTTTATTAATAAAGCCTCAAAGTATGCTCCGTACACCTCTACAAACTTCCAGCATTTCAGTGACTCCTGCCAACCGCTCATATAATTGCCGCAACCACTCGTATCTATCCGGGACCGCTCGTATATTTCAGGAAGCGCTCGAATAAGTTCAGGAACCTCTCGTATCCTTTGGCAACCGCTCGTATATGATCTTGAACCACTCGTATATGCTCAGAGACCGCTCGTATCCGCTGGATGACATTGCTTATAGGTTATTGACGCAACCATATCTCAGCCAGAAGTATATTGATACTCGCTCGAAGTTCTCGTAAATCAAAAAGAGTCCTCGAAAAACATTGCGGAGTCCTCGTAAATTCCGCAGAGTGCTCATATCTTCCAGAAAAGTGCTGGTAAACTGTTGTCGACTTCTCCTAAGTATTTCTTCTTTTCTGGAACTAGATTGACCCGTCCACGTAATACACAAAAAAGCATGAGAGACAGCCCTCTCATGCTTCAATTTCCGTTCGCTTAAAAACAAGTAAATGCATCGATCCGATCTAAATCAATACCAAAATACTCCCAACGTCTTGTGGAGCTGCGCCAGCGGAATCCGGCGACGGATGTCCGGCCGACGAAGGTCGGATAGAACCAGAAGCCGTTTCTGCGGGACAGCCAAATGTACGTGTAGCGGAAGAGGCAACCGCGGATGCCGCCTGGGTCGACTCTAAAAAGCTGTTGCTCTGGGTAGGCCGGTGTATAGCTTGGTGGTGGAGCGGTCGGTGCTTGACCGGCACCCTGTCCGGGGGACTGGCCTGGGAAGCCCCCTTGCCCTGGAGGGAAACCTCCCTGTCCCGGTGAGAATCCAGGTGGTCCTGGAGGAAATCCACCTTGCCCCGGGAAGCCAGGGCCTCCAGGGAAGCCTGGTGGATCGTATGGATTATTCTGCGAAGGCCATCTGCCTGATGACGGCATGCCTGGGATCATGTTTCCGCCTGGCCAGTTTTGACCTGGCATCCATCCACCACCGAACGAAGCGGGCATCACACCTCCGCCACCGTACATACCAGGCATGCCAGCACCAGGCATCATACCTCCTCCGCCATACATATCAGGCATGCCAGCACCAGGCATCATACCTCCTCCGCCATACATGTCGGGCATGCCAGTACCCGGCATCCAGCTGCCGCCAGGCATGTTTGACATGCCAGTACCCGGCATCCAACCATCCATTCCTGCTGTATTCATTCGATCATCCTTTCCTTCAAAGCCTTCCGGCAAACGTGGATACCATTGTTCGTTTCCTAAGCTATCTGATTTCATTTTGCTGCAAGCTCTCCTTTCACGTTATCAACCTAGTGTATGCACCTAGATGAAAATTGGTTGGACGCTACTCAAATTTGCCCCGGCAAATGAATTGAATCAATTGACTAATCGATAGGAGCAGAAGCTTTCTTCAGCATAGTAAATCGGCAGCACATTACCATAGAACAAACTTTCGGAAAAATGAACAAAAAGGGTTTGAAATCGTGTACGATGTCGGTAGAGAAAACGTTTTCATTTTCATGAGAGGGATGGTAGGCATGGTGGTTTTAACAGGATCTTCATTAACACTCGAACAGATGAATGAGATTTTATATAACAATCAAAGGGTTACTTTGGACGAAGCGGCCCTGGAACGTGTGCAAAAGAGCAGGGAAGCGGTGGAGAGTATTGTCCGAAACGACAAAACCGTGTATGGCATTAATACCGGGTTCGGCAAATTCAGTGATGTGAAAATTGACGAAAAGGATACAAAGGCGCTGCAGCTTCATCTCATCCGATCACATGCTTGTGGAGTCGGAGAGCCGTTTCCGGAAATGGTATCACGCGCGATGGTGGTTCTCCGGTTAAATGCGTTGCTTAAAGGATTTTCCGGCATTCGGCCAGTTGTCTTGGAGCGCTTTGCTTATATGGTGAACAACGGAATCCATCCGGTTATTCCACAACAAGGCTCGCTTGGCGCATCGGGTGATTTGGCGCCGCTTTCCCATTTGGCACTCGTGCTGCTGGGGGAGGGATACGTTTGGAAAGACAGCAAACCGGAGCCGGCGGCAAACGTTTGGAAAGAACATGGAGTAGAACCGATTGTCCTGGAGGCGAAGGAAGGGCTGGCGCTCATTAATGGGACGCAGGCCATGACCGCGCAAGGCGTTGTGAATTATCTTGAAGCAGAAAAATTGGCGTACGTCAGTGAATGGATTGCCGCGATGACGATGGAAGCGCTCTTTGGCATTACGGACGCATTCCACCCGGCCATCCATGAAGCGCGCGGTTACAAGGAGCAGGTGGATGTTGCCTCCCGCATGCTGGATTGGCTACAGGGAAGCAGCCTGACAACGACACAAGGGGAGAAGCGGGTACAAGATGCGTATTCAATCCGTTGCATTCCGCAAGTGCATGGGGCGAGCTGGCAAGTTCTCATGTATGTAAAGGAAAAGCTGGAGATCGAAATGAATGCGGCGACAGATAATCCGCTTATTTTCGAAGATGGTGATGTCGTCGTATCAGGCGGCAATTTCCATGGGCAGCCGATTGCGTTCGCGATGGATTTTCTGAAAATCGGAGTCGCAGAGCTCGCGAATATTTCGGAACGCCGAATCGAACGGCTCGTAAATCCGCAGCTGAACGAAGGGCTGCCGCCATTCTTAAGCCCCCAACCTGGCTTGCAGTCTGGCGCAATGATCCTGCAATATTCTGCGGCAAGTCTTGTATCTGAAAACAAGACGCTTGCCCATCCGGCTTCCGTCGATTCCATTCCTTCTTCAGGAAACCAGGAAGACCATGTATCAATGGGGACAATCGGATCTCGCCATGCAAATCAAATCATTCAAAATGCTAAACGTGTGCTGGCGATCGAAGCATTATGTGCATTGACGGGCTGCCGTCATCGCGGAGAAGACCAGATGGCGCCAAAGACGAAAGCGAAGTTTGATGAATTGATTTCTGTGGTGAATCCGATTGACGAAGATCGGGTATTTGCACCGGATATTGAGAAGATTGCTGGTTTGCTTGGGAAGTGAGAGTTGAAATTGAAAAGAGGTGAAGGGAGTAAACCAACCCTTCACCTCTTTTTACTTTTACCGAATAATCGCTTCCGCCCTCCCAGGCACACTCCGATCCAGCCCGACAATTTCCGAATAGGCCGGTTCCTTTCCTTGAATCAACTCAGCCAGCATCTTCGATCCGAGCATGCTGTACACGGTTCCGTTTCCTCCGAAGCCGAGCAAATAATAATGGTTCGGTTTTTCAGGATGCCTGCCGATAAAGGGAAGTTCGTCTTTGGATTCTCCGAATAGGGCGCAGTAAGCCATGTCCACTTCTAGCTGGAGGCCGGGAATTAGCTTGTTGGCCTCTGCAATCAGCTCATCCGCCTTTTCTTGGATTTTCTCCTGGGAGATATCCATTTGGTCGGTTTCCTCATCTAATCCGCCGATGATGATCCGTCCATCGACAGCAGTCCGCATATACAAATAAGGGCGTTTTGTTTCCCAAATCATAGCATTTTCATACCAGGCAGGCTGCTTGACCGACTTGCTGACGGCGACATAGGACCGTTTTATGATGTCTCCTGTCAGCTTGCCGACTGGCGGTCTTATATAGCCGGTCGTAAAGACGACATTTCTGGCTTTAATGCTGCCGTCCGATGTCAGGATGTGCAAGATTCCTTTTTCTTCCCGGACATCTTCCACTTCCAAACCGTCATGTAGATCTGCGCCTTGCGACTGGATTAATTGCAAAATGCCTCGCACCAATTGAAATGGATTGACTTCAGCATCACCGCAAGTCCATAAGGCGCCCGGCTTATCGATGCCGGTCTTTTCGAGAAGGGCAGGGCGGTCCCAATACTCGCAAGGGAAGTCATGTTTTGAAAGGGCTTTGTATTCCTTTTGGATTTTCATCAAGTCGTTCTCGTCGCTTGCATAATAAAGGCTCGGCCTTGTGATAAAGGCGGGATCGATGGGCAATTGTTCCGCAGCTTCTTGTAAATCCTTCAGCGCATCGTAGCACAATCGATAAAATGCAACCGCCTTTTCCTCCCCAATTTGTTCAATCAGCTCGTGAAGCATGATATCATTGGAGTATTGCAGCAATCCAGTGTTCGCGGCTGTGCTGCCGTAAGCGAATTTTTCTTTCTCGACGACGGCCACTGTCATCCCAGCGTTTACTAGGGATAACGCGGTCAGTGCGCCTGACATGCCGCCGCCGATGATGACGGCATCGTATGTCTTATCCGCTATGTGATTTTGGATTGGATTTGCTTCGTTCATTGTGGTCGGCCAATATAACTGGCCCGCATGGATTGGCATATGGATTCCCCCTTGCAAGCAATATACCCGCTAACTGAATGACTATAAACGAGGCGACACAAAAAAAGGAGGACATAGAAATGGAAACAGATCAAAAACCACATATATTACTCATCGATGGGATGGCGCTGCTGTTCCGTTCGTTTTTCGCAACATCGGCCATGGGTCATTATTTTCCGAATGCAGCAGGCGTTCCGACAAATGGCGTTCAAGGTTTTGTCCGGCATGCTATGACGGCGGTGTCGATTTTCAAGCCGACCCATATGGCTGTTTGCTGGGATATGGGAATGCATACGTTCCGGAATGATTTGTTTGATGGATACAAGGCGAACCGTCCCGCACCGGCGCCTGAGATGGTCCCGCAATTCGATATGGCTCGGGAACTGTCGGAGAAAATCGGATGGAAAAACTACGGCATTGCGGGCATGGAAGCAGATGACTTGATCGGCTCGCTCGTTTGCGAGTGGGACGGCCAAGCGGAAGTGACAATCGTGACAGGAGATAAAGACTTATTGCAGCTGCTGCGGCCGGACGTCAGGATTGCTTTTATGAAAAAAGGATATAACATCTATGATGTTTACACAGAGGATCGTTTTCGGGAGGAATACGAGATTTCGCCAATGCAGTTTATTGACACGAAGGCATTTACAGGTGATGCGAGCGACGGCTATCCCGGCGTCAAGGGCATCGGGCCGAAGACCGCATTGAAACTCATTCAGCAATATGGCTCTGTCGAGGGTGTCATTGAGGCGCTGGATGAATTATCAGCAGGCACGCGAAAAAAGATCGAACAGGACATGCCGATGCTGCGCCTTTCGAGACAGCTGGCTGAAATTCACTGCAAGCTCGACTTTGACGATCCTCTGGAAGCATTGAATCTTCCTGACTTCAATACTGCCTTGCGTGAGGAATTAGTGGAGATGGGATATACAATGATTGTGCGGCAGATGGATTCGTTGTTCCAAACTTCATCATAAAAAAGGACCGCTGCATATCAGGCAGCGGTCTTTCTAATTTTCACGAACGATAGGATGGCTCGGTTCGCTCGATAGGATACCTTGCGAAGGCGGCTTTCCCGGTGGCGTCCTCCGTTGTCATGGATCAGGAGGAGGATGTCATCTTCTGCCTGTTCGTACCCGACGACCGGCACCCAGTGATAATCAAATTCGTATGTACCCAGCCAGTTGAAAGTGAACCATTTATCGAACTTGGCAGCGACAGGCCGGCCATGTTGGAGTTCGGTCTTTAGTTCTTCAATCGTGCAAGATTCCACTTCCCAGGCGTTCCCTAGCAGTTTTCGTAAATTTCGTAGCAGACGCCATTTGAATAAACCGATCCGGGTACTGCCCAGTTTTCGGTACAGTTCATTCACATCGAGTTCGCCATGTTCATCTAAATAGCGAAGGATCGTGTAGGCGGTTACAGGACCGCAGGCGGATGGCCTGTAGTTCGGTTCAATGTCCTCATCATATTGGGATTTTCCGTCAAAAGGGACGTGATGCATCCGAGCGCCTCCTTCTTGCGGCATCGGTCAAATCGTGGACAATGAGCGTCCTTCTTCTTTTAAGAGGACCTTTAATGCCGTTTTGAAGTTGATATACGACTCAAATTCCATTTGAATGCCTGCAGCAACGATTTCCCGGACGATATGCGGATTGAAACCGACTGAAATCGGACGGACCCCCATCAGTTTCAATGTGCTGTTCAGCATGTCCAGTTCCACCGCCAGTATATTCAGCTGATCGTCTTTCGCTTTATTCAAATCTGCGCCTGTGAAATCAAACACCGCACAATTGACCTGACGGTTCTTGTCCAAGTATTCCAGCACGCGTGAACGGATAAGCTCAAACCGTTCAGAACCGGCGTAGCCGACAACCGGCACTAAAATTGTATTTTCTACAATGGATGAAATGATCGGCACGGACGTTTCCCTGATGATCTGTTCACATTCCGCGATTCGTGCCTTTAATCGCTCGATCTCTTTTTCGTTGTCCATGTTCCACCTCATGATTGGTTTTCTTTAGTATAATTGATTTTTTTCAAAACAGATAGAAAAATAGCGGCAGCAAGTTTTGAATAACTGCTACCGCTATGGATGAAGCTTATTGTTCCTTTACGCTCTCCAAGAAATCGACCACTTGATCAGGTGTCTTGGCGCTTGCGCTGTGAAGATGTGCTTTTTTCTCGCCATTTTGGAAGATCAACAAGCTTGGAATCCCCATGACATCATATTTTTCAGCGATTTCAGGAAGAACGTCACGGTCCAGGTCGTACCAAGAGTACATATCGTATTCTTCTACAATCGGATCGATGAACATATCCATACGGGTGCAGTCCGGGCACCAGCCTGCCTGGAATTTAACTAATGCTTTATTATCGCTAGAAATGATTTCGTTAAATTGTTCTACTGTCGTAATTGACTTCATAAATTTATCCCCCTCCAAGTTGCTACCAACTAGTTTACATCCTTTTGCCTGAGGCGTGTACTAAAATGCCCTGAAGGAGGGAAGTGGAAGATTTTTAAAAATTTCCGATTTAAATATTGCGAAAACAACTCTAATGTTCTAAAATGATAGACATAGAGTTCGAGGTATTTTTTTTACTCGCAAAATGAATGAGCATTCATTCAAATAAAGGGAGGCTTCGCACGTGGCTTATCAAATTAAAAAAGCAGCAGTATTAGGTTCAGGCGTCATGGGATCTGGCATTGCAGCCCATCTCGCGAATATCGGCATTCCCGTCTTGTTGCTGGACATCGTCCCGAACAAATTGACGGCGGAAGAGGAAGGGAAGGGACTATCCCTTGATGATCCAAAGGTTCGCAATAAGTTTGTAGCAAGCGCTTTGGAAAAACTCGTGAAACAGAAACCGGCACCGTTAACTTCGAAAAAGAACCTATCTTTAATCCAGGTCGGCAACTTGGATGATGATTTGGAGAAATTAAAGGATGTCGACTGGATCATTGAAGTCGTCGTAGAAAACTTGGAAGTGAAGAAAGGGTTGTACGAGAAGATTGATGCGATCCGCAAGGAAGGAACGATTATCAGTTCCAATACGTCAGGCATCAGCATTGAGGCGATGGCGGAAGGACGATCGGAAGATTTCCGGAAGCATTTCCTTGGCACCCACTTTTTCAATCCACCACGCTACTTGAAACTGCTTGAAATCATTCCGACTGAAGCGACATCAGCCGAAGTTGTGGAATTTATGACGAATTTTGCAGAAGATCGTCTCGGCAAAGGCGTCGTTCTTGCGAAAGATACACCGAATTTCATTGCCAACCGGATTGGTACATACGGTTTGCTGATCACATTGCGTGAAATGGAGAAGCGAGGCTTTTCCATTGGAGAAGTCGACTCCGTCACGGGTACACTGATCGGCCGTCCGAAATCGGCGACGTTCCGTACGCTGGATGTGGTAGGTCTTGACACATTCATGCATGTAGCTAAAAACGTCTATGATCAAACGGAAGGTGAAGAGCAGAAAGTGTTCGAATTGCCGCCTTTCATGAAGAAAATGATCGACAATGGATGGCTTGGCGCAAAATCCAAGCAAGGATTCTATTTGAAGAAAGACAAAGAAATCCTTGAATTGGACCCAGAGACATTTGAATACGGACCGACGAAAAAAATGAAAACGCCTTCAATTGAGATGGCGAAGCAGCAAAAAGGGCTTGCGAACAAAGTGAAAAGCCTGGTTTACGCTAAGGATCGGACGGGAGAGATCCTTTGGCATATCCTTGCGCCAACACTCGTCTACTCTGCTCAATTGCATGGCGAAATCGCTGACGATATTGTTGCAATCGACAATGCGATGAAGTGGGGCTTCGGCTGGCAGCAAGGCCCGTTCGAAATTTGGGATGCGATCGGCGTAGCGAAATCTGTCGAGCGGATGGAAGCAGAAGGGCTGGAGATTCCAGCATTCGTACGTTCTTTATTGGATAAAGGCTATGAAACTTTCTATAAAGAAGAAGACGGGGATCTATTCTATTTTGACGGCGAAACGTATCAGCAAGTCCCGGTCAATGAGAAAGTCATTGATTTAAAACGCTATAAGAAAAAGCACGGTGTCATTAAAAAGAATTCCGGCGCCAGCCTGATTGATCTTGGAGACGGTGTCGCGCTGCTTGAATTCCATTCACAGTCAAACGCCATTGGGCTTGATATTATCCAAATGATCAACTTCGCGATTGACGAAGTGGAAAAGAACTATAAAGGGCTTGTCATCGGCAACCAAGGTAAAAACTTCTGTGTCGGGGCGAATCTTGGCATGATTTTGATGGAAGCGCAGGATGATAATATTTTTGAACTTGATTTCACGATTCGTCAATTCCAGAACGCGATGATGAAAATCAAATACTGTCGCAAGCCTGTCGTGGCGGCTCCATTCCAAATGGCGCTTGGCGGCGGTGCGGAAGTCTGTTTGCCTGCGGCTCATATCCAAGCATCGATGGAGACGTATATCGGTCTTGTGGAAGTCGGCGTCGGGCTTATTCCAGGCGGAGGCGGAAACGTTAACTTGTACTCAAAACATTTGAAAGGCCTGCCGAATGGCGTCCATGTTGATTATCAATATGTGGCGAATAAAGTGTTCGAAACGATCGCGATGGCGAAAGTGTCGACATCTGGGGAAGAAGCGCGGGAGAATAACTTCCTTGATTTTGCGGATGGCATCAGTGTCAATCCGGATCATCTGCTATATGATGCGAAACAAGCGGCACTTGCTCTCTATGAAGGCGGCTATACACCACCTGTCAAAGCACAGATTCCAGTCACGGGAGATTCCGGCTATGCGACGATGCTGCTTGGAGCGGAAGCGATGCATCTTTCCGGCTATATCAGCGACCATGACTTGAAAATCGCGAAGAAATTGGCCTTTGTTCTTTCGGGAGGAAAAGTGCCGTACGGAACACTTGTCGACGAACAATACATGCTCGACCTAGAGCGGGAGGCGTTCCTGAGCCTTGTTGCGGAACCGAAGTCTCAACAGCGGATGCAGCACATGCTTCTGAAAGGGAAGCCGTTACGCAATTAACAGCGCACTTTAGCAAAGGAGGAAGTCGAATGCGGGAAGCAGTACTAGTGGCTGGTGCACGTACACCGGTCGGTAAAGCAGGGAAAGGATCGCTGGCAACGGTCCGCCCGGATGATTTGGCAGCACTGACTGTCAAAGAAACGTTAAAAAGAGCAAATGGATACGATGGACCAATAGATGATTTGATCATGGGGTGTGCGATGCCGGAAGCAGAGCAAGGAATGAACGTGGCGCGCAACATCGGAGCGCTTGCCGGATTGCCTGATACGACGCCGGCAATTACGATTAACCGGTTCTGTTCTTCTGGTCTGCAATCCATCGC
Source organism: Sporosarcina sp. AD_1 (assembly GCF_057373025.1). Classification (NCBI taxonomy): domain Bacteria; kingdom Bacillati; phylum Bacillota; class Bacilli; order Caryophanales; family Caryophanaceae; genus Sporosarcina; species Sporosarcina sp. AD_1. The sequence goes on from NZ_JBPVIR010000009.1 coordinate 142,387, forward strand.
ATATGCAGCAGAACGGATCATGCTCGGCCATTCACAGGCAATTATCGCTGGCGGAGTGGAATCGATGAGCATGGTGCCGATGATGGGCAACACGATCCGCCCGAATTTCAAACTCGCCGAAACAGCGCCTCAATATTATATGGGAATGGGGCATACGGCAGAGCAAGTAGCGCAGAAATACGGCGTAAGCCGAGAAGACCAAGACGCGTTCGCAGTCCGTTCACACGAAAGGGCAGCCGCTGCAATCGAAGCAGGGAAGTTCGTGGACGAAATCGTGCCGGTCGAAGTGACGAAACGGTATGTCGATGCGTCGGGTAAATACCAAGAGACGACTTTCCAATTTGAAATGGATGAAGGAGTCCGCGTGGGTACGTCAATGGAAGTGCTCGCGAAGCTGCGACCTGCGTTTTCCGTAAAAGGATCTGTCACGGCGGGGAATGCGTCCCAGACGTCAGACGGAGCCGCATCTGTCCTCGTCATGGACCGGGAAATGGCAGAAGCACAAGGTCTCAAACCACTTGCGAAATTCCGTTCCTTCGCGGTAGGCGGCGTTCCGCCTGAAGTGATGGGAATCGGTCCAATCGAAGCGGTGCCGAAAGCATTAAAGCTTGCCGGACTTTCTATCGAAGATATCGATCTGTGGGAACTGAACGAAGCATTCGCATCCCAGTCTCTGCAAGTCATTCGCCATCTCGGCCTGGATATCGATAAAGTGAATGTCAACGGAGGGGCAATCGCACTCGGCCATCCGCTAGGAGCGACAGGATCCGTCTTGACATTGCGCCTGATGAATGAGCTGCGCCGCCAGGGCAAACAGTTCGGAGTCGTCACCATGTGTATCGGCGGCGGCATGGGAGCAGCAGGAGTATTTGAATTACTGTAATGAGGGCAACCAATTGTGTCTGATGAGGCATATAGATAAGTATTTTATTTTGATAACTTAGGGAGGAATACCAATGACTGAAACGAAAACGACAGATCTTATCCGGGGCGGTGCATTCTTAGTCGAAGATATCGAAGCGAATCGTGTCTTCACGCCGGAGGATTTCACTGATGAGCATAAAATGATAGCCAAGACGACAGAAGAATATGTGAAGAACGAAGTGGCGCCAGTTATCGAAAACTTGGAGCACCATGAGTTCGAAAATTCCGTCCGACTTTTGAAGTCAGCAGGAGACCTTGGTCTTCTCGGCGCTGATATTCCGGAAGAATACGATGGCTTGGGCTTGGATAAAATCTCGTCCGCTTTAATTGCCGAAAAGATGTCCGTTGCTGGCGGCTTTTCGATCACTCACGGCGCGCATGTTGGAATCGGTACGCTTCCGATTGTGCTGTTCGGCAATGAAGAGCAAAAGAAGAAATACTTGCCGAGCTCTGCAACGGCTGAGAAAATTTTCGCATATGCATTGACTGAGCCGGGCTCCGGTTCTGATGCACTTGGTGCAAAAACAACGGCGAAATTGAACGAAGCTGGCACTCATTATATTTTGAACGGGGAAAAGCAGTGGATTACAAACGCAGGCTTCGCGGACGTATTTGTTGTCTATGCGAAGGTTGATGGCGATAAGTTCTCCGCATTTATCGTAGAAAGAGAGTTTCCTGGCGTTTCGGTTGGCGCAGAAGAGAAGAAGATGGGAATCAAGTCATCCTCTACCCGTACTCTTATTTTGGAGGATGCGGAAGTGCCGGTCGAGAATTTGCTCGGAGAAATCGGCCGCGGCCATATTATCGCCTTCAATATTTTGAATATCGGGCGCTACAAGCTGGGCGTGGGAACAATTGGCGGATCCAAGCGTGCACTTGAGCTGGCGATCACTTATACGAATCAACGCCAGCAATTCAAGACGCCGATCTCCTCTTTCAATTTGACGAAAGAAAAATTGGCGACAATGGCTTCTAAATTATATGCGACAGAAAGCTTGATCTACCGTACGGTCGGCTATTTCGAGGAGCGCAACAGCCAAATGACGCCGGAGCAGCAGAAGGATGGCAAAGAAGTGGCTGCGTCCGTAGCGGAATATGCGATCGAATGCTCGATAAATAAAGTGGTCGGCTCCGAAGTGCTTGACTATATCGTCGATGAAGCGGTCCAGCTGCATGGCGGCTATGGCTTTATGCAAGAGTATGAAGTAGAGCGCATTTACCGTGACTCCCGTATTAACCGAATTTTTGAAGGAACGAACGAAATCAACCGGATGATCGTGCCGGGCACGTTCTTGAAAAAGGCGATGAAAGGCGAATTGCCATTGCTGGAGAAAGCACAAAGCCTTCAGGAAGAACTGCTCATGATGATGCCGGAAGAAATCGGGGACGAAGCGCTTGCTCAAGAGAAGGTGCTCGTGAAAAATGCGAAGAAGATCGGTCTTCTTGCAGCGGGCATGGCGGCGCAGCGTTTCGGCACGAAACTCGAAACGGAACAAGAAGTGCTCGTGAACATTGCTGATATCGCAAACAATATCTTCGCAATGGAATCGGCTTTGCTCCGTACAGAAAAAGCAGTAGCGAAAAACGGCGAAGAAAAAGAAAAGCAAAAGATCCTTTACACGCAAATCTTCTGCCAAGAAGCATTTGAAGCAATTGAAAAAGACGCGAAAGAAACCTTGCTCGCTTCTGTTGAAGGGGATAACCAACGGATGATGCTTTCTGCATTGCGCAAATTGACACGTTCCAATCCTTATAACATTATCGGGAAAAAACGCGAAGCTTCCGCGAAGTTGATTGAAGCTGAAAAGTATATCGTTTAATAGCAAACCATCTGGGCAACCACTTTTTGTCCGGATGGTTTTTCTGTTATACTGAATGGAAAAAGCGGGGTGCATACGATGGCAATTACAGTTTATGGTTATCCTAAATGCGGTACATGCAAGAAAGCGGAAAAATGGATGGAGTCGAAAGGGCTGCAGGTGGACTATATGAATATCGCAGAACAGCCGCCGACAGAAGATACCCTTCGTACGTTCATAGAACAGTCGGGCTTGGATATCAAGAAGTTCTTTAATGTGAGCGGGTTGAAATATCGGGAATTGCAATTAAAGGACAAGCTGCCTGAGATGTCGGATGATGAGAAGGTGGCGTTGCTTGCATCCGATGGCATGCTCATCAAACGGCCAATTGTGACAGATGGAAAAAGGGTAACGGTCGGCTTTGATGAAAAGCAGTATGAGGACACGTGGGGCAAGGAATAACTTTCTTGTCTTTATGCTAGGAATATGTCAAAATTGAATGGAATGAATATTTGTATACTTAATGGAGGGTTATGGGATGAGCACACCTACAAACTTGCGTTATTCAGAAGAACATGAATGGGTAAAAGATGAAAACGGCAAATACCGCATCGGCATTACGCACTTCGCGCAATCCGAACTTGGCGATATCGTATTCGTCGAACTTCCACAAGTCGGTGACGATGTAACAGCGGACGAGCCTTTTGGTAGCGTTGAGTCTGTTAAGACAGTTTCCGAGCTTTACGCACCAATCAGCGGTAAAGTTGTCGAAGTGAACGAAGAGCTGGAAGACAGCCCAGAACTAGTAAACGAATCACCATATGAAGGCGCTTGGATGATCGTCGTAGAAGCTTCCGACGAATCAGAACTAGACGCACTTATGTCTGCAGAAGACTATGACAAAATGACTGTTGGCGAGTAATTAAGGGTACGCTGAACGTAACGAGCGCAACAGGCTGAGGTAATTCAAACCTCAGCCTAGTTGAAAACTCTTGTCATAGAAGAAGGCAGTCTAAGACCGCGACGTCCTGTCGCAACGACTGCAGACCTGCATCCATGCAGACCCGCGAAGATGAGCGAAGACTCGAATAGAACTATAGTTCATGAGAGGACGAGCGTAGGAAAGGCAACCTAAGATCGCCGCGTCCTGCGGCAACGGTTGCATGACCCGCTTCCTGCGGGACTCAACAACGTATGAAAGCGTTTGACAACAGGCTGAGGCGCCGGAGAAATCCGGCGCCTTTCATGTTCCGGATAGGGGTGCAAGATGATGAATGAAGACAAAGTGATCTTTGTGGAAGGCCATTCAGATAAAAAGCGTCTGCTCGCTGTATTGGCGGAGCCCGTCGAAATCGTATGCACGAACGGAACAGTCAGTCCGTACAAATTGGAAGAGCTCCTCGCTCCCCATGAGCACCAGGATATCTATGTATTCGTTGATGCGGATGCGTCCGGAGATGCGATACGCGCACTTTTTAAACGAGAATATCCTGAAGCCATTCATCTGTATACAGAACGGGTGTATCGGCAAGTCGAGACAACCCCCTACCGGGCGCTTGCCCTTATTCTTCTGGCAGCGAATTTCAAGGTGCATCCCGACTTATTGTTCTGAATAAGGCCCGTCACAACACTTGAATCACAAGGAGGACATCTATGGATAACTGGACACGTGAGCAATGGGAGGAAAAACGGAGCCAATTTCCAGATGCCGCATTTTATTTATATACACCGCTATGCGGAACATGCGCGGTCGCTTCCAAAATGATGGAAGTCATTGCGGAGCTGAAACCTGATTTGCCTCTCGGCAAGGCGGATTTGAATTACGTCGAATCCATTGCGGTTGATTACGAGATCGAAAGCGTACCTTGCCTGCTCATTCAAAAGGATGGAGAGCTGGCGCATAAGATTTATGCGTTTCAATCCGTGCCGTATTTGCTTGAAAAATTAAGTTGACAGTAAAAACACCGCATGGTATAACTGTTAACAATCAATTGAATATGTCGCTCTTATAAAGAGAGGTGGAGGGAAGTGCCCTATGAAGCCCGGCAACCGTCACATTTGTGAAATGGTGCCAAGTCACGCAAAGCAAATTGCTTTGAGAGATGAGAGATCGGACGAACGTTTATTACATAATACGTGATGCCTTTCTGCTTGTCTGCAGGAAGGCTTTTATTTTTGGCCTGACAAGCGGATACTAAACGGCAGCGACATGGTCAGCGAGAATAGCAGAGGTGAACAAAATGATTGAATTAAAAGATGTCAATAAGCGATATGGCCAAAAAGACGGTTTACTGGCCGTCGATGGTGTCACGCTTTCTATAGGGGACGGCGCTATATTTGGCATCATTGGATATAGTGGAGCCGGCAAGAGTACGCTCATCCGTTTATTGAATGGCTTGGAAAAGCCGACGTCCGGAACAATTACCATTGCAGGACGTGAGATCTCCTCGGTTTCTGCAAAGGAACTGCGGAAAGTCCGCCAGAAAGTAAGCATGATCTTCCAGCACTTCAACTTACTCTGGTCCCGGACAGTGAAAGGGAATATCGCATTCCCATTGGAAATTGCCGGTGTGCCAAAAGCGGAACGGGATCGCAAGGTGGAGGAACTCATCGACCTTGTTGGACTTCGCGGCAGGGAAAATGCCTACCCATCGGAGCTTTCCGGCGGACAGAAGCAGCGTGTCGGCATTGCACGGGCGCTTGCGAATGATCCAGAAGTACTTCTCTGTGATGAAGCGACATCCGCACTGGATCCGGAAACGACTGATCAGATTTTGGATTTATTGACCGATATCAACCAGCGTCTTGGATTGACGATCGTCATGATCACGCATGAAATGCATGTCATCCGGAAAATTTGCCATCAGGTGGCCGTTATGGAAGCCGGCCGTGTTGTCGAAATCGGCAATGTGCTGGATGTGTTCCAACAACCGAAAGCTGCGATCACCAAGCGGTTTGTTTCCCAAGTAACCGAGCCGGCTGGTACGGAGCAAGCTCTGGCTCATGTTCGCCAGGAAGTGCCGGACGGAACACTTGTCAAGCTGGTGTTCATCGGTGAGAGGACAGAACAGCCGGTTCTTTCCAGTCTGATTCGTTCCTTCCAAGTGGATGTGAACATCGTGCAAGGGAATATTACCCATACGCAAGGCGGGGCATACGGAACATTGATTCTGCAAATTCTTGGCAATGAAGCGACCGTCCAAGAGGCGATTCAATACTTGCACAACGAAGGTGTTCAGGCGGAGGTGATCGTCCATGATTGAAAAATTCTTTCCGAATGTTGATTGGGAACTAATGTGGGAAGCGACGAAAGAGACGATCTATATGACGGCCGCTTCGACTTTCTATACTTTCATCTTTGGTCTGATCCTTGGGATTGTATTGTTTTTGACGAGTCCCGGACAGCTATGGGCAAATCGCACCTTGAACTTTATCACGGGTACATTCGTCAATGTGTTCCGGTCCATACCGTTCTTGATTTTGATCATTTTATTGATTCCGTTCACGAAGTTGATTATGGAATCCATGCGAGGACCGCAGGCAGCATTGCCGGCGCTCGTTATTGGTTCCGCTCCGTTTTACGCGCGGATGGTTCTGATTGGCCTGCAGGAAATCAATAAAGGTGTCATTGAAGCAGCCCGCTCGATGGGAGCCAAAACGAGCACGATCATCTTTAAAGTACTCATCCCAGAATCATTGCCGGCACTTATTTCAGGGATTACTGTAACAGCCATCGCTTTGGTCGGCTACACAGCAATGGCTGGCGTTATCGGAGCTGGCGGTCTAGGGAATCTGGCGTATCTCGATGGTTTCCAGCGAAACCGGGGAGATGTGACGCTGGCAGCGACGATTCTCATCTTGATCATCGTCTTTATCATCCAATTTATCGGTGATCTGGCTGTGAAAAAAATCGACAAGCGCTAAGTAAGGAACTGCAAGCTTCGGCTTGTTGACATAAAGCAACCAAAAGGAGAGAGAATACATGAAAAAGATTATTTCGGCATTATTGCTCGCAACGCTTGTTTTGGCATTAGCGGCTTGCGGCACAAAAGATAAAGACAGCAATAACGCGTCTTCTGGAGAAGGGTCACAAGAAAAAACGAAAATTGTAGTCGGAGCTTCGAATACGCCACATGCGGTTATCTTGAAAAAAGCAAAGCCATTGCTTGAAGAAAAAGGGTATGAGTTAGAGATCGAAACGTACCAAGATTATGTCCTTCCGAATAAAGATTTGGATGCAGGGGACTTGGATGCGAACTACTTCCAGCACATTCCGTACATGGAAGGGCAAATCGCTGACTTCGGTTATGATTTTGTCAATGCAGGATCTATTCACATTGAACCAATAGGCGTTTATTCAAAGAAATATAAGTCACTGGATGAGCTTCCGGACGGTGCGACAATCTTGATCAGCAACTCGGTTGCAGACCATGGCCGTGTACTTGCGATGTTAGAAGAAAAAGGACTTATTACACTCGCTAAAGGCGTAGATAAAGTAAAAGCAGAATTGAGCGACATCGTCGACAATCCGAAAAACCTGAAGTTTGATCCAAACTATGAGCCGGCTCTTATGCCACAGCTTTATAATAACGACGAAGGCGATGCGTTATTGATCAATTCTAACTATGCGATTGATGCAGGTTTGAATCCGCTTGAGGATGCGATTGCTCTGGAGAGCCAAGACTCCCCATATGTGAACATCATTACTGTCAATAAAGGCGATGAGAATAACGAAGCAATTAAAGCGCTAGTCGAAGTGTTGAAATCAAAAGAAATCCAAGACTTCATTCTTGAAGAGTGGAAAGGCGCTGTAGTGCCTGTTAAGTAATCAAATGAAACTGACCTCTTTCCGTCATGGAAAGGGGTCTTTTTGATAAATAATTATGAAAACTCCCTGTGCTGTTCCACTGCTTCCAATAGTATGGTAGAGTTAAATGGTTGGAAATACAGTTGTACATCTAGGGAGGACATGGGATGAGAATTAAACTAGGACTTATTTGGCGCATCATTATCGCCATCGGACTCGCTATCTTATTAGGATGGTCACTGCCTTTGCTTCATGAAGGGTTTGCAAAAGGCTTCGGCAGGACGTTTGCCACGTTCAATATGATTTTCGGCGGCTTCTTGAACTTCGTTGTGCCTTTAATCATTGTCGCTTTCATTGCACCGGGAATTGCAAAGCTCGGAAAGGGTTCCGGAAAATTGCTTGGATTGGCCACGGCCTTTGCCTATATTTCGACGATAGTCGCTGGCGTGCTCGCGTTCTTTGCCGCAACTACGATTTTGCCAAACTTTATTAAGACAGGTCAAAAGGATATCGAAGGAACGCATCATGTGCTGGAGCCGTTTTTTGAATTGGAATTGACTCCGCTGATGGGCGTCATGACTGCTTTATTGCTTGCTTTCATTCTCGGTATCGGAATGGCATCTATCAACAGCAAGTCGATGCTCGCATTCTTTGATGAATTCAATTTGTTAATCGAGAAAGTCATCTCGTATATCATCATTCCGTTGCTCCCGATCCATATCTTTGGGATATTCCTTAATATGACATACACAGGCGAGGTAGCGAAAGTTCTCTCCGTCTTTGCAATGGTTTTTGTCATGATCATCGCACTTCACTTGATCATGCTAACTCTGCAGTACACAGTGGCGGGAACTCTGAATGGAAAAAATCCATTCATGCTTATGAAAACGATGGCACCAGCTTATATGACGGCAATCGGTACACAGTCTTCAGCGGCTACAATACCTGTTACATTGCGCCAGGCGAAAAAGACGGGTGCTTCGGATAAGGTGACTGATTTCACCATCCCGCTTTTTGCGACAATTCACCTGTCAGGAAGTACAATCACACTCGTGTCATGTTCTATTGGTGTTCTTCTAATGAACGGTATGCCAATCGAGTTCGGCAGCTACTTACCTTTCATTCTCATGCTTGGTGTTACAATGATTGCGGCACCGGGTGTGCCTGGAGGAGCAGTCATGGCTGCTGTCGGTTTACTTGGAACAATGCTTCATTTTGACGAGTCGATGATTGCGCTTATGATCGCTTTATATATGGCGCAAGACAGCTTTGGAACAGCTACGAACGTCACAGGAGACGGAGCGCTCGCGATGATTGTCGACCGCTTCACTCCGAAGGAAAAAGCGTAAACAACTGAAATTCACAATTAATCATCCCGGTTTTGTCTTCCGGGATGATTTTTTTCGTCGTGTATTCTCAATCAATAGTGGATAATTGAAAATATCATTTTAGTGGAAAGTCAATAATTTTCTGCGGAGAAAGAGGGCAAACGGCAATTACTTTATAATGATTCTCAATGATTTGCAACGTAGCTGGGAATGCGATAAGATTAGAATGATACTAAAATGAGAATGGATAAACCGTTCATCTTGATCATACTGGAGGTAGTGGAATGGCAACTTTGGAAATTAAGGACCTTCATGTCGAAATTGAAGGCAAGGAAATATTGAAAGGTGTCAATTTGACAATTAATACAGGCGAGATCCATGCGATTATGGGTCCGAATGGTACAGGTAAATCAACGCTGTCATCAGCGATTATGGGCCACCCTAAATATGAAGTAACATCCGGAACAGTTACACTGGACGGAGAAGATGTCCTTGAAATGGAAGTGGATGAGCGGGCCAAAGCAGGTCTTTTCCTGGCTATGCAATATCCAAGTGAAATTTCCGGCGTAACAAATGCTGACTTCTTGCGCTCTGCAGTGAATGCGCGCCGTGAAGAAGGCGATGAGATTTCATTGATGAAATTCATCCGTGAACTAGACAGCAAGATGGATCTCCTTGAAATGGATCAAGATATGGCAACGCGTTATTTGAACGAAGGATTCTCCGGTGGAGAAAAGAAGCGTAACGAAATCCTTCAATTAATGATGCTTCAGCCGAAATTTGCAATCCTTGACGAAATCGACTCCGGTCTTGATATCGATGCTTTGAAGATCGTGTCGAAAGGTATCAACGAAATGCGCGGAGAAGGATTTGGCTGCATGATCATCACGCACTACCAACGCCTTCTTAACTACATCACTCCAGACTTCGTCCATGTCATGATGCAAGGGAAAGTCGTTAAATCAGGTGGAGCAGAGCTTGCGAAGAAGCTTGAAGAAAACGGCTACGACTGGATTAAAGAAGAACTTGGAATTGAAGACGAGACTGTTGGACAAGAAGCTTAAGAAAGGGGACGATTCAAAATGACGGTTGAAACAACAATGGCATTGACCGAACAGGACGTCCGCTCTTTTTCCGCAAAAATGAATGAAGCCGACTGGATGGCTGAATTCCGTGCACATGCACTGGCGAAAGTGGAACAGCTTCCGATGCCAACACCAGATAAAACAAAAATTGATAAATGGAATTTCACAAGTTTTCCGGTCCACGCGGTGGAATCCGGCACGTATGCATCTTTAGACGAACTGCCTGAAGAAGTAAAAGGGCTCGTGAACGTCGAAGAACAGAAAAATATCTATGTGCAGCGCAACAACACGCCTGCATATCTATCTCTTTCTGAAGACTTGAAAGCACAAGGCGTTATCTTGACGGACATTTTCACTGCCAGCCTTGAGCATTCTGAACTTATTCAAAAATACTTAATGACGGACGGCGTAAAAGTGGACGAACATCGCTTGACTGCGCTTCATGCAGCTTTGCTGAATGGCGGCGTGTTTGTCTACGTTCCAAAGAACGTGGTCGTCGAAGAACCGATCCAAGTTGTTTATTTACATGACGATGCGAAAGCATCCCTGTTTAACCATACATTGATCGTCGCAGATGCGAACAGCTCCGTCACATATGTTGAGAACTACCAATCCACAGTTGCGGAAGCGCAAGGTTTAGCGAACATCGTTGCAGAAGTATTCACTGGCGACAATGCGAAAGTGGAATACGGTGCAGTGGATGTATTGGCAAAAGGTTTCACAACCTATGTCAACCGACGCGGCGTCGCTGGCCCAGGAAGCCGCATCGAATGGGCGCTTGGTCTTATGAACGACAGCGACACTGTTTCGGAAAACATTACACACCTTGTAGGAAACGGCTCTTCCAGCGACCTGAAAACAGTGGTCGTTGGCCGTGGCAATCAAAAGCAGAACTTTACTTCCGAAATCGTGCATTGGGGAATGGATACTCAAGGTTTCATCCTTAAGCATGGTGTCATGAAAGAAGAAGCTTCTTCCATCTTTAATGGAATTGGCCGCATCGCGAAGGGCGCGACGAGATCGGATGCTGTTCAGGAGTCCCGTGTCTTGATGCTGAGCGAGAAGGCTCGCGGTGATGCGAACCCGATCCTTTTGATTGACGAAGATGATGTAACAGCAGGACACGCCGCTTCTGTCGGCCGTGTTGATCCGCTTCAGCTATTCTATTTGATGAGCCGTGGAATTTCGAAACAAGAAGCAGAACGCCTCGTCATCCATGGTTTCCTTGCACCTGTTGTAAACAGCTTGCCAATCGAAGGTGTCAAGAAGCAATTGACGGAGGTCATTGAAAGGAAAGTGCGCTAATGCTCAGTAAAGAGATCCGCAACCATTTCCCGATACTTGACCAGGAAATCAACGGGCATCCGCTCGTTTACTTAGATAGTGCTGCGACTTCCCAAAAGCCGCAGCAAGTCATTGATGCATTGACGAAGTATTATGCCGAGGACAACTCAAACGTCCACCGAGGTGTCCATTCCTTAGGGAACCGGGCAACCGAAGGCTATGAGAATGCCCGCGAAAAAGTACGGGAGTTCATCAATGCGAAATCGACCCAGGAAATCATTTTCATGCGTGGAGCGACAACTGCTTTAAACACTGTCGCCCAAAGCTATGGACGCGCCAATGTCGGTGAAGGCGATGAGATCGTAATTACGTACATGGAACACCATTCAAACATCATTCCATGGCAGCAGCTTGCGAAAGAAAAAGGTGCAGTGCTGAAGTATATCGATCTCGAGGAAGACGGTACGCTATCTCTTGATAAAGTGCGTGAGACCGTGACGGACCGGACGAAAATCGTCTCCGTCATGTATGTGTCGAATGTTCTTGGAACGATGAATCCAATTAAGGAAATCGCTGAAATTGCACATGCTAATGGGGCTGTCATGGTAGTGGACGGTGCACAAGCCGCTCCTCACCTGAAGCTCGATGTGCAGAAGCTCGATTGCGATTTCTTGGCTTTCTCCGGCCATAAAATGTGCGGCCCGACTGGAATCGGCGTCCTTTACGGCAAAAAGGAATTGCTGAACCAAATGGAGCCAATCGAATTTGGCGGCGAAATGATCGACTTTGTCGGTTTGTATGATTCCACATGGAAAGAGCTTCCGTGGAAATTCGAAGGCGGCACGCCGATTATTGCTGGTGCGATCGGTTTAGGCGTTGCGATCGATTTCCTCAGGGAAGTTGGATTGGATAAGATTGAACGCCATGAACATGAGCTGGCCGGTCTTGCGATGGAAAAGATGTCTGAAATCGAGGGCCTGCAAATTTATGGTCCAGTCGATCCGAAAAAACGGGCCGGCATCGTGACATTCAATCTCGAAGGCGTCCATCCGCATGACTTGGCGACTGTGCTTGACATGAACGGCATTGCAGTTCGTGCCGGCCATCATTGTGCCCAGCCGCTCATGAAATGGCTTGATGTTTCTGCCACGGCTCGCGCCAGCTTTTACTTATACAACACCGAAGACGATGTGGATCGGCTTGTAGAAGGGCTCCGCATGGCAAAGGAGTATTTCCAATAATGTCAATTAACAAATTAGACCAATTGTATCGGTCCGTCATTATGGACCATTACAAAAACCCAAGAAACAAAGGCGTATTATCCGACAACAATGTAACGATCGATATGAATAACCCGACTTGCGGCGACGTCATCCATTTAACACTTCAAGTGGAGGATGGGGTCGTGCAAGACGCGAAATTCGAAGGGGAAGGATGTTCCATTTCCATGGCATCCGCATCGATGATGACCCAATTGGTCAAAGGCAAAAAGACGGAAGACGCCGTGAAATATGCCCATCTATTCTCGGAGATGATGCTTGGCAAGGATGTAGATGATTCCGTCGATTTAGGAGACATTGAAGCCTTATCGGGTGTCGCGAAATTTCCAGCCCGCATCAAATGTGCGACATTGGCGTGGAAGGCGCTGGAAAAAGGAGTCGGGAACGAATCCGAGGATTAATCATTCTGCCTCGGATGAAGGAACCTGGCTATCCACAAATAAGAACGGAGGATTCAAATGGCGAAAAAAATGCCTGAAATCGGCGATTATAAATATGGTTTCCATGACAAAGACGTATCTGTTTTCCGTTCGGAGCGTGGATTGACGAAAGAGATCGTTGAAGAAATTTCTCGAATGAAAGAAGAGCCCCAATGGATGCTCGACTATCGGTTGAAATCCCTTGAAATCTTCTACAGCAAGCCAATGCCACAATGGGGCGGCGACTTGAATTCATTGAACTTCGATGAAATCACATATTACGTCAAACCATCCGAAGCGACAGAACGCTCATGGGATGAAGTACCGGAAGAAATCAAACGGACATTTGACAAACTCGGTATTCCGGAAGCAGAACAAAAATACTTGGCAGGCGTATCCGCACAGTATGAATCCGAAGTGGTTTACCACAACATGAAAGAAGATCTCGAGGAAATGGGGATCGTCTTCAAAGATACGGATTCTGCCCTTCGCGAAAACGAAGAGCTATTTAAAAAATACTGGGGCACTGTCATTCCGAACACGGATAACAAATTTGCAGCTTTGAACTCTGCGGTCTGGTCCGGTGGTTCTTTCATTTACGTACCGCCTGGCATTAAGGTGGAAACACCATTGCAAGCCTACTTCCGTATTAACTCGGAAAACATGGGTCAATTTGAGCGGACGTTGATCGTTGTTGATGAAGGCGCAAGCGTGCATTATGTCGAAGGATGTACAGCACCTGTTTATACAACGAACTCGCTGCACAGTGCAGTCGTTGAAATCATTATCAAGAAAGACGCGTACTGCCGTTATACAACGATTCAAAACTGGGCGAACAACGTCTACAACCTCGTTACAAAGCGTGCTGTTTGTGAAGCGAATGCAACGATGGAATGGATCGATGGCAACATCGGTTCCAAATTAACGATGAAATACCCGGCTTGTATCCTAAAAGGCGAAGGCGCGCGCGGAATGACACTTTCCATCGCACTTGCCGGTAAAGGCCAACACCAAGATGCTGGAGCTAAAATGATGCACTTGGCGCCGAATACATCATCTACAATCGTATCCAAATCGATTTCCCAACACGGTGGTAAAGTAACATACCGCGGTGTCGTGCACTTCGGCCGTCGTGCAGAAGGCGCTCGCGCGAACATCGAATGTGATACGTTGATCATGGATAAGCTGTCTACATCTGACACAATTCCATACAACGAAATCCTAAACGATAATATTTCACTCGAGCACGAGGCGAAAGTTTCCAAAGTATCCGAAGAGCAGCTCTTCTACTTGATGAGCCGCGGTATTCCGGAACAAGAAGCGACTGAAATGATCGTTATGGGCTTCATCGAGCCATTCACAAAAGAATTGCCGATGGAATACGCAGTTGAAATGAACCGTTTGATCAAGTTCGAAATGGAAGGATCCATCGGTTAAATTAATATTGCCCTTGTCACAATTCGTTTGTGGCAAGGGTGTTTTTTTGTTAAGGTAAAACCCTTAGTGGAAATTGCAAAAATTAATCTGGTGCTGTAAGTAACATAGAGGACCTTAGAACCAGCAGCCTGAAAGTTAATGGGAAGCTCGTTTTTTATCCTCGGAGGGAGCGGAACTTTTCAATAAATGCAAAAGGGTATTCGTATGCAAGTCCAGAATTCTTACTGTATAAGGAGGATGAGAGGATGGATATAGCAAACAGTGCATGGTGGAACGGGAACGTTGTGATTTGGCATTATGTGAAAGACCTGAAGCGGGCAATTGAATGGTACTCTGAGATTCTGGGGATACAGCCTGTGGATCAATTAGATGTAGCTTGTTTTTTTCGAATAAATGAAAACACAAAGCTAGCACTAAGTAATCGTTACAAAGCCAATGAAGATAACGACCTGCCTGTCAGTTCCGTATTAGATCTGCAATGTGATGATATTTTATCGGCACATCGGTTGTTAAAGAGCAAGGGGGTAGATGTGGAGGAACTTACAAATCCGCTGCATACCTATTATGAATTTTATTTCAAAGATTTAGATCAGAATCAAATTAAAGTCCACGGATTTGTACAGAGCAAAGAAGTATCTGAACTTCCATCCATCGAGTGAGTAAAAGTGATACACCCCAGTAGGACGAGTAAAATCTCGCCTGCTGGGGTGTATTATAATTTCTATGGATATTTCTCTGTCAGGAAGATAAAACTCGTTTACCGGTGATTGAACAGTCTCAAGAGGTGATAGAATCCATTTACCCGGTGATGGAACGGTTAAAGGAGGTCGTCTTCTTAATGTTGACGAATATATGAATAGGTACTTTTAATGGTATCTGTTTAACAACCTTCTCCGGTATCCACGATCCCGAGATCCTCATTCGCACGCTTACTTAACTTGAATCATACCGTCTTTCGTCTCGATAGAAAGCATATTGGTCCCTTCACCGATTATACCGGTCTTTTGAATGAAACTAGGCAGTTCTATTTTAACAATTTCACCACGCGTCGAGAGTTTCAGCGAGGACGGGGCTATTTTATAGATAACCTGAATGTCGCCGGTTTTGCTATGTAGTCTGACATCGGATTGCTCTGTCGCTTCCGTCAATTTAATTTGCCCGTCTACAGACTTTGCGACAAGTGTTGCGCCCTTGCTCTCCCGAATGGTTACATTGCCGGAAGTCGTGGCAATGCTGCTATTTTCCATAACGCTGTTGTGAATCGTTACATTTCCATCTGCCGATTGCAAATTAGATATTGAAGCGGTCATTTCCTGGATGGTCACTCTGCCTGTCGTTGATTTCACTTGAACTGTATCTACAGCCAAGCCTTTCAAAAAAGAATCTCCATCCTTATTGGAAACAGTAATTGAACTCTCAAGGGCTTTAGGAATTTGCATCATAATCTTTGGTTGAGAGCCTATCGTGATAAAATCATTCCACTTCTTCTCATTTTTCTCTCTAACTAGTAGTTTGGTCTCGTCATGGTCAATCACGAGTTGCTCCTCCACTCCCTTTTTCCCTTCCAATAGCACATGGATCTTATCGTCAGGGGAACTCGACATTTCAATAGTCATCATTTGCAGATCTGCTTCAATAGTAGGGACAGCATCGTATGTCCCGATAGTAATTGTTTCGGTTGGTTTTTTAAAGAATACAAATATTCCTATACCGGCAGCTGCTAGCAAGACGACTACAATTAATTTCTTCAGCATTACACGACATCCTTTCTGTCAATATTGCGAATGGATAAATATGCGATTCCTGCACCTAACAAAGAAAAGATCAATGGTACTACAATCACATCGCTTAGGCTGAAGGAGGCACCACCATTGGAAACTGTGGAATTGATCAAAAATCCAATAATGACTGCTGATGTGATTGTCGCTGAGGTTGATTTCTTCCGCATGCCAAAATAGAGAGGGATTAATGCAATCGCTCCCATCATGATTGCATTCGTTACTGTTTTCGGGATTGTGGCGAGCATCTCTTGCATTGTAAATGTCCCTTCAAAGAGTCCGAGAGATGGCTGCAGGAAATAGGTGAGCACCTGCATCATCCAAGTGCCTAGGAAAAGTCCAACGGAGGTTACCGTAAAAACAAGCAGCAGCTTGGACAGCATCAATATCTTTCGCCGGATAGGATAAGTAAATAATACATTTATTGTCTTGGTGCGGAACTCAGAAATGATGACACGTGACAGAATGACGCCGCCGAGTATGATAAATGTTATGTTTGTCAGTAGCGTAACTAAGGTCAGAAATTCTTGGTAAGATGGGATCAAACCGTCTATATCGTGTTTTGAACTCAATGCTGCAAAGATGACGAATCCATAGATCCCCGCTACACATAAGAGGAAGCTTAGGAAATAGCGGGCCATCCGGTGTTTTCTCCATTCAAGTTTAACTAATTGCCACATGTTTTTTTCCTCCATTTATCCGATTGACAAAGTACTCTTCCAGCGTTTCATGGAAGGTGACGACTTCTTCTACATCGACACCTTGGAAAATAAGCCGCTTGATCAATACTGCAGTGGTTTCCCTTGTCTTGGTCACATGAACTGTTTTGTCATCAATGATTTTTGCTTGTGTGTAATCAAACCCTTCGAGCAAGCGCTTGGCTTCCTGAACATTGCTGACGACCATTTTAATTGTGGGCTGGTTCCGTTGACGCAAGGAAGACATTGAAATTTCCTCAATTAACTTCCCGTCATCAATGACGCCGATGGTATCCGCAATCGTTTCAATTTCAGAGATGATGTGGCTCGATATAAGTATCGTCATTCCGTATTGGCGCTTCAATAATACGAGAAGTTCTCTCACTTCTTTTATCCCGATTGGGTCCAGTCCGTTGATTGGCTCATCTAAGATCAAGATTTTAGGCTTCGTTACAATGGCTCGTGCAATGGCAAGCCGTTGGCGCATGCCGAGTGAGAATTCCTTCACTTTTTTTCGGTCGATATTACGTAATCCTACTGTATCCAGCACGCTTACAATATGGTTGTCGTCCTGCTGGCCAACATACGTGCAGTGTATTTGCAAATTCTCATATGCCGTTAGATCCTCATAAAAGATAGGATACTCAATGAGGCTGCCAATCTCTTTCAAATAGTGATAGGACGTGAGATTGACGGGATTACCTTGAATGAAAATGTCCCCGGATGACGGTTTGACCAGATTCAATAACATTTTCATAATCGTTGTTTTGCCAGCCCCATTGGGACCGAGGAATCCGTATATTTCTCCTTCTTTAATATTCATCGTAACGTGGTCGATCACAAGATCGGTTGCAAACCGTTTTGTCAGTTGATGTGTTTGAATGATAATAGTCATAGCGAACCTCCTGTCTAGTGCTTACCTTTATCGTACTAGTTGAAAGTAAAAACAAAGTAAACAGGAAGGAAAAAGTACGTAATCTTTTAGATTCATATAGGTGCTTAGAGAAAAACTTGGTAGGATGTAGATAGAAGAGAGGGGATCACATGTCGGACGATGCAAGAATCTTAATAGTGGATGATGAAATCGGGATTATTAAGTTGCTGGAAATCACATTGAGAAAAGAACATTTTTCGCAAATTGTCACCGCCACTTCGAAAGAAGAAGCGCTGCAAGCGTTAAAGGGGAATGACTTTGATGTGATTCTGCTCGACGTCATGCTGCCGGACGGAGATGGGTTCACGCTTTGTTCCGCGATTCGGCAACTGACAACCGTTCCGATTTTATTCATTAGCGCCCGTTCCAGTGATTTTGATAAATTAACCGGCCTTAGTGTAGGTGGAGATGATTATATTACGAAGCCGTTTAACCCGCTTGAAGTGGTGGCAAGAATCCGGGCAATATTACGCCGGCAGAGGGTCTATGAAGCGCCTGCTCCCCCTGTGCCTAAAGTTTACGAGTATGAGGCTTTCCGTTTTTCACCTGATGAAGCCGTACTGACAGTGGGAGGGAAAGCGGTAGACACGACGGCAAAGGAGTTGGAGCTGCTTCATTTCTTTTGCAAACACCCGAATCGCGTATTCACGACGACACAGCTTTACGAGAACGTCTGGGGCGAGGATGTATTCGGGGAAGAGAAGACGGTCACTATTCATATAGCGAAATTGCGCAAAAAGCTTGGCGACGATACAAGGAAGCCGAGAATCCTAGTTAATTTACGAGGAATTGGCTATAAATTTATTCCTCCGAATGGAAAGCCATCATGAAAATACAAAGACGATTTATCATACATTTCCTATTAGGAGTCCTGCTTTGGATTCTGCTGTTGGCCGCAACGCTTCCTGTGACGATGGAGGGAATCCTGCCTCACTACGGTTTAGTGGGAGAAGGCTATGAGTGGGTCGTTCTAGTGGTCGTTGGGATTGTTTCCTTGATTAGCATCGTTTGGTTCGGCTGGTATTTTGGCAGCCCGCTCATCCAGATCATGAGATGGATTAAACAGCTAGCCGAAGGTGATTTGGCTTCGTTCCATGGCTATGAGAAATCATGCAAGAAAAATGGGAAGTTCAAAATGCGATATCAGCTCTATCAGGAAGTCATTGATCAATTAATGGATATGCGTGCACGGCTGGAAAGGGCACGGATCGAACGTGTGGAAGTGGAAGAGGCGAAACGTGACTGGATTGCAGGTATATCGCATGACTTGAAAACGCCGTTGACCTATATAAAAGGATATTCTACTTTATTGCTGAACCCAGATTATAAATGGTCGGAAGAGGAACAACGCAATTTTGTGGATGAAATCGATAAAAAAGGAACGCATATGGAACAGCTCATAGAAGACTTAAATCTCGCGATGCGATTTGATAGTTCTGAGGCAGTCCCGATTCATAAAACGACACAGGATCTCGTCTGCTTTATACGAGAGGTGCTCACAGAGGTTAGCAACGATCTCCGTGCGCAGCTCCATCATTTTGAACTGCTCGCTGAAGGTCCAATCCAGGTTGCTTTTGATCCGAAATTGCTGAAACGGGCATTGCACAATCTATTAATGAATGCTGTCGTTCATAATGATTCGTCCGTGCATATTGTGACAGCCATCGAACAAATTCCGGAACAAGTCGTAATAACAATTCAGGATGACGGCATTGGCATGACGGAGGATACATTGCGCAATGTATTCAACCGTTACTACCGTGGAACGACGACAGAGCAGACATCGGAGGGGACGGGCCTGGGAGTTGCCATCGTGAAAAGCCTGATTGAAGCGCACGGTGGTACGATTGAAGTAAAAAGTGTTTTTCAGGGAGGGACGGCCATCACTCTCATCTTGCCGAATTAGGCGTAAATGGGCAGCAATGTGTAGAAGTCGTTTGTCGCAGGTGTAAAATATAAAAGGAAGAACAGAGTCTTTCGGACTCGTTCTTCCTTTTTTTGTTACTTGCCTGCTATGTTCATGCACCAAGTAAAGTTCTCCCAAGCGGTATACCAGCCCGTGAAAAGCTCTTGCGAATCATCCCAACGTACTTCAAACTTTTTCTGGCCGTCCACTTCTATTAAATACAGCTCGAGAGTAGGATCGTCTTTAGACACTGCAAGCTTCATGCCGTTTTGAAGTTCTTCCTCGGTAAACACTACATCTGAAACCGAACGTACCTGTGCTTGTTCAAATACTGCTTTGTTGCTGATTCTATAATTCATAATAACCTCCAAATTAAACAATTAACTTTATCCAATCTCATTCTGCAAACGATAGAACTACAACAGTATATACTAAAGCATTTAGAGATGAAATCAAGTATTAAATTAGCAGCTGGAGGTTCTAGATACAGTTTATTTCCTGCATAAAAAGGAAAGTCCCCTTATCTAATGCCTTTGAAGAGGCAGACACGGACGGTTACTGCTTTTCCATAAAGGGAAAGGGAGATTGTGATTCAAAATGCAAACTAGCAATGCATCCTGTTAGGCATATGCTATGATGGATTATACGAAATCTAGAAAGGGGAGAGGGCATTGATTCAAGTCGGTTTGACAGGATGGGGAGATCATCCCGATGTTTATAGCCCCACTTCGAATGCCAAAGAGAAATTGATTGATTACAGTACCCATTTCCCAATCGTCGAATTGGATTCGAGTTTTTACGCCATACAGCCGGAGCGGAATATCCGGAAATGGATCAGGGAAACGCCAGATACATTTCAATTTATCGTCAAGGCGTACCAAGGCATGACTGGCCATCAGAGAGGGAAGATCCCGTATGATACGCCGGAAGAGATGTTTCAGGCATTCCGGTTGTCGATCGGGCCTTTAAAGGAAGCGGGAAAGCTGGCGATGGTGCTTGTCCAATTTCCGCCATGGTTTGATTGCATCCGGGCGCACGTAGAAGAAATCAGATACATATGCAGAGAGCTGGCCGATTACGATGTGGCGATTGAGTTTCGCCATCAAAGCTGGTATTCAGATGAATTTAAGGAGAAGACTCTCGAGCTGCTGAGGGAATTGAAGGCAATTCATACGGTTTGCGATGAACCGCAGGCCGGAGAAGGCAGTGTGCCGCTCGTTCCGATCGCAACCCGGGCTGACAAAACGTTTGTCCGTCTACATGGACGGAATGTGGGTGGCTGGCGCAATGTCACAGGAGATAGCAAAGAGTGGCGCAAAGTGCGGTATCTCTATAATTATTCCGATGAGGAGCTGGAGGGAATTGGGGCGGCGGTTGCCGACCTTGAAAAGCAATCGGAACAGATTTACATCGTGTTCAACAACAATTCCGGAGGGCATGCGGCAGAGAATGCAAAGCGTTTTCAGTGTTTGCAAGGACTTGATAGTGCCGGCCCAGCACCGAAGCAGTTGGACCTCTTTGGAGGAGATGAGTAATGGAATACGTATTATTAGCGATTATCGGTGCGCTAGCAGGTGTGCTTGGATCCATCGTCGGCTTAGGGGGCGGGACGATCCTTGTACCCCTTACTTTGCTCGTCGGCATTGATCTCGGTTGGATTCCCGGCATCACACCGCAAAGTGTTGTCGGGTTGTCCGTCATCATGATGATTTTCAACGGGCTTTCTTCGACCATATCTCACATGAAGGTAAAGACGGTCGATTATCAAAGCGGCTTCATTTTCTTTATAGGAACGGTCCCCGGGACTTTGATCGGGGCATTTGTGAATAAAAATGTAGACTTGCCATCATTTAATTTATATTTTGGTATTTTGCTTATTGTGTTGGCTGTTTTATTGCTCGCTCGAAAATATTTAAAGCCGATCCATTGGTTTGTGAACCATGGGAAGGAACGTGTCTTCATTGATCCAAAAGGAGAAACCCATGTATATGGCTATCCGATCTGGTTTGCCTTGCTGCTCACGTTTGTGATTGGCTTCACGTCTGGGCTCTTCGGCATTGGCGGGGGTACAATGATCGTGCCAGCGATGATTTTACTTTTCCTATTTCCTCCGCATGTTGCGGTCGGTACATCGATGTTTATGGTGTTTTTATCGGCTATCGTCAACTCGATCACGCATATTTCGCTCGGGCATGTGCCTTGGCTGTATACACTTCCGGTCATTCCCGGTGCGTACATCGGCGGTACGATCGGTTCGAATCTGAATAAAAAAATGAATTCGGAAACGCTTGTTGTTGTTCTGAGAGTCATTTTATTGCTGTTTGGAATTCGATCGATCATTGAAGGGATCTGGGGTTGAAATGAAGGAATCTATTATCTCAATTCATCTTTACCATACAAATGATCTTCATAGCCATTTTGATAACTGGCCGAAAATAAGCCGTTATTTGAAAGAGAACAAAGTAAAGCATCAGCTGCAAGGTGATGCTTGTTTTGTATTCGATATCGGCGATCATATCGACAGATCCCATCCCTATACGGAGGGCACGAGAGGAAAGGGAAATGTCGCCCTTTTGAACAGCGCGGGATGCGATGCAGTGACAATCGGCAACAATGAAGGGATCACGTTGTCGAAGAATGCATTGAACACATTATACGAAGGGGCGGCGTTCGACGTGATTCTCTGTAATTTGGAGGAGCCGGATGGGACGTTTCCCAAGTGGCTGAAGCCGTATCGCATTTTTGAAACGGCAGAAGGCGTGCGCATCGGTGTGATCGGCGCAACGGCGATGTATCCGGCTTTTTATTCCCGTTTGGGGTGGAAGATATCAGAACCGCATGCCGCCCTTCGAAAGATCGTGGCGGAAATAGAAGGACAGGCGGATGTTCTAATTTGCCTTTCCCATCTAGGTATCCATGAGGACCGGAAGCTTGCGGAAGAACTTGATTCGATCGATGTCATCCTCGGTGCGCATACCCATCATTTATTTACAGAAGGGGAATGGATCGGGGATACATTATTGGCCGCGACGGGGAAATTCGGGATGTACGTCGGGCATGTCGCGCTTGAATACGACGTTGAGAAAAAACGAATCACGCATAAAGAGGCGGCTGTAGTCCGATGTGATGGCTTGGACAGTGATCCGGGAGATACGGCGATGGTTAATGAATTGATGGATCGCGGAAAGAAGACGCTGGACGAAAACGTCTTTTATAATATTGAATCGATGCCTCAGGAATTGTTCGGTCCAAGCAAGCTGTCCTCTTTCTTCGGAGAGGCGCTGATTGCTTATACAGAGGCCGATTGTGCATTGTTCAACGCCGGCATCTTTCTAGGCGGGCTGGAAAACGGCTGGGTGACCAAAGGGGATCTGCATGCATTGCTGCCTCATCCGATCAATCCGTGCATCGTTAGTCTGAACGGCAGAGAGTTGCGTGAGCTTTATGAGCTCTCCCTGAACGACGAGCTGCCACGGACAGAAGTGAGAGGTCTTGGCTTTCGTGGCACCCTAATGGGAGCCATGATCCGTGAACGGCTATGGATGGATGAAGGAATGTTGTGCGTCGGTGACGAGGAAGTGGAGGATGACAAGAGCTATCGGCTTGTTACGCTGGACATGTTCACTTTTGGCTACTTCTTTCCGTTATTGAAAGATGCGCCAAAGGAGTATATTATGCCTGAATTGATCCGAGATGTCGCCGGTTGGTATGGCAAACGCTTGCTGGAGGAGAAGCGGACTGGCAGTCAGCAAATGGAATGAACGGCTCCTTGCCTGCATAGATTTATGTAGGAGGAGTCGTTTTGAAATTTTATGGTCAAGTCCCGCGTAAATATTACGGCAGGAAAAAGAAAAAGCGTAAATGGATATCCCTTATATTGCCTGCGTTTCTTCTGACAATCGCTATTTTCCTCTATATCGTAAACGCCAGACTTACCCCTATTTACATACAGTACGCGGAGTTTCAGACGGAAATCATTGCGGCGCATGTCATCACGCAGGCAATCAAATCCCGGTCCACAGAAATTTATAACGTCAATGATATTATTAAAAACATTCCCAATGATTCGGGTGCGATGGTCACAACACAGTTCGATACGGAGATCATCAGTAAGACCATGGCGGAAATCCATAGTTTAGTGGAGTCCCATCTCGATATGGCGGAAAGCGGCAATATGGATATGCTGCCGCTTAATGAAAATATCGAATACGACCCGCAAGCGATGGAAAGCCATGGAGGCGTTGTCTTTTTTGTCCCGGTTGGGCAAGCGACGAACATCCCACTGCTCGGTAATCTCGGCCCGAAAATCCCTATTCGCTTTCATGTGGTAGGAAGCGTGCATACCGATGTGGAAACGGTTGTGACCGAGTTTGGCATCAATAATGCCATTGTTGAGTTGAATGTCCTTGTTACGGTGGATGTCCAAATCATCGTACCACTTGCGACACGTACGACAACTGTGGAGCAGCGCATTCCGGTAGCGTTCGGCATGATTCAAAGCCCGATTCCGCAAATTTACAATAAGGGTGATGGAAACGCGCCGCAAATCGAAGTGCCATTGCAGAAAGGCAAGGATAATTAACCATTGATTTTGCCATCTATTCTTGTTAGGCTAGTAAATGTTAGAAGAATATCGATTAGGTAGAGGCTGCATTGCTTATGAGTAACGTACGAGAGGGTGACACCGTTGACCGTGCTAGAAAGGAAGCTTTGCCGAAGCTGAATGGATTGTCAGGTCCTTCAAGCTGGGGTCATTCCGAACAGGGATGACACTGTCATACATGATTAGAATGTATGATGAGCTACAGATCGTACGTTAGATAGTATGAAATTATCCAACAAACGAACCGTAGATAGCCGATACCGGATGCACGCAAGTGTGAAGGTATCGGTTTTTTCATTCCCCCTACTTGGCCTCGATTCATAGAAATGGAGGAAAGCAACTTGATTGGAACTTGGGTATCAATTTTACCGCCGCTGATTGCCATTGTGATGGTGTTGGTGACAAAGCGGGTCTTATTATCATTAGGAAGCGGTATTGTGGCCGCGGCTTTATTGGTCGCTTCGTTTTCACCGGCTGAAACAGTCAGCTATTTATGGAAGGGGATGATCGTCTCGTTTTGGGATGACGGCGCCCTGAATACGTATAATATTTTCATTATGCTTTTCATCTTATTGCTGGGTGTGATCACTGCGTTTGTCAGTCTCTCGGGAGGGAGCAGGGCATTTGCGGAATGGGCCGTTCGCCGAATCAAGACAAAACGTGGTGCCAAATTGCTGACAGTCATTGTCGGCGTGCTCATCTTTGTGGATGACTATTTCAATGCGCTGGCAGTTGGACAAATTGCGCGTCCCATTACGGACGAGCATAAAGTGTCCAGAGCAAAACTTGCTTATTTCATCGACTCGACATCCGCACCTGTCTGTGTCATCTCCCCGATTTCCAGCTGGGGAGCATTCCTGATCGGCCAGCTGGCATTGATCCTCGGATCGACGGCAGCATTGAGCTACTCGCCGCTATCTGCATTCCTGCTGATGGCACCTATGAATTTCTATGCAATCATCACTCTATTGATGGTGTTCTTCTTCGCTTGGACAAACATCGACTTCTTTACGATGAAAAAGCATGAGGAACTGGCGGACGAGGGCCAGCTCTTCCACCCCGACAAAGATATCCCCGGCCAGCTGAAAGAGGATTTTCCTGTCCATTCCTACGGCAAGGTGAGAGATTTGGTAGCGCCAATTATTACGCTCGTCGTTGCGACGTTCGGTATGATGATCTACACTGGCTACCAAGCGGGCGGAACGATGAATATCTGGTCGATTTTTGAAAATACCGATGTACCAAGATCCTTGCTGATCGGCGGATCGATCGGAACGCTTGTCGCGGGCTGGTCTTATATCGCTCAACTGAAACATAACGAAACCGCGTCGATGCAATGGCTTGGAAAAGCGTTTATCAGCGGTATTAAAGCGATGATGCCCGCTGTTCTAATTCTGGTGTTCGCTTGGGCTTTGACTGATTTGATCGATGTATTGGAAACAGGACAATTTTTATCTGGCGTCGTAGAGAAATCCAATATCCCTGTCGGTTTCATTCCTGTACTGATGTTTGTGCTGGCGGGTGTCATGGCGTTTTCCACAGGCACTTCTTGGGGATCTTTCGGCATCCTGCTGCCGATCGCCGGTACGATTATGCTGAATGCAGAGCCTGAGCTTCTGCTGCCTGCACTGTCAGCGGTACTCGCGGGTGCTGTGTTCGGAGACCACTGTTCTCCGATATCTGACACGACGATCCTGTCATCAACGGGAGCGGGTTGCAACCATATGGACCACGTGTCGACCCAGTTGCCTTATGCCTTGGTGGCTGCAAGCATCAGTGTGGTGGGTTATATTGTTTTAGGATTGACCGGTTCTGTCTGGATAGGTCTGATTGTGGCACTTGCTGTACTCGGAACCTTGTTCTTTGTCTGGACCGCAAAGAGTAAAAAAATGAAAGCAGGGCATTCCGCATAATGCGTTATTCATCTTTGGTAATTAAGATAATTGAAAGGAAGGGGCGATGATTTTTCATCGCCCTTTTGTTATGGATGCGTTAATTGTCGAATAAAATATTGTTTTGACAATAGTCAGTTAGACGTATATACTAATCTCTAAGATTATATACTAATCTGAAAATATATAACTTTGACTCCTTTTAGAAAAGGAGCAATAGGGAAAGGGGAGAGCTTTATGGAACAGCGTTCGCAATGGGGCACGAGGGCCGGATTTATTATGGCTGCTGTTGGTTCCGCGGTAGGGCTCGGCAATATCTGGCGTTTTCCATACGTGGCGTATGAAAACGGCGGAGGGGCATTTTTCATTCCATATTTATTCGCACTACTGACTGCCGGCATACCGATTTTGATCATGGAATTTACAATAGGCCATAAGTATCGTGGTTCCGCTCCATTGTCATTCTTCCGTATGAACGGAAAAGGAGCGGAGTGGCTCGGATGGTGGGGGATCTTTGTTTCGTTCGTCATCTCGACTTACTACGCTGTCATCATCGCGTGGGCGATGAAGTATACGATTTATTCCTTCAATATGGCATGGGGGGATGATACGGGCGGTTTCTTGTTCGGCTCCGTATTGCATCTCGCGGACAATCCGGGAGAAATCGGTGGAATCGTTCCAGGCGTATTACTTCCATTGTTGCTCGTTTGGGCAATTGCCTTCATTATTTTGCTTGCTGGAGTCAAGAGAGGGATCGAACTGGCAAACCGTATTTTCATCCCGACACTTGTCGTCGTCTTCCTTCTAGTCGTTTTGCGTGCGGTCACGCTCGATGGAGCGGCTGTAGGATTGCAGGCTTTCTTCAAACCTGATTTAAGCAAGTTAGCGGATTCGACCGTCTGGGTGGCGGCGTATGGGCATATCTTTTTCAGTTTATCCATCGCCTTCGCTATCATGATTACCTATTCCAGCTATTTGCCAAAAAAATCGGATATTACGAACAACGCATTCATCACAGGATTTGCGAACTCCGGTTTTGAATTGCTTGCAGGAATTGGGATTTTCGCGGCGCTAGGATTCATGGCGACGCAAGCGAACGTGCCAGTCGGCGAAGTGGCTACTGCAGGTGTAGGCTTGGCGTTTGTCGTATTCCCGCAAATTATTAATGAGATGCCGGGGATGAATGGAATCTTCGGAGCACTCTTCTTCCTGTCACTCGTACTGGCAGGGCTCACATCGCTTATTTCGATCTGTGAGACGTATATTGCAGGGGTTTCCGATAAGTTCAATGTGTCCCGTACCAAGTCCGTTATCATCGGGGTGGGGGCAGCTGCGCTTATCTCCTTGCTGTTCGCAACGAATGGCGGTTTGTATTTGCTTGATACGGCCGATTACTTTATCAACCAGTTCGGAGTTGCAGCGATTGGATTAATAGAAGTCATTCTCATTGCTTGGGCATTCCGTAAGCTTCGCGTGTTCGAGACGCATGCCAATGAGATATCAGATATTCGGGTGGGAACTCTCTGGCGTATTTGTTTGAGCGTCATAACACCTATCGTATTGGGCTGGATGATGATCGACTTGTTTCGTAAAAATATTTTCAAGTTGCATGACACGGATAACGGAAACTACGAAGGCTATCCGGACGGATTCATTTTGGCTGGCGGATGGTCAGTTGCCATCTTCGCCATTGTCATGGCACTGATTTTCACAGCAATGAAGTGGAATAAGAAAGCGACAGAATTCAATGAATATGATAATCGATAAGGAGGATTCACAATGAGCGGAGATGCAATTTTAATGATGGTTGTTGGGATCCTCATTATCTGGGGTGGTTTAGCGGCAAGCGTCGTTTATGCAATAATGAAATCCAGAAGCAGAGCTTAATATGGAAAGAGCGCCTGATAGAAGGCGTTCCAGACTGCAGGCAAAGTCAAGAAACCTTGATTTTGTCTGCAGTCTTTTTCTTGTGAATCAAACCGTACTCCCGCTTCGGCATTTAGAAGAAAAGAGAATGCCAAGTGTCCTAAGAAAGAGGTTCCATTTCATGCGAACAGCTTTAGAATTATTTTAGTTCTGGAGGCGGCGGGAGGTTGTTTGAAGTCTGAATATATGTTACATTGACAGGTATAAGGGAATATATCGTCAAGCAGATTGGAGTCGGTTGTCTTGTCATGCAGACCAGAAGTCAAAAAAAGAGATGAACATGTCCGTAAACCGGATTGGTTGAAAATCAAGCTGAACACGAATGACAATTATACAGATTTAAAAAAATTGATGCGTGAAAAGAACTTACATACTGTTTGTGAAGAAGCACGCTGCCCGAATATCCATGAGTGCTGGGGAGAGCGCCGAACGGCTACGTTTATGATTCTAGGGGCTGTCTGTACTCGTGCATGCCGCTTCTGTGCGGTAAAAACGGGTCTTCCGAATGAATTGGATCAAGCAGAACCGGAACGTGTCGCAGATTCGGTTTCTTTGATGAACTTAAAACACGTCGTGGTCACCGCGGTAGCGCGCGACGATTTAAAGGATGGCGGTTCTGCCATTTTTGCGGAAACGATCCGGGCCATCCGGCGTAAAAATCCGTTCACAACAGTGGAAGTGCTTCCTTCTGATATGGGCGGAGATTATGATAACTTGAAGCGTCTTATGGATGCCAAGCCGGATATTTTGAACCACAATATTGAAACGGTTCGAAGATTGACACCAAGAGTCCGTGCACGTGCGACGTATGATCGTTCCTTGGAACTTCTGCTTCGTGCAAAGGAAATGTATCCTGATATTCCAACCAAATCTTCTTTAATGCTAGGACTTGGAGAAACGTGGGAAGAAATCATCGAGACGATGGACGACCTCCGTGCGCATCAAGTGGACATCATGACGATCGGCCAATATTTGCAGCCGACAAAAAAGCATTTGAAAGTCCAGAAGTATTACACTCCACAGGAATTTGGCGAATTGCGGAAAATTGCGATGTCAAAAGGTTTCTCACATTGTGAAGCAGGGCCGCTTGTTCGTTCGAGTTACCATGCAGATGAGCAGGTTAACTCGGCAGCGAAGGAAAAGCAACGGATTGGTGATGAATTATTGGAGTCAGCGGTGAAAAGCTGAATGGTGGTGTGACATTGATTACGATAGAAAATTACACATATGATCTCGTTAAAGAGTATCGCGATGGTTTTAATGAAGAGGCGCTGAACGCCCGGTTCAGTGACGTCTTGTTAAAGTACGATTATATTTTGGGGGATTGGGGATACGGCCAGCTTCGTCTCAAAGGATTTTTTGAGGATCGGAACAATAAGGCGACCTATGAAACCAAAATTAGTACGGTTCAAGATTATTTATACGAATACTGTAATTTCGGATGTGCCTATTTTATCTTGAAAAAGACCGGGAAAGTGAAGTCGGCTCCTGTCGAGACTGTACCGGATGAGCAAACGCATGTGTAAACTACACATGCGTTTTTCCTTGCCTTTATTTGACGAGCCTGATGGCAACGAAATGACGGAAAAGAGTATAATAAGATATGTGATATGATGGAAGCATGAAATTGCTTACTTAGGAGGAGACCCAATTGTATTTCATTGATCGCAAGAAAATTTATGCTACCCTTACCTACATGGAGCAGCTGCTTGAGTTATTCCGCCAGGAGGCAGGATGGCAGAAGGATCAAGTCCACGCACTCGCATTAGAAAGACTTTCGCACGGAATCGTAGAATCGATCATCGACGTCGGCAACTCGATGATTGACGGTTTCATCATGCGGGATCCGGGTAGCTATGAGGATATCATCGATATTTTAGAGGATGAAAAAGTGATCACTCCACAGATGGCTGAACCGTTGAAACGTGTTGTGGAACTTCGGAAAATGATTGTCCGCGACTTCGTGAAAGTGGATATTGGAACATTGGATACCGTGTTATCTGGATCGCTCGAGGAACTGGCTGCATTCCCGCCGAGGGTTCGTGATTATTTGGAGAATGAACTAGGTCCGGTTTCCGCTTTTTTACCTTCGGATTCGGAGCAGGAGTAATAGAGAATGGACAAGTATAAAGCGGTCTGTTTTGATTTGGATGGGACAGTGTACCGAGGGAAGGAAGCCATTCCGGAGGCAGTTGAGCTGATTGATGCACTGGGCAGCCGGGGAACAGCTCCGTATTTTGTAACGAACAACTCGTCCATGACTCCATTCCAGCTCCAAGCTAAACTTGCCACTCTAGGCATTCAGGCAGAAGAGGACCATATTATGACGTCTGCGATTGCGGCGGCTGCGTATTGCAAGGAACATTTTGACGGTGCCTCTGTCATGATGATCGGAGAGGAAGGACTGCGTGCTGCGTTAGTGGAGCAAGGGTTCTCCCTGACGGATCGCAACCCGGATATTGTCGTGATGGGCATTGACCGCGGCGCCAACTATGCCAAGCTGGCGGAAGCCTGTCTAGCCATCCGGGCGGGAGCCGGATTTGTCGCGACGAATGGAGACAAAGCGTTTCCGACTGAACGCGGACTTGTGCCTGGAAATGGCTCGTTCGTAAAGCTTATGGAATATGCCACTGATGTCGTTCCGGTCATTGTAGGCAAACCAGAGCCGCATATGCTGCATTTCATCCAACAGCAAGGCGGATATCAGAAGGATGAAATGGTGATGATCGGGGATAATTATGAAACGGATATCGAAGCCGGCCTTCGTTTCGGCATTGACACGATTCACGTGGAAGGCGGCGTCACAAGCCGTGAAACTGTACTGCAAGCGGCAAAGCAGCCGACACATCTCTTTGCAACACTCACCGATTGGAACCGATAAAGGACTACGCATAGACAATATAAAAGGCAATCCATAAAACTGGATTGCCTGCATTTTTCCTAATCAGTTCATTAAAATAAAGGATTTTCTTCGATGAATTGATAGATTTTCTCTGTCAATTCCTCTGGCGTTTCCGCTTTCACGATTTCCCCATTTACGAGGGCGTAAAGCGAGTCCGCACAGGCTGTGCAATAACTGAGACAGCCATATTCCAATACATCTATGTTTGGATCCCTTTCTAACACTTCCAATGTTTTTTGTGAACCGTTTGCAAGATTGCTCATGCAAAATTCAACTATCGGATTCACGACGATCACCTCACCTAAATGGCATCCTACTCTTTTTTCCGAACGGCGTCAATTTTCAAGTCTTATTGTGAAAGTTATCACAAACTGATATAATAGGGTGGAAAAATAACGGAAACTGTTAGACGAAGGAGAATAATATGAAAAAACTTGTCTTATTAGGTGCAGGGTATGGAAACATGCGCATCTTGCTCCGCCTTTTGAATAAAGAACTTCCTGACGACATTGAAATTACACTGGTGGACCGCACGCCATTTCATAGTTTAAAGACAGAGTTCTACGCTCTGGCTGCAGGCACCGTTCCGGACTCCGAAGTACGAGTCGCATTGCCTGTGCATGATCGGCTGCGTGTAGTAGAAGGGGAGATCGAGGATATCGAACTGGCTGAAAAGCTGGTCCTTCTGCAGGATGGCAAGGAAATCCCTTACGATCAGTTGGTGATCGGTCTTGGCTGCGAGGATAACTATCATGACGTTCCAGGAGCCGCTGAGAACACGTACAGCATCCAAACGATCGGGAAGTCCCGAGTGACGTACAAAAAGCTGCTAGGCCTCGGTGGCGGCGCTACAGTCGGCATCGTGGGCGCAGGGCTAAGCGGTATTGAATTGGCGAGCGAGCTGCGCGAAAGCCGTCCCGATTTGAAAATCAAGCTGTTCGATCGCGGTTCCCGAATTTTGAAGGACTTTCCTGAGCGGCTCAGTAACTATGTAAAGGATTGGTTCATCAAGCATGACGTCGAGGTTGTCTCCAATTCGAATATTACAAAAGTAGAGCCGAACGCTCTCTACAACCACGAAGATCAAATTGAAGTCGATGCTGTCGTCTGGACAGCCGGCATTAAGCCAGCTGGATTAATTGAAAATCTGGACGTGGAAAAGAATCGGTCGGGCCGTGTGGTGTTGAACCAATATCACCAAGTTCCAGGTCATACGGAAGTGTATGTCGTTGGAGATATTGCAGCTCTGCCACATGCCCCGAGCGCTCAGCTTGCAGAGGAACAGGCCGAGCAAATCGTCCGTGTCCTTCGGATGGAATGGAACGGGGAGCCGTTGCCAAAAGAAATGCCGGAAATCAAACTAAAAGGATTCATGGGCTCCCTTGGGAAGAAGCAAGGATTCGCCTACCTAGCCGACCGGACCGTAACCGGCCGGATTGCGAGATTATTGAAATCCGGTGTTCTTTGGATGTACAAATGGCATAATGGCTAATATGAAAAATCCCTTCAGCATGTGAAGGGATGTCAGACTGTAGACAAACACCCTGCGCTTTGGTGTTTGCCTACAGTCTTTTTCTTTTCAAATAGAGATGAACTAACAGTGTTGATTTCCGCTACGAGCGGACGCTTTCCGCGGGCACGGCTTCAGCCAATCGAACGGCGAAGGGTTCGATTTGCCGTATTTCTGGGGTTTTGCAGAAATTAAGGCAGCCCTATACTCCAAACGCTCTGCTTTATATCGCAAAAGCTGTTCTTAGTGGCGGCACTCGCTTCGCTCAGTCCAGGGTCTTCAGCCCGTGCTGTTCCCGCAGGAGTCGCCGCTCTCCGCTACAATCAACGGAGTCCATTACCAATTGAATGAGGTAAAGGATAAGATGTCGAACAATAAAATTGATGAACTGGAACTGTTATAGATGCTAATCAAAGAGCAATTGATTCCTCAAGAACATCTGGTGCGAAAACTGTATGCGGCTCATGACTTCTCCTACATATCTATTAGTTGAAGATCTGTATTCAATCATTGGACAGCTAGCATAGAACCTATCGTACTCATCAAGATGACATATAATCAGTATATCTGCGGCATCCGTTCATGTGCCAGACAATCAAGGAAAGTGCAATGAAACAATTGACGCGTCTTTACAGAGACAAAAGAAAAGCATGGCAAGGGAAACACTGCATGGACTTTTTTTAAAAAGTCCATGCAGGCAATACGGGCTTTTGATGTCATAAATTTGAAGAAGCTGGCCAGTAGGCTATGGAGGCAGAAATGATGCACCTGTCATAAAGGATCTCCAGTTGATTGTAGTGCAGGGCGGCGACTAAAAGCAAAGCGTTAGGAGCAGCCAGATGCCTTAATTTCTGCAAAGTTCGCAGAAATTAAGGCCAAGCGAACCCTTCGTTGTTCGCTTGGCTGAGGGCAAGCCCCCCCGGAAAGCGTCCGCCCGGAACGGAAATCAACGTTATTTCAGTCTACTAACAGTTAAATGCACATGTTTAAGCAAAAGGGATAGAAATCTATATGATTTCCATCCCCTTTATTTTCACTACATATCGATTAGCCTTGCGGTACAAAGCCGTGTTTCTCGAGTTCGGTAAAGACAGGTTTTAATTGAATATAGCCTTCACCGACCACTTCTCCCTCTACCATGACGAGCGGGTAAAAGTATTCATCGTTCAATACTTGCTCGGCAACCAATTTTTGAGCCTCATCCGCAATATCCGATTCAATATCGATGTATTCGATGTGATACGGATGTCCGGGATATTTCCGGTCAATGGCCGCCTGCAGCCATTCATATGTATCCTTTGACGAAGGCGCGTTGACACAGCTTGCACAGACGACATCCGCTCCGTAAATTTCTATTCTCACTGAACTTTCCCCCATTTGACAGTTCCCTCCGATCTGTTAGCGAATCTTCTATCTTTATGATAAGAAAGATATGAGATTTTAGCAAACTATTATCCGGTTCGGAGTTAATAAACTGTTTCATTAAAATCGACGGTTCAATTGCTGGTATGCACATATGTCCAGTTGATATGGAATAGCCTATTGATGACAACGCAATGGGGAGGAATTTGTATCGGGTATTACGTCAATGTGGACCGGGGAGTGAACTTGTATGTGGAAGACCTGAACCCGGAAGCTGAACATACGATCTTGTTCATCCATGGCTGGCCGTTAAGCCACAAACAGTTTGAGTATCAGTTTGATGTTCTGCCGGCTATGGGATATCGTTGCATCGGCCTAGATTGGAGAGGGTTTGGTTTATCGGATAAGCCGTTCAACGGCTACACATTAGATCGACTGGCGGATGATCTCCGGGCTGTAGTCGGGGCGCTCGAGCTCCGAAATTTTACGCTTTTGGGCCATTCAACAGGCGGGGCAATTGCCATCCGGTATATGTCGAGATATCATAGCTATGGCGTGTCCCGGCTAGTTCTCGTTGATGCGGCAGCGCCAACAGGTTTTTCTATCGAAACGGCAAACCGTTATTTAACACAAACCGTGAACGACCGCCCCAAACTGATGCAGGAAGTCACAGACGGCTTCTTCTTCCAATATATTACGAAGCCTTTTTCGGATTGGTTTTTTCAAATGGGGATGCAGGCAGCAGGTTGGTCGACGGCAGCTATTGTTGTTTTATTGCGTGATGAAAACGTGGAAAGAGATCTCGCCGCCATTCAGGCACCAACGTTACTCATTCACGGCATTCACGATAAAGTGATTCCATTTTCTCAAGCGAAAGAAGTAAATAGAAGAATCGCCAATTCGCAGCTCATTCCTTTTCATTACAGTGGACATGGTCCATTTTGGGAGGAACGGGAGCGTTTTAATCGCTTGTTGATAGAATTTATTCAGTAGAAACTATTTCAGGAAAACACAAGGTTTCGCCTTTCTGCATACAAACGAAAAAGCGGTAAAAACTAAGATGGAACCAGAACTTTCAATTGCGGACAAATTTATTAATTTGTATTTGCAGTGCTCTTTAATTATAATAAGTATAATGAAAGGGGAGAACTTATACCATGACAGATACAACGATGATCGATTCTGTACAAGAAGTTTTAAATAAATTGCGTCCATTCCTCTTGCGCGATGGCGGCGACTGTGAATTGGTCGATGTGGAAGATGGCATCGTCAAGCTTCGTCTATTGGGGGCTTGCGGCACTTGCCCGAGCTCGACGATCACACTGAAAGCCGGAATTGAGCGCGCATTGCTTGAAGAGGTACCTGGCGTTGTAGAAGTGGAACAAGTATTTTAATGCAAATGTCTAAATGAGAAAGCGGCCTGTGCAATGGGCCGCTTTTTCATGGTTGTGTTTTCAGTTCACGTATCTCCTGCCAACGATCTTTCGCGAGTTGGATGACATGGGGTTCTGTCGAAGTGCGCTGGCTCTCAATAATACGGGATAAATTCCGTATCGCTTCTTCCTCGTCACCAATTTGCCAGGACAGTTCTGCGATCATATAAAGGACACGGGTTTCTGACATTTGGGTTCCGGCAAAATCCCCATTTGAATACGCTTCTGTGTATAGGTCGCGTGCAATGGCTTTAAATCTTTTCTCGGAAGCCTCGTCGTCTTTGTCTTTGTATAGCCAGGCAATCCGCAACGTGATGCCAGCCATCGTCAGTGATTTTTCCCTTTTGATGCTGGCGCTCAGATAGGCCAGCTTATAGGACTCGATCGCTTCATCTATTGTCCGCTCGTTGCCGAATGAGCGGCCGCTCCAGAGCGAAGTGATCGTTTGGGCAATTTCTTCTTTGACGCCAGGGCCAAAATAAGGTGTGAAATCTTCTGTGAAGGAAAAACCACAATGCGGACAAACCGCGACATTATAAAATAACGGATGCAAATCCGAGTTGTTGTAAATTGGCTTGAAGTCACTCTCATGCTTGATGACGCGCACGAAACGAGAACGGATTTTAGTAGTAGTAAATTTTTCCTTGCAATGAAGGCACTGGATTTTCTTTTCGTAGGTAGGATTTATCTCCATAGCGCACCATCCTTTCGTACTATTATCTTCATTATAACCTAAATCTTTAGAACTGGAAGCAACTATATTTGCACAGCTCCGAAAAACCTTGATATGATTAGGGAAATGATAAAAAAATAAATGACATGCCGTATAAATCGGCAACTATTTTGCAGGAAGGTGAATAAAATGACTCAATATGTTGAAATTACAGAAGCGGCTGCTTTTCAGGTGAAAAAGATGATGGAGCATAATGGGGAAGAAGGTTCATTCTTGCGTGTCTCTGTCAATGGAGGCGGCTGCAGCGGATTGACATACGGATTAGGCTTTGCGGAAGAACAAACAGATGATGATATTCTATCCATACAGCACGGTATCAATGTGCTCGTTACGAAAGAAGATGCGCCGATTCTCACGGGGACCAAAGTGGATTATAAGGAGTCTCTCATGGGTGGAGGTTTCACAATCGATAATCCGAATGCCATTGCTTCATGTGGGTGTGGAACGTCCTTTAGAACCGCATCTAAAGCAGGATCGCCGCAGTCTTGCGATTAATTAAAATAGAGGGGTATTCCCTTTGAAAATACCTACGGGCATAGTTTGCCCTATTTCAGTATTTTCAAATCATAACTATTTTTATTATAGTGTTGAAAACGCTTATTAAAAGGGCTAGTATAAGTATAGAAGTTTGTCGAAAATGGACAAATGCCAGGACTATGAAAATCGTCTCACATACCGATTTCCTATGGGCCGGGCGCAAAAAGTGATACTTCAATCGATGTGGGGTCCCCACACCCTCCGATTGCAAGTTAGACCATTTGGCCGACAGGTTGTGCTACCTGGTAAGCCAGCGGGTGTAACACTTTTTTTAAGTGGGGGCTCTCCCGTTTTGCGGGCTAATAAATTCAAAGGTGGTTTCGATTTTCGTGAAAAGACCGACAATCTTAGTACTAGGTGCGGGTTACGGCGGTTTAGCTACAGTCGTTAACTTGCAAAAATCGATTGGAACTGATGAGGCGGATATCGTACTTATCAACAAGAACGATTATCACTATGAGTCGACTTGGCTGCATGAAGCTGCAGCTGGTACATTATCTCCTGAGCAGGTCCGTTATGATATAAAGCATGTTATCAGCCAAGATAAAGTCAAGTTCGTCAAAGCTGAAGTCCAAGCGATCGACGTGAAGGGCAAAGTTGTTACAACTGATGTGGGTACGCATGCGTATGACTATCTTGTTATCGCACTAGGTTTTGAAGGAGAAACATTCGGCATTACTGGATTGGACAAATATGCTCTTTCCATTGCGAATGTTAAAGCAGCACGTCAAATCCGTGAGCATATTGAATACCAATTTGCTACATGGTCATTGGAAGACGAAAAAGACGATAGTCGCCTGACAATCGTAGTAGGCGGAGCTGGTTTCACAGGTATTGAATTCCTAGGTGAATTGGCAAACCGTGTACCGGAACTTTGCAAAGAATTCGATGTACCGCGCGAAAAAGTCCGTGTTATCTGTGTAGAAGCGGCACCAATGGTTCTTCCAGGATTCGACCCTGAACTAGTCGATTATGCAGTTCGTCAATTGAAGTCTAAAGGAATTGAATTCTCAATTGGCACGCCAGTTGTAGAGGCGACTCCTGAAGGCGTTAAGATCAAAAAAGGCGAAGAGGAATTCGAGTTCATCAAAGCGGGAACAGTCGTATGGGCAGCAGGTGTCCGCGGTAACCGTTTGATCGAAGAAACTGGCATCGAAAACATGCGTGCGCGTGTCAAAGTTGAAAAGGATCTTCGTGCTCCTGGCTTTGATGACGTATTCATCGTGGGCGACTGCGCATTGATGATCAATGAAGAAACGAACCGTCCATATCCTCCAACTGCACAAATCGCGATGCAGCAAGGTGACATGTGTGCAAACAACCTAGTTGCCCTAATAAAAGGACAATCGACGTCCGAATTTGTTCCTGACCTAAAAGGAAGCATTGCGTCCCTTGGTGATGACGATGCAATCGGTGTTGCTTTCGGCAAGAAGATGACAGGTAAAAAAGCATCTTTCATGAAGAAGATGGTCGACAACCGGGCATTGTTCTTGATTGGCGGTCTAGGCCTCACATTGAAAAAAGGGAAGTTCAACCTTTTATAATAAGAAAAGTTCAAGATGAGCATCTGCCTATAGTACAGGGCAGGTGCTTTTTTTTAGAAAGGGGGATCTTTCTGTGACAGCAAGGGGCAATGTATGGCTTGGTGCTGCCGGCCTCGTGATAAACAGTAATGGGGAATGGCTCGTCGTTAAAAAGACGTATGGCGGATTGAAAGGTTTCTGGTCCCTTCCTGCAGGTTTTGTGGAAGGCGGAGAGACGGCGGATCAGGCAGCCATCAGGGAAGTGAAGGAAGAAACAGGAATCGAAAGTGAGCTGGTCGGTATGATCGGCTTCCGCACAGGCGTGCTAAATGGCACGATCAGTGATAATATGGGCATTTTCTTATTGAAGCCGATCAGTGAAGGGCAGATGATCCAGCGTGATGCGAAAGAGATTGCTGCCGCCGCCTGGCAATCTCCTTTTGAATTAATGGATGGGGATGATGTTTCCCTAATGCTTCAAGAGATGGCAGAAAAAACGATAGAGTCCGGCCTGTTTCGAATGAAGGATCGAAACCCCGGTGATTGGTTTGGCTATACGGCTTACAAACTATTTTTCAGTGAGTGATCTTTGACAAATCGGTGACTGTTCCTCATTCTGTTGAAAGGGTGCCGATGTTCCTGTAAAATGGTGATTGGAAAACGGGGGTAGTCGAATTGGAACAAATTTCTTTGGTGGAAGTCATCTTATCCGTGTTAATTTTCGTTGTCATGTTCTTTGGCATCGGTTTTTTATTAAATATGCTGTTGCGGATGTCTTGGCTGATGGCCATCATTTATCCGATCGTTGTCATCTTGATTATCGATGAAGTGAAATTTTATGAGTACTTTACGAAACCGGCTTATGCATTCAATGCCTTGGGACATAAGATCATGGCTTTGCATGCGGTCGATATTATCATTTTGACAAGTGGTCTTGTCGGTGCCATCATCTCAGGGATCGTCATCAAAGCATTGCGGAAACAAGGCTATCAAATGTTTTAACTTAGCACGCAGCATACTGTTTTTATACATGAGAAAAGGCTCAGCTTGGAGGGTATCCCCCAGGTGAGCCTTTTTCATTTGATAAAGGTGTACGTAATAAGGGAAATGAGTATCCCCGTAACAGAACCTGCAAACACTTCACTCGGCTTGTGGCCAAGCAATGTTTTCAGCTCCTGTATTTTTTGCTGTCCGTCTTTCTGTGGCCAGCCTTTTATCTCCTGAACAAACGTCTGGAAGTCCAGCCGCATCTGATTGATAATCAGTGCTTGCTGCCCCGCCTGATAGCGAATGCCTGTCGCATCGAACATCACAATAACTGCGAAAATCGCAGACACAGCGAAGAGGGGAGAATCTAAACCAGTTTCAAAGGCAATGGCTGTCGTCAAGGCTGATACGGCTGCCGAATGGGAACTCGGCATGCCACCGGTGGACGTCATCAGTTTCCAATCGAGTTTTCGTGTCAATAAATAATGGATTGGAATTTTGACGAACTGCGCAAAGAAGATGGCAAATAAAGCCGCCAAAAGCGGAGTGTTTTGTACTATACCCATCTGCTTACACTCCTTGTTAAAAGATAATGGCCGTAAAAAAACTTTTTTCGGCGAATGCAGTGCTTCTTATTCGATTTTTCAATCGTTTTTTTCAGTATACCATAGCGATTGGAAGAGGGCTTGAAAATTACAACTTTTACGTTCCAAAATTTTAAGTAAATGGACCAATGGTATATAATACAAGATGTATGAAAAGTCAGGAGGAGTCAAATGAAAACACTATCAATTGAAACAGAACTCAGCAAAGTGACAGCAGACGTTTTAGTTGTCGGCGTACCCGAACATCCTGAAAATGTAGAGGGGTGGGCGGCGTTTGCGGACTCATTCAGTTCCAGGATTTTGGATTGGGTGCGCGCCGGAGATATTAAGACTGGATTTAAAGAAATCGTCAAAATGCCGTCTTTATCCGAACAGAGCTATAAACGCGTGCTGTTTGTGGGACTAGGCGCACCGAAAGACTTGACCGAGGAGAAACTTCGCCAGACGTTTGCGGCTGTCGGAAAAGAATTGCTTGCAAGCAAGTATGAAAACGCAGCCATTTGGACAGCTCCGTTCACAACCGAAGAATTGACATGTGCGGATGTCGCCTATGCGGCAACTGAAGGTATAGGCCTGGGTACGTATAAATTTGAAGGCTACCGGACGGATTCCAATGAGAAGGATTTCGCTATTGAGTCGCTGCAGTTCATTTCATCATACGATGAAGATGAATTGAAAGCTGCTTATGCCGTTGGAAAAGCATATGCAAGTGCAGTAAAGGAAGCTCGCAACCTTGTGAATATGCCGCCCAACTTGCTGACGCCTACCAAACTTGCGGAATATGCTGAAGAACTAGCGGAGAAATACGAATTCGAGATTGAAACACTTGGCAAGAAAGAGATGGAAGAGCTCGGAATGGGAGCGATTCTTGCCGTCAATAAAGGTTCTGTCGAGGAACCGCGCATGATCGTGTTGAAATATACGGCAACAGAGGAATGGGGAGATGTTGTCGGTTTGGTCGGTAAGGGCGTTACATACGATACAGGCGGCTACTCCTTGAAACCACGGGAGAGCATGGTCGGAATGAAAGGAGACATGGGAGGAGCTGCTGCTGTTCTCGGAGCCATGGCGATCATCGGCGAATTGCGTCCGGCCCGAAATGTCATCGCCGTAATTGGTGCCACGGATAATATGATTTCTGGTGAGGCGTTTAAACCAGACGATGTCATCACTTCATTAAGTGGAAAAACAATTGAAGTACTGAACACGGATGCGGAAGGAAGGCTCGTGCTGGCAGATGCTGTGACGTATGCGAAGCAGTCCGGCGCAAACTATCTGATTGATGTTGCGACATTGACAGGTGGTGTCATCGTAGCTCTTGGAAATGATAAAACAGGTGCACTCACAAACAATGAGGAGTTCTTCGAGGAATTCATGGAAGCTTCCTTGGAAACAGGCGAATTTGTATGGCGTCTGCCGTTGACGGAGAACGACAAGAAGCGAATCCGAAAAAGTGATGTCGCGGACTTGAACAATTCGCCGGGCCGGGATGGCCATATGATTTTTGGCGGTGGATTTGTTGGAGAATTCGTTGGCGACACACCATGGATCCATTTGGATATCGCGGGCACGTCCGATGCATCTGCTCCTCATGATCTCGGACCAAAGGGCGCAACAGGTGTCATGGTACGCACACTTGCAACTTTGGTTGAAAGAATGGCGGAAAAGGATTCAGAATAGGCCATTGTCCCTCCACAAATCATCTATGTTGAATAGGATAGGTGGGAAAGGGGGATGAAGATGGTACGTTACGGTAGAGGTGGTCGTGGTTATGGCGGCGGATTTGGACGGGGTTTTGGGAATAATGGGTTTGGATTTGGATTCGGTGGATTCGGTGGTCCATTTTTAGGAGGTTTGGCAGGCAGCTTGCTAGGAAATGCGTTTTTCCCGCAGTCTTACTATCCGACTCCATATTATAATTATTATCCGTATGGAGGTTATCCGGGGTACTATCCTCCGTATTATCCGCCGTATTATCCATATTGATAAAAAACGCGCAAAGGGAACAAGTACGTTCTCTTTGCGCGTTTTGTTATTGATCTTCGGATTTTAATGAACCGCTTTCCTTCTTGGCTTTCTCGACAACTTCCTTCAGGTCATCCCCGACTGTCAATTCAGTTGGTTTCACACCTGCCATATAAGCCGCCCGGCTCATCAAATGTCCGCCGATCGGAGAGGTCACGAACAAGAAGATGATACCTAACAGCAGTTGAATGCTGAAATGTCCCTCGTTATACCAGAAGTGAATGAATACACCAAGCAGGATACTCATGACACCCAGTGTGGCACTCTTAGAGGCTGCGTGAGCCCTTGTATAGACATCAGGGAACCGAAGTATCCCTATGGTCGTAACAGCCGTAAAAACAACGCCTACGGTAATTGTAATGACAATTAGAATGTTAATGATGACGCTCACGTTCGATAATCTCCCCTCTTTCAATGAATTTGGAGAACGATACAGTTCCGATGAAGGAAATAATAGCGATGAGCAAAATCACATCGATATAAAATCTCGTATCGAACAATATCGAAAGCAGCGCAATTGCTGAAATGAGCATGACACCGATGCCGTCCAGCGCAATGAGCCGGTCAGGCACAGACGGCCCCTTGAATACACGATACATCAGGCCGGCCATGGATAGAGAGACCACAATCATACTGATCCAAATGAATATCGTCATGCGCGGCTCACCTCCATAATCGCTTTCTCAAAAGAGTTTTTAATGGATTCGATCGCTTCATCCACATCGTCAACATCCAACGCATGAATATAAAGCGTCCGCTGATCATCCGATACATTGACCACTATTGTACCTGGAGTCAATGTGATAAGGCTGGATAACAGCGTAATCTCCCAATCATGCTCCAGCTCAGTCGGCAATGCGAAAAACATTGGCTGGAGATTCAACTTCGGCCGGATAACGAGCATGAAGACCGAAATGTTGGAGAGCGTCAATTCCTTCAGGAAAAGCAAGGTCAGTTTGAGCGCAGCCCAAAGCTTCCAGACATAAAGCCTGCTTTTGAAAAATCGCCGTGTCAAAAAGAGGAGGATCAATCCAATCAGGTACCCGATTACGAAAGTCGAAGCACTGAAGGAAGACGTCATGAACATCCAAGTGACTGCGATAAAAACATTTAATAATATTTGAAAGGCCATCGACATCTACTCCTTTAACACCGCATCAATATAGATGGATGGTTGTAGTAATACATTCGATGCATCCGTCATGTAAGGGAGAAGCCATTCTGTCCCGACACCATAGAGGACAGAGAGAACGACGAGCACAACAGTTGGAACCATCATCCGTCTGTACGGTTTCCGCTTCACTGAAGGCAATGCTTGAGGTTCGCCCCAAAAC
Organism: Sporosarcina sp. AD_1; assembly: GCF_057373025.1. Taxonomy (NCBI): domain Bacteria; kingdom Bacillati; phylum Bacillota; class Bacilli; order Caryophanales; family Caryophanaceae; genus Sporosarcina; species Sporosarcina sp. AD_1. Next base: position 185,438 of record NZ_JBPVIR010000009.1, read on the forward strand.
GCGTAGATGAAAATACGGATGACAGATAGTAACACAACAAGACTGGAAGCCAAGACGACAATGCTTCCCCATATATGGTCAGCTTGGAATGCCCCTTCCACAATAAGCAGCTTTCCGATGAAGCCGCTCAAAGGCGGGATGCCGGCCAGGCCGAATGCCGCGATTAAATAAAACCAGCCTAGTGATGGATGAGTCTTCATCAGACCACCCATTTTTCGCAAATCGGAAGTGCCTGTCACATAAATGATCATCCCGATCAAGAAAAACAAAGCCCCTTTGATCAGCATGTCATGAAGTAAATAAAAGACAGCGCCGGAAAGACCCGATTCGTTCATTTGTGCAGCGCCGAACAAGATGACTCCGACCGCAATGACGATATTGTAAATGACAATTTGTTTGAGGTCGAAATAAGCAAGGGCACCAATACATCCGGCAATGATCGTCAAAATGGATAATACCATCAGAAGCCCGTGTGTAAAGTCCGTATGGTGGACGAAAAATAAAGTGTAGGTCCGCATGATCGCATACACCCCGACTTTTGTCAGCAAAGCTCCAAACAGAGCCAGGACAGGTATCGGCGGTGCCGCATAAGAACCAGGAAGCCAGAAGTAGAGTGGGAAGATAGATCCTTTAATCCCAAACACAATGAGCATCAGCACGGCAATGACCGTAATAATGCCCGGCTGGCCAATCTCAGCAATTTTCACCGAAATATCGGCCATATTCAGCGTTCCGACAACAGAATACAAGTAGGCGACTGTAATGACGAATAAAGCAGATGAAACGACATTGATCAATATGTATTTGATAGACTCACGCAACTGTCTCTTTTCTCCACCAAGAACAATCAAAACATAAGAAGCAATGAGCAGCACTTCAAAAAAGACGAACATATTGAAAATATCACCTGTCGTGAATGCACCATTCACACCAGTAACCATGAAGAGGATTGCCGAGTAATAGAAATAATGCTCTCTGGCCTCCCCTATGGAAGTGAAGCTATAGATGACGACAAGCAGCGTAATAATGATTGTCGTCGTGACCAGCAAGGCTGAAAACATGTCCGACACCATCGAGATACCGAAAGGAGCAGGCCAGCTGCCAAGCGTAATCGTTTGCACGCCATCTTGTTTAACGGAGTGAACGAGAAACAAGGAAGCTGCCAGGGCAGCGATCAGGCCAACTGCAGCCAATACTCGCTGCAACACGATCCGTTCCTTGAAAAACAGCAGCACGATGGCAAAGAGAAATGGAATTATGATAGGAAACAAAAGTAGATTAATCATGTTCGTCATTTCCTCTCATCAAATTCATATTATCTGTTTTGTGTTCGCCGTACGTACGGTATGCAAGGACGAGCATAAAAGCTGTCACTCCAAAACTGATAACAATCGCTGTCAAAATCAGAGCTTGCGGCAAAGGATCCGCAAAATCGGTAGCTTCTTTATCCAGTACAGGAGGGGCAGAACCGCCAAGCCCTCCCATTGTCAAAATGAGCAAATGCGCTCCGTGGCTCAATAGCCCGGTGCCTAAAATCACTTTCAACAGGCTTCTGGATAAGATAAGGTAGACAGCTGCCGTGAACAAAATACCGATTAGAATCGCCATTAGCAATTCCATTACGCATCCCCTCCAATCGATTGGATGATGGTCATCGCTGATCCGACAACAACCAAGTAGACTCCCGCATCAAACAGCATCGCTGTATGGAGGGAGGTCTCCCCGAATAGGGGGAGCGTAAAGTCGTCAAAGGCATGGGTGAAAAAAGGAACATTGAAAAGGATGGAGCCAGCCGCTGTGCCGAGAGCCAGCAGCAGTCCGATGCCAATGACAATAACAAAATTGAAAGGCAATGCCTTTTGGACCGTTTTCAAATCAAATGCGAGCAACAGCAGTACAAGGGCTCCTGTCGTCAGCAATCCGCCAACAAATCCGCCACCTGGCGTATAGTGGCCCGCAAAGAAAATATGGATGGCGAAAAGGAAAATGATGAAAAAGACAACTTTTGTTGTCGTTTGCAATATGACATCATTTGTTCTCATCCGAATTCTCCTTTCTTCCAAGGCGAAGCTTAATCATGCCTAGCACGCCGATACCGGCGATCGATAAGACGGCAATTTCAAACAATGTATCGAAACCACGGTAATCCACCAGGATAACGTTTACAATATTTCCGCCACCCGCCTCGGTCTTCACTGTGTCTTTGTAGAATTGAGCAATGGATGGAATCAGCTTTTGAGAGTGGGCTGATAAAGCAACCAATGTCACTGTGATTCCGACCCCTATTGCGACAATGCCATTCGTCATTTTCGTTTTTACCGTTTCACCATGATCCTTTAGAGCAGGCAAATGCTTGAATGCGAGCAGGAACAGAGCGACTGATACGGTTTCGATGACGAGCTGCGTCAACGCCAAATCTGGCGCCTTGAAAATGACGAAGAACAAGGCGACTGAATAGCCGACAGCGCCAAGAGCGATGATGGCTGCCAGTCTTGTTTTCGATAACAAGACGAAGCACACGGCCAATAGTAAGATGACAGCATTGATCACACTATAGACTCCAATATGCGCAAAACTGTCCATATCAACGACAAACGCGTCTTGCGTGAATAAGATGACAAGAACGGCGATGCTGATGAAAGAGAAGATGTAAATCATATACGTACGGATCAACCCGGTCATATAGAAACGGGAAATCCGATTCATCCCTTTTTCACTGAAATTCATCATGCCGTCATACAAGGCATTTAGAGAAAGCTTGGCAGGCTGCAAGCCATACACCTTTTGCCATTTGGATAGCGAGATGAAGAGCAAGGCTCCAACTATAATGACGCCCACTGTCAGCCATAGTTCAACTGATTTAAAACCATGCCAGGCAGCTACATGGATATCTATGTCACCAGGCTGTGAATATAAATTCGGCTGAATCGCTGCAACAGCCGGTTTTATTAGCCACTTTGCAACAAGGTTAGGAATAAAGAATATTCCGACTACCGAAACTCCGAGAATGACAGGAGAAATGAGCATGCCGACAGGTGCTTCATGCGGCTCCTGAGGCAGCTGGCCTTCTTTGCGCTTACCTGCAAACGTTCGGAACACAAAATAGAAGCTGTAGACAAACGTGAAAACGCTAGCAATCCATGCGATGACAGGGAACAGGATGCCCCATGTGTCGAATTGGAACAGTTCGAACTGCCGGATCGCCACCATCGATTGCAGGAACATCTCTTTACTGAGGAATCCATTGAATGGCGGAAGACCGGCCATCGACATGGAACCAATAAATGCGACAGTGAAGCTGACAGGCATGATGCTCATCAAGCCACCCAGTTTCCGGATATCCCGTGTCCCGGTTTCGTGGTCAACAATGCCTGCAATCATGAAAAGACTTCCTTTGAACGTCGCATGATTGATCAAATGGAAAATTGCCGCGAACATGGCGAATTTAAATACCGTATCATCCGAGTGGAACGTAATTGCTCCCGCACCGAGAAGGGACATGATCAATCCGAGTTGACTGACGGTTGAGAAAGCTAAAATCGCTTTCAAATCCGTTTGTTTCACAGCAAATAACGAACCCCAGAAAAGGGTGAGCAAACCGATTCCAGTTACAAGCCATACCCAGACCTCTGAAAAAGCAAAGATTGGCGTGAAGCGAGCTACTAAATACAGTCCTGCTTTAACCATTGTCGCAGAGTGGAGATAAGCACTGACCGGAGTCGGCGCTTCCATGGCATCGGGCAACCAAATGTAGAACGGGAACTGTGCTGATTTCGTAAACGCCCCGAGCAATAGAAGAACTAGCGCGAGAGTGAAATAGTCATGCCCAACAAAATCAGGAGCGGACGCAATCAATTCACGAATGGAGTATGTATCCCCCATAATGCCGAGAAGGACGAATCCCCCGAGCATCATCAAACCGCCAAAAACAGTGATCATCATGGACTTCAATGCACCGAATCTGGAACGGTCCCGGGTAAACCAGTAGCCGATCAAAAGAAATGAAGAAATCGACGTCAATTCCCAAAACAGATAGAGGGAGATGACATTATCGGACTGTACGACTCCGAGCATGGCGCTCATGAAAAGGAGAAGATAGACATAAAAGTTACCTAACTTCTCCTTGTTTTTATCCAAATAGAAGATGGAGTAAAGTACAACAAGTGATCCGATCCCTGTGATCAGCAATGAGAAAAGCAGGCTGAGCCCATCAATGTAGGAGACAAATGAAATGCCCATGGATGGAATCCACTGCAGTTCGGATATAGCATGTCCGCCATCCATTGTGGACGGGATATATGTTGCGTAATAGAGAAACAGTACGAGAGGGACTGCCAGAACAAACCAACCAGTATGTATACGTTTCATTCTTTTAAATAAAAGGGGAATGAATAAGGCAGCCACAATCGGCAAGAAAATCAGTAATACGAATTCCAAGAAAATCCTCCTTCCAACAACTGAATCAAAATTCCTTACATTGCTTAAAAGTATAACGTAATTCGGGCATATTTGCATAGGCGATGTCGACACTTTATTGCTAAAGTCGACTCTCTTCCTATATTATAGAAAATGATAATATTTTTTGGGGTGTCAAATGAGGAATCCATATTTGTTCGGTTATTTGCCTTTTGTTACCATATCACTATTCAGTTTAACGTTTGGTGTTTATACAGTAAGTGCATCGGTCGGGTTTTTTCAGGAAATCGGGCTTTATGCTGGAATGCGGGAGTTTTTGACGGATGCTCAGCTCCGGCTCTTCTTGCTTATCATTTATGCACTTGTTTTTTTTATGCTGTTTTCTGCGTTGAAACTCATTGCAGAAACGATTCATGAAACAGCCATGCTGTTTTTTTCGAAGGACGCGAAAGGTGAGTCATATAGCGAGGCGAAGGGCGGTAATGTCATTTATTTTTTCGGTGCCCTGACTTCTGTTGTCGGAATCCAATCGGTCACCATCCTTTTGCTCGTCTTCATCCTGACGACATTCATTTATTTCATCTACATCGTGTTCAAACTAACAAAGTTCATGACACTGAGCAGCACAGTCGGTTTAATTGCATTTGAGATTATTATTTGGAGCCTGTTTCTGTCTTGTATTCTTTATATCTTGTTGAAATTATATAACGGCGTCATGGCCAGTTTGCCGAAAGTATAGAGGAGCAGCCCAATAAGGGCTACTCCTCTCAGAGCGTAGACAAAAGTATATTAATTTGTTGTCTCGTATAAAAATAATAAACATCTGTTACTCACATA